>CAVFVI010000005.1:0-118214 GCA_963626055.1 Acutalibacteraceae bacterium
TGTCAGCAGCGGTGGAGAAGATCTGGCTCTTCTTGGTGGGGATGGTGGTGTTGCGCTCAATGATCTTGGTGCAAACGCCGCCCAGGGTCTCAATGCCCAGGCTCAGCGGGGTAACGTCCAGCAGCAGCAGGCCCTTGACATCGCCCTGCAGAACGCCGCCCTGGATGGAAGCGCCGACAGCAACGCATTCATCGGGGTTGATGCCCTTGAACGGCTCGCAGTTCAGTTCTTTCTTGACAGCGTCAAAGACAGCGGGGATACGGGTGGAACCACCGACCATCAGGACCTTTGCCAGGTCAGAAGCCTTCAGGCCCGCATCGGCCAGAGCCTTGCGGACAGGGGTCATGGTGCGGTCAACCAGATCAGCGGTCAGTTCGTTGAACTTTGCGCGGGTCAGGGTCATATCCAAGTGCTTGGGGCCGTTGGCGTCAGCGGTGATGAACGGCAGGTTGATGTTGGTGGAAGTAGCGCTGGACAGCTCGATCTTTGCCTTTTCAGCAGCTTCCTTCAAGCGCTGTGCAGCCATCTTATCCTTACGCAGGTCGATATTGTTCTCTTTCTGGAAGTCCTCAGCCATCCAGTCGATGATGCGCTGGTCGAAGTCATCGCCGCCCAGGTGGGTATCACCGTTGGTAGCCAGAACTTCGGTAACGCCATCGCCCATCTCGATGATGGAAACATCGAACGTGCCGCCGCCCAAGTCGTAAACCATGATCTTCTGGTCGGATTCCTTATCAATGCCGTAAGCCAGAGAAGCTGCGGTCGGTTCGTTGATGATACGCTTTACGTTCAGGCCAGCGATGGTACCGGCGTTCTTGGTTGCCTGGCGCTGGCTGTCGTTGAAGTAAGCGGGAACGGTGATGACAGCCTCGGTAACAGGCTCGCCCAGGTAAGCCTCGGCGTCAGCCTTCAGCTTTGCCAGGATCATAGCGCTGATCTCTTCAGGGGTGTAATCCTTGCCGCCGGCGTGAACCTTTTCGGCAGTGCCCATCTTACGCTTGATGGAAGAAATGGTGTTTTCGGGGTTGGTGATAGCCTGACGCTTTGCGACCTGGCCTACCAGACGCTCGCCGGTTTTGGTAAAGCCGACAACAGACGGGGTAGTACGGGCACCCTCAGCGTTAGGGATAACAACGGGCTCGCCGCCCTCCATAACAGCTACGCAGCTGTTGGTAGTACCAAGGTCAATACCAATGATTTTGCTCATAATATAAAACTCCTTTCATATTCCTCTTTCAGGAAACATGGAAATGTGAATGTCTTAATTTATATCTGAACGGGCTTTTGCGCCCGGTTCATGCTTTGTTATTCGGCCACAACCACGGTTGCGTGGCGGATGATCTTATCGCCGATCATGTAGCCTTTCTGGAACACGCGCACCACGGTGCCGCTTTCCTGGCCATCCTCTGCCGGAACCTGCTGAACAGCGTTCATAAAGTTGGGGTCAAAGGGCTTGCCCATGGATTCGATCTCGGTGATGTGCAGGGTGCTCAGTGCTTTTTCGGCTTTGTCCAGCGTCATCACAACGCCCTTTTTATAGTTTTCATCGGTGCACTCGGCGTTAGCTGCCATATCCAGCGTATCCAGAATCGCCAGAATCTGGTTGACCGCGTGGGAAACGCCATCGTTGAACTTCTGGTCAGCTTCGCGGGCGGAACGCTTGCGGTAGTTATCATACTCTGCAGCGGTGCGCAGCATCTGGTCTTTCAGCTTTGCGTTGGCCTGTTCGGCGGCTTCCAGCTTTGCCTTTACGGCTTCCAGCTCTTTGGATTTTTTGCCGAACCAGTCTTTCTTTTCCGTCTTTTCGGACGCAGCGGGTTCAGCTTCCTGCTTATCGGATTCTGCCGCGGGCGCTTTTGTTTCGGCAGCGGCCTGTTCGGTTTCAGGCTGCTTCTTTGTTTCTTCGCTCATGTCTGCTCCTCCTTTTTACCGGACATTGACTGCCCAAGTTTGATTGCAAAATAATTCAAAACGGGGATCAGGTGTTCGTACTCCATACGGTTGGAGCCGATCACTGCCACCGTGCCGTACAGCCCGCCGCCCGCAAGGTAACGCTTGCTGACGATGCAGAGGTTCGGCATGGCGGGCTCGATATCCTCGCCCAGCGTGGCGGTCACTTTGCCGCTGCCCGGTTCGATCAGGGCGCGGGCCGCTTCGTTGTCAGAAAAGACTTCCAGCAGCGCGCCAAGGTTTGTGCGCACATCCGGCATCTTGGCCAGGTACTGCACGCCCTCCAGGTAAACCTGCGGGCGGGTGCGGACCAGTGCTTCGGCGGCGAACACCACTGGTGCCAGCCTGCGCCCGGCGGAAAGCACCAGGCTTGCCGTCAGCGACGGGGTCAGGTCTTCCGGCGCTACAAAGGTCAGGCTGCTGTTCAGCAGGCGGGCCATCTCATCGGCATCCTCCCGCGTTAAGCCGGTGTGGATGCGCGCCACACGGGTGCGCACGCCGCCGGAGCTGGTAACCGCCAGCACCGCGGCGGAATACCGCCCGACCTGCACGACCTCAAAATGGGCGATGCACAGGTCTTCGGCCTGCGGGGTGGTGGCCACTGCGGCACAGCCGGTATAATCGGCCAATGCGCGGGCGGCGCTCTGCGCCAGTTTTTCGGGTTCAACATCCATATCGGCAAACAGCCGGTCAATGTTTTCGCGGTCCGCTGCGCTCAGTGCTATGGCGGCGGGAGCTTCCAGCAGGTGATCCAGATAGTACCGGTACCCCTTGGGGCTGGGCACGCGGCCTGCGCTGGTATGCGGCTGCTCCAGCAGGCCAAGCTTTGTCAGCGCGGCCATCTCATTGCGGAGCGTTGCGCTGGAAAGTGCCATATCAAAGTGGCTGGCCAGCAAACCGGAGCCAACCGGCTCGCCGCCGGTAGAATAAATGGCAACAATCGCTTCCAGAATGCGCTGCTTGCGTGCATCCATCGTCATGCTGCCCTCATCTCCTTGTTTGCTTTGTCTCATTTAGCACTCTCTCTTCCCGAGTGCTAAATTTATTATATCCCAACTCTTTGTTCTGTCAAGCCCTTTTCACAAAAAGTTTCAAACTTTAACAGATTTGACACAAACGCCGCGGCAAAGGGTGGTTTTTGCCCTCTGCCGCGGCGTTTTACTGTTATTTTATCTTGTTTTGCTGCCCGCCGGGCTGCGGGGTAATGCCGGCCTGCGGTTCATTCTTCCATCCACTTTGCTAAAAATGCCGCGGCAATGTTCACTGCGCGGGCGGTCTCGGCATCGGGGGCAGCATCCTGTGGGCGGCCGGTCAGCAGCACCCCGCCCTCCACATCGCCCTGCACCACAATGGGGCAGGCGCACAGCAGCACCGCTTCCCCTTTGTCAAAGGCCGTAATGCGGCGGGCGGCGGTTTCCGGCGCGGTGTAAGGGCCGCGCATGGCCAGCAGCCGGGCGGCGGCATCGCTGATCTGCCGCCCCAGCAGCTGGCCTTTGCCCGCGCCGGTGGCTGCCACAATGCTTTCCCGGTCACACACCAGCACAGGGCGGCCCAGGTTTTTGGCCAGCACCTCGGCATACACCCCGGCCAGTTCGCCCAGCTCCACCAGCGGGGAATATTTTTTGAACACCACCTGGCCATCGGCAGCGGTAAAAATTTCCAGTGCGTCGCCCTGGCGGATGCGCTGGGTGCGCCTTATCTCTTTGGGAATGACCACCCGCCCCAGCTCGTCAATCCTGCGCACGATTCCTGTTGCTTTCATTGGGGTACCCTCCTGCCCTTCCATATTCTGTACAATGTACCTATTATATGGAAAGCGCGGCGGTTTATGTATGGCTCGTGCCTGTTTTTTCTGTCAGTGCTTCATCCAGCCCGGCCAGCAGGGTATCCATACTGAACGGCTTGGCAATGTGGGCGTTCATGCCCGCTTCAAACGCCTTTTTGCGGTCCTCTTCAAAGGCGTTTGCCGTCATGGCAATAATGGGGATTGTGCCCCTTGCGCCGCCCAAGCGGCGGATGACCTGCGTTGCCTGGTAGCCATCCATATTGGGCATCTGGATATCCATCAGGATCACATCATAATAATGTTCCGGTTTATTTTGCAGTGCCGCCACACACTGCAGGCCGTCTGCCACACGCTCCACCTTAAAGTTCTGTTCTTCCAGGAGCGTCACAGCGATCTCAGCGTTCAGGTCGTTATCCTCTGCCAGCAGAATGCGTTTGCCCTGCAGTTTTTCTGTCAGCTCGGCGCGCTTGGCCGCCTTTTTGCCTGCAAACTCTTCCTGCGTTGCCATTTCAAAGGTCAGCAGCACGGTGGTTTTGGTGCCCTGGCCTTCCCTGCTTTCCACTTGGATGGTACCGCCCATCAGGTCCACCAGCGCTTTTACAATGGGCAGGCCCAGGCCGGTGCCCACCACCTTGCTTTCGGTGCTGGTGTGCTCGCGGGTGAACTCCTCAAAAATATGGGGCAGGTATTCCTCACTCATGCCGATGCCGGTATCCTGCACCACAAAACGGTAGGTCACCGCGCCGGGGCGCAGCGGTTCGGTTTCGGTCACACTCAGGGTAACGGAACCGCCCTCCGGCGTATACTTGATGGAATTGCTGACGATGTTCAGCAAAATTTCCCGCACTTTGGTTTCGTCACACAGAACATAGGGGTGCTGAATCTTGGCGGTACAGGTATAGTGCAGATTCTTTTCCCGGATGGACGGTTCAAACACAGCGTTCAGCGAATCGACCAGATCTTTTTCATACCCGGCGGCAAGCTTCAGTTCTGCCTTGCCGCTTTCAATGCGCGCCATTTCCAGCACATAGTTGATGAGCGAAAGCAAAAATGCGCTGGAAGAACGGATCTTTTGCAGGTAGCCCAGCGCTTTTTCCCTTTCATCAAAATGCGCTTCCAGCAGGTCCGAAAAGCCGATGATCGCGTTCATCGGGGTGCGGATATCATGGCTCATGTTGAACAAAAAGCGGGTCTTGGCTTCGTTGGCGGCCTGGGCCTCGCGGGCGGCCTTTTCAATTTTTCCCGCGTACTGGGCTTCCTTATAGCGGCGGGCTTCCACCTGCCAGCAGGCCCAGGCCACCAGTGCCGCCAGCGCAATGGCAACACCAAACAGCACCTGCTGCTTTGGCACCCAGCCTTCCCTGGGTTCGATCTCAAAATACCAGGTATCATTGGGCACGGTGCAGGCCACCACCAGGGTATCGGTGAATGCCGTTCCCTTGCTTTCGGCGATAGTGATCTTTTCGCCGGTGTTGGGGTCCGCTTTCCAGATGCGGTAATTGTAGTTGGCTTCTTCCAGCTTATCCAGCTCAATTTTGGAAATAAACTTGTCCCAGTTGATCACCAGGAGCGAAAATCCCCAGAACTGCCGGTTTCCGTTTTCATCCTGGCGGTAAATGGGGTCAAACAGCAGCGCACCGGTACCGCCCTGCATCAGGCCATATGGCCCGGCAATGGTGTATTGGCCGCTTTCTTTGGCAAGGTTTGCTTCCTTTTTGCGGGCGGGGTGTTCCAGCATATTCAGCCCCATGGCCTGGCGGTTGGTTTCCAGCGGGTAGATCTCATTCACAATGCCGTCCTTGGCCAGCTCGTGTGCTTCGATCACATTATCGTCATCCTGCAGCAGTTTGGAAAGGGTAGCGAACTCCTCGTCCGTCAGCTCATACCCGGTCTCCACAATATGGCTGATGAACTGGGATTCCGCCAGGTAGCGGTTGAGCTGCGTTTCCACCCGGCTGATGGTAGATTCTGCCGTATAGGCCGCTTTCAGTTCTTCCTCGCTTTTCTGGTTATGGTTCAACAGCCACACGCAGGCCATAACCGCCGCAAAGGTAACGGCAAACACCAGCGCCGCCCGGAGCATTCTTATTGTTTTGCTTGCTTTATACTTCATCCGCACACCCAAACCGTTGTTCCTTATATTTTATGCAGCACGATATTTTTAGCAGTATCGTTAAAAATTTATTTTCCTTTTTGATTTGAAGATAACCATTGGTATTATAATGGAACGCCGCGCAAATTTCAAGATATTGGTTTCCTGCCCGCCAAACAGCCGCCCGCGCATTGTCTGCGGCCTTGCCGCCCGTACCATCGGGTGGTATACTGGTACCAATATATTTTGTGTGCCCCGCACACAGGGAACGAGGCTCCGCTATGGCTGAACTGCTGCAAACCACGCTGTGCTACCTGGAACAAAACGGCTGCTACCTAATGCTGCACCGCGTTAAAAAGAAGAACGACGTCAACCATGATAAATGGATCGGTGTGGGCGGCAAGTTTGAACCCGGCGAAACTGCGGAAGCCTGTGCCCTGCGCGAAGTGTGGGAGGAAACCGGCCTGACGATGCAATCCCCCGCCTACCGCGGCATTGTGGATTTTACTTGCGAGCCATGGCCCGCCGAGCGGATGCACCTGTACACCTGTACCGATTTTACCGGCACACTGACAGACTGCAACGAGGGCGCGCTGGAATGGGTGCCCAAAACGCAGGTGGAAAGCCTGCCGATCTGGCAGGGGGACAAAATTTTCCTGCGGCTGCTGGCGGAGGGCTCACCGTTCTTCCATCTGGAGCTGACCTATCACGGCGACACGCTGGTGCATGCCGTGCTGAACGGCAAAACGCTGCCCTGCGGTTAAGCAGCAATTATAATAAAGAAATAAAATAAGAGCATGTGCAGTTTTTCGGGCTTTCCCTAAAACCGCACATGCTCTTGTTTTTATTGGTTATTTCAGCAGGCCGAAATGTTCCAGCGCATTCCAGATGCCGTCTTTATCCACATCGGTGGTAATATAATCCGCCGCGGCGCGGGCGTCCGGCCAGGCGTTGCCCATGGCAACCCCGATTCCGGCAAAGGCCAGCATTTCGGTATCATTGCTGCCATCGCCAAAGGCGATGCTGTTTTCCTGCTTAAGGCCAAGATGGTTCAGCGTTTCCTGCAGGCCGTTCACCTTACCGCCGGTGGCGGGCAAGATATCGGCGAATTCTTCGCTCCAACGCACAGCACGGCAGCCGGGCGCGTGGGCCATAAACTCCGGCTCCTGCTTGCTGCTCAAAAAGGCGCTGAGCTGATACGTCGGGTAGGTAAAACAGCGCTGGGCCGGGTCGATGGTTTCCTGCGGGATTTCTTTCAAAAAGTGTTCGCACAGGGCATTGGTGCGGTTCATGTAAGCGGTATCTGCTTCCACAAAGGACACCGCGATATCCGTTTTTTCCAGCCAGGGCAGCAGCTCGCGCAGTCCCTCCTGCGGCAGCGGGTGGGCGTAAAAGCAGCCGTCCTTATCCCGGCAGTATTGGCCGTTCATCATCACCATGCCGTCAAATTCAAACGGCAGGTCCTTTTTCAGGTAGCGCAGGTGGTACGGCGGGCGGCCGGTTGCCAGGTAGAGCTGCACCCCTTTGGCGCGCAGAATGTTGAGCGCCGCCACGGTGGATTCCGGCAGGTGGTGATCCGGCGGCAGCAGGGTGCCGTCAATATCAAAAAACGCAATGCGAATATCCCTGTTTTCCACGTTATTACTCCTGTTTCAGCTGGCGGCCCATCATGGCGGCCAGTGCATCGCGGGCGGCCAGCCGGCCGGACAGAATATCGTCCACCGCATTCACGATGGGCATTTCCACCTTATACTTTTTGGCCAGCTTGCAGGCTGCGGGCAGGGCGTTAATGCCCTCCACCACCTGGCCGACCTCTTTTTTGGCGGTCTCCACATCCTTGCCGCGGCCGATCAGCATACCGGCGTGCAGGTTGCGGCTGTGCATGCTGGTGCAGGTCACGATCAGATCGCCCATGCCGGAAAGCCCGGCAAAGGTTTCGGCCTTGCAGCCCATGGCAACACCCAGGCGGGCCAGTTCGGCGTTGCCGCGGGTGATCAGGGCCGCCTTGGCGTTATCGCCGTAATCCAGGCCCATTGCAATGCCAACAGCCAGCGCGATCACATTTTTGACAGCGCCGCCCAGCTCCACGCCGCGGCGGTCGGTGTTGGTATACACGCGGAAGGTGGGGGTGGTAAAGATCTGCTGCACCTTGCGGGCGGCGGCTTCATCCGGGCTGCCCGCCACGATCAGGGTGGGCATATCGCGGGCCACTTCCTCCGCATGAGTGGGGCCGGAAAGCGCCACCACATTGCAGTGGGTGTGCTTGCCATCCGCAGCAAGCTCCTGCTCAATGATTTCAGACATCGTCATCAGCGTTTTTTCCTCCACGCCTTTGGCCACATCCACGATCAGCTGCCCATCCGGGATATGCGGGGCCGCCTTGCGGGCGGTGGAGCGCACAAAAACCGAGGGTACCGCAAACAGCAGCACATCACGGTCGCCGCAGACTTCTTCAATATCCGCGGTATAGTGCATATCGGCAGGCAGGCTCATGCCGGGCAGGTTGGGGTGCGCATGGGTCACGCTCATGGATTTCAGTTCATCGGGCAGGGCGCTCCACATGGTAACGTCACAGCCGTTTACTGCCAGCATGCGTGCCAGCGCGGTTCCCCAGGTTCCGGCGCCCAGAACGCCGATTTTGGTTTTGGTCATCGTATTTGTTCTCCAATCGTTTATGGTAATCAGGTACACATTCGACTACGCGTTTAGAAGTGCCCTGTGCGGTTGAACTCTTTCCACCGCTCAATCAGGGAGTGGCGGCGTGGGTCCGGCTTATCCGGCAGGTCCAGCATAAAGCGCTCATAGCAGTTCACAATGCGGGTCTGGCCGTACTGGTGTTCCCGCGGGATGTTGGCCCCATAGATCAGGTGGATATGCCCGTGCAGCATCAAAGCCGGGTGGTAGGTATCCAGAATTTCATTGAACACCGTAAACCCGCGGTGCGGCAGGTCGCTGAAATCCCCATACCCATGCAGCGGCGCATGGGTGACAAGGATATCCACCCCGCCTGCGCGCTGAATTTTGCCGCGCAGGCGGCTGATGCGGCGCTTCATCTCCGCTTCGGTAAACTGCCACGCGCCGGAGCGGTAGCGGCAGCTGCCGCCCAGGCCCACAATGCGGTAGCCCTTGTACCAGTACAGGTCATCGTCAATGCAGATCGCGCCGTGGGGCGGTTCCTTATCATAGTTGGCATCATGGTTGCCGTGTACATAAAGCACCGGAACCGGCGCTGCATCGGACAAAAAGTTCATATAATGCAGGCTCAGGTCCCCGCAGCCGATGATCAGGTCGATATCACGCAGCTTGCTGGGCTCATAGTATTCCCACAGGTACTTGCTTTCTTCGTCTGCCACTGCCAGAATTTTCATAGGTCGGCCTCTTTCTCTGCGGGGAGCTGGTCGCGGTGGATGCCCTGCATGCGGTACATGGGGCGGGCATAGTCCGTCAGTTCGTCAAATTCCGGCAGGTGACCCTCCACTGCATCGCACAGCCAGTCCATGTGCAGGATCTGCTCCGGGGTAAAGCCGGTGCGGCCCTCGTTCATCACGGTGCCGTTCTGCGCGGTAATATAGCAGGCAAACGGGTCAATGCTGCCCGCAATAATGCCGCTGCGCAGGATGTTGGCCAGGTGGCGCACATCATGGGGCAGCTCGCGGCTGAGCAGCACATCCATCACACCGCTGTTCATGCCCCACCAGTAGTTGACGGCGGTACCGTCGGTACCGGATTTATCGCGGGTCCAGCCGCCATCCAGCACGGTGCGCACTACGTTTTCATAGAACTGGCCCCAATGCCAGAACGGCGAAGCCAGGTCCACCAGCGTGCCGCCGGGGCTGATGCGGAAGGTGCCGAACTCCCGCGCGGGGCGGAACGGCGTGGGGGTATCGCGCCCCGAAACCACCGTGATGCCCTGTTTCTGGAATGCCTGGATCGGGTCCCCCGGCAGGCAGGTCCATTGCAGGCTGACCTTAACGCGCGGGTTGACCATCCGCGCGCCAAGGGCAAACGCATTGATGTTGGCCGGAACGCCAAAGGTGGGCGTATCCGCCACATAACCCACGCGGTCCTCCCGCGCCACAGCGGCGGCAATAGCGCCGGTGATGAACTTTGCCTCATACACGCGGCTGTAATAGGTGCGGATGGAAGCATACGGCATATCGACCGAGCAGTTCAGGATGCGCACATCAGGGTGGCGCAGCGCCGCGCGCAGCGAAGCCCCCACCAGCTTGGGTGAGGTGGTAAACACCATATCTGCGCCGTCCTGGATGGCTTTTTCCACCAGTTCATCGGCATTTTTGCCCGGCTCTGCGCCGTGGTAAGCCACGGTTTCCACCTTGCCGGCAAACACCTGGTCCAGCTGGGTGCGGCCAAACTCGTGCTGGCTGGTCCAGGTGGAAGTTTCCGGCGTGCGCTCGTTGACAAACGCCACTTTCAGGTGGCTGGGCTCACTGCGGATACCCGGCAGGATGCGGTCCAGCAGGCTGTTCTTTTTGGCCGGGGTGGAAGGCTGGGTGCTGAGCTTGACCGGTTCCGGGCGCTCCAGTGCCAGAACGTCATCCCACACGGCGTCAATGGCCGCGGCAAACTGGGCAGGGCTGTAGGTTTTCAGCTCGTCCAGCTTATACAGGCGGAGCAGCAGCAGCATAACATCCGCCGGGGTGGTGCGCATTTTATCGCCGCCGTGGGCATTGTAAGCCTTGGTGATCCAGTTCATCAGGCTGACAACTTCCGCCTTGTCGTCCGAGGTCCACTTTTCGTCCGGCGCTTTACCCAGTGCTTTCTGCAGCCGGGCAAAGCTGCCCTCCTGCGTAAAGTGCAGGCGGTACAGCCCGCACAGGGGGTAATACTCCATGAACTCGTAATATTCACGGACTTCTGGCGTATCATTGAACTGCGGCACAATGCGGGTAACGGTGGCAAAAATAGAGTCCGCGCCAAAATATTTCAGCACACTGACACGTTTGTTGCCTTCCTGCACATAAAAACGGCCCATGTACTCATATGCTTTAATGGCATCGTGGATGCCCTCCTCCACATGGGCCTGGCAGAGGGAAACCCACTTGCTGGCAAACTCGGTGTTTTCGGGCAGCAGCGGCATAAAGTTGGAAGCAAACGCCGGGGTGCGGCCGGTGGTTTTGGTGCCAACCACATAATCCAGCGGGATTTCAATGGTGCCAAGCGGCATCTGGCTTTCAGTATCTGTTTTTTCCAGCAGTTCATCCAACGCAGGCAGATAGGGGTATTTGCCTGCCGCTGTCTTTTCACGGTAATCGCGCACGCCCGATCTTTGAGCGCGGCTGTATTCTTCCAGGGCTTCTGCACGCTTCATCCTGTGCTTCCTCCTGCTATTGTGGTTCCGTCATTTCTTCTTATTCTGTGGGCATGTATGTTGTAATTATACCATATCCCGCAGGGCTTTGCACCCTTTTTATGGCGGAAAGCGGTGCCCGGCCCGCTTGACATAAATTTTACACAAAACCTGCGGTGCAGGTCTTGCGGCATATCGCGGATTCTTGTATAATAAAAATTGTATGCAAATTCGACACCAATCAACTGCGAGGTACTGGAATGCTTAAGAAATACCTGACTGTATTTTTTGTTTCGATGGTTCCCCTGATCGAACTGCGCGGCGCAATTCCCTATGGCGTAATTTTTGGCCTGCCGCTGTGGAGCACCTACATCGTTGCCATCATTGGCAACATGATCCCGGTGCCGTTCATCTTTTTGTTTGCGCGCAAGATCCTGGAATGGGGCGCTGACAAACCGGTGGTCGGCAAGTTTTTCACCTTCTGCCTGGAAAAAGGCCACAAAGGCGGCGAAAAGCTGAAAGCCACCGCCGGCCGCGGCCTGTTTATTGCCCTGCTGCTGTTTGTGGGCATTCCCCTGCCTGGCACCGGCGCATGGACCGGCACCCTGGCCGCCAGCCTGCTGGATATGGATTTTAAGGAAAGTGTTCTGGCCTGCATGGGCGGCGTTCTGCTGGCAGGCTGCATTATGGGCGTGCTGAGCACGTTGGGCGTTTCCGCTTTTGGTGCGATTGCCGGTTGATCTTCTTTGGTTTAACATAATATAAAATAGCAGCCCCCGCGGGGCACGGCAGGTTTTGCCTGCTGCCCGCGGGGGCTGTGTTTTGTTATTCTTTTACTGGGCCATCTCTTCCTTCTTGCTCAACAGGATGCGGTCGTTATCCAACCGGCGGCCCACATTTTTGGCGAACTGGTCCAGTAGGCCGTCCACCGTGGTGCTGGCGCGTTCTTCCCCGCTGATATCCAGCACAATATGGCCGGAATCCATCATCAGCGTGCGGTTGCCCAGTTCCAGGGCGGCGTGCATATTGTGGGTGATCATCAGGCAGGTGATGTGGTTTTCCGCCACAATTTTCTTGGTCAGTTCCAGCACCTTATCCGCGGTGGCGGGGTCCAGGGCTGCGGTATGCTCGTCCAGCAGCAGCAGTTTGGGGGTAACCAGAGTGGCCATCAACAAAGTCAGCGCCTGGCGCTGGCCGCCGGAAAGCAGTCCAACCGGCTGTTTCATGCGGTTTTCCAGCCCCAGGCCCAGCTGGGCCAGCCGCTCGGTAAACAGCTCGCGATCCGCCTTGGTAATGCGTGAAAACGGCGAAGTGTGGGTGGAAGCGCGCAGATAAGCCAGGGCCAGGTTTTCCTCAATGGTCATGTTGGGGGCGGTGCCTTTGAGCGGGTCCTGGAACAGGCGGCCGATGGCCTTGGAGCGGCGGAAATCCGGCTGGAAGGTCATATCCACCCCATCCAGCAGAATGCTGCCGGTATCCGGGATAAAGCTGCCCGCAATGGCATTGAACAAGGTAGATTTGCCCGCGCCGTTGGAGCCCACAATGGTGGCGAACTCACCGCTTTCCATATGCAGGTTGATATCGGTCAGTGCTTTTTTCTCGTTCACCGTACCGGGGTTAAAGGTCATACTGACATGGTTCAGATCAAGCATGGGTCTTGCCCCCTTTCTGGCTGGCGGCACGGCGGCGGCGCAGCGCAAGGTTCTTTTTCAGGGCCGGGGCCGCAATGGCCAGCGCCACAATAACGGCGGAAATCAGTTTCAGGCACTCGCTGGGAACATTGGCGCGCAGGGCCAGCGCAATGATGAAGCGGTAGATCACACTGCCCGCCACAGCCGCGGCCGCTTTGACCCACATGCCGCCGCGGCCAAACAGGGTTTCGCCAATAATCAGCGAAGCCAGGCCGATGACCACCATGCCGGTGCCAAGGTTGATATCGGCGGATTTCTGGTACTGGGCCAGAACCGCGCCGGAAAGAGAGGTCATGGCGTTGGAAACGCAAAGGCCCACCGTGATGGTGAACGCCGTGTTGATGGAGGAAGCGCGCACCATATCCGGGTTATCGCCGGTAGCGCGGATGGAAAGGCCCAGCCGGGTGCCAAGGAACAGAATCAGCAGCGCGCAGGCCACAACTGTGACCGTGACGGCAACAATGAGCTTATAGGGGGATTTTTCGCCAAACAGGGCACGGGCCATGGTGAACACCGTTTCAGTTTTCAGCATGGGAACGTTGGAAGAAAAGCCCATGATGGCAAGGTTTACGGTGTAAAGCCCAGTGTTGGTAATAATGCCCGCCAGGATGGACGGCACGCCCAGGTGGGTTTGCAGGAACGCGGTAACAAACCCGGCGCAGGCACCGGCCAGCATGGCCAGCACAAAGCCAAGGAACGGATGCCCCGCCACTGCGGCGGTAGCCGACACGGCACAGCCAAGGGTGAACGCACCATCGGTGGTCATATCGGCAATATTCAGCACACGGAAGCTCAAAAACAGGGCCATGGCCACAAGGGCGTAAATAAAGCCCAGCTCCAATGCGCTTTGCACAATGGCAAGGGTAAACATAAGCGTTGCTCCTTTGACGAAATAATAATTAAAAAAGAAGAAAGAATAATGTTGGTGCGCCGCCCGCGGCGGCGCTTTTTAATCAGGTATGCAGCTCCGGCGGGATTTTTTCTCTCGCCGGAGCTGCATTTCCTGCTTTATTGTGGGGCCGCGGGCACCACGCCTGCATTATTCTTTTTTCATTATTCTCTATTCATTTTATCACTGCTGGGTGGTAACTTCCACAACCTGGCCGGCCATATCGCTGAATGCGGCGTAATCAATGCCCAGGGCAGCGGCGGTCTCGGTGTTGACGGTGATGATGCCGCCATCCATCACATGGTATTCAGGAACGTTGCCGCTTTCCAGGATATTCAGCACCATATCAGCGGTATAGGTGCCAAGTTCGGTGTAGTTGACGCCGCAGGTTGCAAAGGCACCGGCGGTAACAAAGCTGTCGGCACCGGTGTAGAACGGGATGCCTGCTTCGGTCAGCGTTTCGGAAACAGCAGCGGCTGCGGCCATAACCACGTTATCGGTCGGGGTAAACACGGCGTCAGCCTTGCCCACCATGTTGGCGGCGGCGCTCATGATCTCATCGTTGGTGTTGCCGGTGCCTTCCACGTAAGCAATGCCCTTTTCATCCAGGTAAGCTTTTGCTTCGGCAATGGGGGTGGTGGAGTTTGCTTCGGAGTTGGAGTACAGCAGGCCAACAGTCTTGACATCCGGGTTGATGGCCAGCATCATATCCAGGATGAACTGGGTGTTCAG
Source organism: Acutalibacteraceae bacterium (assembly GCA_963626055.1). Lineage (GTDB taxonomy): Bacteria > Bacillota > Clostridia > Oscillospirales > Ruminococcaceae > Gemmiger. Next base: position 14,449 of record CAVFVI010000005.1, read on the forward strand.
TGCGTCAGAAGTACCGGTCACATAATCCAGGCCGGTCAGGTCTGCGGCGGCAGGGTCGCTGATGGCGGCGTACACAACGGGGATCTTGTCTTCGGCGCAGGCATTGGCCATGCACTGGGCGGCCAGGGTGGCAATAGGCACCACTGCATCATATCCATCGGAAACCACCTGGGTGCCGATCTGGTTCAACGTGGTAGCGTCGTTCTGGCCGTTGAAATCTTTGTACTCAATGGTAATGCCCTTTTCGGCGGCCTTGGCATCCAGCTCTGCTTCCACAGCGGTGCGGATCTCATCCAGGCTGGCGTGGTCCAGCTGCTGGACTACAGCGATCTTGTAAGACTTTGCGGTATCATCTGCGGCGGTTTCGCTGCTGGTGGATGCAGCGGTATCAGCGCTGGAAGCAGCGGTGGAAGTGGTTGTGGCGGTGGAACCGCAGGCGGCGAGGGTGGCGAGCATAGCGGCGGCGGACAGAACAGCAACAAACTTTTTCATGGTAAAAGCTCCTTTTTATCATTCACATTTAAGGTGTATCGGCGGTGCCGGGGCGGGCAGTTCAGTTTGCCCGGCGCCATCGCTCCCGCATGGTGGTAATGCTTTGCTTTTTCATGGTGTTACTCCTGTTTGTGGTCTGTGCCGGGTATAACAAAAAGCCCTTGCACAGAAATAGCTTTCTGTGCAAGGGCAGATCAATCAAATAATCTGTGGTGCCACCTTGCTTGCCGTGCCATAAACTGCACAGCCGCTCTGCGGAGAACTAACATTCCCCTGCCCTGTAACGGAGGCTTCCGTCAACGGATACTCAGCCCAGCTTTTCCCCGTGCCCTCGGCGAACCATTTATCCACTCCGCTTACCACCCCGTTCCCAGCATCGGGGGCTCTCTGTGCGTGCGCCTGTGGTTTTACTTTCGCTTCATTGGTTTAAAGTATTTATAGCACAAAGGCGCGGCCTTGTCAACGGTAAATTTTAATTTTCTGTGTCAAAAAGTACGATCAGTTTTTGGCAATAATCCATAAGCGGCTTTTCTTCGGCCTGCACTTCGGGCTTGATCAGGCCATTCTGCTCGGTGTAGGGGGTGTCCTCCCCATCCAGCGCCAGGAACAAATCCGCCCCTGTGGCAACAAATTCTTTGCCCGCAGCTTCCGCCAGTGCGGTCAGGTCGTAATAGTCATCCTCGGCCTCATCACCCAGCAAACCGCTGCTGCCGCGCGGGGTATAGATCGTCAGCATGGAGCAGACTTCACCCTGCACGGGGGAATCATCGCCGTTCAGCAGCATACCAAAGCGGCGGTAGCTGGCAATATAATTGCCGTCCTTCCAGGCGCTCTGGCTCACATGGCCGCTGCTCAGCTGGCCAAAGAACTTTTCGTCCGGGTACTGGCTCAGCACAAAGTTCATATTGTCCATCATGGCAAGGTCATTGCGGTCAAGGCTGCCCGCATAGGTGGTGTTCACCTGCAGGTTGGCATACAGCTGCTCAACCTGGGCAAACGCATCGCCGAAATAGTCCGCCATTGCATCGGGCTGCTCTGCCATATCCGTTTTGAACAGCTGCAGGGCGGTGGTCATATCCTCATCCCGCAGGGCCTGCACAAAGTCCGCAATGCTTTCCGCAGGTTCGCGCTCGGTATCCGCCAAAGCCAGCAGGCCGTACATGGAAATTTCGGTGTTATGCTCAACGTCCAGCCCAGCCACATGGATGGTGCCGCCCTGCTGGCGGTTATACTGGTACAGCCAGCGCCAGTATTCGGCTTCCGTATCCGCGCAGCTGCCCTGCAGTTTCAGGTAATGGTTCAGCCAGTTTTCATCCCCGGTGTGCAGGTACTGCTCCAGCACCTGGGTCTCGCCCACGCCGGTTTCCACCAGCTGGATGTTCACCCCCTGCTGCTCATGCAGGTACTGGAACAGTGCCTTGCGCATGGCAGTGTTCTGCGGCTGGCCGCGGGTCTCCCCGGCCAGGAACACGCGGTAATCCGCATTGCCAAAATCGGCATCTTCCAGCGGGTAATCCCAATAAACAGGGGTCGTGTTGTCTTTCAGGTAGGTGTGGAGGGCATCATTCTTTTTGCTCTGCACTTCCACGGTTTCGGGCGCAGCGGTTTCTTCGCCGTCAGCGGTCTCCGGGGTAGCGGTACCGGCGGCAATGGCTTCCTCCGCCGTCATATCGGTATACAAAAAGTTCTGCAGCACCGCAATGTTGGCGGCCCAGTCAGGGTCCATCATGGGGCGGTCATCCATGCCGTTGCGCACGCCATAGGTGCCCTGTACCGGCAGGGTCATCTGGTCCGCCGTCACCCCCAAAAAGCCCGGCAGCTGCACCATCAGGGCAGCGATCTCGGTTTTGGTAAAGTTGGTCTGCACCACCGGCAGCGCAGCATCCAGCAAAGCGTTCAGCTCGGTGACCGAAGCGCTCTTGATCTGGTCCAGCACCGCCTGGATGACGGTGCGCTGGCGGGCCACGCGGTGCCAGTCATCATCAATGGCGCGCAGGCGGGCATACTGCAATGCGGTATACCCGTCAAAGTGGTTCCAGCCGGGGTCCACCTTGTTGACGATCAGCATTGAGTTGGAGGGAACTTCCCAGTTCAGGGCCTTGGCTTCCTCCTCGGTCAGGTTCAGATCAATGCCGCCCACGGCATCCACGATCTGGACAAAAGAATTAAAATTGAACCGCACATAGTGGTCCACCTGCACGTTAAAGCAGTCTTCCACCGTATCCATCGTCAGGCGGGCACCGCCGTAACGGAAAGTGTGGGTGATCCAGTCGTATTGCCCCTCGTACCCATCCAGCAGGATCGGCACGCCGGTGCCGCGCTCGATGGAAACCAGCTTGATGGTATCGTCCTTGATGTTCAAAGAGCACAGGATCAAACTGTCGGCGCGGGCATCGGAGCTGAACTCGGTGGTGGCTTTGGTGCCGTCCAGCTCGTTCAGGTGGGTAAACGCATCCCAGTCGTTCACGGCATCGGTGCGTTCATCGGTGCTGATCAACAGGATGTTCAGCACATCCTCGTCCGCAAAGGGGCTGCCCTCCGGCATCTCCATTTCGTCACTTGTGGCCTGGGTCAGGCCGGTGGTATCCAGGTCCTGGTCCTCTTCAGCGTCAATGGTGCCAACGCTGTCCACCGTACCGTCATCGTAATGGATCAGGTCCAGCTTGCCGTTAATGTACAACACCGCCAGCAGCACCAGCACCGCCAGCGCCGCAGCAAACACCGCCAGCAGTTTCAACCACAGGGGGCGTTTCTTTTTGTCCGGCGTTTCCGGGGCTGCGGGTTCCGCCTGGGGCTCGTTTTCAGCTCCCGGCTGGGCGGCAGTTTCCGCTGGTTCTGTTTCATTTTTCGGCTGGGCCGCATCCGCGGCCGGTTCGCTTTCCGGCTGCGTCTGTTCCGGCTGGGCCTGCTGCTCCGGGGCAGCAGGCTGCATCTTGTTTTCTTCGTCCTTCATAGCTACTTTCACCCTTGTTGTTTTTGGCCGCGCAAGCGCCGCAGGCCCACCCGTATCCCACAGGAATAATAGAGAAATGCCAGCCCCGCAAAAATGCTGACCGTTAAGCTGCGCCAGGTAAACCACCCGTGCTGGATGGAATGGGTGCGCAGCAGCGCCAGCCACGCCGGTGCCATCAGGGCGGTAAGGCCCATGGGCAGCGCGCGCAGCAAAGCATCCTTACTGCGCAGGCAAAGCAAGAATGCCGCAATGCACAAAACAACCGCCAGCACCGCAGGCCACAGCAGCCCGCGCTGGCTTAATGTATCCCCCACAAAGCGGAAGATGTTCCCCCAGCTTAGCTCCATGCCGTGCCAGGTATCCGCCGTGGTGCGCACCCCGGCCTGGTGGATGGCATCGCCGATGATATCCTGCCCGGTGATCAGGGTGGCCAGCACCCATTTCAGGCCCCAGCACATGGCATAGCCTGCCCCCCAGCACAAGCTGCCGCCAATAACCGGCAGGCACTGCTTGGCGCCGGATGCCGCCCGCTGCGGCAGGCAGCACAGCCACACCGCCACCGGCAGCCCCAGCGTGATGATGGGGGTGACCAGCAAATCACAGAACGCCGTACAGGTGCCCAGCACCACCAAAGCAATGCTCAGCTGCCCGGCGCGGCGCGGCTTGGCCAGCACCCACACACAGCCCGCATACGCAATGCAGAAAGTGGTAAAATACTGCACCTGATGCGGTACCCAGAACACGGTGACCGCCAGCTGGCTGACGGCAAACCACACCATGGCCCGCAGCCCGCACTGCCGCCGCAGCTGCCACAAAATGACCGCCAGCAGCGCAAACAGCACCAGATACTGCACCACGCGCACGCCGGTGATGGACATAATGCAGAGCAGCGGCCGCAGCCAGATCAGGTAGCCGTGCCAGTACCGCGCATAGGAGAACGGCACCAGCTGCACTGCCTTTTGGGCACCGGTGGCCAGCGGAATGGTGCGCTCGCAATACACGGCAAGGTCATCGGCCATCGTTTCAAAGTTATCCACGTTATAGGCCGTTGCAGTCATCATGGCGGTCAGGGGGTCCTGTTCGCCCATAGCGGCGGCTTCAAACAGCATGATGGTATCGGTATAGTTATCCATCTGGAACAGCTTGAAGCCGAAATATTCGGGGTAAAGCCCCTCCTGCTGGATGGTGGCGGCTGAATCATACACATGTTCCAGCACCGGCTGGGAGGGCAGCGCACATGCCCCCAGCAGCAGCACAAACAGCACTGCCGCCGTGGCCGCAAACGCCGCCAGCAGCTGCAGGGGCGTGGTGTGCTGCGTCGGGGTGTTCGTTTTGATTTCCTGCATAAAATTCCTTTTCTTTTGGGAAGATTGCAAAAAAGTTACAAATCTTTTTGGTTATTATACCGTATTATTCGGTCAGTTTCAAGAGAGCAGAACTGCCGAAAGTTGCCTTTCCCCCACCGCAGAATTTGCGCATTCCCGTCATCTCGCATCCGCCTGGCGCGAAACCGAAAGCACAATGCCCATTTCGCCCAGCAGCATCATCAAACTGGTGCCGCCGGAAGAAAAGAACGGCAGGCTGATGCCGGTGTTGGGGATGGTGTTGGTTACAACAGCAATGTTCAGCACCGCCTGCAGCACCACCTGCACCACAAAGCCCACGGCCAGCAGCGCGCCGAACTTATCCCGCGCACGCACTGCAATAGACATGCCGCGCAAAAACAGCAGCAGGAACAGCACCACCGTCAGGGCCGCACCCACAAAGCCGAGTTCTTCGCACAGAATCGAAAAGATAAAGTCGTTCTGCGGTTCCGGCACATAGAGGTATTTCTGGCGGCTGTTGCCCAGCCCCAGCCCGGCTGCCCCGCCGGATGCAATGGCATACAGGCTTTGGATGGTCTGGTGCCCCTCACCCAGCGGGTCCGCAAAGGGGTCCCGCCAGGAGGATAACCGCCCCATGGCATAGGGCACCAGCTCCGGCAGCAGCACCACCGCCGCCGCAATGGCACCCGCCCCGGCAATGCCCGCCAGGGCAAACCACTTTAAGCCCGTTCCGCCCACAAACATCAGCACCGCACCAATGCCCAAGATCAGCAGCGTGCCGGACAGGTGCGGTTCCAGCAACATGAGCACCGTAACCATCCCCAGAATGACCATAAAGGGCAGCACCCCGGTTGTAAAGGTCTGCATCCGGTCATGGTTGAGGGAGATGATGTGGGCAAATACCAGCACCACCGCAAACTTGGCGATCTCGCTGGGCTGCAAGGTTCCCAGCCCCGGCAGCACGATCCACCGCTTGCAGCCGTTATATTCCGGCATGAACAGCACGATCACCAGCAATAGCAGCGATACCCCCATGATCGGCCACGCCAGTTTGTGCCAGATGTGGTAATCCACCAAACTGGCCGCGTACATGGCCGCCGCACCAAACGCCGCAAACAACAGTTGGGGGCGGATGTAGGTGTAAGCATCCCCGCGCCGGTACAGCGCCACCGCATACCCGGCTGAAAACAGCATCACCAGCCCATAACACACCAGCAGCAGTAAAATGATCAAAAACCAGATATCCGGTGCCGGCTGCCCGGCCAGCCGCTTTTTGATGGCTGTGCGGGCCAGTGCCGCTTCTTCTTTCAATCCAAAAGCCCCCTTCCCCATCCAGCGTGTAGCGGTTCATTCCGCCACACCCTAGTATATGTACGGGAACGGGGGCTTAATCATTCCGGGGTGTATCCAACACCCTAAAGAGCTTACTGGGCCTGGTCCGGCACCAGAACAGCGGTCACGCAGACAAACGTACCGTTTGTGCCGCCGGTGCTCATCAGGGTCAGGAAGGTTTCCTTATCGCCAGGGGTATTTCCGGTATCAAACAGGCTGCGCTCCTTGATGCTCTGGCTGAACTCCGCATAGCTGTAATAATCCGAAAGATCCCCATAGCTGGCGGGGGTAAAGGCATTCTCGGTGCCTGCGGCATCGGTATAATAGACTGCTGCGGCGCGGAAATGATAGGCCGCATCGTGCAGGTAGAGCGTAAACTCGGCGTTCTGGCCAAAGTTTGTCTGGTCCGTCAGGCTTGCCAGCGAAGCATCCGCGCAGGAAAGCACGGTGTTGGACGGCATCGCAGCGTTCAGGTAGTTGGTTCCACTGATGGCAGCACCATCGCCCGGCTGGGAGCCGCTGTACACCAGCTGGCCGTTCTGGCCGGGGAACGCAAGGTAGCCGATAATTTTTTCGTTTTCTGCCGCGGCGGATTTCAAATACGCCTGCGCCTGGGTGTCAAACTGTTCGGTACCGTAATTTTTATAGGCAGGGGCTTCCACGGCATGGCCGCGGGTCAGGCCCAGCAGCACCGCGCCGCCCACCAGAACCAGCAGGGCAATAACAGCCACTGTGGCAATCGCTTTGCGGCGGCGCTCGGCACGCTCGATCATGGCAAGGCTGCGGTTATGGATAGCATCCTGTTTGGGTTCCTGTTTTGCAGCCAGGGGGCGCGGCACTGCCGGTTTGGCTTTGCTGCGGCCGGGGAAGGTGATGGTGGGTTCTTCGTCCTCTGCCTGCTTTTTGCGGGCAAAGTTCAGTTTACGGCCCATCACTTCCGGGGCGGATTCTTCGTCGTCCTCCTCGTCATCCTCATCGTCTTCAAACAGCTGGCTGGCGGCACGCTGGAATTCATCGGTGCTGCGCGGCGGGGCCTTCTCATCCGCCTTGCGGGCTGCTTCCAGTGCAGCAGGGTCCAACCCTGCCGAAAAATCCGGGATATCATCATCCAGGATCGAGGCTTTTGGTTTTGGCAGGTTGGCGGGTGGTTCCGGCTCCGGCAGGGGTTCCGGCTGCGGTGCAGCGGGCGGTTCCGGTTTGGGCTGCTCCTGCTGCTTTGCTGCCTGCTGGGCCGCCATGGCCTGCTCCAAATCTGCACGGGAAATTTTGATGGTGCGGGTGGCGCACAGTTCCAGGTCCGGGTCCAGCCCGCTTTCTGCGGTGCGGCGGGCCCGCGCTTCGGCTGCAGCCTGCGGGCCCGCGGTGTGCAGGTCCAGCGGATCCGGCGTTGGCTGCGGCGCGGTGGGGCGTTCAAAAGTAATGGTCCCGGTGGGGGCAGCCTGCGGTTTGGGTTCAGCGGGCTGCGCATCGTAATCGGGGGCCGGTTCTGCATCATAGCTGTCCGGGCCGCTGGGCTTACCCGCCGGTTTGGCCGGGGCAGCCTTGCGGCGCAGCGTAAAGCGGGAACCCGGCCTCGGCTGGCCCTCGCCGCTGACCAGCAGCAGCGGGCGTTCCCGCCCCGGCTTGAAGGTAATGGCGGAAGGCCCCAGGTGCATCCCCAATGCACGGCGGCGGGCCAGGTCCAGAATATGGTTGGCGATCGCCATATCGGAGATTTCGGGGCTCAGGGCACAGGCTGCCGCGCCAATACGGCTGCACAGCAACACAAAAGGCGCCTGCCCCACCGTTGCGGGCATATACACAGCGGCATAATCCGCATTGGCCAGCAGCAAAGCGCTTTGGGCGCGGCCCGCCGCAGCCTGCACCATATCGCCGGGGAATTTTTTGAGCAGAGCTTCCGGCGCGGCAATGCGGCGGGCGTTCGCCGGGTTCAGGTAGGTCTGGTTGCCAAAATCGAACGCTGCTTCGCTGTGCTGCAGGCCGCGCAGGGCGTTGCCCAGCAGGCGACCGGTGGCTTCGTCCGCCGCAACAAGCAGGCGGCGCTTTTTCAGCAGGGCATCCAGCGCGGCCTGGGCCAGGGTGGTATCCTCAAAGCCATAGCAGGCATCGCCAAAGCGGGTGCGCAGTTTCTGCACCCACTTTTCGCAGTATTCGTCCGCCATTGCCTGGGTGGGGGCCGATGCCTGCACACAGACAAGGTATTCACCATCGCGCTCCTGCAGGCGCAGGCTGGGGCTGCCCTCGGCCTGGGCGTTCTCAATGATGGAGTTCATCTCCGCTTTGGAAAGCCCAAACACACGCAGGATTCGCATTTGGATTTGCAGCATTAAAACACCCCTTTGGTGGAAAGTTAGTTAGGAGTTAGGAGGGAGGAGTTAGGAGTTTTACGGCGGGGCAGGGCCCTGACAGGAATTTCTTGGAATTAGAAGTCAGGAATGAGAAATGAGGAATTAGAGGTTGTTTTTGCTTTCTCATTGCCTATTAAAGTTTATTGTTAGATATTAAGAGTTTCCGGGGGGACATCCTTGGAGGGGACGGGCTGGGCGTTTTCGGGATGGAGTTCCAGAGCCATGCGGCGCAGAAGGTCCAGGGCGTACAGGGCTGCGCGGGTGCGGATGATGCTGCGCTCGGCATAGCCGCCGAGTTCCAGGCGCATCAGCCAGGCTTTGCCGCTGCGGGCGTCCGCACCGGCCAGGTAGACGGTGCCCACCGGTTTGCCCGGCAGTGCGCCGCCGGGCCCGGCAATGCCGGTAATGCCCACGGCCAGATCTGCCCCCGATGCCTGCAAAGCGCCGTAAGCCATTGCCACAGCAACCGGGCCGGAAACCACGTTGTACTGTTCAATGAGCGCCGGGTCAACGCCCAGCAGCTTTGCCTTGGCGGCTTCGGCATAGGTCACAAAGCCATAGCCGAACACCTCACTGGAGCCGGGCACATTGGTAATTTTTTCTGCCACAAGGCCGCCGGTACAGCTTTCCGCGGTGGCGGCGTGCAGCCCTTTTTGCTGCAGCAGGTGGACTACGGTGTATTCCAACCCCGGCACATCCACATCATACGCATTGGGGCCCAAAATCTTGCGGAACTCTGCAATGCGGGCATCGCAGGCGGTTTCGGCTTCCGCCTCTGTTGCAGCGCGGGCGGTTACACGGATCTCGCTCTCGCCGGTTTTGCAATAGATGGCTGCCGTGGGGTTTTCGCTGGCGAACAGCGGGGCAACCTTGCTGGCAATGCTGCTTTCGCCCCCCAGCACCCGCAGCGTTTTGGAGTGGATGGTGCAGTTCTGGCGCTGCAGCAGCACCGGGCGGATATCCTCCGCCCACATGGCTTTCATCTCGCGCGGAACACCGGGCATCAGCACGGCAATGCAGCCGTCATCCTCAAACCAGGCACCGGGTGCGGTGCCGTGGGCGTTGGGCAGCTTGTGCCCCTTGGTGGGCACCATGGCCTGTTTCCGGTTGTTGGCCGTAGGGGTGCGCCCGCCGCGGCCGGTGCGGGCAAAAAAGTCAACGATCTTCTGCCATTCTGCCTCGTCAAAGTGCAGGGTATCGCCAAAGGCTTCGGCCACCGTTTCTTTGGTCAGGTCGTCCTCCGTGGGGCCAAGCCCGCCGGAGAATACCAGCAGGTCGCTGCGGCTTTTGGCTTCCTTCACCAAATCGCGCAGGCGGCCGGGGTTATCCCCGATCACATGCTGGTGCAGCACGCTGATGCCCAGTTCCGCCAGTTCGCGGCTCAAAAACTGAGCGTTGGTATTGACAATATCGCCAAGCAGCAGCTCGGTTCCTACACAAATGATCTCCGCAGTCATGGTTCGTTCCGTCCTTTATCTGATGCTGTTAAAACTCCGGGTCATCCCCAATGCGGATGGGAATTTTCTCCACGGTTTCCGCTGCAATCCGTTCCAGCTCTGCCAGGCCGGGCATTCCGGCTTCGGCAGCTTCGATCTCCGCCAGGCTGGGCTTGGTTTTGGGGTGCGGCGGGGTAAAGATGGTGCAGCAATCCTCATACGGCTCAATGGAAGTATCAAAGGTCCCGATCTTGCGGGAAATGGCAATGATCTCGGTCTTATCCATGCCGATCAGCGGGCGCAAAATCGGCAGGTCCTGCGCGGCATCGGTGCATGCAATGGCCTGCATGGTCTGGCTGGCAACCTGTGCCAGGCTTTCGCCGGTGATCAGGGCTTCCATCTCGCTCTGGTCGGCCACCAGTTTGGCAATGCGCAGCATGCTGCGGCGCATGAGCACGGTAAACAGCACATCGGGGGCGTTATCGCGGATATATTCCTGCGGCTTGGTATAGGGCACCACAAACAGCTGGCAGTTGCCCGTATATTCCGCCAGTTCGCGGGCCAGGGCGCGCACTTTCAGTTTAGCGCGCAGGCTGGTGTACGGCGGGCTGGCAAAGTGGATATGGTGCAGCGCAAGGCCGCGGCGTGCCATGCAGTAAGCCGCCACCGGGCTGTCGATGCCGCCGGAAAGCAGGTTCAGCGCACGGCCGCTGGTGCCAACGGGCAGACCGCCCGCGGCTTCCACCTTGGGGCCATGGATATACGCGCCTTTATCGCGGATCTCCACCATGATTTCAAGCTGCGGCTCATGCACATTCACCCGCAGGTGGGGGTGCTTGCCCAGCAGGTAAGCGCCCAGTTCGCGGCACAGCTCCGGGCTTTTCATCGGGAATGTTTTGTCCGCGCGCTTAGCTTCCACCTTAAAGGTGCGGATGCCGCGCAGCGTTTCGCCAAGATAAGCTTCCGCCGTGGCGCAGATCTCGTCAAAATCCTTGCTGCAGCAGGCAGCGCGGCTCATTTTAACAATGCCGAAGATTTTGGAGATGCGGCGGAACGCTTCGTCCATGTCCAGGTCATCTTCCAGCGGCTCAATGAACACGGTGGACTGTGCCTGGGTCACCTTGAACTTGCCCAGGTCCTCCAGCCGGTAGCGGATGCTTTTGGTCAAGCGGGCTTCAAATTTGCTGCGGTTCAGGCCTTTCAGGGTCATTTCGCCCTGATAGGCAAGGATGATTTCTTTCATGTTTATGGCAAACCTTTCGTGTCTGGTGTTATGGCTTCATTCAATAGAGTTATCGTTTAGATGTGCTGCAAGTCTTTCAGGCCGTCTTTCAGGCCGTCCAGCAGGGCCTGCACATCTTCGGCGGTGTTATCCCCGCAAAAGCTGACGCGCAGTGCCGTGCGCACGGCAAGGTCCGGTGCGCCCATCGCCATCAGGGTGTGGCTCGGCTCGCCCTTATCGCAGGCGGAGCCGCCGGAAACATAAATATGCCGCCCGCTCAGGTATTCAATAAACGTCTGGCTGTTGACACAGTTGGTGGAAAAGTTCAGCACTTCCGGCACGGCATCCGCCGGGGAGTTCAGGGTGATGGGTGCCTGCTGAGCCAGTTCTTCCAGCCCGGCGCGCAGCTGGGCGTTCAGGGCACGGATATGCGCATTGCGGGCGTTCAGGTTTTTGGCTCCCTTTGCCGCGGCAAGGCCGAGGCCGACGATATAGGGGGTGTTCTCGGTGCCGGGGCGCAGGCCGCGCTCCTGGTGGCCGCCCAGGTAGGGCGGGCAGAGCGTCTGGCGCACGCTGTCCCGGATAAACAGAGCACCGATCCCCTTGGGGGCATGCACCTTGTGGCCGGATACCGAGAGGGTATCCACATTCTTCCACTTTTTCAGGTCAATGGGGATGCGCAGCCACGCCTGCACGGCATCCACATGCACCGCACAGCGGCTGTTTTTGGCTTTGACGGCGGCGGAAAGCGCGGCGATATCCTGCAAAGCGCCGGTTTCATTATTGACCGCCATGCAGCTGACCAGAACGGTATTTTTATCCACCTCGGCAGCCAGTTTGGCAACATCCAGGCAGCCATCCGCTTCGGGCAGGATCTCCACCACCTCAAAACCGCGGTCTTTCAGCGCACGGATGGGCCGCTGCACGCTGGGGTGCTCAAAGCCGGAAACCACAATTTTGCTGCCCCAGTTTTTGCGCGCCATGGCAAGGCCCTGCACAGCAAGGTTATTGCTCTCACTGCCGCAGGAGGTAAAATACAGGTCCTTGGCCTGGCAGCCCAGGGTGCGGGCAATCTGCCCGCGGGCCGTGGTCAGGGCTTCGTGGGTTTCCACCGCCGGTTCATACAGGCTGGAAGGGTTCGCCCAGTCCTTTAATAATGCTTCATGGATGGCACCCGCAACCTCCGGGTCCACCATGGTGGTTGCGGCATTATCCAGATAATGCAGTTCAGGGTCCAACAGCATGAGAAAGCCTCGTTTCGCTAACGCTCAAATTAAAAATTTAAGAAAGAATAATGAATAATGGTTGTGTGATGCCCACGGCATCACAATTTCATCAGGTCAACCGCTCCGGCAAACGAATCATTTGGCCAGAACTGCCGGCCCATTTTTATTCGCGCCGCCGCGGGCGGCGCACCAACATTATTCTTTATTCATTATTCTTTCTTATTTTTCTTCGCTCTTTTCCATAGTAATACATAGTAAATTATACACACCGCACCTGCAAAACACAAGTAGCGCCATACAAAAAAGGCGTGCGGGGGTTGGCCGCACGCCGGAGGGAGCTTACTTTTTGTTATCTTGTGTGCCGGTCCTTTACTTCGTGGGCGTGGTCGATCACAGCGCTGCGCTTATGGAACAGCAGGCCCACCACGGCAAACATGCCGCCTTCGATCAATACGGTAAACAGCCAGTCCCCCGTTACCAGGTAGCTGCCCGCCAAACAGGTCAGCAGGGTGGGGATCGGCATGCTGATGCAGATGGCCGCAAAGAACTGTTTCGGCTTCATGTTGGCGTGGGCGGCGGCATAGGGGATGATGCCGTTGGGCAGCCCCGGCGTGATGAAGGCCAGGATGGTATAAAACCAGGGGTTCTTGCTGTTGCGCACGCTGTTCAGCAGCTTGTTCGCCTTGGGGCTGTCCGCCGTGAGCAGGTCAATGACTTTTGCCAAGCGGCGCGCCAGCAGGAACACCAGAAAGTTTGCCGCCACCGATGCCGAAAAGCTGGTGATAAAACCCTTCCACGGCCCATAGGCGATCCCCGCCGCCAGCTGGACCGGCATGGCCGGGATCACCAGCGATACGACCTGCACGAACGCCAGGAACCACAGCGTCAAAAAGCTGCGCAGCCGCCCTTCGCTTGTCAGATAATCGCTCAGGGCCTGTTCGTCCCCGCTGGAAAATGCAGTCCATAACCCCGGCAGCAGCAGGCGGAAAGTTTCAATAATCAGCAGCACCATAACCAAAATTACAGCTGCTGCCGCAATAACGGCCAGGCGCTTGGTGCGTTCGGGGGTCTGTTGTTTCATGCAGGGGTACTCCTTAATCTTAAAATATAATGTTTATTCGCCGAAATCCTGCGCCACTTTTTTGAGCATATCCCGGATGGGCAGGTTATACGGGCAGCGGGTCTCGCACTTGCCGCAGCCAATGCAGGCACCGGCTTTCACCGTCAAGGTATCGTACCGTTCGTGTGCCCAGCCCGCAAGGCCATAGCGTTCCAGGTAGCCATGGAACAAGAAACAGCTGGGGATCTGGATGCCCACCGTGCAGGGGGCGCAGTAATTGCAGCGGCGGCAGAACTGGGTGCCCAGGGTATCCCGCACTTTTTGGCAGGCGGCTTCCTCCTCCGGGGTCAGCGGGGCGGTGTTGGCGCTGCCCGCCACATTCTGTTCCAGTTCTTCCTGCGCGGCCATGCCGGGGATGGACACCGTGACCGCTGGGTTGGAAAGCACATACCGCAGCGCCAGCCGCCCATCCTCAATGGCACCGCCGGCCAGCGGCTTCATATCAATAAAGGCCTTGCCCTTTGCGGTGCAGCGGTCGATCAGCTCTTTGCCCTGCTGCTCCACAATGTTATAGGGAAACATCACGGTTTCGATTTCGTCCACTTCCAGCGCTTTCTCAAACGTCTGGCTCAGGTGGGCGGTAATGCCAATGTGCCCCACAACGCCCTTGGCTTTGGCTTCCAGCAGGGCTTCCATTGCGCCGCCGGGGGCCAGAATCTTATCCAGGTTTTCCGGGCTGGGGTTATGGAACTGGTACAGGTCAATGTGGTCGGTGCGTAGTTTTTTCAGGCTGGTGGCAAGTTCGGCTTCCATCTCCGCCTTGGTCAGTGCGCGGCACTTGGTGGCAAGGATAAATTCATCCCGCAGGCCCAGTTCCTCCAGCGCCTGGCCGATCCATTCCTCGCTGACAGTGTAAGCGCGGGCGGTATCAATATAATTGATGCCCGCCTCATGCGCGGCTTTCAGCATGGCGCGGGTGCCGGGTTCATCAATGCGCTGCACCGGAATGCCGCCAAAGCCCAGGCGCGAAACCCGCAGCCCGGTGCGGCCAAAATCAACATACTGCATATTTCATTCTCCCTTTTTGCGGCGGGGTGCCCTGCCCCGCCTGAACGGTTGTGCAAAGTATCACTATTATATCAGGCAAGGCTTTACTTGTCACGTTTTTTGGCAGTTTTTTATTGACTTTACGCCTGCTGTGCGTTAGGATTAGACTATTCGTTGGGTATGTAGTATAAAGGTTTTTACATCCGTATCATAGAGGGAGGAATTCCTATGCGTTATGGTTTTATCGGCTGCGGCAACATGGGCGGCGCGGTTGCCCGCGCGGTGTGCCGCGGCGTTGGGCCGGAAAATGTTATCCTGGCTAACCGCACCCCGGCCAAGGCCGAAGCACTGGCTGAAGCACTGGGCTGCCGCGTTGCCACCAACGAAGTGGTCGCGCAGGACTGCGATGTGATTTTCCTTGGCGTAAAGCCGCAGATGATGGCCGATATGCTGGCCGGCATCGCCCCCATCCTGGCAAAGCGCAGCGGGCGTTTTGTGCTGGTTACCATGGCCGCCGGGCTGAGCATGGCCCGCGTGCGCGAGATGGCCGGCGGCGCATACCCGATCATCCGCATCATGCCCAACACCCCGGTTTCGCTGGGGGCCGGCATGATCCAGTACTGCGCTGACGGCGTGAGCGATGACCAGATGTTCGCCTTTTTGGGGGCCATGGCCCCGGCCGGGCGGCTGGATGCCCTCCCGGAAAACCTGATCGACGCCGCCTGCTGTGTTTCCGGCTGCGGGCCCGCGTGGGTATACCAGTTTATTGAAGCACTGGCCGACGGCGGCGTTGCTGCCGGGCTGCCCCGCGCCAAAGCGCAGGAATATGCCGCCCAGACCCTTTTGGGCAGCGCCCGCATGGTGCTGGAAAGCGGCAGCCACCCCGGCGTGCTGAAGGACGCCGTGTGCAGCCCCGGCGGTTCCACCATTCAGGGTGTGCGCGTGCTGGAAGAGCATGCGTTCCGCGGCGCTGTGACCGATGCGGTTCTGGCCGCCTATGACAAAACAAAGGAAATGGGGAAAAACTGATGCGCATTGTTGTCAAGATCGGCACCAGCACGCTGGCCCATCCGGGCGGGCGGCTGAACATCCGCCACACCGAAGCACTGGTAAAAGTGTGGAGCGACATCAAAAACGCCGGGCATGAGCTGATTATCGTATCGTCCGGCGCAACCGGCCTTGGCGTGGGTAAACTGCAGATTTCCCGCCCCAAAGATATGGTGACCAAGCAGGCCGCCGCGGCCGTGGGCCAGTGCGAGCTGATGTATACTTACGACAAGCTGTTTGCCGAATACAGCCACACCGTTGCCCAGCTGCTGGTGACCTGGGAGGACTTTGACCACCCCAACCGGCTGAACAACCTGCAAAACACGCTGGAGCGCCTGATCCAGCTGGGCGCAGTGCCGGTCATCAACGAAAACGACCCGATTTCCACCGAGGAATACTCCCTGGGCGACAACGACCGCTTGGGTGCCCTGATTGCCAAATACACCCACGCCGACCTGCTGGTGCTGCTGAGCGATATTGACGGCCTGTATACCGCTGACCCGCACACCCACCCGGAAGCCACGCTGATCCACCGGGTGGAGAGCGTTACCCCCGAAATTGAGCAGCTGGGCGGCGGCTCCAACAGCGGCCTTGGCACCGGCGGCATGTCCGCCAAGCTGACCGCCGCCAAAATCGCCACCGGTGCCGGGGTCGATATGGTCATTGCCAACGGCGCCAACGCCAATGTTCTGTACGACATTGTGGACGGCAAAGACGTGGGAACGAGATTTGTCGGGAAAAAATAAGACAAAATAATAAATAATAATGAATAAAGAATAATGTTGGTGCGCCGCCCGCGGCGGCGCGAATAAAATAGGTGGGCGGCTCCGGCTCAAGTATTTGTTTTCCGGAGTGCCTGACCTAATTAAAATGTGATACCAAGGGCATCACTCAGCCATTATTCATTATTCTTTATTCTTTTTTAATTCTAATTCAAAGGAGTTCTGCTATGACTACGCATGAAATTCTGTTAGCGGCGCAGGCGGCAAAGCTGCCGCTGGCACTGGCGGATACTGATACCAAAAACGCTGCGCTGGAAGCCATGGCAGTTGCCCTGGTGGAAAACAGCGCTGAGATTTTGGCCGCCAACAAGCAGGATCTTGCCGCCGCGCGCGGGCGCATCAGCGATGTAATGCTGGACCGCCTTGCCCTGACTCCTGCCCGGCTGGCTGCCATGGCCAAAGGCATGCGTGAAGTTGCCGCCCTGCCGGACCCGGTTGGCGCTGTGCTGCGCAAAATTGTGCGGCCGAACGGGCTGCTGATTGAAAAGACCTCGGTGCCCGTGGGCGTAATTGCCATTATCTATGAAAGCCGCCCCAATGTGACCTCCGATGCCGCCGCGCTGGCCCTGAAAGCGGGCAGCGCCTGTGTGCTGCGCTGCGGGCGCGATGCCTGGGCCAGCTGCCATGCCATTGTCAACGCCCTGCGCTGCGGCCTGGTCCGCGCCGGCCTGCCGGAAAGTGCTGTCAGCCTGATTGAGGATACCACCCACGCTTCCGCCAACGAGCTGATGACGGCAAACGGGCTGGTGGACCTGCTGATTCCCCGCGGCGGTGCCGGGCTGATCCGCGCCTGTGTGGAAAATGCCACGGTGCCCTGCATCCAGACCGGAACCGGCATCTGCCATGTGTATGTGGACAAAGCCGCCGACCTGAACATGGCGGTGGATATCATCGAGAACGCCAAAACCAGCCGCCCCAGCGTGTGCAACGCCGAGGAAGTTTGCCTGGTACACAAGGATGCTGCCGCGGAGTTCCTGCCGCTGCTGAAAGCCCGCCTGGTGGATGCCCGCGCAGCCGCCGGGCTGGTGCCGGTGGAGCTGCGGCTGGACGAGCGCGCAGCCGCCATCATTCCCGGAACACCCGCCGGTGAGCAGGATTTTGACACCGAGTTTTTGAACTACATTCTGGCCGTTGCCGTGGTGGATGATGTGGATGCCGCCATTGCCCACATTGCCCGCCATTCCACCCACCACAGCGAAGCCATCATCACGGCGGACGATACCGCCGCGGCCCGCTTTACCACCTGTGTGGACAGCGCCGCGGTGTACGTCAACGCTTCCACCCGCTTTACTGACGGTGGGGAGTTTGGCCTGGGGTGCGAAATGGGCATCAGCACCCAAAAGCTGCACGCTCGCGGCCCCATGGGGCTGGCAGAGCTTTGCAGCTACAAATACATCATTCACGGCTCCGGCCAGACCCGCGGCGGTTCCGCAGCCAAATTGCAGAACCCGTGCAGTTGATTGCAGCGCCGGATACAAAATTCGTAGGGAACGGTTTTGACCGTTCCGAAACCCACGGTTCAAAATTCTTTTGTGGGTAATACAACATAACCTCCGGAACGGTCAAGACCGTTCCCTACAGAGCATTTTATAATGTGCAATGAACTTCTATAAATATCTGTAGGGCGGGGTGCCCTCACCCCGCCGCAGCCTTGCCCCATTGCATATTGTAAAACGTGCCATAAACCGTTCCTTATTTGTAGGGGACGATGCTCGCATCGTCCCGCATGACGGGCCTCGCCCCATCCCCTCACCCCCAAACTCCGCCACGCCCCTGCATTCTCTACCATTACAAAAAAGCATATGCCTGCGCACCACTGCGTCCGGCATATGCTTTTTTCTTTTTATCATCGTACTATAATCCAGATGTTATTTTCCCCGCGCCGCCGGGTAATAATACTCCACCAACAAATCCACACAGGCCCCATAACTTTTCATGCCCAGGGTCTGGTCATACCCGCGCAGGAAACCGGTATACACTGTGCTGCCCGCCTCTTTGACCGGGCCTTCCCACTTGGCCCAATAGGCGTTGTTATCGGCCAGGTCGGTGCGTGCGACATCGCACAGGGTGCGGTAATTCTCGCTGGCGGCCTGCGGGTCGGCGCTGTACCAGGCGTTGGAAAGGTACAGGTACCCCATCAGCCAGCCGGAATATTCATACGCTGCATCGCCGCAGGTGGTGGAAGCCCGGATCGCCACAAAGTTTGCTTCCTGTTCCGCCGCCACACCGCGCTGGTGGCTGAACTCGTGCGCAATGGTGGCGGGCAGGAATACCGCCGGGCAGTCCACATTCAGGGTGCTCTCGCCAAACAGGGGGCACAGGTAACCGGTAAAGCCCGCCGCACTCATCAGTTTGGAATAAAACGCCGGTTTGGGGCTGCGGTGCGGCCCGGCCAAAAAGGGATATTCCGCCACAATGCCGTCATACACATGGTCGGTGTTCTGCAAAATCTCCTGCTTGCTCACGGCAAACAGGCCGGTTTCGTCCCGCGGCACAGCATCGGCGGCGGCGTTCACCTGCTCGGCAAACCACTGTGTAGTGGCGGCCAGCTGTTCCACGCTCAGGGCCGGGGCCTGCATGTTGGCCCGCGCGGCAAAGCTGGGCGCGTAATACTGGGTGCCCCACAAAGCGCATACCCCGGCATAGATCCACACTGCTGCAGTGCCCACATGCAGCACCCAGACGGCAAAGCCCGCCGGTTTGCGGTGCACAGCCCGCACAATGCGCTGCACCAGCCGAACCAGGCAGATCAGAATGGCCGCCGTGGCAGCAAGCTCACAAAAGCTGAAAGGCAGCGGCTCCACCAAGGCGGAAACAAACCGCTTGACCGGCATGGAAACATACTCCACCCACCACTGCATGGCCGCGGCGCTGCGGCGTGCGGCCCAGAACACCCCCAGCGCCGCCGCCCCGCCGCCCAACAGGGCCAGCCCGGCTTTGTGGGCGCGGCCAAACGCCCACACGGCGGCTGATACTTTTTTCTGCATCTCGTTTTCCCCTATTTATCGCAGCTTTTCTATCATAATTTTTCTAAAGTGTTATATAAGAGAATAATGCTTGTGTGATGCCTGCGGTGTCACATTTCAATCAGGTAAGCTGCTCCGGGAAAGAAACATTCCGGCCAGAGCAGCTTACCTGTTTTATTCGCACCGCCGCGGGCGGTGCACCGACATTATTCTTTATTCGTTATTATTTCAGCAACACCCTAATACATTTTATTATACGGGCCGTTCCCCGTTTGCGCAAGGCTTACCGCCATGGTATAATGATCTTATTTAACACACGTTCAATTTTTCAGGTTAGGGGGCAGACCAATGCGGCCGGATGTGGAAGAGTTTTTCCGCGGCATCAGCTTTGATGCTTACCGCCTGCTGGGTGCCCACCCGGCGGGGCCGGGGCGGGGGTGGCTGTTCACCCTGTGGGCACCGCACGCCCGCCGCGTGCAGCTGCTGGGGGATTGGAACGGTTGGGATCTCTATTCTGCCGCCGAGCTCACCTTTTGTGAGGACGGCCTGTGGCGCGGGCGGGTGCCCCAGGCGCAGGCAGGCCAGCTGTACAAGTATAACATTCAGGGGCCGGATGGCAGCTGGCAGCTGCGGGCGGACCCGTTTGCCTTTGCGTTTGAAGCTCTGCCCGGCACAGCTTCCCGCCTGGCGGAGCCGAATTATCCGTTCACCGCCCCCTTACAGCGCGGTGCCCGCCGGGATGGCCCCGTTCTGATTTACGAGCTGCACGCCGCCAGCTGGCGGCGCCACTGGGACGGCCGCTATTACACCGGGCCGGAGCTGGCAAAAAGTCTGGTGCCCTATCTTGTGGAGCACCACTACACCCATGTGGAGTTTTTGCCGCTGGCGGAATACCCGTTTGACGGCAGCTGGGGCTACCAGGGGTGCGGGTATTTCGCCCCCACCCAGCGCATTGGCGGGTTTGCGGGTTTTGCGGCGTTGGTGGATGCCCTGCACGCCGCGGGCATTGCCGTGCTGATGGATTTTGTGCCGGTTCATTTTGCGCCGGACGCTGACCGCCTGGCCTGTTTTGACGGCGCGCCTTTATTTGAAGCCGGCCCCAGCGATTGGGACAGCCTGAATTTTGATTTGACCAGCCCGCCGGTGCGCAGCTTTCTGCTCAGTTCGGCGGCGTTCTGGCTGCAGGTGTGCCGGTGCGACGGCCTGCGGGTGGATGCCATCGGCAATGCGCTGTACCATTGCCCCAACGGCTGGCAGGCGGCGGAGTTTTTCAAAACGCTGACCGCCGGGCTGCACGCGCGGTTCCCCGGCTGCATGCTGGTGGCGGAGGACAGCGCCGGTGCCATGAACGCCACCGCCAATACCGCCAGCGGCGGGCTGGGCTTTGACTATGTGTGGGAGATCGGCTGGACGCAGGATACGCTGGCCTATTTTGCCGCGCCGTTCGGCGGGCGCAGCGCCCCGTTCCGGCAGTGGTGCAATAGCTTTGGCCCCTTTGGCGCAGCCCAGGGCATCAACGCGCTGAGCCACGATGAAAACCACCCCGCCAGCATCTTCACCCGCCTGTATGGCAGCGGGGAAGAAAAGCTGGCCCAGATGCGGCTGCTGCTGTTATTGCAGGCCGCCCGCCCCGGCAAAAGCCTGCTGTTTGCGGGGGTGGAGTTCGGCCAGCCGGATGCCTTTACCGATGGGCGGGAGCCGAACTGGGGCCTGCTGGCCGATGCCGGGCACCGTGCGCTGGATGATTACGCCAAAGCGCTGAACGCCTTCTGCCTGGCCCATCCCGCGCTGTATGCGCCCCAAAGCTTTGCCTGGGCCGCGCAGGATGCGGGCACCGGTGTGCTGGGTTTTACTTTGCAGGCCGGGGGCGAAACGCTTTTGTGCGCCCTGAACACCGGCACCCAGCCCGTGCAGGGGTTTGGGCTGCGCGTGGGCTGGGGCAGCCGCGCCCTGCCGCTGTTTGCCGCGGGCTGGGTGGGGAATGCCCCCCGCCCCATTGCCAACGGATGGCTGGCGCTGGACCTTGCGCCGTTAAGCGGCGGAATTTGGCGGATCGAGTAGTTTTCCGCCTTGACAAACCGGCATTTCCTGCTATACTTGGAACCGGACATAAGAACAGGGGCGCTGGAGGGCATCTCCGGCTGAGATCAAAGCAACTGTGCTTTGAGCACCCTATACCTGATCCGGGTAATGCCGGCGTAGGAAGTTTTGCTGTGGTTATTATACTGCTCACAACGCTTTTGGCGCCCGCTGCATCTGCGGGCGCTTTTCTTGTTTTTATGTACTATTTTTCGGGAGTGGTTTGTATATGTCAACCTCTTACACCAAAACGCGCATTATGGTAGAATGCGCCCTGATGATTGCGCTGGGCACCATCCTGGCCAACATCAAAATCTATGAGTTGCCCAACGGCGGCTCCATCACGCTGTTCAGCATGGTGCCGTTCATCCTGGTATCCTTCCGCCACGGGGTCAAGTGGGGCCTGTTCACCGGCTTTGTGAACAGCCTGTTGCAGATGCTGCTGGGCTTTTATGTTCCCCCGGCACCCGGCCTGCTGCCCCTGGTCGGCATGATCTTGCTGGACTATGTGCTGGCCTTCACCTTCCTGGGCCTTGCCTGCGTGTTTGCCAAGCCGTTCAAGAACAAGCTGGTCGGCGTGGCCGTGGGTTCCGCTGCCGTGTGCGTGCTGCGTTTCCTGTGCAGCTTTTTGTCCGGTGTGCTGATCTGGGGCAACCTGAGCGATGGCCTGCCCGCCTGGGTCTACAGCCTGACTTACAACGGCTCCTACATGCTGCCGGAAGCCATCCTGACCACCGTTGCTGTGGTGCTGCTGTACAAGGCTGCCCCCCCCAGCTGTTCAGCGCCAATAACTGATTTTGCCATTTTCAACTCCGTTTGCCTGGGGTTCCGCTTTGCGGTGCCCCAGGATTTTTTATTTCCACTTTTCTCGATTTGCCCACACCCGCCGCACAAAAGTTTTGCTTTGGCAGACACCGCATTTCTGCCCCGCCCGCCAACCGTACCGCACGTTTTTTGCTCATGCCCCAGCAGTTTCCTGTTTCAGCTGCTAATTATTACAAAAATGCGTTTTTGTACAGTTTCTACAAATGTATTTTTGTTGTCATATTCTGGTAAAAATACTCACTTTATGTCATCTTTATCTGTCTCTTTGTTTCGTTAAAGCGCCGGGGCACCTGTCTTTCTTTCAAGTTCCGGTCAAAACGCGTTATATTTTTAGCAATATAGCCAAGGCCGCCTTTGTTTTTTCGGCATTGTGCTATTTTGACAAAATACATTTGCAATTTATTGAAAATATGTTAAGATAGATTTAACAGATTGTTACACCGCAAACAATGTTCCTATTTACCACTGCATGAACGGGAACTTTGCCAACCAGAGCGGTTTTGCAATCCCCGCCGGGGGCATTAGCTTCACCCCCGGCAAAATACGTCCGTATTAGGAGGAATGTATCTTATGATGAAATGGCTGCAAAAGCTCGGCAAGGCATTGATGCTGCCCGTTGCCGCGCTGCCCGTCTGTGGTATTCTGATGGGTATTGGCTACGCTCTGGCTCCCGCCGTTATGGGTGCTGAAGGTCCTACTACCGGTGCTGCTTACACGATCGGCTTCCTGCTGGTCAAAGCTGGCGGCGCTCTGATTGATAACATGGCTTGGCTGTTCACCATCGGCGCAGCTGTCGGCCTGGCAGACGACCATGACGGCACCGCCGGTCTGGCTGGTCTGGTCAGCTTTTTGATGATGCAGCAGCTGCTCAGCCCCGGTGTTGTCAGCGCTGTTCGTACCCTGGAAGAAGGCACCGTTGATTACATTGCTTTCAGCAAGATCGCCGGCAACTCCTTCATCGGCATCCTGGCTGCTGTCATCGGCGCCACCTGCTACAACAAGTTCAAGAACACCAAGCTGCCTGACTGGCTGGCATTCTTCAGCGGCAAGCGCAGCGTTGCTATCATGACCGCCCTGGTTTCCATCGTGGTTTCCGTTATCCTGCTGTTCGTCTGGCCCGTCATCTTCGGCATTCTGGTTGCTTTGGGCAACGGCATTGCTGCTATGGGCGGCATCGGCGCAGGCATTTATGCTTTCCTGAACCGTCTGCTCATCCCCACCGGCCTGCATCACGCTTTGAACAACGTGTTCTGGTTTGACACCATCGGCCTGGGCGACCTGAGCCACTTCTGGGCTGGCGAAACCAGCGCTGACGTGGGCTGGAGCCTCGGCATGTACATGTCCGGCTTCTTCCCCTGCATGATGTTCGGTATTGCCGGTGCTGCACTGGCAATGGTCCGTACCGCCAAGAACAAGAAGGCTGCTATCGGTCTGGTTGTTTCCGCCGCTATCTGCGCTTTCGTCTGCGGCGTTACCGAGCCGTTTGAGTTCGGCTTCATGTTCCTGTG
This sequence comes from Acutalibacteraceae bacterium, assembly GCA_963626055.1. Taxonomy (GTDB): domain Bacteria; phylum Bacillota; class Clostridia; order Oscillospirales; family Ruminococcaceae; genus Gemmiger. The sequence goes on from CAVFVI010000005.1 coordinate 38,097, forward strand.
CTTCCCCCTGTATGTTGTTTATGCTGCTCTGTACGGCATCTTCACCATCATCACTTATTACTCCGGTTTCCGCGCTGGCTTCTGCTTCTCCGCAGGCGCAACGGACCTGGTTTTCTCCGCTTCCCTGCCCGCAGCTGCCAAGACTTGGATGATCATTCCTCTGGGCATTGCCGCTTTTGTTGTGTTCTACCTGGTCTTCTACTTCGCTATCACCAAGTTTGACCTCAAGACCCCCGGCCGTGAGGACGACGATGTGGAAGAAAGCGAAAAGAACATCAAGCTTTCCAACAACAACTACACTGCTATTGCTACCGGTGTTCTGGCTGCTGTCGGCGGCAAGGAGAACATCACCGGTGCTGACTACTGCGCAACCCGCCTGCGCCTTGAAGTGAAAGATTCTTCCGCTGTGAATGAAAAGGCTGTCAAGGCTGCCGGTGCTGCCGGTGTCATCCGCCCGTCCAAGACTTCCTGCCAGGTTGTCATCGGGCCTCAGGTTCAGTTCGTGTTCGATGAACTGAAGAAGATGCTGTAATCATTTTGGCATCATAAGATCAAGGGTTCTGGTTCCTTTGTTCTCTGCCGCAGGCTGGCCGCCATGGCCCGCCTGCGGCTTTTTTGTTTTGGTGCGCAAAAGCTGGCGTTTAGCTCTTTCTTTTCCCGTTCAATTATGTTAAAATCAGAACTATAAATGCCTCCTGCGGGTTTGCCGCAGCGGCAAAAATACACTACCCAAGGAGGTACTTTGTAACATGAACTCATTCCAACGCATCTGCCGGTCGCCCGCCTTTCTGGTGCTGGCGCTGATCTTGTGCGCCGCCGTGATTGCCGGCGGTGTCGCCCTGGCCCCCGCCGCCCCCAAGGTATGGATCGTGGTCCCCGTGCTGCTGGCTGTGGCCGCGGTCATCTGCTTCTTTGTGGCCCGCTCCACCAGCAAGGCCGCGCTGCAAAAAAAGAAAGAGGCGGAAAACGAGGGTGTGGTAAAAGCCGACCTTGACCACGCCGGCATCGCCGCCAACATCCTGGCTGCGCTGGGCGGCAAGGCCAACGTGCAAAAGGCCAGCTGCTGCGCCACACGGCTGCGCTTCCAGCTGAAAGACGGCGCTAAGGTGGACGAAAAAGCACTCAAATCCGCCGGGGCTTCCGGTGTGATCCGCTCCAATCCCACGGCCTGCCAGGTCATTCTTGGCACACAGGTCCGCTTTGTTTACGAAGAACTGCAAAAGCTTCTGTAAGGTAGCGCTCAAATCCTGGTTCCGGGTTCCGGAGCCAGGATTTTTTGTTATATTTCCCCAAAATATTTCTTTGCTTTTTCGCTCTTTTTTCTATAATCTCTAGTTTCTTTGCTGCATTTGTGCTATACTATATTTAATGGCTGTCCGCGCACAGAAAAGAATAAGGAGATGTTCCCCCATGAAAATTATCCGTGCAAAAGATTATTATGATATGTCCCGCAAAGCGGCCAATATCATCTCGGCACAGGTCATCATGAAGCCCAACTGCGTGCTGGGCCTGGCGACCGGCGGCACCCCTGTTGGCACCTACAAACAGCTGGTTGAATGGTACAACAAGGGCGACCTTGATTTTGCGGAAGTGAACACCGTCAACCTGGACGAATACCGCGGTCTGCCCCGCGAGCATCCCGAAAGCTACTGGTCCTTCATGCACCGCAACCTGTTTGACCTGGTCAACATCCGCCCCGAAGCCATCCATATGCCTGCCGGCACCAACATGGATGCCGCTGCCGAGTGCTCTCACTATGATGAGATCATCCAGCACCTGGGCGGCGTAGACCTGCAGCTGCTGGGCATCGGCCACGATGGCCACATCGGCTTTAACGAGCCGGGTTCCGCTTTTGAGCTTGGAACCCACTGTGTCCACCTGACCAAAGAGACCATCGAGGCCAACAAGCGCTTCTTTGACAACAACGAAGATCTGGTCCCGAAAGAAGCCTACACCATGGGCATCAAGACCATCATGCAGGCCCGCAAGGTGCTGATGGTTGCCAACGGCGTCGGCAAGGCTGACATCGTTAAGAAAGCTTTCTTCGGCCCCGTCACGCCGGAAGTTCCCGCTTCCATCCTGCAGATGCACCCGGACTTCACCCTGGTGCTGGATGCCGAAGCCGCTTCCAAGCTGGACTAAGGGGATATCTCAAGCCCTTACTGCATAACTGATAAGAGGGAATTTCTCAATGATTATCAAAAATGCAAGAATTTATACGCCGGAACATACCTTCAAAACCGGGGATCTGACCATCCGGGATGGCCGCATCGCCTTTGGCGCGCCCCCGCTGGAGGGCGAGGAAGTTCTGGATGCCAACGGTGCCTATGCCCTGCCCGGTTTGGTGGATATCCACTTCCACGGTGCTGTCGGCCATGATTTCTGCGATGCCGACGAAGTCGGTTTGCAGGCCATTGCCGATTTTGAGGCCAGCAAAGGCGTGTTGGCCATCTGCCCCGCCACCATGACGTTCAGCGAGGAGATCCTGAACGGCATTATGGACACGGCCGCCGCCCACAAAAATGGCCAGGGCGCTGACCTGGTCGGCATCAACATGGAAGGCCCCTACATCAGCCCCAAAAAGATCGGCGCGCAGAACCCCAAGTATGTGCAGGGGGCCGATGCCGCCATGTTCCGCCGGCTGCAGGCACGCAGCGGCGGTTTGATCAAGCTGGTGGACGTTGCCCCGGAAGAACCCGGCAACCTGGATTTTATCCGTGACTGCCACAACGAAGTGTGCATCTCGATTGCCCACACCTGCACGGATTATGACACCGCCAAGGCTGCGTTTGCCGCCGGTGCCAGCCACATGACCCACCTGTACAACGCCATGCCCGGCATCACCCACCGCGCCCCCGGCCCCATTATTGCCGCGCTGGAAGACGGTGCCGATGTGGAGCTGATCACCGACAATGTCCACATTCATCCCGCTGTGGTGCGCTTTACCTTTAACACCTTTGGGGATGACCATGTGATCCTGATTGCGGACAGCATGATGGCCTGCGGCCTGCCGGACGGCGCTTACAGCCTGGGCGGCCAGGCCGTTACGGTGCGCGGCCCCCGCGCTACCCTGACCGAGCACCCCGATACCATCGCCGGCAGCGCTACCTGCCTGTATGACTGCATGCGCCGTGCCGTGTGCGAGATGGGCGTGCCGCTGGAAAGCGCAGTGCGCGCCGCAACCGAAAACCCGGCCCGGAGCATTGGCGTTGATGCCGATTATGGCTCCCTGGCCGCCGGGCGCTATGGCAATGTGGTTCTGGCCGATGACGACCTGAACATCCTTGCCGTGGTGCAAAAAGGCAAAGTTATCCACGATAACCGCTGAACTTGTTGAAAATCCGGGCGCTTTTGGTCAAGCGCCCGGATTTTTATTATGACGGTTTCTATATGCTGCTGCGGCTTTTCTGCGCGGCGCTGCCTTTACAAAAAACCGCGCAGGCTTTATAATGTACGGGTGCGCTGCCGGGCAGCTTTGCCCGCAGTGGAACGTTAAAACGGAAAGGAGCGATCTTGTATGATCCGCTTTGAATGTGATTACGGCGAGGGTGCCGCCCAGCCGGTGCTGGACCTGCTGCAAAAGACCAACCTGGAGCAGACCCCCGGTTACGGCATGGATGATTACTGCGAGCAGGCCCGCAGCCTGATCCGCAAGCTGTGCGATGCCCCGGACGCCGGTGTACACTTTTTTGTGGGCGCTACCCAGGCCAACTTTACCGTGGTAGATGCCCTGTTAAAGCCGTGGCAGGGCGTGCTGTGCGCGGACAGCGGGCATATCAATGTGCACGAAACCGGCGCGGTGGAAGCCACCGGCCACAAGTGCCTTACCCTGCCCAGCGTGCAGGGCAAAATCACCGCCCAGCAGGTACGGGACGCTTACGACGCCCACTGGGCCGATGCCAGCCACGAGCACATCGCCCAGCCCGGCATGGTGTACATCTCCAACCCCACCGAGGACGGCACCCTGTACACCAAGGAGGAGCTGACCGACCTTTCCGCCACCTGCTACGACTGCGGCCTGTACCTGTTTGTAGATGGTGCCCGCATGGCATATGGCCTTGCCAGCGAAGCCAACGACCTGAATTTGCAGGATTACGCCAACCTGTGCGATGTATTTTACCTGGGCGGTACCAAGTGCGGTGCCCTGTTCGGCGAAGCTGTTGTCATCAATAACCCCGATCTGGACCAGGATTTCCGCTATGCCATCAAGCAGCACGGCGCAATGCTGGCCAAGGGCCGCCTGCTGGGGCTGCAGTTCCTTGCCCTGCTGAACGGCGAGGACGGCACCGGTTCCAGCCCTTATTACACCATGGCCGCCAAAGCTGACCGCCAGGCCATGCGCATCCGCGCCGCGTTTGAAGCCAAGGGCTGCGCCATGCTGTTTGATTCCCCCACCAACCAGCAGTTCCCCATCCTGCCCAACAGCTGGTACAATGCCCTCAGTGAAAAGTACGCCATGACCCTGACCGCCAAACCGGATGCTGACCACACCGCCGTGCGGTTCTGCACCAGCTGGGCTACCCGCGATGAGGATGTGGATGCCCTGCTGGCTGATATCGCCAGCCTGTGATGATAAAGTGTTGCTAAAATAATAAAGAATAATGTCGGTGCACCGCCCGCGGCGGTGCGAATAAACCAGGTAAGCTGCTCTGGCCGGAACGTTTCTTTTCCGGAGTTGCTTACCTGATTAAAATGTGACACCGCAGGCGTCACACAATCATTATTCATTATTCTCTATTCTTTATTCTTTTTAATCAACACTTTATATATAAGTGAAAGTATGAAAGGACAAGAAAGATGGACCAGAACAAAAAGCCCCTGAACAAAAAACTGATTGCCGGTGTTGTAGCGCTGATTGCAGTGATCGCCATTCTGCTGGGCGTATACCTGAACAACCGCCAGCCCGCCACCAGCGGCAGCAAAACCATTACCGTAAGCGTGTTTGACACTGTCGGCAGCACCGAGGCTTCCAACACCGCCACCATTACCACCAGCGAAGAGTACCTGCGCGGTGCCCTGGAGCAGGAGGACAGCGGTATTTCCATTTCCGGCTCCGAGAGCGAGTACGGCCTGTTTGTTACCACCGTGGACGGCGTGACCGCTGACGACAGCAAACAGCAGTGGTGGTGCTTTACCAAAGGCGGCGAAATGCTGAACACCGGTGTGGACAGCACCCCCATCGCGGATGGCGACACCTTTGAAATTACCCTGACGGAAGGCTACTGATGAAACTGCAAACCCGGCAGATCGTGCTGGCAGGGCTGATGGGTGCCCTGTTGATGGTGCTGAAAGAAGCCCTTGCCCCCGTTCCCGGCGTGGAGCCGGTCAGCCTGCTGGTTATTTTGTATGCCCTCTGCCTGCCCGCGGCGGCCCCCTGGGCCATTGCCGTGTTTGTGGTGCTGGAATTTATCCTGTACGGCTTTGGGCTGTGGAGCTGGATGTATTTATACATCTGGTTTATCCTGTATGGCGTTGCCCGCCTTTTACACCGCATGGACAGCGCGGCTGGCTGGGCGCTGGTCAGCGGGGCATACGGGCTGGCGTTCGGCGCGCTGTGTACCCCGGTATACTTTATCACCCAGGGGCCGGGCGGCGCGCTGGCGTGGTGGATTGCCGGTATCCCCACCGATATTGGGCACTGCCTGGGCAACTTTTTTACCATGCTGTTGCTTTACCGCCCACTGCGGCGCATTTTAACGCTGCGGCAGAAATAAACTGAAAAACAATGCGCCCTTTGCGTTGGTCAGGCTGCAAAGCCTTGGCCGCTGCAAGGGGCGCATGTTTCTTTTCGTAACAAATTGGAAAGGAAGGAGAAGGAGGAGAAATGTATGTAAAGCCGGTTGCCCGGCATTGTTGGTTGTCTGGCCTTCACCGGCGGCCGCTGCGATTGCTGCGGGCGTCTGGCATGGCGAAGGACGCAGTGAATGTTGAACGTCGTTGACGTTTTGTTTCTCTCTTTCGAGTACACTGTTATTATACGGGCAGATTATGGAAACCTCGTTAAAGAGTTCTGAACGATTTGGTAAGATTTGGTGAACAAATTTTGAATAACAAAATCGGCTGGCCGCAAGCAGATTTCCGCCGCACAACCAGCCGATTTTTCTATTATTTTAGCAGTTTAGCCCTTGGTCTTCTGCGCGCGCTTATCGCACTTGGCTGCCAGGCGGGTGCCAACGCTTTGCAGCACCTGTACCAGCACAACCAGCAGCGCGGTTGCAAAAATTTCCAGCACAAAATTATAGCGGTAGTAGCCATAGTTGATGGCAACTTTGCCCAGGCCGCCGCCGCCAATCACGCCCGCCATAGCGCCGTACCCCAAAATGGTGGTGGCTGCAATGGTAGCGTTGGCAATCAGGCTGGGCATGCTTTCGGGGATCAGCACCTTGGTGATGATCTGCAGCGGTGTTGCACCCATGCTCTGGGCAGCTTCCACCACGCCGGCATCCACCTCACGGATGCTGGTTTCCACCAGGCGGGAAACAAACGGGAAAGATGCAATCACCAGCGGCACAATGGAAGCCACCGTGCCGATGGAAGTGCCCACGATCAAGCGGGACAGCGGGATAACAATAATCATCAAAATCAAAAACGGCACGCTGCGCAGCAGGTTGATCACGCCGTTCAGCAGCCGCATCACCCAGCGGGGCAGCGGGCGCACGCCGCCGGGCTCACCCGTTACCAGCAGGACACCAAGCGGCAGGCCGATGACCAGCGCAAACAGGGTTGCCACCACGGTAGAATAAAAGGTATCCCAGGTTTCTGCCGGGATGGTAGGCAGAACATCCAAAAAGGTCTGCCAGTCTTTCGATGCAAAAAATTCAGCCATTGCTGCCCACCTCCTCATAGGTAATGCCGGGGTAATTCTTGATGTAATCCAGCGCTTTGGCAGCTTCTTCGCCTTCCGGCAGGGCCAGCAGCATGCTGCCCAGTGTCTGGCCGTTCACCACGCGGGTGTCCGCTGCCACAATGGAAACCAACGCCCCGCACTCGATGGCAAGGCTGGCCACCAGCGGCTTATCGGTCGTCTGGGTGCCGTTAAAGGCAACGCGCACCATTTTGCGGCCGGGCATCAGCTCGCGCTCCGGCGTACCGGCCGGGAACACCAGCCGCTTGGCGGCGTCCGAATGCGGGTTCGAGAAGATATCCCGCACACTGCCCTGCTCTACCACGGTGCCGTTATCCAAAATAGCGACATGGCTGCACACATCCTCCACCACACTCATCTGGTGGGTGATGATGACCACCGTAATGCCCATTTCGCGGTTGATCTTCTGGATCAGCTGCAAAATGGCGTGGGTGGTGTTGGGGTCCAGGGCGCTGGTGGCTTCGTCACACAGCAGCACCTTGGGGTTGGTGGCCAGGGCGCGCGCAATGGCAATGCGCTGCTTCTGACCGCCGGAAAGCTGCGCCGGGTAAGCATCCGCCTTATCCGGCAGGCCGACCAGCTCCAGCAGCTCTTTGGCGCGGGCTGCGGCTTTGTCTTTGGGCACACCGGCCAGCTCCATGGGGAAGCAGATGTTCTTCAGGCAGGTGCGCTGCATCAGCAGGTTGAACTGCTGGAAGATCATCGTGATCTCCCGCCGGGCATCGCGCAGTTCCGCGGGGCTCAGCTGCATCATTTCGCGGCCGTTCACGATCACCTTGCCCTCGTCCGGGCGTTCCAGCATGTTGATGCACCGCACCAGCGTGGACTTGCCTGCGCCGGACATGCCGATAATACCGTAAATATCGCCGTCCTGAATTTCCAGGTTGATGTCGTTCAGGGCAACCACCGTTGCGCCCGCCGCGGCAAACCGCTTTGTCAGGTGTTGGATCTGGATCATATTTTCTGGCTCCTTAATCCTAAAATTCCCTGTGTCCGGGGTGGGCACAGGGGATGATGGAAATTTGTTATTTATTTAGAAAATGGCAACCACAGCGCCGTCATAGGTGGAATCGATGTAATCCTTCACGGTCTGGCTGGTCAGGGCAGCAACCAGGGCCTTGATGGCAGGCTCTTCCTCATTGCCTTCCTCTACAACCAGCAGGTTGGCATAGGTCTGGGCAGCTTCAGAGGTTGCATCCTCAACGGCCAGGGCGTCCGTGCTGGCGGAGAAGCCAGCCTCGGCAGCATAGTTGCCGTTGATAACAGCAAAGTCAACATCAGACAGGGTGCGGGGCAGCTGGGCAGCTTCCATCTCTACCAGCTCAATGTTGTGGGGGTTGTCCACAACATCGTTCTTGGTGGCGGCCAGGCCGGCGTCCTCTTTCAGGGTAATGATGCCCTGGGCAGCCAGCAGCTGCAGGGCGCGGGCTTCGTTGGTGGCATCATTGGGCACTGCGATCTTAGCGCCGTCAGCCAGCTCGTCCAGGCTCTTGGTCTTGCCCGGATACAGGCCGAACGGCTCGTAATGGATGGCGGCAACGCTTACCAGATGGGTGCCGTTCTTCTCGTTAAAGTCGTCCAGGTAGGGGCCATGCTGGAAGTAGTTGGCATCCACTTCGCCGGATTCGGTCACCAGGTTAGGCTGCACATAGTCGGTATATTCGATCACATCCAGGGTGATATCCGCTTTTGCCAGGATATCACCGGCCACTTTCAGGATCTCGGCGTGCGGCACCGGGGAAGCAGCCACCTTGATGGTGGTGCCAGCCAGGGAAGCATAGTCGATAGAAGCATCATAGCCATCGCCGGTAAAGTCAACGGCATCGGCGGCGGAATCGGCATCGGATGCGGCTTCGGTGGAAGCGGTGCTGGCGGCTTCGCTGGAAGCGGTGCTGGCGGCTTCGCTGGTGGAAGCGGCCTCGGAGGAAGAAGCGGCAGTAGAACCGCAAGCGGCCAGGCTGAGCGTAAGGGCTGCGGCCAGAACAGTAGAAATCAGCTTTTTCATGGTAGTTATCTCCTTTTTGTTACGGTTATTTTTCCGGTTTGTGTTTATTTTTTGTTATGTTGTGGTGTTCCCTCAAACAGCGCAACACATTCGCACACCGGGCTGCTTACAGCGGGGACTGTATTTCATTGGTAACCCACCCTTTCTATCCAGATAAACGCGGGGATAAAATATTTATATAAAGCAAAAGCGGCGGCGTACCGTTCCCGGCACGCCGCCGCTGCACCCCTGCTGTTAAATGCGCGCAGGGAAAACAGGTACAGGCTGCCGGAGCAAACTGCACATACACATCATCATACCATCACGGCGTTCTGCGGTTTTCATTCTGACAGCACTTCCTTTCCCTGCTGAACCAACACCTTTGTGGTGCGGCGCATTTGTTTTTTGCTATGGCGCAAGTATAGCCCCATTTGGCGCGGTTGTCAAGCATATTTGTGCATTTCAGCATTTTCCTATAAGTTTAGCAGGTTTATAGGGTGCAAAACCTGCAATATGTCAAAAAATCGCCGCTGCCCACCCCGCCCGGCAGCGCCAAAGGCTTGCCGCACGGGCAAAAATCTGCTATGATAAAGGCATCAGACATCAGGAGGCATTAACACCGTGAAGTTTTCAACCAAGGACCGCTATGCACTGCTTTTGATGGTGGAGCTGGCCAGCGCCACACCGGGGGAGTATCTGCCCCTTAAGGCAGTCAGCGATAATCAGGGCATCAGCGTAAAATATCTGGAGCAGATCGTTGCCCCGTTAAGCAAAGCCGGCCTTGTAGAAAGCGGCCGCGGCAGCCAGGGCGGTTACCGGCTCAGCCGCCCCGCCGCCCAGATCACCGCGGGCGATATCCTGCGCGCGGTGGAGGGCGAGATCGTCCCGGTTCCCTGCCTTGCCACTTCCGCCGAATGCTGCCCCCACCGCGCCCAGTGCGAGACCCTGGGCTTTTGGGAGGGGCTGAACCAGGTCATCAACCAGTATATTGACAACGCCACGCTGGAAAAGCTCAGCAGCGAATATCTTTCCCATTAAGGCAATCATAAAACGAAAGCGCCCGTACCTGCTATCATTACAGGTACGGGCGCTCTTATTATTTCCGGTTCTTTTGTTTTCCCTGCATTATGCTTCGGGGGTGCTTTCGCTGTTATCGGCTGCCCAGTTGGGGGTATCTTCCGATCCGCTGGTGCCGGAATCTGCGGGCACATCGGTGGCCGGAGTTTCCGTTGCGGTGGGTTCCTGGGTCGGTTCCGGCGTTGCCGCATTAGGGTCCTGTGCGCCGCAGCGGGTGCAGTAGCCGTTCTGGAAGTCATGCCCCAGGGCGTTCACATACTCGCTCTTATAATCCTTGCTGGAATCCTCGTTGCAGTGGTAGTAGGTGTAGCCCTGCTCCGTGCAGGTGGGGGCGATGATCTCTCTCCAATAGGTGTATTCCGGTTCCGGGGTCGCGGTGGCATAGCTGCCGCTGGTGCCGTCCGCCCAATCGGGACCATCGGAAGAACTGCTGTCGCTGGTATCTTCATCGGGGGCTTCGGTGGTTTCGGGCGCTGTGGTAGCGGTGGTGGTGCTGGACACAATGTTGCTCACGACCGAAACATCCTTATCCCCCGTATGGGTGGGCACGGCGGTCAGGGCCGGGCGGGTATCCTCGGTAATGTAGCTGTGGGTGCGGATGTAGGTAAACAGCGCATCCATGGCCTGCTCGGTCAGGTGGATACCGTCACTGCTCAGCACATAGCCGCTTTTGGCATAGCCGGTGGAGCTGTCCTTCAGCACCTCGGCGCTGTTCAGGAACTTCCAGCCGTTATCCTGGCACATCTGCACCAGGGCTTTGTTGTATTCATCCACCTGGGTCTGGGTCAGGTTCTGGTTGGAATGCTGCTGGCCCAGCGGCGGAATGGCGTTCACGATGATATCCACGCTGGGGTAAGCATCCTGCACAGCCTTGATGCCCTTGGCGTAATCGCTGGCAAAGCTGGAAGCACTGTAGCTGGGGCTTAAATCGTTGGTGCCAAAGGTCAGGATCACGCGGCGGGGCTGCATCAGGGCAACCGCTTCCGGCATCGTCTTGTAGCCGCTGTAGCCCTGGAACTGTACGCAGGCATACGTTGCCAGGGATTTGCCGGACATGCCGACCGAACCGATAGCGTTTGCATAGCTGCAATAATTGAAAATGCGGTACATGCGGGCGGTGTTAGAATCGCCAAGGAACAGCGTTTCATCCACATAGCTCTGGCCTGCATCGGCGCTTTCTTCCAGAATGGTGGAGCTGTACTGGTTGGCGTCGATCACATTCTCGTTTTTATCATAGCTGCTGTCCGCCACAAGGGGTTCCTGGGTGGCGGCGGGGTCCGCTGTGTTATCATTCTGCTGTGTGGTGCTGCCAAAGCCGCGCACAATAAAGAACGCTGCCCCCACGGTGATGAGCACCGCTGCAAAGCACAGCACCAACACCAGATACATTTTTTCTTTTACATCCATCCCGGCACGGGTCGTTTGTTTTGCCATGATGTTTCCTTTCCGTTCCTGGCAGGGTTGCCTGGTATCTATCAGGGGTGTAACGCCCTTGTGTTTTTCTGACCTCAATACATAGGTTCTATTTTACACCATTTTGCGCTTCAGCACCAGTGGTTTCCGTTTTTTTCATATTTTGCACAAAAATGGCACCTGCCATTTGCGGCAGGTGCCATTTAGGTAATATACTTTATCGCTTATTTTGCATGGCTGCGCTTATTCTGCCTTATCGGCTGCGGGCAGCAGGTTGGCTTTGCGCAGGGCGGGCACCAGCGCCAGGAACAGCACCACGGCGCACACGGTGGACAGCAGAGAGTTGATCAGGGTAACGCCGCTGGTGATCTTGGCCACGGTGGAAGCCAGGTCAGCCTCCTGACCAAAGATATAGCGGTTGCGGAAGTAGCCCAGGAACGGGTCAGTGAACACATTGACCAGCAGGCCGCTGAATGCGGAACCGATGACGGCAGCGTAATACTTAACGCCGTCCGCTGTGCTGAGGTTCTGCAGCTTGAACACCTTGTGGGCAAACACGCCGCAGACAATACCAATGATGAACTTGAGGATAAAGGTGGTGATGGCATAGCCCGGATCACCCGCCACAATATCCGCCAAAGCAAGGCCGATAGCACCGGCTAGGCCGCCGGAAACACCGTCCAGCATCAGGGCGGTCAGCGCGGTAAAGGTGTTGCCCAGGTGGAAAGAAGAACCGGTGCCCAGCACGTTGGGAATGCGGAAAAACTCATACGCAACAAAGCTGAGCGCAGCCATGACACCGATGGTTGCAATCTTTTTGGTGGTGAATTTGGTTTTGCTGAGCGCAGCAATCAGGATACCGAGCGCCACAACAACGAACAGCAGGAGCCACATAACAGCAGTAGACATTGATAATACTTCCCCTCATTTTACTATTTTCCCTGTTCCTTTGTAGTCTATTTACTTGACAAAGGAAGCCGCTTGGGATATGCTCTATTATAATCTTATCTGGCATGATATAAATGGCCAGTATATTTATTTTTTATGGTGCCAGATTACAAAACGTGAGGGGAACCGCTATGATCGAACTGCATCCCGAAGAAAAAATGCCGCTGTATGAGCAGCTTTATAACGCACTTGCGCAGGATATTCGTTCCGGCGCTTTGCAGCCTGGCAAAGCTTTGCCGGGGCGGCGCACCATGGCGGCCCAGCTTGGCATCAGCACCAACACGGTGGATACTGCCTACCAGATGCTGGCGGCGGAAGGGTTGGCTGTCACCCGGCCCCGCAGCGGCTTTTTTGTTCAGGAAACCGGCGGCATGCTGCACACCCGCCCGCAGCACAGCGCTGCCCCCGCGCCAAAAGCCGCGCTAAAAAATACAGTCAGCAATCAAAGCAACATTTTATACGATTTGTCAACCGGAAGTGTCGATACTTCCCTCTTCCCTGCCCGTAGCTGGGGGCGCATCCAAAAGGAACTGATGTACCAGCGGCCGGAGCTGCTGCAGCGGGGCGATATGCAGGGGGATGAAAACCTGCGCGCCCAGATCGCCGCTTACCTCGGCGAGTACCGCGGCGTGGACTGCACAGCGGAGCAGGTCGTGGTTGGGGCCGGGGTGGAGTACCTGCTGGGCTGCCTGGCCCACCTGTTTGCGGGCAGCACCGCCGCGGTGGAAAACCCCGGCTACAGCCGCACCCGCGCCGTGCTGGAAAATAACGGCATCCCCTGCGTACCAGTGGAAATTGACGAAAGCGGCCTGCCCATCCGCGCGCTGGAACAGAGCGGGGCCAACCTGTGCTATGTTACCCCCAGCCATCACTTCCCCACCGGCGTTACCATGCCGGCCCCGCGGCGCGCGCAGCTGCTGGCCTGGGCCGCCGCCAAGCCGGGGCGCTTTATTCTGGAAGATGACTATGACTCAGAGTTCCGCTTTGCCACCCGTCCGCTGCCCAGTTTGCAGGGCATGTCCGGCGCCAACGGGCCGGTGGTGTATCTGACGACCTTTTCCAAAAGTCTTGCCCCCGGCATGCGCATTGCCTGCATGGTGCTGCCGCAGGGGCTGCTGGAGCGCTACCAGAGCGATTTTGCCATGTACGCCAACACCGTCAGCCGGTATGAGCAGCAAACGCTGTGCGAGTTCATGGCCAACGGGTATTTTGCCCGCCACATTGCCCGGATGCGCCTGACCTACAAGCGCCGGATGGAAGCCTTTGCCGCCGCCCTGCACGCCGGGCTGGACCCGGATCTGACGCTGGCGGGGGCGCACTCCGGCCTGCATTTTCTGCTCACGTTACCGGGCGCGGGCGGCGAACAGGCCATGGTACAGGCCGCAGCCAGCCAGGGCGTGCGGCTGAAAGGCCTGAGCGAATATTACATTCAGGACGCCGCCCATTGCCGCCCCGATACCGTGGTGGCGGGTTATTCCGGCCTGCAGGCGGAAGATATCCCCGCCGCCGCAGCCGCCTTGAGCCGGGCGTGGCGAGGGTAATGCCCGCGGAGTGGATTCAGGGGTAAAATGTTGAGCAAGGCCCGTCATGCGGGACGATGCAAGCATCGTCTACAAATGTGGCTCGGTTTGTCACAGATTTTATAATATGCAATAAGACAAGGTTGCGGCGGGATGAGGGCATCCCGCCCTACAGGTTAGTTTAATGTTCTCAACGCAATATAAACTGCTCTGTAGGGAACGGTCTTGACCGTTCCGGAACCTTGCGGCAGATACCATAACAAATTTTACCGTAAATTCTGCTATATGCTTTGGCTCCCCTTTGAGGGGAGCTGTCACCGCAGGTGACTGAGGGGTGGTTCCCCGCGCAGGGCCAAATTTCCTGTAGGCATATTCGGCGGCCAGAGGGCTCTGCGCCCGCAGGCGCGTTTCGGAGGCCCGCTTGACGGGCAATGCCCGTCAGTTTGCAAAGCAAACCCGCTCGTGCAGTTGCAAACCCCACTGGGGTTTGCATTGCTCGCCATCACATTTTCGTAAACTCAAATGTGACTTCTGGCTCGCACCCCTGCAACCGCCGCAGGCGGCTCTTAGGCCGGAGATGGCCGCCCTACCGCACGGTATATCTAAAGGCATAATATTATCCGGCAAACTAACTACCGCAATTTATGCCCATCTGGGGCGTCGGGGACGCCGCTCCCTACTGCGTGTCAAGGTATATTACAAATTTTTAGCACAGAAACCAGACAAAGCCCACGGCGGGGTCAGGTGACCCCGCCCTACTGCGCATCCTGGCATCACTCCCCTGCCCCCAGCATCTCCCGCACCGTCTGCTTTCCCTTTTCCGTCAGGGCCAGCTCCCCGCCGGGGCGGCTGGCGAAGCTGGGCAGGGCGGTTTCCACCGTCAGCGCGGGGGTGGTGCTGAAATAGTTGAATACACTTTCCAGTGTGTTCCAGTCCTGCGCCTGCAAATCCGTTAAAATGCGGGCACTGGCCTGCCGCGCACAGCCCGGCAAGGCGGCAAGCTGCTGAGGGGTCTGGCGCAGCAGGGCCGCGGCATAAGCCGCCCGCAGCCGGGCTTTCCCGGCATCGGTCTGCCCGGCCCCCAGATCGTGCAGGGCGGTTTCGGCGGTGGCCGCTTCAATTTCTGCCACAAAGCTTTGGCCGGGGGCTGCATCCTCCTGCAAAGCCGCCATATCCAGCCGCACGGTGGTGCCCTGTTCCCAAAAGGCTGCATAACACCCCGGCGTTGCGGCGAGGTAATGCTGCGGGGTGGTGCCCAGGGTATCCCCCAGCAGCTGGGCCGCCCGCGCCGGGCCCGCCGCCAGATAAGCCGCTGCCAGCGTTGTGGTGCCGCTGGGGGCGGCAAGCTGCATGCTAC
This sequence comes from Acutalibacteraceae bacterium, assembly GCA_963626055.1. GTDB lineage: Bacteria > Bacillota > Clostridia > Oscillospirales > Ruminococcaceae > Gemmiger. Next base: position 53,261 of record CAVFVI010000005.1, read on the forward strand.
CGGGCAGACCGCACAGGGTCAGCGTGGCGGCAGGGGCATCCATCTGCAGCAGGATAAATTCGGGTTCCTCTTTTTGCACCGCCAGCAGCAGGCTGCCCGTGTAACGGGATGCCGGGTCCACCTGCACTGCCGTGCCCGCCGCATTGGCGCGGCGCACGCGCTCCTGCATCTGGCGCTGCATGGCAAAATACTCCACCAGCCCAACCATGGGCAGCAACAGCAGCAGGGTAAGCGCCAGCGCGCTGAAAAATAACCGTACCCGCATAAAACACACTCCTTTGCCGCATACTGTAATTACAGTTTAGGCCGCGGGAACGCAGCTTAAACCCAACGCAAAACAAAGGAGTGTTTGACCATGCTTCATCGCCCTTACGGCCCGCGCGGCGCGGAAAGTGAAGACCCCGAACTTTGGACCGACCTGACGCAGGACAGCGACTTTTTGCCAGAACCCGGCATCGTCAACCCGGTGCTGCGCAGTGCCCAGGAACCTTATACCCCTGCCGATGCCCACCAGGACCGGCAGGCCATTGACGACGAAGACCTTGCCAGCCACAACGATCCGCTTGGCAGCTGGACCGGCGTTCCCGACCAGGCGGATGAAATGCCCACCCAGGACCAGGACGACCTGTAACCACGCATAAAATAACAGGCACAGCCTTTTGCCGCATTGCGGCGCGTAAGGCTGTGCCTGTTGTTTTTACTTTTTATCCCGTTATATCCGGCGGTAAGCAAGGAAGCGAAAGCCGATTTCGGTCGTCAGGCTCTGCTTTGCCGCAAGGCGGAGTGCCCCGGCGTGCGGGGTTTTCCAGAAATAAGGGGTCATGGCGAACAGGTTGCGGATCTGGTCGCCTTCCACCGTGATGGTATCCGTCACGGTGCGCTCCCCGATCAGGGTAAATCCGGGATATTCCGTCTGCTGTTCTGCGTTTTCATACGGTTCATCGTACAGAACTTCTTTCAGCCCGTACAAATGCCGCGCCGTGGGCACCGCGTACAGCAGCACACCGCCGCTGCGCAGCACCCGGCAGAACTCCTGCCCGGCAAAGGGCGAAAAGATGTTCAGCAGAACATCCGCCCAGCCATCCCGCACCGGGGCGCTGAAGCTGCCACCCACCGCAAAAGCAGCTTCCGGAAGCAGCTTTGCCGCAAGGCGGATGGCATCTTTGGAAAGGTCGAACCCGGCCAGCACGCAGGGGCGGCCCTGGGCAGCAAAGGCATCGTACACCACGCGGTCATAGCTGCCTTCGCCGCAGCCGGCGTCCAGCAGGTGGGTCTCGCCGCATTCGGGGGCGTATTCCAGGCAGAGCTCGGCCAGCGCTTTCTGGAACGGGGCATAATACCCCGCCTGCAAAAAGGCACGGCGGGCGCGCACCATGGCTTTGCCGTCACCGGGGTCCGCCGCGTGGCGCTTTTGGATGGCCAGCAGGTTGACATACCCTTCCTTGGCCATATCATAGCTGTGGCCCTGGGGGCAGCGCAGCGAGGTTCCCAGCGGCATCAATGCACCGCCGCACACCGGGCAGCGCAGGGCCGCTGCCGCCTGCGGGGTCATTCGTCATCCTCCGCCGGAACCAGATTTTCCGCCGGAACGGACAGCGAGCGGAACTCCGGCACCAGCTCCGGCAGCGGGCCTTCGCCCGCAATGGGGGCGGTAGCTCCGCCATGGGCGGCCATATACTCTTCAAAGTTGGCAAACTTCTGTTTGGGCGGGCGGCGGGAAATCAGCTCCAGGCCCGGATCTTCCTCCCGCGGTTCACGGTTCACCCGGCCGCGGGGGGCTGGCTGCGGGGCGCGCCGCGGCGGGCGCGGCGGTTCCGGTGCAGGGGCTGCGGGGGCACGGCGGGCAGCATTGCGCTGCGGGGGCTGCGCGGCAGGTTCCTGCGGCGGGCGGCGGCGCGGCGGCTGGGGAGCGGGCTGGGGCCTTTGCTGGCCGCGCGGGGGCTGGCCGTTCGGCTGCGGAGCCACAGGGCGGGCCTGATTGGCGTTATTGGGGCGTGCAGGGCGCTGGGCCGGTTTGGGGGCAGCGGGTTTTGCCGCGTTGCTGCGGTTGTTCGGGGCTGCCTGCCGGGGCTGGCCGGGGCGGGGTGCAGTTTTGGGCTGCGGGGCCCGCGGGGCGGGGTTCTGGGCCGGAGCATCCCCATGGGGGGTGTGGCGGCGGCGACGGCGGCGCGCTGCTGTGGACTGAGCATCGCGCACGGCGGGCTCAGCGTTTTTTTCGTTGTTCGGCATAATTGGCTCCCTGTATCGTCAGTCCGGCATGGTCAGACTGCGGCATTCATTATAGTAACGTTTTTCCTCGGCATGGCCCATGCTGAAAGTCTTGCGCGGCAGCACGCCGCCCAGCACAACGCCTTTGAACAGGTCTGCTTTGGCAAAGTCCGGCATCAGCAGGGCTGTGGCCGGTTTGGCGGGGTCTGCGGCCATGGCGCGGGCAGCCGCGGCACCGTGGATGTAATCCACCGTCACGCCGGGGTTCTGGGCCAGGTAATCCCCGATAAAATGTTCCGTGGTGCCCACAGCCAGCGGGTCCGGGGCGTTAGCAGCGTCAAAGGTGATCTCTGCACCAGCACCGGCCAGCACGATATGCTGGTCGCCGCCCTGGGGGGCTGCACCGTGCTGTTCCAGCCAGCTGCCAAAGGCAGCGGCAACCGTGTTGGCGTCCACGCCAAACAGCACGCGGTGGATGGGCTCGATCTCAATCGCCGGGGAATGCACGTTGCACACTTCTGCCAGGCACCAGCGCGCCGGGTGGGTCTGCTGCTGTTCCGGCGGCAGGGTGGGTTTCAGTTCTTCCCAATAGGCTTTTGCTGTGGCAAGGGAGTGGTTGCCATCGCCCACAGCCAGCGTCATGGGGGGCTGGCCAGCCGCGGCGGGCCAGCGGGCGGCAAAGGCAGCGGCATCGCCAAGGTTTGCCAGCGCGGTGTTGATCTGCTCCACCAGCGCGGGGTCCTCCACGGCCCAACCGGCCAGATGGCCTCCGTTCAGCATCAGTTCGCCGTCATACAGCAGCGGCAGCTCCGCCTTATGGGCGGCAATGGGTTCGATCAGGGTGCAGGCTTCATCGTCGGCCAGCATCATCACATGCGGGGTTTCCAGCTGGGCCCCGCGGCGGATCTTGAGCCGGGGCGGGATGCGCGCCACCACCGTGCTCTCGCTGGGGCGGATGGCGGGCTTGCTGCCTTTTTCAAAGCTGTACTGTTCCAGGTCCACAGCACCCACCAGCCCCTGGCGGATGGTGCCGTCCATCTGGGTGCGCTCCACATACACATAGCCATGTACACAGCGGGTCAACAGGTTATCGCGGTAATCCTGCATGGCCGCACGGATGGCCGCAAGGCGCGGTTCCTCCTGCGGGGTGCCAAGGTAAGCTTCCGGCAGAACAATGTGCAGGGTGCTGGGTTTGCCCTTTGCCAGTTCCTCCGCTTTCTGCCAGTATTCCGGCTGGGAGGTAAACTGATCCACCGCAATGCAGGCCCACGGGTCCAGCGGGGTTGCTGCACCGGGCAGCAGGATATCAGCAGGGACAAAACAATTCTGCATGGTAATCACTCCTCTTTCACGGATGCCATTCTTTTACGTCCGGGCGCGGCTCAATCCACGGTGCCAACCAGCCCGTAAATTGCCAGCGAGAGAATGCCGATATAGATCAGCGCACTGGGCAGGCCGCGGAATATATGCGGGATATCTTTGCTGCGCAGCCGGCGGCGGCCTTCGTCCACCACCAGCACGGCGACCAGGTAGCCCACGCCGCTGCCAAAGCCGAAGCCGATGGACTGCAGCAGGTTATAGTTCTGGCTGGCCGCAACCAGCAGGGTGCCCAGCACACAGCAGTTGAAGGTTGCGGCGGGCAGCTGCTCGCGGCAGGCATCGCGGCTTTTGGGGAAAACGCCCAGCAGCACCCACACAATGCCCATAGCGATCAGCGAGCAGTTCAAAAACACCAGCGGGCGCAGGGCGTTGACCGGCAGCCAGCTGGGCAGCACCCTTGCCAAAGCGGGCAGCGTCAAGCTCTGCGCCGCCCAACCCATGGGGGCGCTGATCGTCTGCACCAGAATGATGGGGATGCAGTACTGCCATGTGCTGATTTTAGGGTCGTTGACCAGCTTGTTCAGGCGGGAAACGCCCAGCGCGCGGAAAAACACTGCGTTCTCCGCAAACACAGCCATGACGGCGTAAGTCAGGAACTGCGCCACAGCCTGCAAAACGGAAAGCTCAGCGCTTGCGTTTATTGCCATACAGATGACGCACCTCCTCGATCTTATAATGCACATAGGCACCGCCGATGGCGGTCCACACGGCGGCAATCAGGCCAATGATGATAAACCCGGTTCCCGGCTGGTCGGCCAGCGGCAGCGGTGCCACGGGGAACACCACGTTGCCGAACACAGTGCCTTCCGCCAGCAGTTCACGCACAACGCCCACCAGCAGCACCGAAATGCAGATACCGATGGTATTGTTGATGCCGCGGCGGAACGCTTCGCCCACCGTTTCCAGGTCGTTGGATTCCATACGCTTGATCACGGCAGGCTCCACCACCAGCATGGGCAGATAGATGCCCAGCAGCGAAAGATCCGCCCCAAACAGGTTGTACAGAATGATATAAGCCGGAATATACACAATGGCGGCGGCGTAAGAGTACACCACGCCGCGGAAGCGGTTGCCAGTCAGGTGGCAGATGGCCACAGCCAGCATACGGGTTGCCGTTACAAGCAGGATGGTGGCAGCGCACAGCATCCATGCGTTCTGGCCGCTTACGGCAGCCGCCACAATGGGGGCCAGCCCCAGGCCGCGCACCATAACGGGGTTGTTCAGCCACAGGTGGTCATCGTGGATATTCTGGGCCAGCTCTTCCTCGGCCTCTTTGCGGGTCTTGGGCTTATTGGCGGGCTGGGGCGGTTTGGGCTTTTCGGCAGCAGGTGCTTCCTGCTTGCTTTCCACCGCTTTCTGTTCCGCCTGGGCGGCGGCCAGGGCTTCCTGCTCGATCTGCTCGGCGGTTTTGCCCTGTTCTGCGGCGCGGCGCGCCTGTTCCAGCATTTCGGGGGTCAACTGGGGGATGATAACGGTTTGGGAATGTTCCTGCAGGGTCGGCTTTTTATTGCGGTCCTTACGGTTCTCTGTGTTGGGCAAGGCGCTTTTCCTCCTTCCGCATGAATCTGATCCTTTCTGCGCGCTGGGCCAGGCGGTCCAGCCATTCGGGGAAAGCACCGGCCAATACAACGGCAAAGCATACGCCGGTTTCGTATACGCTGTAATAACGGAACGCCGTTGCCATTGCGCCCAGGAACAGGCCGTAAATCAAACGGCTGCTCCAGCGGTTGGGCTGCACCACCGGCTCACACGCCAGGAACACACCGCCAAACAGCATGCTGCCGGAAAGCAGGATATACTTTTCCAGGTAGATGCGCTGACGCACATATTCCCACGGGGCGCTCAGGGTCGGAAGTTCGTTCAGGTTGGGCAGCAGCCAGGGCACCAGCACGCATACCGCAAGGTACGGCACAAAGGTAGAAAGCTGCATGTGGCCGCGCACCAGCAGGTACAGCCCGCAGGCAGCAATAACCAGAATGGCGCAGCACCCCAGCGGACCGGCCACATTGCCGGTCAACAGGTTGATGGTACTGTCAGACGGCAGGCCGCCGGCAGACAGGGTGGTGTTGCTGCCCTGGGTCAGCACCGCTCTGGTGCTGCTAGAAAGCGCCAGCACCGTGCCCGGTGCCGGGTAGGACGACATGACCCGCGGCCATGCCAGCGTTGCTGCTACCAAACCTACCGCCGCCGGGTGGAAGGGATAGTGCCCTTCGCCGCCGAACGCTTCCTTGACAAGCACGGCAATGATCGTTGCCGTGACCACCATATAATACGGGGCCGAAGCCGGCATCATCAGCACGATCAGCGCAGCAAAGGCTTCGCTGGAAGGCTCATGTGCGCGGTAGCCCGCCGCGTGCAGCGGGGTAACAACACAGTCCGCCACATACGCAGTCAGCAGCCCGGCCGCCATCATCAGCAGCGGGCGCGCCCCATAATAAAAACAACTGACCGCCAAAAGTGGGACAGTGCAAAACAAAATGTCCCAATAATAATCATAGTTTGCACTTTTGGTGATCTTATCATGACGTTTTGGCATGGATACTCCTTTGGGGGTTACAGCGCCCGGATCTGTTTGGCCAGCGCGGCACGGTCCTGCGCCTTAAAGAACGCGCTGCCCATGACCAGAACACTGGCCCCGGCCTGGGCGCACAGGGGGGCGGTTTCGGTGTTAATGCCGCCGTCCACCTCAATGCGGGGGGAAACACCGCGCCGGTCGCACTCTGCCTTGATGGCTGCCACACGGCTGACGGTGGTGGGGATGAACTTCTGCCCGCCAAATCCGGGCTCCACCCCCATGACCAGCACCAGATCCAGTTCGTCCAGGTAGGGGAACACGGCCTGCGGCGGGGTGGACGGGCTGATGGTCAGGCCCACCAGGCACCCGGTCTCCCGCACAGCGGCAATGGTCTGCCCCACATGGTTGGGCACAGCTTCAATGTGGAAATTGATCAGGTTTGCCCCTGCCGCCGCAAAATCCTGTGCGTAGCGTGCAGGGTCCGAGATCATCAGGTGAACATCATAAAATACTTCCGGCACAGCCTTTTTCAGGCATTTCAGCACCGGCGCGCCATAGGTGATGTTGGGTACAAAGTGGCCGTCCATCACATCAAAATGCACCATGTCTGCACCGCACACCATGGAATCGGCAGTTTCGGCGGCAAGGTTGGCCAGATTGGCAGACAGGATGGAAACACTCAATTCCGTCATTGCTTTGTCCTTTATCTCAGGCGGCACCGCATCATTCCCGGCCGCAGCGGCGCTTGGAATCTTGCGGTATTGCCATAAATCCCGGTTTACGCTTGGCTTATGCTTTGTACTGGTTGATCTTATCCATCTGCACAGCAACGCAGGCCAGCGCGCTTTCAATTACCTTGTCCATATCATAGTACTTATACTCGCCCAGGCGGCCGCCGAACACAACGTGCGGCTCGGCATCGGCCAGTGCCTTGTACTTGGCGTACAGGGCGCTGTTCTTGTCATCGTTGACCGGGTAGTACGGCTCGTCGCCCGGCTTCCACTCGGCGGAGTATTCGCGGCTGATGACCGTCTTGGTGCCCGGTTCGGTGGAGCCGAACTCAAAGTGCTTGTGCTCGATGATGCGGGTGTACGGAGTCTCGGCATCGGTATAGTTGATAACAGCGTTGCCCTGGTAGTTGGGGCAGTCCAGCGTTTCGGTTTCAAAGCGGACGCTGCGGTACTGCAAGGTGCCCAGGGAGTAATCAAAGTAAGCGTCAATGGGGCCGGTGTAGATCACACGGTCAGCCAGGGCATCCAGTTCGGCCTTGTTAGCCAGGTAGTTCACGCCCAGGCGCACTTCCACACCCTGCAGCATGTTGGCCACCATCTGGGTATAACCGCCGTTGGGAATGCCTTGATACAGTGCATTGAAGTAGTTGTTATCAAAAATCAGGCGCACCGGCAGGCGCTTGATGATGAAAGCCGGCAGCTCGGTGCAGGGGCGGCCCCACTGCTTTTCGGTATAGTGCTTGACCAGCTTTTCGTAAATATCGGTGCCGACCAGGTTGATGGCCTGCTCTTCCAGGTTTTTGGGCTCGGCGGTAAAGTGGGCAGCGCGCTGCTCCTCGATCTTTGCCTCGGCCTCGGCGGGGGTCACAACGCCCCACATCTTGTTGAAGGTGTTCATGTTGAACGGCAGGTTATACAGTTCGCCCTTATAGTTTGCCACCGGGGAGTTGGTATAGCGGTTGAACACAGCGAACTGGTTCACATAGTCCCACACCTCTTTGTTATTGGTATGGAAGATATGCGCGCCATAACGGTGGACATTGATGCCCTCCACATTTTCGGTGTAGATATTGCCGGCAATGTGGTCGCGCTTATCGATCACCAGGCAGCTTTTTCCTGCCTTGGTGGCCTGCTGTGCAAACACTGCGCCAAACAGACCAGCGCCGACGATCAGGTAATCATACTGTTTCATGGGGAACCTCCTTGTTATTTGGCAGAATGGCTGAACGAATCAGCGGAACGGTTTTTCCACTGCTGCACTTGCTGCAGGTGGAATTCAAAATCGCGGTCATCCTTTGTCAGCTGGCTGGAAAGGATCACGCCGGAAATAAACAGCAAAAGCGCCGCCACCAGTACGCAGGCACACACAATCAGCGTGGGGAAGCGCGGCACAAGGCCGGTGGCAAAATATTCGCCCAGAACGGGGGCCAGGAAGCACAGGCTGACGATGCCCAGCACCGCAGCCAGGATGCTGAAAAAGCCGAACGGGCGGTAATTTTTATACAACCGTGCAATGGTGCGCAGCACGCGGAAGCCGTCCGAATAGGTATTCAGCTTACTTTCGCTGCCCGCGGGGCGGTCACGGTAGTCAATAATCACATTTTCCACCTGCATATTGCGGTGCAGGGCGTGGATGGTCATTTCGGTCTCAATTTCAAAGCCGTGGCTCAGCACCGGATAGGTTTTGACAAACTGGTAGCTGAACGCACGGTAGCCCGTCATGATATCCTTGATCTGGCCGCCGAAAAGGTTGTTGGTGAAAAACCGAACCAGATCGTTGCCAAAGTTGTGGAACGGGCGCTTGTTCTGGGTGTAATAGGTGGAGGAAAGCCGGTCCCCCACCACCATATCCGCCTGGTGCTCGGTGACGGCCTTGACCATTTCCGGGGCAGCTTCCGCCGGGTAGGTATCGTCGCCATCCACCATGATATAGGCTTCGGCGTCAATTTCGCGGAACATGCGGCGGATGACGTTGCCTTTGCCCTGCTGGTATTCGTGGCGCACCACGGCACCGGCTGCGCGGGCCAGGTCCGCAGTACCATCGGTGGAGTTATTATCGTACACATAGATCGTGGCTTCCGGCAGAACGCGGCGGAAATCCGTCACAACCTTTTGCACCGTCTGGGATTCGTTGTAACAGGGGATCAGGACTGCTATTTTATCCAAGATATTCACTTCCCTTTTGCGGGTAGATTTTTGTTTTTCAGACGCGCGGTTTTGGGACATGCAGCGGGCGCACAATGTGCGCCCCTACGGAGGAGTAGCGCATATCGGCGTTCGTGCAATAAATCAGCACATTTCCTGTAGGGCGGGGTGCCCCCCACCGAACCATCGGGAGGCTCTGCTCCCCCGGCTGCCCCAGCCATTCTCACGCTTCCGCGCACTTTTTGATCTCGTCCAGCCAGAAGCGGGCAGTTTTCTCCCAGCTGTATTTGGCCAGCACTTTATCGGGCGGGGCCACCGGCTGGGCAAACAGGGCGTCCAGGTCAACGTCATAGTCGTGCGGGTCAAAGTAGCGGGCGGTATCGCCATACAGCTCCGGCAGGCAGCTGGCGCGTGCCAGGGCAATGGGTGCCCCCAGGCTGAGCGCTTCCAGCGGTGGAATACCGAATCCCTCAAAAACCGCCGGGTGCAAAAAGCCTTTGCAGTTCTGCATCAGCGCTTTATTCTGGCCGTCCGTCACATAACCGGGGTAAAAAATGTTGCTGGTGTTTTTGGCGGCGTCCGCTTCGGCGCTGCCAAAAGCCACAAGGTCTTTGCCTCCGGCCACAACAAAGGTTTTATCCGGGTTGCGGGCGGCAACTTCGCGCACCCACTTGAAGTTTTTGTGCCCGGCCAGGCTGCCCAGCGCGTAATAGTATTCTTTTTTCTTCACGCCTGGCATGCTGTCAAACACCGTCATGTCCGGCTGGACGTTCTGCAGGTGTTCCCAGCCGTTATAAGTTACTCCGATCTTATCCAACGGGATACCAAGCCGCTCGCTGATGAGGTGGCGCTGGTTATCGCTGACGGTAAACACCCGCTGGGCAAACCATTTGGTGGAAAGGCAGTGGAACCAGAACTTGAACCGGAAAAACGCGCGGTCGGTTTTCATCACCAACGGGCGGATATCGTGCAGCACCACCACGCTGCGGCGGGTCATCAGCATATCACTGGCAAGGCCGACATAAAAGGCGTGGTGTTTGCGCAGGTAGCGCGGCAGCACCACCAGATTGTAACTATACTTAATGGCCTTGAGCGGCACGATTTTGATGTTTTTCAGTTTGGGCAGGTGCAGCGGGCGGCCATCGTCCCGGTAGCACAGCCGCACATCCAGGCCGGTGCCCTCCAGCAGGGGGTCCAGCCGGGTCACAACTTCATACACAAAGCGCGGGATGCCCGTGATAGGGTCACACAGAACCGTGCCATTAATCACGATGGGGTTCACTCTTCGGCCTCCTTGGCTGTTTCGTGGTGGGAACAGGCTTCCAGCTCGCGCTGCCAGTCCGCATAGCGGCGGGTGCAGTAATCCCGCAGCTCGTCCTCAAAGCGCTGCTCGCTGAAACTGCGGCTGTGTTCCCGGATCTGCTGGGGGGAATAGGCCACACCTTCGGCCTCAAATTTCTGGATGCAGGCTTCCAGGCTTTCGGGGGTCTGCTCGTGAAACAGCAGGCCGGTTTTGCCGTCCAACACCGTTTCGCAGGCACCACCGCGGCCAAAGGCCAGCACCGGGGTACCCGCGCTCTGGGCTTCCACAGGGGTAATGCCGAAATCCTCCTCGCCGGGGAACAGGAACGCCTTGGCGCGCAGGTAATAGCCGCGCACTTCTTCATCGCTCAGGCCGCCGCCCAAAAAGCGGACGGTCGGGCCAGCCATAGCGCGCAGCTTGTCGCCCTCGCCGCCGCCGCCGATCACGATCAGCGGCTTGTTCAGCTTGGTGCAGGCCGCAACGGCCAGGTCAATGCGCTTATACCAGGTAAAGCGCCCCACCACAAGGTAAAAGTCCTCTTTGGGCACAAAAGGTTCTTCGTTGATGTGCACGCAGGGGTAGATCACATCACTGTCACGCCGGTAATATTTTTTGATGCGCTTAGCAATATAATGCGAGTTGGCGATAAAATAATCCACCCGGTCGGCGGCGCACTTATCCCACTGGCGCAGCTTGAGCATCTGGCCGGGCATGACCGCCCGCACCAGCGCGTTGGCATTGTTGCGGTAGGTATAATAAAAATCCCAGACATAGCGGGTGGGCGTGTGGCAGTAGCAGATATGCACGGCGTCCGGCCGGGTGATCACGCCCTTGCTGCAGGAAGAGCAGGACGAAATGACCATATCATATTCCGAAAGATCCAGCGCTTCAAACGCGCGGGGCATCCACGGCAGCATGGCGCGGTACAGCTTGGTGGCAAAGGGCAGCTTTTGGATATAGGTGGTACGGATATCATAGCCCTTGAACCACGCGGGCATGTTGTTTTCGTCATAGACGAGGGTATAGATGGGTGCATCGGGGAAAACGTGGTGCATACAATCCACCACGCGGTCTGCACCGGCGTATGCCACCAGCCAGTCATGCACAATGGCTACCTTCGGCTTGCCGTTCTTCATCCTCAGCCCTCCTTTGGTTGGTTACTGGATCTTTTCATCGTTGACCATTTTGCCGCCAAACACGGTGCGGAACAAAATTTTGATATCCAGCGCAACGGTCCAGTTTTCGATATACCAGATATCATAGCGGATACGCTCCGCAATGTCGGTATCGCCGCGCAGGCCGTTGATCTGCGCCCAGCCGGTCAGGCCGGGGCGCACCTGCTGGCGCACCAGGTAACGGGGAATTTCTTCCTTAAAGTGCTCTACATGGAACGGGATCTCCGGCCGCGGGCCAACCAGGCTCATATCCCCTTTTAACACGTTAAAAAACTGCGGCAGTTCATCCAGGCTGAATTTGCGGATAATGCTGCCGAACCGCGTTTTGCGCGGGTCACTGTTGGTGCTCCAGGCCGAATCTTCGGCGGCGTTCACCCGCATGGAGCGGAACTTGTACATCATAAAGGGGCGTTTGTTCAACCCCACGCGCTCCTGCTTAAAGATGATCGGCCCAGGGCTGGACAGCTTAACGCCGATGGCCACCCCCAGCATGATGGGGCTGGTGAGCACGATCAGCACCAGGCTGCCCACCACATCCATGGCGCGCTTGATAAAAGCGTTCAGGATGTTATCAAACGGCGTCTGGCGGATGTTGATGAGCTTGCAGTCGCCCAGCACATCAATGGTGGGGCGGGCGGGCAGGTAATCATTATAAAACGGCACCATGGTAATGCGGGTGCCGTGCTTATCGCAGGCGGCGAAAGCGCGGGTCAGCATGTGCATTTCGGCGGCGTCCAGCGCTACCACCACCTCATCAATACCGGGATCGTCCAGGGTAACTTCCATTTTGTCATACCCGCCCAGGTAGCGGGCATCCAGGTCCGGGTTGGCGTAAGGCGCCAGGTAGCCGTCCACATGGAAGCCGTAATACGGGTTATGCTCCAATGCCAGCAGGTATTTGGCGGCCATATCGCCGCCGCCCACCAGCAGGATATGGCGCAGACCCTCACCTTTCCGGTTGCGGGCGCGGTCATACCAGCGCTTGACCATCCGCTTGAAGATCAAAAAGCCGGTGCTGAACCCATACAGCAGCAGCATGACCCCGCGGGAGAAGTTTTGCAGGCGGAAGACGAACAGCAGCGCCATAAAGCCCACCACGCCCAGCGCATTGCCGAACGCAATGGTGGTGCTGCGCTGCCACAGCCCCCGCAGGCGGGAGGGATTATACAGCCCGCGGCTCCAGTAGAGCAGCACCATCGCCACGGCGTAACCCGCCCACCCCAGGGCAACCATGGGGCTGCGGGCAATATCCAGTGCCGGGCCGGCGCCGCCCTCCTCAAAAAAAGGCAGCCAGTTAAAGCGCAGGAAATTGGCCAGCAGGTATGCGGCAATCAGCAGCACAACATCGATCACGCTGCTGATCAAACCCCTGATACGCTGATTTTCACTGAGCAATCCTGCTGCCCCCTCTCTGTACGCCAGATTTCAATCATTTTAGTATACCATAAAATCCATCTGGTTTCAACCAACGGCGGTCTTGCCGCGGCGCTGCAGCAGATTTTACAACTTTCCGCCACCGCTGCCGGAACTGCGCTTCTCCCCCGCGTTACTCAAAGAAGTACTCCCAATCCTGATACGTCGCGTTCACTTCAACTGCGCTTACCTGCGGGTACACGGTGCCGCTTCCGGATTTTGCTGTCAGCAGAATCTGCCCCACACCGTTGGAAATCGTGATGGGAACCTCGTAACTGTCGCGGTCAGTGGGCAGGTAGAAATCGCCCTGGTTGGTGTCGCGTTCTGCAGCGGCGCAGAGTTCGTTTTCCGTCACGCAGGTCACATGCAGGAACTGCCGGTCAAACGGGTGGTCCATGCTGTCAGCGCTGATCAGCCCATAGTGCAGCGTTACATCCGCCACACCGCAAAAATCCGCATCCGCCGCCGTTACGGTCACCAGCACGGTGCCATCCCCCTGCGGGGCGGCGGCGGTCGTGGTTTCCACGTTCAGATTGTTATCGGTTCCGGTGCGCTCCCAGAAAAGGTGCATGCCGCCGGACTGGAAGGTGTTTGCCACCGGCTGCCAGTAACGGTACAGTTCCCGGTAGAACCACCAGTTGGCGTTGCGGCTCCACCGCTCCGGCGGGGCCACCTTGGGGCTGGGGGTCACGACCATGTCAAACTCCCCCTGCTGGAAGGTTTGCAGGTACGCCAGGCGCTGCCGGTCCCCCAGGGCATGGATGATGTAATCCGTGCCGGTGGGCTGCAGCTGGCCGGTCATGGCTTCCAGCGCGCTGGAATAGGTACCGAACAGCCGCTTACCCGCAGTCCGTTCCTTTTCGGTTGCCAGCTTTTCGGCCTGGTCGCCGATCCAGCCGCCCAGCTCCGGCACAAAGGTATAGCCCTCGTGCCCGCCGATGCGGGTCTGCACCTGCCCGGCCATGCCGACCGCCAGCACCGCTGCGCCCAGCACGGCGCAGCCCGCGGGCACAATGCGCGCTGTGACCTGCGGGAGTTTTGCTTTTTGGCAAACCAGCAGCACAGCCTTGATGATGCACGCCGGGACCAGCACGGCAGCCAGTGCCGCCGCGCCGCCGGTGGGCCCATTGTTGGAGGCGCTGACCATGCCGTACAGCAGGTTCCACAGCACCATGCCCAGCGTCAGGGCAAAGCCCCCGGCCGCCAGCACAGCGGAGCGCTTGCTGCGGCAGGCAAAAATGCCGATGGCAAATGCCAGCGCCGCTGCAAGGCAGAATACTGCCGCGCCCGGCCAATGCAGGTCTGCCACGCTGCACACCCGGTCACTGAGGGTATTGCCGTAATACCAGGTCTGGTAAGCGCTGGTGCCGCGGGTCTGGCGCAGCCAGGCCAGCGGGTGCCCCCAGCTGATGAGCAGCACCGCAGCGCCAAGCCCCGCCACGCTGGTAACGATATAGCGCAACGTCTGCACCACAATTTTGTCGATTGCCGTGCGGTACAGCCGGATAAGGTATAGCCCATACCCCAGCGCAATGGAAATATAGGCAGCACCGCCCATATCATTGCTCCAGGGCACAAAAAAACCTGCGGCAAAGGGCACCAGCACCGCCGGGGCCAGCAGCCGCCTGTTTGTATCCTGCTGCCAGAAATGCAGCCCCAACAGGATGACCAGCACCGCCAGCGTTAAGGCGGCGGAGCGCATCATGCGGGCGCTGTTGCCGTTGGCAGCGGCATAGCTCAACAGGGTGTTCACCTGCCCGGCAAAGGGCAGGCTTGCCCCCTGCACATAGGCAAAAAACACACTGCACAGCGCCAGCGCCGCCGCGCGGGCCGCGCGGGCGGTGCCGATGACCACCAGGCAGACCGCCAGCACCAGCAGCTCAAAATAGAACCAGGTGCAAAAGTTCGTGGCAAACATGCTGCGCCCAAAGCTGTTGCCCAGCACCAGCAGCAACCCGCCCACGCTGTACAGCTCGCCCGCGCCAAGGTAGACGGTAAAATCCCGATAGGGCACCTGCCCGGCCAGCAGGTGGCGCACGGGGTTATAATTCTGGAAATCGCCGTTCATGATCTCGTACCCGATCTCATAATTGGCGGCAAGGCCGCGCACTGCGGCAAGCCCGGCCAGCACCAGCAGCAAAAACAGCCACGGTGCCGTGCGTTTCAGCTTTTGTTTTGCTGTCTGCATCAGCGGTAAAGGCCCTCCAGCTCATCCAGCTTTTTCTTCATTTCTGCACGCACGCTGGGCGGGTCCAGAATTTCGATCCCTGTGCCAAAACCGGCCACCCAGCCGTAAAACCGGGGGCTGACCTGCACATCTACCACCACATTAAAGTGGTCGCCGTCCGGGTTGCGCACCAGGGTCACCCCCGTGCCAAACCGGTCGATCATGGCCCCGGCCAGGCGGTTTTCGCACCGCATGGTCACTTTGCGCACCGGGCCGTTGAACATATCAAACATCTGCTGCATATACTGGTTTACGTCAAATTCGGCGTATTCCTCGGCGCCTTCGCGCTCGGTATCCGGCAGCAGCTCTACCTTGCGCATTTTATCCACGCGGTAGTGCTTCAGGCGGCCTTCGGTATAAGCGATCAGATAATAGTTGCCGTTTTCCCACACCATCACCCAGGGGCTGACGGTGTACAGCTGGCCGTCATGGCGGGGCACCATCTGCTTTTGCAGGTCCCAGTCGCAGTATTTGAACCGCACCTGGTTGCCCGCGGTGATGGCACTGTGCAGGGTATCCACGCTGTAAAGGATCTTTTCCTCCTGGCTTTTTACCCGGCCGGAAACCAATACTTTACGGTCCAGCTCCTCCTGGCGGTAGCGGGAGGTGAACCGCCCCAGCTTTTCGATCAGCACCTTGCTTTTGCGCGCGGTGATGAACTTGCTGGCGTACACAGCGTCCACCAGCAGTTTCAGCTCTGCCAGTTCAAACGGGGTATCCACCATATAATACCCGCCCCCGCGGCCGCGCTGCTGCACAATCTCAAAGGGGGTATCCGGCATTTCGTTCAGGGTCTGGATATCGTCATACACGCTTTTGCGTTCCGCCACAATGCCGCGCTCTTTCAGCAGTTCTACCATGCGCGGCACACTGATGGGGTGTTTTTCGTCGGTTTCCCGCACAAAAATTTCCAACAACGTAAGCAGCTTTAATTTCTGTCCTTCTTTACGGGGCATATAGGCCGCCTCCCTTCCGGCAAAACAGACCGGTATCCCGGTTATTTTTTATCAAATGCCTTGCGGCGCTCGGTGGAAAGGCGGAACATCGCTTCCAGCCCTTCGCGGTCGTCATCCACCAGTTTCTGGCGCATATCGGCAAGTGCATCGCTGAACATATCGATCTCACTGATTAGGTTATCCTTGTTCCGCAAAAACAGTTCCGCCCACATTTTATCATTGATGCGCGCAATGCGGGTCAGATCGCGGAAAGAGTCGCCGGTATACTTGGCAAGCTCGGTGTTATCGCTGGCGCACATCAGGCTGACGGCGATGGCGTGGCACAGCTGGCTGACATAGCCGATCATGTGGTCATGCTCTGCCGGGCTGAGCACGCTGATGCGGGCAAACCCCAGCGTGTGGGCCAGGGTGCGGCACCATTCAATGGCTTCCGGGGTGTTTTTCTCGGTGGGGGTGATGATAAAGTTGGCCGGGGCAAAGTTGACCTCGGCGCTGTGGGCCACGCCGCTGGTTTCGCGGCCAGCCATGGGGTGGCTGGCAATGAACTCCACACCCTCCGGCAGCATCTGCTGCACCGGTTCCACCACGCCGCGCTTTACACCGGAAACATCCGTTACCAGCGTGCCTGGGCGAATCAGGTGGCCATACTGTTTGACCCATTCCAGCAGCACAGTGGGGTACAGGCCAAAGATGATATAATCCGCGTTCTGCACCAGGTCGTCAAAATTTTCGTTGCGGCCCTCGCAGATATAGGCGTGTTCCAGCGCGTAATCCAGCGTGCTCTGGCTATGGGTAATGCCGGTCACGCGGTAGCCTTTCTGGCTGAGCACCTGGGCGTATTTGCCGCCCAGCAGGCCCAGGCCCACGATCAAAAACGTTTTGTTTTTATCCATCCCGTCCATTTTGCTTTCACCCCTGATTTGTTACATGGGCCCCCAGGCCCTTGATGACCTCAAAGAAATCCGGCCAGCTCTTGTTGACCGCGTTGGCCCCCTCGATGACCACCGGCTGGCCTGCGGCCAGGGCGGCGACTGCCATCGCCATCACAATGCGGTGGTCGTTATGGCCGTTCAGCGGCACCGTGGGTTTGTGCAGGGCACAGCCCTCAATGGTCAGGGTATCGCCGTCCGCTTTTACCGTACCGCCCATCTTGGCAAGTTCTTCCTGCATGGCGGCAATGCGGTCACACTCTTTAATGCGCAGCCGCCCGGCGTTGCGGATGATGGTGGTGCCGCTGCAGAAACACCCCAGCGCGATGAGCACCGGGCCAAGGTCCGGGCAGTCGGCCAGGTCGATCTCCGCCGCTTTCAGCAGGCTGCGGTGGAAGGTCACATGGCTGCCGCTGCGCTCAAACTTTGCGCCGCACTGCTTTAAGATATCCAGGATCACCCGGTCCCCCTGGTGGGAACCGGAGGGCAGGCCCATTACCGTAATGCCGCCCACAATGCTGCCCAGCACGGCCAAGAACGCCGCCTGGCTGTAATCGCCCTCCACATCCAGGTCCGCTGCCGCATAATGCTGCGGCGCTGCCACTTTGTAGGTGGCGGAGCCATCCTTGCGGGCGCGGACCGAAACTTTCACGCCGAATTTCTGCATCGCATCAGTAGTCAGGTCCACATAGCTGCGGCTTTCAAAGGGGGCGCGCACCTCAATGGTGCTGGGGGCTTCCATCAGCGGGGTGGCAAACAGCAGCCCGCTGATGAACTGGCTGGACACATTGCCCGGCAGCGTAAAGGTGCCGGGGCACAGGCGGCCAAAAATCGTAATGCCCTGTTCGTTCTGCTCAAAGCGCAGGCCCTGGCGTTCAAACAGCTGGGCATAAATTTCCTGCGGGCGCTGCATCAGGCGGCCCGCGCCGGTAAAGCGCACTTTTTGGGCCGTCAGGCTGAACAGCGGCAGGATAAACCGCAGCGTGCTGCCGCTTTCATTGCAGAACACCGGGCGGGTGATGGTGGCAAAACCGTCCGCATTGCCGCGGCCGGTAATGGTCAGCTCATGTTCGCCGCGCTCCACTTTGGCCCCCAGCTGCTGGGCGGCCCCCAAAGTGGCCAGAATATCCTGCGAAAATTCCACATTGCCAATGTGGCTGGTGCCGGCGGCCAGGGCCGCGCACACCACAGCGCGGTGTGCCGCGCTTTTGCTGGGCGGCACGGCAGCGGTTCCGGCCAGACGGCCCGGTTCAATGGCTGCAACGGTTGCTTCCACGGTGTTCCCCTCTTTCCCTAAAGGTGTATCTAAAAACAAAGAAAATGACGGATATTTCGCAAACACAAGCAGGATTTAAGGCAAAGAGCCGCAGGAATCCTTTGTGGATTCCAAGGCTTTTTAACGCAAAATCCGGCTGTGTTTGTAGAAATAGACCAAATTTTCGACTTTTCAGATGCACCCTCGTGCATATTGGCCGTTCAGGCATCAAATGTTGTTTCAAACGCCTGCACGGCGGCTTCTACTGTGTTTTCCAGGCGGCCGGTGTTATCCACGGCAGCGTCGGACGCTGCGCGGTAAAGCGGCATCCGCTCGGCTTCCATCTTGCGCAGGGCATCCAGCCCGGTGGAAAGCGGTCGCCCGCCGGTTGCCAGCCGTTCGACCGGGCGCTGCACCCACAGCACGGGGCCGTTCTGGCGCAGGGCGCGGGCGTTGCCCGGCGTTTTGATCACCCCGCCGCCGCAGGCGATGACCTGCCGCGTCTGCTTGCTGATCTCCGCCACAGCCTGGGATTCATACTTGCGGAACGATGCTTCGCCCTCGCGGGCAAAGATATCCGGGATGGGCATCCCGGCGTTTTTCTCGATCACTTCGTCCAGGTCCACATAGGTCTTGCCCAGCGTTTTGGCCAGTGCGCGCCCAATGGTGGATTTGCCGCTGCCCGGCATACCGATGATGGCCACGTTGGAAAGGTCCCGCTTGAGTTTGCGGTGGGTATCGGCAATCACGGCTTCCGGCAGCTTTTGGCCGGTAAAGTGCTCCGCGGCATACACCGCCTGCGCCACCAGCATCTCGAACCCGCAGTAGGCGGGCACGCCCAGCTCCTCCGCACGGAGCAAAAGCTCGGTGCGGAACGGGTTATATACACAGTCCAGCACGGCTTCCAGCTTGGGGAACGCGTGCAGATCCAGCAGGCAGCTGCCGTTGTTGGGGTACATGCCCGCCGGGGTGGTGTTGATGATGATATTGATCTCCGGGTGCTGCTGAGCTTCCTCATAGGTCAGGGCGCCGCCCTTGCCGGTGCGGCTGGCGGTCAGCACCTGTTTGGCTCCGGCATCCTGGCAGACAGCCGTGACCGTATTGTGGGTGCCGCCGGTGCCCAGCACCAGCACCACAGCCCCGGCAAACTTTACGCCGTGGCAGCGGGCCAGGTAGGCGAAACCGGTATAATCCGTATTATAGCCGTACAGTTTGCCGTCCCGGTTGACCACGGTGTTCACCGCACCGATGGCCGCCACGCGGGGTTCCACCTCATCACAATACGGGATGACCAGCTTTTTGTACGGGATGGTAACATTGATGGCTTTGAACGCCTTTGCCTGCATAAAGGCATGGGCTTCTTCCTCCGTGGGCAGCGGATGCAGCTCATAGGAATAGCCGCACACGGCCTCATGGATGATTTTGGAATAGCTGTGGCCCAGTTTGGCTCCGATCAGACCGTATTCCATGTTGCGCTTCCTTTCTGTTTGCTTCGGCTGTAATCTGTTACTTCTGGCCCAGCGTGCCGTAACGCACGGTCAGCAGGTCCAGCACGGCAAATGCTGCCAGGGTGTTCTGCACCACGGCGGCACGGGGCACAATGCAGGGGTCGTGCCGGCCCTTGATCTGCAGTTTTGCATCTGCCTTGGCGATATAATCCACGGTATCCTGTTCTTTATAAATGCTGGGGGTGGGCTTGACCACCGTGCGGAACACAATGGGCATGCCGTTGGCAATGCCGCCGTTGATGCCGCCGTTTTTGTTGGTGGCCGTTACCACTTTGCCGTCCCGCATGGTAAACGGGTCGTTCGCCTGGGAGCCGCGCAGGTCCGCAAAGGCAAAGCCCGCACCGAACTCAATGCCCTTAACAGCGGGGATGGCAAACGCCAGGTGGGCGATCTCGCTTTCCACACTGTCAAAAAACGGTTCGCCGATGCCCGCGGGCACCCCGGTAATGACGGTTTCCAGAATGCCGCCCACGCTGTCCCCCTCGGCCCCGGCTGCGCGGATGGCCGCCTGCATGGGGGCTTCTTTTTCGGGGTCCAGCAGGGCAAAATGCCCCGGCTGCGGCTCCGCCATGATTAAGCCGGCAGAGCTGGAAAGCGGGGCGTCCTCCACCCCGGCGCAGCGGGCGATATGGGTATACACCTTAATGCCGCGCTGGGCCAGAATGTGCTCACAGATCGAACCCGCCGCCACGCTGGCTGCGGTGATGCGGCCAGAAAAGTGGCCGCCGCCGCGGGCATCCTGCCAGCCTTCATATTTGGCATATGCCGTGTAATCCGCGTGGCCGGGGCGCAGCAGGTCCGCCGTTTTGGCATAATCCCCGCTGCGGGTATTGGTGTTGCGGATCATCATGGTAATGGGGGTGCCGGTGGTATGGCCATTGACCACACCGCTCAAAAACTCCACCACGTCCGGCTCGGTGCGGGCGGTGGAAAGCCCATCTCCGCGGGCGCGGCGGCGGTCCATCCGCTCGGCGATGTATGCTTCATCCACCGGCAGGCCCGCGGCCAGGCCGTCCAGCACCGCGCCAACGGCGGCACCGTGGCTTTCGCCAAAAATGGTCAGGCCCAATGCATTGCCAAAGGTATTTTTCATCGGCTCAGTCCTCGTTTTCCTTGATGCCAAGCAGGGCGGGCAGTTCGGTCATGAGGATTTTATCGGCGCGCCAGCAGCCCAGACCGGGCACCTTGATAACGGTAATGGTGCTGCCGGCGCTCTTTTTATCGTGCTGCATATAGCTCAGCACTTTATTCTTATCCACGCCGGTGCGGGTGGGCAGACCCAACGTGCGGTAAATGGCGCGGGTGCGGCGCACAAGGGATTTATCCTCGATCATGGGCAGCATGCCAAGCGCCACGCACTCGCCGTGGAACAGGCCGTTGGTGCGGCGGCCGCGCACGCCCTTGACTGCCTCAATGCCATGGCCGATGGTGTGGCCAAAGTTCAGGCAGGCGCGCTGGCCCTGCTCGCGCTCATCGTTTTCCACCACGTTCTTTTTCACGCGCAGGGAACGGTAGATGATGCGCTCAATGTTTTCTTCGGGGTGTTCGCACTCAAACAGGGCAAACAGCTCCGGGTCAGCGATCAGGCCCGCCTTGATGGCTTCCGCCAGACCGTTGACAAAGTGGCGGCGGGGCAGCGTTGCCAGGGTATCAAAGTCCACCAGCACCACCTTGGGCTGCCAGAAAGCGCCCACAATGTTTTTGGTTTCGCCCAGGTCAATAGCGGTTTTGCCGCCAATGGAGGAATCGATCTGGGAAAGGGTGGTGGTAGGGCAGTTGACAAAATCAATGCCGCGCATATAAGATGCCGCGCAGAACCCGCCCAGGTCCCCCACAACGCCGCCGCCGACGGCCACCAGCAGGTCTTTGCGGGTCATGTTGAACTCCAGCATCGCCTGCAGCACCTGGCCGTACACTTTCAGGCTTTTGCTGGCTTCGCCCTGGGGCACAGTGTACACCATGCCGTTGGGGCACTGGGCCAGCACGGTCTGGGCATACTGCTCCGGCACGCCGGAATCCGTCAGGATAAACACCTTGCGGTTGGCAACATTGGCAAACTGGTACAGGTTGGCCAGGCACCCGCTTTTCAGGATGATATCATAGCTGCGGCTGCCAAGCTGCATGGTCAATTTCATAGCAATTCCTCCCGTGGTTTTCCGTCATTTACAGGTCAAATACACCCAGTATCCGCACCGTGCGGCACACGTTTTCCAGCTCATGCACCAGCTTGGCGCAATCATCCGCCGCGGCGTTTGCCGGGCAGACAAGCTGAACATAAAAATAATATTCAAACTGAACATGGGGCAGCGGGCGGCTTTTGATGGTTTCCATGTTAAAACCGCGCTCGCCGATGATCTGGATCACCCGCGCCAGCCGCCCCGGCTTGTGGTCCACCGTAAACAGCATCGAAAGCCTCTGCCCCGGTGCGGCAGCGATCGATGGCTCCTGTGTTCCCTCTTTTTCGATCACGATAAAGCGGGTGGTGTTGTCGCCGTCCTCGTTCACGCCCTCGGCCAAAATCTGCAGCCCGTACAGCTTGGCGGTTTCGGCGGAAGCGATAGCCGCCAGAGTTCGGTCGCCCTGTTCCGCCACATAGCGGGCGGCGTCCGCCGTGTTGCCCCAGGCCTTGGTGGCAAAGTGGTGCAGTTTCAAGAACGGCCCGCTCTGCGCCAGCGCCTGCTGATGGCTGACAACGGTCTTGATCTCGCTCAGCTGCGCCCCCGGCAGTGCCAGCAGGTCCTGCCGGATGGGCAGGTCACACATGCGGGCCACTTTCAGGCCGGGGTGGGCATACAGCAGGTCCAGTACGGCGGAAACATCGCCCGCGTTGGAATTTTCAAACGGCAGAACACCGCAGTAGGCATCGCCCTGCTCCACTGCTTCCACCACCTCGTTCCAGGTGGAGTATGCCTGCGCCTTGGCAAAGGGGAACAGCTGGCGCAGCGCAATGTGGGACCATGCGCCCTCCACCCCCTGATACGCGGCGACGTCCTGCCCAATCAGCACATGCTGGTACGCGCGGGAAACCGCCAGCGCTTCTTTCAAAAATTCGCGGTAATAGGGCTGGAGTTCCAGGTTCTGCACACGGGCAGTGTTCTTTTCCAGCACAAGGGCTTCGCGGGCCGGGTCAAACACCTGTTTGCCGGTACGCGCCTTATACTGCGCCACCTGGCCCACCGCCTGCATGCGCTGTTCAAACAATGCGGCCATCTTTGCGTCGATCTCATCGATCTGCGCGCGGGCCTGCTGCAACTGATCCATAGACAGGTTCCTCACATTCCAGGGTTATTCATGTTTTACTATACTATAAAACGGTCTGTATCGCAATAGGGCACCGCCAAAAAAAGCAAAAAAGCAGAGCCGAAGCCCTGCTTTTTGATTGAAAGAATAGTGAATAAAGAATAATGAATAATTTTGGTGGACCGCGGCGCACAGCGCCGCTCAAAAAGCATAAAGTTTCTGCCGCCCTTTTTGTTCGTATCTGCGGCCTGATACCTCAAATCCGTGCCGCAGGCACACCTTCATTTTTCTTTATTCTTTATTATTTTTTAATTTCTTTTCCTCTTCCCTCGCCTTCCGCACCAGGTCCTCAAAGCTTGGCATGGGGGTAAAAATGCGGTGGTAGGGGTTTTCCGGCATGGGGGCCGGCTTTTTTATCGGGCGGTAGCGCATTACTGCTGCCCCGCAGAGGAAACAGCACCTGCGGTCAAAATGTTCCACAGGTTATCATAGGCTTCACTTTCCAGTGCTGTCTTATCAGTATAATAAGCGCGGCGGCCGATATAGGTGCCTTTCATGATATCCTGGTTTTCGCCCTGAACGTCATCCACCATTGTCAGGCCGGTAAAGGTGCCCAGGTCCAGGCTGGTCAGTTCCGGGCAGTCCGTCCAGCGGTAAACCATCTTGGTCCAGTCCACAATCACATTATCGTTTTCATCCACATTGTTCGTATCGGGCATGGTGCCGTCCAGGTACTGCAAAGCGCCGGTGCTTTCCACAAACTGCTGTGCGTAATCGGCATCCTGCATCAGGTAGATATAAGGGCCGTCCTCACTGGACAAATCCGCCGAAAGCCGGGTCACGCCGGCCATCTGGGTGTATGCATCGGTGTTTTCGGTTTCGGAGTCAAAATCCAGGTTATACTGCACCAGCTGCACAACCACCTTGCCATCGCCGTTGCGGTCGTCACAGTAGGCGGCCAGCGTGTTTTCCAGAGCGGTTACCGTATCCGTCGGCAGGTTGCTGCTGCCCACATAGCCAACACGGTAGTCCGGCCGCACCTGGGTAACAACATCGTGCACCATCCACACCACCAGCACCACGGCGATGACCGCAATGGCAACATGCAGCTTGTGGTAATGCCACCAGTTGGCGGCTTTTTCCTGTTTGGTATATTCTTTTTTCGGTTCGGGCGTTTTATACTGTTCAACGCTGTCTTTTGTGACCCATGCCATCTTAAAAATTCTCCTATCTTTTTAACGTAAGTGGTATTATACCATAAATTTATGTTGGAATTGTAAAATTATTTTGACCACCCCGTGCCCGCCGCCTTGCATAACCCGCTAAAAAACGCTATGATAAACTTGTAATATTATAAGCAGGGCTGCAAAAGCCGCGGCAGCGCACTGCCGCCCAGCCCGCCTACCCCAATTAAAAACGCAGAAAGGTCATTTTTGAATATGGCAATGGAAGATAAGAACACCCCCGTGCAGCCCGATGCTGTGGAAGAAACCGAAACCCGCGGGCGCAAAGTTGGCGCTGCCCGCTTTTTTGAGCTGCTGGGGCGCGATTTGTGGCCGTTTTATAAAGCCAGCATTTTGTGTGTGCTGGGCTTTGCCCCCGGCTATGCCGCTGTTTTGTTCAGCACCATGGCCGCCAGCCTGCCGCTGTGCCTCTTGTCCGGCGCTGTGGGCGGGCTGATTGCCGCGCCTGTTTTTTGCGGCATGCTGGATACCATCCTGCGCGCTCTGCGCGATGAACCCGGCTACTGGTGGCACACCTACCGCATGGCCTGGAAGCAGAACTGGCGCGAAAGCCTGCTGCCCGGCGCCATGGCGGGGCTCTGCCTTGGGCTGTGGGCCTTTTTGCTGTACGCCCTGCCGGATATGGAAAACGTGCCCATCTCGGTATGGATCTGCATGGTGCTTGGCATCTTCTTTTTGCTGGTGTTCTGCCTGTATCTGTTTGCGCAGGTGGTGCTGGTCAGCGTGTCCCAGGCGGAGCGGCTGAAAAACGCCGCGCTGTTCATGATTGGCTTTTTGCCGCGTACCCTGGCAGCCGGGGCGGTGCTCTGCATTTATTGGGGCGTAATGCTTGTCTGGATGCCCTACACCATCCCGGTGGTGCTGATTCTGGGTTTCTGGCTGCCCTGCACCCTGGCACTGCAGATCGTTTACCCTGCGCTGGATAAGGCATTCCACCTAGAAAAGACCATCACCGCCCGGCGCGAGGATGAGATCAACGACCTGATGGAGCAGCACGGGCACACTTCCGATTGATACCAACCAGATAAGGCGGCAAACCTATGGAAAGTAAGAACACTTTTATCCTGCATGAAACCGAAGCGTTTATGCGGGGCGAGCTGGATAATGTTACCGTTGCCCACGGGCGCATTGTGCTGGACCTTGTCTCCGGCGGGCATGTGCCCTATGGGTGCTACACCAGCCCCGCCGTACCGCTGCCCACCTTTGACGCCCTGCGCGTGAGCTGGAACGCCGACACCCCGCCGGGAACCGCTGTGGAAGCCCAAGCCCGCGTGATGGTGGACGGCAACTGGACCAGCTGGTCCAGCTTTGGCCGCTGGAGCCCCTATCTGGAGCGCGAAGGTGCGGCCCCCGTGACCAAAGGTGCGGTGAACCTGCTGCCGGACAGCCTTGTGCTGGACAGCAAAACCGCCACCCAGGCCCAGCTGCGCATCTATCTGTATACCAAGGATGAGCACACCACCCCTTCCGTCAGCCTGGTGGGGGTCAGCGTGCGGGCGGTGGATGTAATTCCCGCAGGCGGGCGGCCCATCAACGCGCGCCTGCACCTGATGCCCTATGCCGTTGCCCGGCGTGCCCCGGCGCTGCAGCCCGTTATGGACCTTGCCATCTGCCTGGCCAGCCTGACCAACCGCTGGGGGGCGGATATCCTGCCCGAAGAATTCGCCCTTGCCATGCGGGACTGCCGCAGCACCGATGCCGAGCGCAACCTGAGCTTTGCCGCAGCCGCTGCCGGGTGCTGGGGGTTCCCCTGCTGGGCCTGCTGGGGTGATCTTGCCCTGCTGCGCAGCGAAGTACGCGCCGGTTACGGCGTGATCGTGGGACTGGAATCTACCCCCGCGCAGCAGGCCGCCGGGCTGCCGCCGCTGCGCTATGCCGCGCTGCGCGGCTTCCGCCAGGGGGCACAGCCTGCCGCGCTGCTGGTGGACCCCTATGCCTCAGCAGAAGATTTTGACACCGAAACCGAGCTTTTGCTGGATGATTTTTTGGTCGCGTGGAACAACACGGCGCTGTGTATGCGCAAGCGGGACCCGGATGGTGCCCTGCCCGGCTGCCCGGTGCGTACTTCTGCCTGGCTGCGCCGGGTGCCCAAGGTAGCGCCGGACCTGTTTGCCATGTACATTGGCAGCACCCAGCACATTCTGCCGGATGATTTCTGCGCCGCGCTGCCTGCCCCGGCTGCGCCGGACGATGCACCGGTGGAAGAGACTGCCCCCACCGATGCCCCGGAAACTCCTGCTGAGCCCCCTGCCCCGCAGGAACCCGCCCCCCAGGCAGCCCCTGTGCACGGCGGCATTCTGGCGTGGTCCACACTGGACGAGCACCCCCACGCCACCACCGCACACCGCCAGTTCCACTATGTAACCCCGGAACAGGGCTGCATCCGGCTGGCCGTTCCCCCGCCGCCGGGCACCCGCGCGGAACCGCGCAAGTACACCGTTTATGCCATCGAGCCTTCCGGCTCCATGCTAGTGGGCGATGTGATGATTTAAGGCATTTTCCTACTTTTATCAGTATCTGGTCAGCATCCGCACCGCCGCCTGCCACAGCGTACTGTAAAAGCGGATTCTTTCAAAATTTTGCTTTTTATGCAAAGGAAAGGAGCCTTCCCCCATGAAAACCACCCACATCTGCCCCAAATGCGGCAGCAAAGACATTTTTGTGATTGACGGCTATGCCGATTCTTACGGCACAGGCAACAACATCCGGTATGGTGCAACAATTTTCACCTACATTCCGGTGGACCGCTATGTCTGCGGTGCCTGCGGCTACAGCGAAGAATGGCTCCGCCAGGAAGACCTGGAAAAAGCCCGGCACTCCAAGCACGCGCGTAAATAAAATATTTTTCCCGTGTTTCTCGCTTTTTCCTCCGAACATTTGCCAACAAATAAAAAGTTCCCATCCCACAACGGCATGTCATCCGCCGCATGTGGGGTGGGAATTTTTTGTTTTGTAATTTTATCGGAGCACGGTATTCCCATCGTTCGGGCATAAAAAATTCCCCTGCCGCTGTTGCCAGTGGCAGGGGGATCATTATCTTACGAACAGGTCATCCAGGTCAAACGCATTGGCCTGGGCGCATATTAGATAGGGCAAGCAAAATTACTTGCGGGGGCTCTTGATGGCAGCCTGAGCAGCAGCCAGACGAGCGATGGGAACGCGGTACGGAGAGCAGGAAACGTAATCCAGGCCAACGTTGTGGCAGAACTCAACGCTGGAGGGGTCGCCGCCGTGCTCGCCGCAGATGCCCAGACCCAGGTTGGGGTTGGTCTCGCGGCCGTCATGGGCGGCCATCTTGACCAGCTTGCCAACGCCGATCTGATCCAGGTGCTGGAACGGATCGCTCTCGTAGATCTTGGTGTCGTAATAAGCAGTCAGGAACTTAGCGGCATCGTCACGGCTGAAGCCGAAGGTCATCTGGGTCAGGTCGTTGGTGCCGAAGCTGAAGAAGTCAGCTTCCTTGGCGATCTCGCCTGCGGTCAGAGCAGCACGCGGGATCTCGATCATGGTACCAACTTCGTACTTCATGTCAACGCCAGCTTCAGCGATCAGCTTGTCAGCAGTCTTGACGATAACGTCCTTGACGTACTTCAGCTCCTTCACTTCGCCAACCAGGGGCACCATGATGTGCGGGGTGATCATCTTGCCGGTCTCAGCAGAAACCTTGATGGCAGCCTTGATCACAGCGTTGGTCTGCATCTCGGCGATTTCCGGATAGGTAACAGCCAGACGGCAGCCACGATGGCCCATCATGGGGTTGAACTCGTGCAGGCTGACAACAACGTTGTTCAGCTCTTCGGTGGTCATGCCCATATCCTTTGCCAGGGCTTCGATATCCTCAGCCTTGGTGGGCAGGAACTCATGCAGAGGCGGGTCCAGATAACGGATGGTCATCGGACGGTCACCCATGATGCGGTACATAGCGGTAAAGTCAGCTTCCTGGAACGGCTCAACCTTAGCCAGGGCAGTCTTGCGCTCTTCAACGGTACGTGCGCAGATCATCTCACGCACGGCAGCAATACGGTCCTCAGCGAAGAACATATGCTCGGTACGGCACAGGCCAATGCCTTCAGCGCCCATATCGACAGCGTTCTGTGCGTCGCGCGGGTTATCGGCGTTGGTCATAACCTTCATCTGGCGTGCTTCGTCAGCCCAGCCCATGAAGCGCTTGAAGTTAGCGTTCTCGGTGGAAGCGACGGTAGCGATCTGGCCTTCGTAGATGTTGCCGGTAGAGCCATCGATGCTCATCCAGTCACCCTCATGGAAGGTGTGGCCGTTGACGGTGATAACCTTTGCATCGTAATCGATGGCAACATCATTATCATTGCCGCAGCCGGAAACGCAGCAGGTGCCCATGCCACGTGCAACAACAGCTGCGTGGCTGGTCATGCCGCCGCGGACGGTCAGGATGCCCTGAGAAACCTGCATGCCGACGATATCTTCGGGGCTGGTTTCCAGACGGACCAGAACGACCTTCTTCCAGGCTTCGTCCTTGACCTTCTCTTCAGCATCTTCAGCGCTGAAGACAACGCGACCGCAGGCAGATCCCGGAGAAGCCGCCAGGCCCTTGCCGATTGCTTCAGCAGCCTTCAGGGCAGCAGCGTCAAACTGCGGGTGCAGCAGGGTATCCAGCTGCTTGGGCTCAACGCGCAGCACAGCGGTGCGCTGATCGATAACGCCCTCATCAACGAGGTCGCAGGCGATCTGCAGAGCAGCCTGTGCGGTACGCTTGCCGTTACGGGTCTGCAGCATAAAGAGCTTGCCATCTTCGATGGTGAACTCCATATCCTGCATATCCTTGTAGTAGTTTTCCAGGCGGGTTGCGATCTCAACGAACTGATCGTAAACCTCAGGCATTTCCTCGTGCAGCTTGCTGATCGGGGACGGAGTACGGATGCCGGCAACGACGTCCTCGCCCTGCGCATTGATGAGGTACTCGCCCATCAGCTTCTTTTCGCCGGTAGCGGGGTTACGGGTGAAAGCAACGCCGGTGCCGGAACGCATGCCGGAGTTACCGAATGCCATCTGCTGAACGTTGACAGCAGTGCCCCACTCGTAGGGGATCTCGTTCATCTTGCGGTAAACGTTGGCGCGCGGGTTATCCCAAGAACGGAAGACGGCCTTGACAGCGCCGATCAGCTGTTCTTTCGGGTCCTGCGGGAACTCTTCGCCCTGCTTCTCCAGGTAGATGGCCTTGAACTCCTTAACGAGTTCCTTCAGGTCCTCAGCGTCCAGCTCGATATCCTGCTTAACGCCCTTGCGCTCCTTCATAGCGTCGATGCGCTCTTCAAAGAAGCTCTTGCCCAGCTCCATGACGACGTCAGAGTACATCTGGATGAAGCGGCGGTAGCAGTCATATGCAAAGCGGGGGTTGGAAGTCTTCTTTGCCAGACCTTCAACAGCCTGGTCGTTCAGGCCCAGGTTCAGGATGGTATCCATCATGCCGGGCATGGACTGACGTGCGCCGGAACGAACGGAAACCAGCAGCGGGTTCTCGATATCGCCGAACTTCTTGCCAGTCTGCTCTTCCAGGATGCCCATGTACTTGAAGATGTCAGCCTTGATCTCATCGTTGATCTCACGGTTGTCAGCATAGTACTGGGTGCAGGCTTCGGTGGTGATGGTGAAGCCCTGAGGGACCGGCATGCCGGCATGGGTCATTTCTGCCAGGCCAGCGCCCTTGCCGCCCAGAATGTTCTTCATGGTCGTCTGGTCGCCGCCAAATGCGTCATGGCCCTCTTTGAACAAATACAAAAACTTCTTGCTCATAGGTTACCTCCAACAAAATTACGGTTTCTTCCCGGTGTGCCGCGCACACCCGCAAAATAAGAATCTTCTCTCTTGCAAAGTCCATTATAACAGACTCAATCCAGAATTTCCAGTACATTGTTAAATAAATGGCAAATATTTTCGCCGAAAATCCAACAAAATTTCGGGGCCAGCCTCTTGCAATTTGACCAAAAATGCGGTAAATTATAATGGGTGAGAAGTTGGGAAACTTTATTTTATTACATCCTGCAACACTTTTTCAATTCATCCCGCCCCGGCAGGCTTCGGCCCTGTTCCGGGGCTTTTTTGTGGGGCCGTATACTATTTTGGCCCAAAACAGAAAGGGGTATTTTTATGTCCGAAGCAAAAGCCAAGTACCTTGCCGCCAAAGCGGCCTTTGAAGAAACTTTTGAAAAGCACCTGCAGAACGGTGTGGAGTTCATCAGCGACCAGGTTTTTATCGACCCCGAAGTTGAGATCGCACCCGGCGCGGTGATCCTGCCGGGCTGCATCCTGCGCGGCAAAACCGTCATCGGGGCAAACTGCGTCATTGGCCCCAATACCTTATTGGAGAACACCATTGTTGAGGCCGGTTCCACCGTGAACGCCAGCCAGTGCTATGACAGTCACCTGGGCCCCAACAATAAGATTGGCCCCTTTACCCATGTACGCACCGGCACCGTAACCGACGAGGGCGTGCACCTGGGCGCTTATGTAGAGACCAAGAACGCCAATTTTGCCGAGGGCAACACCGTCAGCCACCTGACCTACATTGGCGATGCCGATGTGGGTAAGTACTGCAACTTCGGCTGCGGCACCGTGACCTGCAACTATGACGGCGAGGGCAAGTACCGCACCACCATCGGCGATTATGCTTTCATCGGCTGCAACACCAACCTGGTGGCGCCGGTCAAGGTGGGCAGCCGTGCCTTTACCGCCGCCGGTTCCACCATCGGCCACGATGTGCCGGACGGTGCCCTGGGCATTGAGCGCGCCAAACAGGCCGAAGTTGCCGACTGGGGCGCAAAGAAACTGGAAAAATACGTTGCCAAAAAACAGAAGCTGGAAGCCGAAAAGAAAAACGGCTGATTTCCACCCACTGACCTGCTGCAAGGAGGATTGCTGCCATGGCCATTCTGGAGCGCACCCTGACCGGAGATTTTACCACCATCCTGACCGAGTTGGACGCTGTTGTAAAACAAAGTGTTTCAGCCACGCTGGAAGGTTCCAGCGACTTCAACTTCAGCACCGGCCACTGCGCCGTGCGGGTATACGAGCGCTACAGCGCCATTGGCAATGGCCGTGTTACCATGAGCCTGACCCTGCTGGAAGCTGATGGGCAGATCCGGCTTTCGGCCATCACATCCGGCGGCAGCCAGGCCGTGTTTTTCAAAGTCAACACCCTTGGGGCAGAGTCGTTCCTGGATACCATCCGGGATACCGTGGAACGCTTTGCCCTTGGCGCACACTAACAATTCACGATTGTAAGGATTTTTTACTATGGGATTATTTGGAGGTGGTTCCGGGGCGGACTGGCTGATTGCCGGTCTGGGCAACCCGGAACCGAAATATGACGGCACCCGCCACAACACCGGTTTTGCCGCGCTGGATGCGCTGGCCGAAGCATGGGGGTGCGAGATCAACAAAAGCAAGTGGCAGGGCCTTTACGGCATTGCCCAGGTGGACGGCCGCAAAGTAATGCTGCTAAAGCCGCTAACCTACATGAACCTGAGCGGCCAGAGCATTGCCCCCGCCGCGGTGTTTTACAAGATCCCGCGCAACCATATTATTGTGCTGTGTGATGATATCGCGCAGGAACCGGGGCACATCCGCATTCGGCCCTCTGGTTCCGCTGGCGGGCACAACGGTTTGAAGAGCATTATCGCTTCCACCGGCGGCGAGGATTTTTACCGCATCCGCATTGGCGTTGGCGCCAAACCGCGCCCGGATTACGATCTGGCCGACTGGGTGCTGGGCAAGTTCCCGCCCGATGATGCCAAGCTTGTAACCGGTCGCCACGCCGATGTGGAAGCCGCCTGCCGCCTGTTGATGGTCGGCAAGCTGGGCGAAGCGCAGAATAAGTTCAACCATTAAATTTCAACGAATAAGTGAAAATCTGAACTCTATTACCCACACGCGTGATGCGGCACGAAAATTCCGAAACACACCGGGTGCTGTTTTCTTTTTGGAACTCCGCATCATTTCGGAAATTTGTACCGCATCCCGCTGGTTGGCGTTTTTTCTGAGCTGGTAGGGGACCTCCACTGCGGAGAACTCTTGCCGATGGCGATAAATGCTGCAAATTATTTGTAGGGGACGATGCTCGTCATCGTCCCGGATGACGGGCCTTGCCACATCGTTTGCCTTGAAATATGGCAACCACCTGCGGGCGCACAATGTGCGCCCCTACGATCTCTATAAAATAAGAGCACAGCTTTTCCAACACGTTACAGAAGTTTTTTCTGATTTTCAACTACATAAACGCCAAAGCGGGCGGCCCAGCTGGGCCGCCCGCCATTTGTCGTTCCATACAATGCTTCTCTCAAAATTCACTTTGCCGTTTTGCTGGAAATATAGTACAATGGTTAGGGTGTATCTGAAAACAAAGAAAATGACGGATATTTCGCAAACGCAAGCAGGATTTAAGGCAAAGAGCCTGGGAATCCTTTGTGGATTCCCAGGCTTTTTAACGCAAAATCCGGCTGTGTTTGTAGAAATAGACTAAATTTTCGACTTTTCAGATACACCTTACGCAAAGCGCTGCTCGTACCGGCGCACAAAAAGCGCATATAGCGCATAGCACACCACCAGGCACACGGCATATACCCCGGCGAAACACAGCCATGCGGCTGCGCCCCCCATCGCCGTGTTGGGCAGCAGCTCCAGCACCAGCGGGTGGGCCAGGTACAGCCAAAAGCTGCCCGCCCCCACAAATTCCACGGCCTGGGTGAACTTCTGATTTTCCGCCGGGCCAACGCCCTGCGGGTTCTGCACGGCCAATAGAACAAGCACCGTGAACACGCACTCGAACCCCGCCCGCTGGAAGTTGGTGAGCACCGCCAGCAGAATGCAGAACGCTCCATACAGGAACTGTTTGTTCTCCCGGACCGCCGCAAACGCCGCCATGCCAAAAATAAAGCAATACAGCGTCATAACCGGCGTTTTTGCGCTGAACTCGCTGATGTTGGCTTCTGCCGGGAAAGCGGACAGGCTGCTTTCGATCATGCTGCCGATTTTGCCCTTCACAGCAAGGCAGACCACCAAAAGCGCCAGCGCGCCCCAGAAGCGTTTGCACAGCCGGTACAGCCACGGGGCCAGCAGATAAAAGAATGCGAAAGCGCTCATTGTCCACAGCACATTGCGGTTGTTCCACAGCATCCAGTTATCGCTGGGCAGCCACATCTGCAAAAACGCAAAGTAACGCAGGTAGCCCGGCCCGCATGGCCCGCCGGGGCCAAAGAGCTGGGCCGCGCCGGTGCCCGCCGCCAGATAGCGCACGGCATCAAACAACCAGCGCAGCACCAGCACCAGCCAGTACAGCGGCACGATCCGCCGGATGCGGCGCTGATAATACGGCAGCGGCTCCGGGTGGCGGCTCAGGCTGGCCGCAGCCAGGTACCCGCTGAGCACAAAAAACAGCGGCACCCCCTGCGCGCCGACTGCGGCAGCATCCCCCAGACCAACTTTCTGCCCGGTATGCACCCCCAGCACCATCAGCGCCGCCAGAATTCGCAGCTCATCCAGTGCCAAATTCTTATGTTTCGTCATTGCTTGTATTCTGCTCCTTATTGCAGCATCGTTGATTGCTTTCTTTCGCCGAACTTTATCGGTCCACTATATTAAAGTTTCTTCGGTTCCTTCTTTTCAAAGAAGGAACAAAATCTCCCGTATTGCTCGTATCCTCAAAATTATACATCACCCGCCCTATCATGCGCAAGCGCAGGAGGCACCATGTTTGACGCATTGTTTACCACCACAACCGAATACCAAAAACTGAGTCATGCGCTTTCCGGCAAAGGTGCGTGCGCCCTGTTCGGGCTGCCCGCATCCGGCCGCGCGCAGGTATATGCTGCGCTGTGCCGCCAGCTGGATAAGCCGTTGTGCATCGTGACCCCCGGCGAAGCTGAAGCCACCCGCTTTGCCGCCGACCTGAACACGCTGGGCATTCCCGCCGCCGTGTTCCCGGCGCGGGACTATGTGCTGCGCCCCATTGAGGGCACCGCCCGCGAATACGAGTACCGCCGCCTGGCCGTGCTGGGCGAGCTGGTGGGCGGGCGGCTGCGCGCCGTAGCTGTGCCAGCCGAAGCACTGACCCAGTACACCACCCCAAAAGAGGATTTCTGTGCCAACACCCGCACCCTCCATACAGGGGATACCCTGCTGCGGGATGACCTGCTGGCCGCGTTGTTCGGCGCTGGCTACACCCGCCGGGCCCAGGTGGACGGCCCCGGCCAGTTTTCTGTGCGCGGCGATATTGTGGATATTTTTGCCCCTGACCAGAAAATGCCGGTTCGTATGGAATTCTGGGGCGATGAGATCGACACCCTGCACACCTTTGACCTGACCACCCAGCGGCGCGAGGATGCGATCGACAAATTTTACCTGAGCCCCGCGCGGGAAGTTCTGTTCGGCAAGCCCGCCGATGCCGCCGAGCAGCTGCGGGCGTTTTTGGCCAAACAGCGCGGCAAAAAGAAAACCGCCATGGCAGACTGCATGGCCGCCGATCTGGACCTGCTGGATGGCGGCGCAGTGCCGGTCAACATGGATAAATACCTGGCCGTGCGCTACCCGCACCCCGCCACCGTGCTGGATTATTTTGATGACCCGATCCTTGTGGCCGAAGAGCCCGCTTCCATCCGGGAAGCCGACCGCGCGACCGCTTACCGCCGGGGTGAGGAGCTGAAAGCCCTGATTTTGGACGGTGTGCTCTGCGCCGGGCTGGACAGCCTGTACGCAGAACCCAGCTACCTGTGGTCCAAAACCGGGTATTACCGCACCATCTGCGCCGAAAACTTTGCCCGCAGCATGCCGGACCAGCCGTTGAAAGATATCATCAACGCCCCGGCCCACACCCTGCCCGCCTGGAACGGAGAGGTTGCCGGGCTGCTGGAGGACCTGAAACCCTTGTGCGATGCCGGTTACACCGTTACCCTGCTGGCCGGCACTGACCGCGCCGCAGCCGGCCTTGCGCGGGACCTGCACGATAAAGGCATCCTGGTTACCACCGATGCCGCAGCCGCCCCTGCCGCCGGGCTGGTGCAGGTGTTGGCGGGGCACCTTTCTGCGGGGTGCGAGTTCCCGTTTGCCAAGTACGCCCTGCTGACAGGCCGCGCCTTTGGTGAAACCAGCTCCCAGAAGAAAAAGCGCAAGAAAGCAAAAGATGCCCTGAACAGCCTGACCGAGATCACGCCCGGCGACCTGGTGGTGCACCAGAACCACGGTATCGGCCGGTACGCGGGCATCCAGCGCATGGCGGTGCAGGGCGTTACCAAGGATTATCTGCGCATTGAATACGACAAAAAAGACGTACTGTATGTTCCCGTTACCCAGCTGGATCTGCTTTCCCGCTACACCGCGCCGGGGGATTCGGAGAACGTCAAGCTCAGCCGCCTGGGCGGGGCTGAGTGGACCAAGACCCGCAAGAAGGTGCGTGCCGCCACCGAGCAGATGGCCAAAGAGTTGATTGAGCTGTACGCCCGCCGCAAAAAGGCGCACGGGCATGCGTTCCCGGCAGACGATACTTGGCAGGGGGACTTTGAACAGCGCTTTGCCTATGACGAAACGCCAGACCAGCTTTCCAGCGCGGCGGAGATCAAGCACGATATGGAGCAGCCCTGGCCGATGGACCGCCTGTTGTGCGGCGATGTCGGCGTGGGCAAAACCGAAGTTGCCCTGCGCGCCGCGTTCAAGTGCGTGATGGGCGGCAAGCAGTGCGCCATCCTGGCCCCCACCACCATCCTGGCGTGGCAGCATTTCAACACAGCCATTGCCCGCATGGAAGCGTTCCCCATCCGCATTGGGCTGCTCAGCCGTTACCGCAGCGCCAAAGAGCAGAAAGAGACCATCCGCGGCCTGAAAGACGGCACGGTAGACATTGTGGTGGGCACCCACCGCCTGCTTTCAGACGATGTAAAGTTCAAGGATCTGGGCCTTGTCATCATTGACGAGGAGCAGCGCTTTGGCGTAAAGCACAAGGAAAAGCTGAAAGAAAACTTTATCGGGGTGGACATGCTGACCCTTTCGGCCACGCCGATCCCCCGCACGCTGAACATGGCGCTGTCCGGCATCCGGGACATGAGCACCATCGAGCAGCCGCCTTTTGAGCGCCAGCCCATTGAAACCTATGTGCTGGAATATGACGATGCGATCATCGCCGAAGCCATCCGGCGTGAACTGGCCCGCGGCGGACAGGTGTATTACCTGTACAACCGGGTGGAGACCATTGAGCAGTGCGCCGCCAAGGTGCAAAAGCTGGTGCCCGGCGTTCGGGTCGGCATCGCCCACGGCAAAATGACGGAGGAGCAGATTTCCTCCGTCTGGCAGCAGCTGTTGGACAATGAGATCGACGTGCTGGTCTGCACCACCCTGATTGAGACCGGCGTGGATGTGCGCAACTGCAACACCCTGATTATTGAAAATGCCGACCGCATGGGGCTTTCGCAGCTGTACCAGATCCGGGGCCGCGTGGGGCGGTCCAACCGCAAGGCGTATGCCTATTTCACTTTCCAGCGCGACAAAGTGTTGACGGAGATCGCTTCCAAGCGGCTTTCGGCCATCCGGGAGTTCACCTCTTTCGGTTCCGGGTTCCGCATTGCGATGCGCGATTTACAGATTCGCGGTGCGGGCAATCTGCTGGGCCACAGCCAGCACGGGCACATGGAAGCGGTTGGTTACGAGCTGTATGTGAAGATGCTGAACCAGGCCATTGCCGCCGCCCGCGGCGAGCCCGCCGCGCCGGACAAGAGCGATTGCCTTGTGGACATTACGGTGGATGCGTATCTGCCGGAAAGCTACATTCCCGATGCTGCCGGGCGAATTGAAGCCTACAAAAAGATTGCGGCCATCACCACCCGTGACGATGCCACCGATGTGCTGGATGAATTGATCGACCGTTACGGCGACCCGCCGCGCAGCGTGCAGGGGTTGGTGGACATCAGCCTTGTGCGCGTGACGGCGGCCCGTGCGGGCATTGTGGAAATTGTACAGCGCAACGACAACCTAATTTTGTACACCGACATTGTGACCCCGGCGCAGATGGGGGCCCTGATGGATGCCATGCCGCACCGCGTGATCTACAACGCCGTGGGCCGACCTTACATCAGCCTGCATGTCCTGCACGGCGAGGACCCCCTCACCATCCTGCGCGACGCCGTTGCCCTGCTGCCGGGTGCGTGAGTTTTTACGGGGGTTTACGGGAGTTTTTGTTCCTTCTTTGAAAAGAAGGAACCGAAGAAACTTTAATCATATATAACAGATAAATAAAATTTAGGCAGCGGCCCTATTTTGTGGGCCGCTGCCTTTTCTTGTGTGTTTCTATATATGTGCTGTTCTTTTTATTCTACTCCGTAGGGAACGGTCTTGACCGTTCCGAAACCTCGTGATATCAACCCATCAAATCGATATTAGGAAAACTCCCGGAACGGTCAAGACCGTTCCCTACAAATTATTTTATCTTGTGCGTTCAGGGGTAAAACAATCCGTAGGGCGGGGCCTATTCCGATTTTTTCATTAAGAATGTATAACGAACCAACAAATTTGTTGTAGGGGGCGGCGTCTTCGACGCCCCGCTTCAAATTTCTAATTTCTAATTCCTAATTTCTAATTTTATCTTTACCGTTCCCGCTCAGGGGCCAATTACTCCCCCACAACGCTCCAATGCTTATCCACATGGTTCAGCACTTCGCAGCCGGTTTCGGTCACGATGACAAGGTCCTCCACACGAACGCCGAACTTGCCCGGCAGGTATACGCCCGGCTCAATGGAGAAGATCATGCCCGGCTTTACGGTGTCGGTGTTGGCGGCGCTCACATCGCCCTTTTCGTGGTCGGTCTGGCCGATAAAGTGACCCAGGCGATGGTTGAAGTATTCACCATACCCTGCTTTGGTAATCAAATCGCGGGCCGCAGCATCAATATCGCACAAGCGCACACCGGGGTGGATCATCGCCTCGGCGGCTTCGTTGGCCTGGCGCACCAGGTCATGGATGGCGGCATACTCCGGCTTCGGCTCACCGCAGAAAAAGGTGCGTGTCATATCGGAGCAGTAACGGTTCTTGCGGCAGCCCATATCGATCAGCACGCACTCGCCTTTTTCCAGCACGGTATCATCCGGCTCGTGATGGGGGTCGGCGGCGTTTGCGCCAAAGGATACGATGGTGGTAAACGCCACGCTCTCGCAGCCGGCTTTCTTATACTCGTTATCAATGTACTCGGCAACCTGCTTTTCGGTCATGCCGGGCTTGACGTAATCGCGGGCTTTCAGGATGGTTTCATCATTGATGCGGGATGCTTCCTTCATCAACACCTGCTCTTCGGCATCCTTCACCGCGCGGCAGGCATCCACACAGTCAGAAGCCAGCGCTACCGGCATGCCGGGGCACAGCTCCATCAAAGGAATCAGGAACTTGGCGGGCCATTCTTTATCAATGCCCAGGGTCTTGGTCTTGTCCACCACTTCGGCGATTTGCTCCACCGGCTTGTCCGAGTCGGTGTGCCACACTTCGCGGCAGGGAGCCTGCGGCACAAAGAACAGCTTGTTCAAAAAAATGACCGGCTCGCCCTGCACCGGCAGGTACAGCGCCATTAAGCGTTCATACGGCTCCACGCTGGCACCGGTCAGGTACCAGATGCTTTTGGGGTCGCTGATGATCATTTGGGTCAGGCCGTGCGCCTGCATTTCGGCGCGCACGCGCGCTACACGCTGTTCGTTCATATTATAATCCTCACCTTTCAGGTAAATTCAACTAACTGCCCCAATCATAGCACGCTGCACCAAAATGTGCAAGTGTATTTGTGCAGTTCCACCGTACCAAAAAGCGCCGCTTTCCGGGCGGGAAAACGGCGCGGGATTTTTTACAGGGCTTCGATCGCTGCGTTCAGGCGGCGCAGGGTCTCTTCCTTGCCCATCATGGCGGCCAGGTCGGTGCCGCCGCCGGGGGTGCGGGCCTTGCCGGACAGGGCAATGCCCAGCGGGAACAGCAGCCAGCCGTTCTTCTTTTCCATTGCCTCTGCTTTCAGCTTGCAGGCTTCAAAAATGGCATCGCGGCTCCAGTCGGTCTGGGCTTCCAACACGGGCAGCAGGGCGCTGAGCGCTTCCTTGGCGGATTCCGGCGTGGTTTTCTGCTTCTTGTTGCGGTACATCTCGGCATCAATGGGCAGAACTGCATCAAAGAAGTCCAGCTGCGGCGGAATATCCTCCAGCACCTCGCAGCGGGGCTGCAGGTTAGCACACAGCAGGTCGCGGTCAATCTCCACATGCACAGCCTGGTCAATAAACGGGTCGGCCAGCTTGCGGAACTCCTCGGTCGGCAGGGCGCGGATGTAAGCGGCGTTGATGGCGCGCAGCTTGAGCGGGTCAAAGATGGCGGGAGACTTGGAAATACGGGCGGGGTCCCAGATCTTGATCATCTCGTCCAGGTTGAAGATTTCCTGCTCGCCTTCCGGTGCCCAGCCCAGCAGCAGCAGATAGTTCAGCACGGCGGCGGGCAGGTAGCCTTTTGCCACCAGGTCCTGATAGCTGGCATCGCCGTTGCGCTTGGAAAGCTTGTGCTGGGCATCTTTCATGACCGGCGGGCAGTGGATGTAGGTGGGAACCTCCCAGCCGAATGCCTGATACAGCAGGTTGTACTTCGGCGTGCTGGAAAGATACTCGCTGCCGCGGATGACATGGGTAATGCCCATCAGGTGGTCATCCACCACGTTGGCAAAGTTATAGGTCGGCATGCCGTCGGTCTTGATCAAAATCTGGTCGTCCAGTTCGGAGTTGTTGACCTCAATGTGGCCATACACCACATCGTCAAAACCGGTCACACCCTCGGCGGGGATCTTCTGGCGGATAACATAGGGCACACCGGCGGCCAGCTTGGCGTCGATCTCCTCCTGCGGCAGGTCACGGCAGTGGCCGTCGTAGTGGCTCATTTCGCCGTTGGCTTTCTGCTGCTCGTGCAGGTCGTTCAGGCGTTCCTCGGTGCAGAAGCAGTAATAGGCTTTGCCCTCTTTGACCAGCTGCTCGGCGTACTGTTTGAACATGCCCATGCGCTGGCTCTGGACATAGGGGCCAACGGGGCCGCCGATATCCGGGCCTTCGTCCCAGGTCAGGCCGGTGGCGCGCAGCGTGTTATAAATAATATCGGTTGCGCCCTCCACCAGGCGGCCCTGGTCGGTATCCTCAATGCGCAGGATAAAGGTGCCGCCGTTGTGGCGGGCCTGAAGATAAGTATACAGTGCGGTGCGCAGGTTGCCCACATGCATGTAGCCCGTGGGGGACGGTGCAAACCGGGTGCGTACAGTATTAGCCATGGTAAAATTACCCCTACTTTCGTGATGATGTAACAGCATATGCAAACATATATAAGATAAGTTTACCCATGTTGCTCTTTCTTGTCAACGCCGTTTTCGCAAATTCATGGCTCAGCTTCTTGTGCACAGTTCCATCTTGCAAATTGTTTGCCGGCGTGATACAATACATGCTATAAACCAGTGATGCGAAAGTAAAACCGCCAGCGCACGCACAGAGAGCCTTGCCTGCTGAGAAAAGGCCGGAACGCGGGGCGGCACAATGGTTCGCAGAGGGCACGGGGAACGGCGCGAACGCCCAGTATCCGTTGACGGCAGCCACCGTTATCCGGCGGGGATGTTATTTGCATCCCGGTAAGCGGCCGCAGTTTGCGGCAAGCAAGGTGGCACCACAGGAAAAACTTTCCTGCCCTTGCACAGAGGCGCACCCGCTTCTCTGTGCGGGGGCAGTTTTTCTTTATTGAAAGATGGAAAGGAAGTATTCACTATGGCAGAACAAATTGAAAAGCGCAAGCGCATTCTTTCGGGCATCCAGCCCACCGGCACCCCCACGTTGGGCAACTATATCGGCGCGGTGCGCAACTGGGCCCTGCTGCAATCGGATTACGACTGCCTGTATATGATTGCCGACCTGCACGCCCTGACCGTGCGCCAGGTACCCGCCAACCTGCGCCGCCAGACCCGCGAAATGGCCGCCCTGCTGCTGGCTGTGGGCATTGACCCGGAGCAGCATGTGCTGTTTGCCCAGAGCCATGTTCCCGCCCACTGCGAGCTTTCCTGGATTTTGGCCTGCAACACCCAGTTTGGCGAGCTTTCCCGCATGACCCAGTTCAAGGATAAGAGCGCCAAGCACCCGGATAATGTCAACGGTGGTCTGTTCACCTACCCCGTTTTGATGGCGGCCGATATCCTGGTTTACAACGCGGACCTGGTGCCCGTTGGCCAGGACCAGACCCAGCACCTGGAGCTGGCCCGCACCATTGCCAACCGTTTTAACGGCATTTACGGCGATACCTTTACCATGCCCGCCGGTTATATTCCCAAGGCAGGCGCCAAGATCATGAGCCTGGCCGAGCCCACCAAGAAGATGAGCAAATCCGACACCAACGCAAACTCCTTTGTGCTGATGACCGATGACAAGGACACCATCGTGCGCAAGTTCAAGCGCGCTGTGACCGACTCTGACGGCGTGGTGCGGTTTGACACCGAGAACAAGCCCGGTGTTTCCAACCTGATGACGATTTATTCCACCTTTACCGGCAAGGACATGGCCGCCATTGAGGCCGAGTTTGCCGGCAAGGGTTACGGTGATTTCAAGCTGGCCGTTGCCGAAGTGACCGCCGACGCCCTGGCCCCTGTGCAGGCCGAGTATGGCCGCATTCTGGCTGACAAGGCTTATGTGGATGGCGTGCTGAAATCCGGCTCCGAGCGCGCCGCCCGCCTTGCCAACCGCACCGTCAGCAAGGTATACCGCAAGGTCGGTTTGATGCAGTTGGATAAGTAATTTTGGTTTTCGCATAAAAAACACAGCGGATGTTCCCGATGAGACGGGGAGCATCCGCTGTTTTGGTTTTATTCCTTGTTCTGGAAGGGTGAAATATGGGCAAGGCCCGTTATGCGGGACGATGCAAGCATCGTCCCCTACAAATCAGGCCGGGAACAGCACAAATTTGCAATGGACGTCAAGGCAAGGTTTCTCCACGGCGGGATGAGGGCATCCCGCCCTACGAACAATTTTCAAGTTTGCAACACTTGATAAAAAAGTTCTGTAGGGAACGGTCTTGACCGTTCCGCAAGCCTTGCAATAGATGCCGTAATAAATTCTATCACGAAGCCTATTGTATACTTTGGCTTCCCTTGAGGGGGACTCCCCGCGGGGCGGGGAGATGTCGCGAAGCGACAGAAGGGACCGGGCGCTGTTTGCGCGCTCCGGCGCAGCCGGTGAAGGGTGGTTCCACACGCAGAGCCTTTATTCCGGGGCATCGGGGACACCGCCCCCTACAAATAAGATATTACGCCATCACATTTTTGGGAACATTCGTGTTATTTTTATCTCCGCCTGTCACACCCATTCCCCATTGAACACATATTTGTCCAGCCGTTCAAAGGCTTCCTGCACGCGGGTCAGGGGCAGGGCCAGGTTCATGCGGATGGCGCAGGGGCCGTGGAACATGCGGCCATCCTGCCAGGCAACGCCCACATTCCAGCCTGCCTTTTCCACTTCGGCAATGGTTTTGCCGTGGGCCTTGCACCAGTCGGTGCAGTCCAGGAAGAGCATATAGGTGCCCTCCGGCTTACTGACCGAGACACCTTCAAAATGCCGGGCGATATAATCACAGGCAAAGTTGACATTGCCGCTGATGGTCTCCCGCAGTTCATCCACCCACTCATACCCTTCCGGCTTATAAGCGCCGATCAGGGCATGCATCGAAATCACATTCATATCGTTATAGTGCGGCTTGCTGCTTTTGGCGCGCACGCGGTCCCGCAGGTAGGGGTTATAAATAATATGATAGCTGCCCACCAGGCCCGCAAGGTTAAAGGTTTTGCTGGGGGCATACAGCGCAACGGTGCGGTTACGGGTGTCCTCGCTGACAGACTGGGTGGGGATATGCTTGTGACCGTTCAGAATGATATCCGACCAGATCTCATCCGAGATGACCAGGCAGTCATTGGCGCGGTAGACCTCCATCGCCTTTTCCAGCTCCCAGCGCTCCCACACGCGGCCGCAGGGGTTGTGCGGGCTGCAGAAGATGGCCACATGGATATGGTTCGCCTTGATTTTGGCGTCCATATCCTCAAAATCCATCCGCCACACGCCATTTTCATCCTTGACCAAAGGGCTGTGTACGATTTTATAACCGTTGTTTTCCACACAGGAGGTAAACCCAATATAGGTGGGGCTGTGCAGCAGTACGGCATCGCCGGGAGCGGCAAAGCTGGTCAGGGCAGAGATCACACCACCCAGCACGCCGTTTTCGTACCCGATGCACTCTTTGGTCAGGCCGGTCACACCGTTGCGGGTCTGGTGCCAGCGGATGATGGAATCATAATATTCATCGGTCGCATTAAAATAGCCAAAGGCCGGGTGCTGGGCGCGCTCAATAATGGCCTGCTGAATGGTGGGCACCGTGGGGAAGTTCATATCCGCCACCCACATGGGGATCACATCAAAACCGGGTTTTGGCGCTTCGGGCGCAAAGCCGTTCATCTGGCCAACGGCATCCACCGCAATGGCGTCCTTGCCGTGGCGGTCCATGATGGAAGTAAAATCATATTTCATTGCAAATGCTCCTTTGCTGTTTTTATCTTTTTCTTGTTACCAGCATACCCCAAAATGCCGCCCCGCACAAGGTACGATTTTACACTTTTATCTGACAAATCCATACAAAAATACCCCGCTGGGCGCAGCATGGCAGCCCAGCGGGGTGTTTTGCACTCTTTAATTTGGGGAGTTTTTCTTACATCATGGCGGGGACTTTGGTTTCCACCTGCGGGGCACCGCCGGCCAACTCTTCCGCCGTAACGGGGGCGGGGTCGGCCTTGGTGGTCAGGCGCTCCTTGGCCACGGCCAGCATCAGCTTGATGCGGTTTTCCTGGTTGACGCGGGTGGCACTGGGGTCATAGTCCACGGGGGTGATGTTGGCCTGCGGGTAGCGGGCGCGGATCTGGTTGATCATGCCCTTGCCCACAATGTGGTTCGGCAGGCAGCCAAAGGGCTGGGCGCAGACGATGTTTTCATATCCGCCCTCTACCAGCTCG
Source organism: Acutalibacteraceae bacterium (assembly GCA_963626055.1). GTDB lineage: Bacteria > Bacillota > Clostridia > Oscillospirales > Ruminococcaceae > Gemmiger. The sequence continues at coordinate 97,535 of CAVFVI010000005.1, forward strand.
ATCATCTCGGCGGTCAACAGCCAGCCCTCGCCCATCTTGGCACCCAGGGAGATAATGCCCTTGGGCTTTTCCATCAGTTCACGGAAAGAACCGGGTGCATAGAACCCGTTCTTGCGCATGGCATCGTTCATGGCGCAGCCGATGGAATCCATCCAGTCCAGCAGCTTATCTGTTGCCAATGCCTTGGCCTTGCTGCCGCCGTACAATTCCACATCCAGCGTCATGTTGGCAACGCAGTATTCCACAAAGCCCATCAGACCGGGCAGGTTTACTTCGCAGTCCTGGCTTTCCAGGAACTTTTCCAGGTCGTTATTGCCCAGGGGCGAATACTTGACGTAAATTTCGCCCACAACGCCGACCTTGACTTTCGGCACACGGGTAACGGGCACCGAAGCGTAAGAAGCGCAGATAACGGCGAACTGGCGTTTCATATCATGCACGTTGTAGTTGATGCTTTTGTGCATCCAGCTCTGGATGGTGGCGATCCACTTTTCCGTCAGGGCATCGGCGGAACCGGGCTTGTTCTCATACGGTTTGGTCTGGCTGCGCAGGGCCACCAGCAGGTCGCCGTAATAGATGCAGGCGATCACCTTGCGGATCAGCGGCAGGGTCAGCGGCAGGCCGCTGCCTTTTTCCAGGCCGGAAAAGTTCAGCGAAGCCACCGGGATATTGCCGTATCCGGCCTTGACCAGCGCTTTGCGCAGCAGCTTGATATAGTTGGATGCACGGCAGCCGCCGCCCGTCTGGGTGATGAGCAGCGCGGTATGGTCCAGGTCATACTTGCCGGAGTTCAGCGCGTCAATAAACTGGCCGATGACCAGCAGTGCCGGGTAGCAGGTATCGTTGTGGACATATTTCAGGCCAAGCTGGGCGACCTCGCTGCCGCAGTTGCCCAGAACCTCCACATTATAGCCCTCACATTCCAGCGCGGCCTGCAACAGCCGGAACTGGGTAACGGCCATATTGGGGATCAAAATCTTGTGGGTCTTGACCATATCCTTGGTAAAATTGGGGGTCATGTATTCCATAAAGTGCCTCGCTTGTTTAGGGAGGAGTTAGGAGGTAGGAGTTAGGAGTTGGTGGTGTGGGAAAGTTTTGCTTAAATGCTTTTGGCAACCGCTCTTTTGAGCTAAGAACCTTTCCCCGTTTGCTCTCTCGCATTTTTGCCGCTGGCTTTGCGGCATATCTTTAACTCCTAACTCCTCACTCCTACCTCCTAACTCATCATTGGTCTTCTTTCCGTTCTTCCAGTGCGGCAAACAGGCTGCGCAGGCGGATGTTGACAGCGCCAAGGTTGGTGATCTCGTCAATTTTCAGCTGGGTGTACAGCTTGCCGCCCTCCTGCAAAATCTCGCGGGTTTCATCGGTGGTAATGGCATCCAGACCGCAGCCGAAGGATACCAGCTGTACCAGGTCCATATCCGGCTGGGTGGTGCAGTATTTGGCGGCAGCATACAGGCGGCTGTGGTAGGTCCACTGGTTCAGCACGGCGGTATCGAACTTTTCTTCATAGCAGCTGACGGAATCTTCCGTTACCACGGCAGCGCCCTGGCGGATGATCAGCTTGTCAATGCCATGGTTGACCTCCGGGTCCACATGGTAGGGGCGGCCGGCCAGCACAATAATATGGCGCTGTTCCGCACGGGCGCGGGCGATGATCTCGGCCCCCTTGGCGCGCACCTGAGTCATGTGGTGCTCGTACTCATCATACGCGGCATCAATGGCGGCATGTACTTCCTTGGCCGGGATGCCAGGGAAATACTGGTCCAGAATGGCCGGGAAGCGCTTGGTAAAGTCCTTGCGGCGGGCCAGGTTGATGTAATCGTAAATGAACTTGGTATTTTCCAGTTCCGGGCAGTTGCCAACCAGAACTTCGGGGTAATAGGCAACCACGGGGCAGTTGTAATGGTTATCGCCCAGGTGTTCATCCACATTGTAGCTCATGCAGGGGTAGAACACGGCGTCCACGCCCATCTTGCACAGTTCGGCAATATGGCCGTGGCTGAGCTTTGCGGGGAAGCAGGCGGTATCGCTGGGGATGGTGGCCTGGCCTTCCTGGTACAGCTTGCGGCTGGAAACCGGGCTGACCTTGACGGTAAAGCCCAGCTTGGTAAAGAAGGTATGCCAGAACGGCAGCAGCTCATACATGTTCAGGCAGAGCGGAATGCCGATGACCCCGCGGGAATTGCCCTCGTTTTCCGGCTTATAATCCAGCAGCAGCTTGAGCTTGTAAGCGTACAGGTCCAGATCATCGTTGGTGGCTTTGCCGGTCACCGGCTTATCGCAGCGGTTGCCGGAAATATAGCGCTTGCCATCGGCAAACACATTGATGGTCAGCTGGCAATGGTTGCCGCAGCCGCCGCACTGGACGGTACTGACCTTCTGCTCAAAGTGTTCCAGCTCGTCCTGGGTCAGCACGGTGCTCATCTGGCCCGCTGCGGTGCGGGCTTTGCCGTACAATGCCGCACCGTAAGCGCCCATCAGGCCCGCAATATCCGGGCGGATAACGTTGACGCCCATCTCTTTTTCAAAGGCGCGCAGAACGGCTTCATTATAGAAAGTACCGCCCTGCACCACAATGTTGCGGCCGAGTTCTCCCGGGCTGGAAGCGCGGATAACTTTATACAGTGCGTTCTTGACCACCGAGATGGACAGGCCCGCGCTGATATTTTCAATCGAAGCGCCGTCTTTTTGTGCCTGCTTGACGCTGGAGTTCATAAACACCGTGCAGCGGCTGCCAAGGTCAACGGGTTTATCAGCAAACAGGCCCAGGGCAGCAAACTCCTTGACGTCATAGCCCAATGCCTGGGCAAAGGTCTGCAAAAAGCTGCCGCAGCCGGAGGAGCAGGCTTCGTTCAGGAAGATATTGCTGATGGCACCGTCCTCGATCTTAAAGCACTTCATATCCTGGCCGCCGATATCAATGATAAAATCGACATTGGGCATAAAGTGCTTGGCGGCGGTAAAGTGGGCTACCGTTTCTACCAGGCCGCGGTCACAGTGGAACGCGTTCTTGACCAGCTCTTCACCGTAACCGGTTGTGGTCACGCTGGCGATCTGCAAACCGGGGTGCTGCTGGTACAGTTTCAGCAGCGTTTCCCGCACCAGGGGCAGCGGGTTGCCCAGGTTGGGCTGGTAGCTGGTAAACAGGATGTTATCGTTCTGGTCGATCACCACCAGCTTGATGGTGGTGGAACCGGAGTCAATGCCGATATGTACCGGGCCGCAGTCCGCACCAAAAGGCACGCAGGGCACCGAGGCTTTCAGGTGGCGGGCATGGAAATCCTCATATTCCTGCTTATCCTTGAACAGGGGCGGCAGGCTGATGTAAGTTGCGGTGGCACTGTATTCATCCAGGCGGCTGGCAACCTCGTTCAGGTCAAACTCCTGGTCTGCATAGAACGCAGCACCCAGCGCCACATACAGCAGGCTGTTTTCCGGGCAGGTGCCGGTCACATGCAGGGTTTCATCAAAGCTTTTGCGCAGCACGGTGGAGAAGGTCAGCGGCCCGCCCAGGTACAAAATGTTGCCCTTGATCGGGCGGCCCTGTGCCAGACCGGCAATGGTCTGGTTGACCACGGCCTGATAAATGGAAGCCGCGATATCCCCCGCCTGTGCGCCCTGGTTGATGAGGGGCTGGATATCACTTTTGGCAAACACGCCGCAGCGGGATGCAATGGTGTAAGTACGGGTGGATTTCTGCGCCGCCTTGTCCATTTCATCCGCGCTCATCTTCAGCAGGGTGGCCATCTGGTCAATAAATGCGCCGGTGCCGCCTGCGCAGCTGCCGTTCATGCGCACTTCGGTGCCGTTGGTCAGGAACAGGATCTTGGCATCCTCGCCGCCCAGCTCAATGATGCAGTCGGTACCCGGCGCCAGCTTGTTGGCGGCCACGCGGGTAGCAAACACTTCCTGCACAAAAGGCACCTTGCAGCTGTCAGCAAGGCCCATACCGGCGGAACCGGAGATTGCCAGCTTTGCCCGGCCATCCGGCAGATAGTTCTGCGCGGCGCGGTGCAGCAGCTCCTTGCCTTTTTCCAGGATATGGCTGTAGTGGCGCTCATAGGTGGAATATACGATCTGCTCTGCATCGTTCAGCACGACGCATTTAATGGTAGTTGAACCGATGTCCAAACCAACTCTCATGGGGTTGACCTCCTAGGGGTATGAAAACGTTCTCCGTTTTTGAACTCTGAAAGCGGCATTCTGCACGCGGGGCTGCGCCTTTTGGAACAAGGCGCGATTCATATTATTGTACCGCTTTTCGGCAAATGATGCAAGGTGAAATGCTCCCTTTGCCCTGCATTTTGGGTGCAGAAATGCAGTATATAGAATAAAGATACCATAAAGTTTTGAACGTTTTTTGAACAAATTCTTTTTATAAACGGCATTTTTTGACTTTTTCATGGTATAATGCTGTCAAATCTATCCCTGATCGTTTTCAAAAGGAGTATCAATCCATGGCATCTTTGCTTTTGCCGGTTATTTATCTGGCGTTTATCAGCCTTGGCCTGCCGGACGCCCTGCTGGGCGCGGCATGGCCCACCATGTACCCGCAGCTGGGGGCGCAGGTTTCCTGGGCAGGCGGCGTTTCGATGATCATTTCCGCCTGCACCATCCTTTCCGCCCTGGCCAGTGACCGCCTGAACCAGCGCCTTGGCACCGGGCGGGTGACCGCCATCAGCGTTGCGATGACAGCGGCGGCACTGTTCGGGTTTTCCTCCTGCCACGCGTTCTGGCAACTCTGTCTGTGGGCCATCCCTTATGGGCTGGGCGCGGGCAGCGTGGATGCCGCCTTAAATAACTATGTTGCCCTGCACTATAAAAGCCGCCACATGAGCTGGCTGCACTGCATGTGGGGCGTTGGGGCCAGCCTTGGCCCCGTTATTATGGGCCAGGCGCTGGCCGGTTCCGGCTGGCAGGGCGGTTACCGCATCATCGGCATTTTGCAGGTGGTGCTGACGGCTGTGCTGCTGTTCAGCCTGCCGCTTTGGAAGTTGCCGCAGGACGCCATGGGCGGCGAGCCGTTCACCCCGCAGCACCGCAGCTTTCCGGAGCTGCTGAAAATCACCGGTGTGCCGGAAGTTCTGGTCTGCTTTTTGTGTTACTGCGCGCTGGAATCCACCGCCGGAATGTGGGCCGCCAGTTACTGCACCCTGGTGCGCGGGCTGGATGCCCAGACTGCTGCCAGCTGGGCCAGCCTGTTCTACTTAGGCATTACCGCCGGGCGGTTTGTTTCCGGCTTTTTGACGATAAAGATGAGCGACCGCAACATGATCCGGCTGGGGCAGGTGTTGATTGCCCTGGGTATTCTGCTGGTGCTGCTGCCCGCCGGGAACAATGTGCTGTTTGTCGGCCTGATTTTGATCGGCCTGGGCTGTGCCCCGGTTTACCCCTGCATCATCCACGAAACGCCGGTCAACTTTGGCCGGGAGCTGAGCATGTCCATGACAGGGCTGCAGATGGCTTTTGCCTATGTGGGTTCCTGCCTGGCGCCGCCGCTGTTCGGCCTGTTGGCACAGAACGTTACCCCCAGGCTGTACCCCTGGTACCTGGCTGTTGGGCTGGTGGTCATGGTCATCATGTCGGAAAGCCTACATGCCCAAAAGGCCGCCGAGCACCGTTAAGCGTGCTTGGCGTAGCAAAACCGCATAAACTGCCGCAAAACGCCGCGCAGCCCCTTGCCTTTTGCTTTGCCGGGATTGTATAATAAAAGCAGAGATATTGTCGTTTTTTGTGTGATACCAGAACTGAACAGGAGGGCTGTTTTATGCGTTGCTCCATCTGCGGCGGCCATGTGACCAACCAGCGCTGTGATGACTGCGGAATGATTTTTCCCCCGGAGGACCGCTATACCCTGCGCCACACCGAGGACCCCAACTGCCCCTCCCATGTTCAGCCGGGGCAGAAAGCCCGCCCGGTCTCGCTGGCGGCGGATTACGCCCGCCACCGTGCCGAAAGCGCCCCGCGCCCCCAGCCGCCCAAGCGGCCCACTGTGCAGCCATCAAAACCCGCTTACCAGAACAGCCGCTCCGGAAAGCGCAAAGCATCCCAGGTTCCGGGGCTGGTTATTGCGTTGATTTGGGTTGTGATTTGTTTGGTTATTAGTTTTGGGAATCTGCGGTAGTATAATTTTCTCGGCTCTTGTGCATGCTTTTTAGAAAAGCACGCAGCGGGCGCACAATGTGCGCCCCTACGGGAAAACGGTCATCTTTACATTGCTATTTCGTTATTTCATTCAAAATATGCAGTAGGGTGGTCCCCTGGCCGCCGATGGGCCTTGCGGCAAATTTTATTACGGCATATACCGCAATGTTCCGGAACGGTCAAGACCGTTCCCTACAGAATATTTTATGGTTGGTTGCAAACATCAAAATGTTCTGTAGGGCGGGGTGCCCTCACCCCGCCGTGACTTGGCCGCGTTGCCCTCCACAAAATTTGCGGCAAACCTAACCAAATTTGTAGGGGACGATGCTTGCATCGTCCCGCATGACGGGCCGTGCCGGATATCTCACCCTGGAATACGCCAAACACCCGCGGGCGCACAATGTGCGCCCCTACGGAACATTTCTGAAATTTCACCCTTATTTTCCGCCAACCAAACCACAAAAAGCCCGCAGAACACCATAAAAATGCTCTGCGGGCTTTCCCTATACGATTCTATAAAACTGTTATTTAATTTACTGTTTTCTCAATTCAGTGTTTTCCCAAAGAACTCCAGCTCCGGGCGAATGGTGGCCATCAGGTCATCGAACTGGTCCGGGGTCAGGCTCTGGGCTCCATCGCTCTTGGCGCGGGCGGGGTCGTTGTGTACCTCGATCATCAGACCATCTGCACCAACTGCCACCGCGGCTTTGGCCAGGCTGGGCACCATAAAGGCGATGCCGGCGGCGTGGCTGGGGTCAATCACGACCGGCAGATGGGTCATCTTTTTCAGCATGGGCACGGCGGAAATATCCAGCGTGTTGCGCATGCTGGTTTCAAAGGTGCGGATGCCGCGCTCGCACAGCACAACGTTGGGATTGCCCTCCGCCATAATGTATTCAGCGCTCATCACCAGCTCTTCCAGTGTGGCGGAAAGGCCGCGCTTGAGCAAAACGGGGATCTTGGTGCGGCCAACAGCTTTGAGCAGTTCAAAGTTCTGCATGTTGCGCGCACCGATCTGGATCATATCCACGCCGGTTTCCTCAAACAGGGGGATGTGCTCGCTGTTCATCAGCTCGGTCACAATGGGCTGGCCGGTCTGGCTGCGGGCATGGGCCAGCAGTTCCAGGCCTTCGGCACGCAGGCCCTGGAAGCTGTAGGGGCTGGTGCGGGGCTTGAACGCGCCGCCGCGCAGGATGCTGGCACCCGCGGCCTGCACGCGCTGCGCCACAAAGGTGATCTGTTCCTTGCTTTCCACGCTGCAGGGGCCCGCCATCACGGCAAAATGGCCGCCGCCAACTTTGATTTTCTTATCGCCCACTTCCACCACGGTATCGTCCGGGTGGAACTTGCGGTTTGCCTTTTTGTAAGGCTCCGAAACGCGGCGGCAGGTTTCCACCACCGGGTTTGCCAGCACCCAGCTTTCGCTCAGCGCCTTGGTATCACCGATCAGGCCCAGAATATGGGTATCGCTGCCCACAGAGTCGTTGATCTGGTAGCCCATGGTTTGCAGTTCGTTGCAGAAAGTTTTGACCTTTTCTTCCGGGGCATGCTGTTTTAATACGATGATCATGGCACATTCTCCTCTATTTCTTATCCGCTTTACGGTAATTCGTTTGTCCTTCAACGTTGTACAGTTTAGCACGTTAAAGTGCTAAAGTCAACCCCTGTTTTGACATTATTTTACCCACGGCGTATAATAAGGCTGTATTTGCAACGTATGCCGAAAAATAATCGGAGCACCGTATTTTCCGGCACACACAGAGAAAGAGGTATTTTTACCATGGGTAAAGAAGCAAAAACCAACGCCATGCGCATGCTGGAGCGTGCCAAGGTGAATTATACATCGCACGAATACCCCCACGAGGAGGGTCAGGCCGTGGACGGTGCCCATGTGGCACAGCTTACCGGCCAGGACCCGGCCAAGGTGTTCAAGACCCTTGTCACCCAGGGGGCAGACCGCAATTATTATGTATTTGTTGTGCCCGTGCTGGCGGAGCTGGACCTGAAAAAAGCCGCCAAGATCGTGGGCGTGAAAAGCGTTGCCATGATTCATGTGGCGGACATCAACAAGGTAACCGGCTATATCCGCGGCGGCTGCAGCCCCGTTGGCATGAAAAAGCAGTTCGCCACCGTGTTTGATGAAAGCTGCCTGGCCCAGCCCACCATTCTGGTTTCCGGCGGGCGGATCGGCACCCAGATCGAATGCGCCCCGGCAGACCTTGTCAAAGTGACCCGCGGCAAAACCGCCGCCATCACCGCGGAGAATGCCCAATGATGCGGCTGGATAAATACCTGTCCGAGCGGCTGGGCATCCCCCGCGGGGAAAGCCGCAAGCTGGCCGCCAAGGGCCGCGTGACGGTGAACGGCGTACTGACCAAAAAGGCTGATACCCAAATTGAAGAAAACTCTGCCCAAATCGCCGTGGATGGCAGAGCGCTGGCCGGGGCTTATCAGAAATACGTCTACCTGATGCTGAACAAGCCGGAGGGCGTTGTGAGCGCCGCGCAGGACAAGCGCGATACCACGGTGGTTGATTTGGTAAAGGACGCGTTCCCCCGCCGCCAGCTGTTCCCCGCCGGGCGGCTGGACAAAACCAGCACCGGCTTTGTTCTGCTGACCGATGACGGCGCGCTGGCGCATGATATCCTTGCACCCGGCCGCCATGTGCCCAAGCAGTACCTTGTCACGCTGGATACCCCGCTGACCAACGCCATGCGGGTCGGTTTTGCCGCCGGGGTCACCCTGGCTGACGGCCAGACGCTGGCCCCCGCCGAGGTGGCCCCCGCCGGGGCGGACCCCTGCATGGTGCGGGTAACGCTGCACCAGGGGGTGTACCACCAGATCAAGCGGATGTTCGGTGTGTTTGATGCCGGAGTGAACGCCCTGCACCGGGAAGCCATCGGCCCCGTTGCATTGGACGCCGCCCTTGCCCCCGGCCAGTGGCGGGAGCTGACCGCAGAAGAAGTGGAAGCCCTGCGTGCCGCCGCCAAACCGGAACATTGAATTCCATTTTATTATCAGCCCACAATGCCAGCCGGCCCGGTGCGTATCTTGCACCGGGCCGGCTTTTTTGAATTAAAAAAGAATAATGTCGGTGCGCCGCCCGCGGCGGCGCGAATAAAATAGGTCCGCTGCTCTGGCTGGGATACTTTTTGCCGGAGTAGCTGACCTGATTAAAATGTGACGCTGTGGGCGTCACACAACCATTATTCTTTATTCATTATTATTTATTATTTGGGAGAAATTGTGTATAACAACTGGCTGCCTTATTTTCCCCGCATCATGCAAACACAACCACACTCCAAAGCATCCCGCTGCCCTGCACCAGCAGCATCACGGCTTCCACCGCAACGGCGGCCAGCACACAGACGATGATGGGGCACTTTTTCCATGCCAGACCGCCTGCCACGGCGGCCCCCACAACACCCAGCACCGGGTTGGCATCCACGGTAAACACACCGGGGAACACCAGCGCCGTCATGGCAGTATAGGGGATCAGCTGCAAAAAGCGCTCGACCCGTGCACTCAGCTTGATGCGGCCCATCAAAAAGGCGGGCAGCACGCGGGGCAGGTAGGTCACCAGGCTCATGCCCAAAATCATCAGGTAGATATCACGATTCTGCATGGCTGTTCTCCTCCCCCGCCGCATTGGGCGTCACAAAAAACGATCCCAGCGCCGCGCACCCCAGCGTGGAAAGGATCATGGCCCAGCCGGAATCCAGCCGCACCACATTGCACAGCATGGTGTTGCACAGCGCCGTCAACACAACCAGCGCCGCCAGACGGCCATTGCCGCGCAGGCCGGGCATCAGCAGGCCAATGAACATGGCATACAGCGAGATGCCCAGCGCCGCGGTGATCAGCGGCGGCAGCAGCCCGGTTGCAATGGCCCCCAGCCAGCTGCCCAGCGCCCAGGAAAGATAGGAGCAGAGCGCCATGGAGAAAAAGTACCGCGGTGTACGCGGGGCGTTGGCTGTGGTGGTGTACACGGCAAAAGTTTCGTCCGTAACGCCAAATGCGGCCAGCATCCGCACCGGCAGCCTGCCGCCCTGCATCTGGTTGAACACGCAGGTGCTCATGATGATATGCCGCAGGTTCAGGATAAATGTTGTCAGCACAATGGTCAGCACGGCAGCGCCCTGCGCCACCATACCGGCGGCCATCATCTCGCTGGCGCCGCCGTATACGGTCAGGGACATCAGCACCGTCTGCCAGGTGCTCAGGCCCGCCTGGCGTGCCATTACGCCATAGGCAATGCCCACCGGAACGTATCCCAGCATAATGGACACCGCACCGCGGGCACCGGCCAGCCACTCCTCTTTTTGGGTCATATTTCTTCCTTTCTTCCCACCGATCTGGTTGGTTGCACAAAATATGGTTTATTATAGCACCGCCCCACAGCCGCGGCAAGTTTTTTCTTGCCGTAATGGATAGAATAGCGTATAATGTATAGGAATATAGTCTGCTTTTTACCAGTGTGCCTTCCGGCCTTTGTGCTGCCCGGCGCACCCACCTATAAATTTGATCGGGGGATCTTTCAAATGTCTGGTTTTATCCCGCTTTCCGTGCCGAATTTCGGCGAAAAAGAAGCCGCCTATGCCGCCGAGGCCATCACCTCCGGCTGGGTTTCCACCAGCGGTGCCAAAGTTGGCGAATTTGAGGAAGCCCTGGCTGCCTATGTTGGCATGCCGCGCGCCGTTGCCGCCAACAGCGGCACCTCCTCGCTGCACCTGGCCGCAATGGCGGCGGGCATCCGCCGCGGGGATGAGGTGATCGTACCCACCCTGACCTTTATCGCTGCCGTCAACCCGCTGACCCGCTATGTGGGTGCGGAGCCGGTCTTTATCGGCTGCAACGATACCCTTTGCATTGACCCGGACGCCGTGGAAGATTTTTGCGCCAACCACTGCACCCTGAAAGAGGACGGGCTGTACAACAACAAGACCGGTGCCCGCGTGCGCGCGCTGGGCGTGGTGCATGTGTTCGGCAACATGGCCGATATGCCCCGCCTGCTGGAGATTGCCCGCCGCTACAAGCTGATCCTGATTGAGGACGCCACCGAAGCCCTGGGCACCCACTACACCGCCGGCCCGCTGGTCGGCAAGGCAGCCGGCACCATGGGCGATATCGGCTGCTACAGCTTTAACGGCAACAAGATCATGACCACCGGCGCAGGCGGCTTTGTGGTTTCCAACCACGCCGACTGGACCGAGCACACCAAACATCTTTCCACCCAGGCCAAGGCCGATATGCTGCAATTTCTGCATGACGAGGTAGGCTACAACTACCGCATGACCAACGTGCAGGCATGCCTGGGCCTTGCCCAGCTGGAACGGTTGGAAGGCTTTGTGGAGACCAAGAAAGCCCGCTATGACCAGTACAAGGCCGCATTGGACGGCGTGCACGGCCTGCGCATCCTGCCTTTTAAGGAGGAAGCCGACGGCGTGCGCTCCAACCACTGGTTCTACAGCCTGTACCTGAAAGATTCCGGCCTGGACCGCGATACCGTAATTGCCAAGCTGCAGGAACAGGGCATCCAGACCCGCCCGGTATGGGCCCTGATCAACGAGCAGGCCGACTACCCCAAAAACGAAGCATACGCCCTGGAAAAAGCCCAGGACTACCGCAAGTACATCGTCAACCTGCCCTGCTCCACCAACCTGACCGAACAAGACTGCGAACGCGTGATTGAGGCAGTTAAGAATTTATAATTTGAGTTAGGAGGGAGGAGTTAGAAGTTAGGAGTTATTGGTGTGCGCTGGCGCGCACAGTTTTGGATATCAAGTCTTTCATACTTTTCAAAATTGCGGCGCAAGCCGCACGTTACAACTCCTAACTCCTACTTCCTAACTCCTACCTCCCCAAGGGGGTATTTTACCTGAAAGTCGAAGAACTTTTTATTTCGGAATCCTGCACGGTGCTGGATACGATGAAAAAGCTGGACGAAACGGGCCAGCGCATCCTGTTTATTGCGCCGGAGGGCAAGCTGAAGGCCGTTGTGACGGATGGGGATATCCGCAAGTGCATCCTGCGCGGCGGCGCGCTCAGCGCCCCGCTGACCCAGGCTGCCAACTATCACCCCCACAGCCTGCCGGTAGCCGAGCGCGGCCGCGCCCGCGCCGAGCTGCAGCGCCTTGGCATTGACGCCCTGCCCATCCTGGACAAGCACGGCGTTATCACCGATATTGTGTTTGCGGGCGGTGTGGATGTGGACAACCGCAAAAAGGTGGATATCCCCGTTGTGATGATGGCGGGCGGCCTTGGCACACGGCTGTACCCCTACACCAAAATTCTGCCCAAACCGCTGATTCCGGTGGGGGAACAGCCCATTGCCGAGCTGATTTTTTCCCGCTTCCGGGATTTTGGCTGCCGCCACATGACGATGATCGTCAACTACAAGCGCGGCATGATTAAGAGCTATTTTGCCGACCTGGAAAAAGATTACACCGTTGATTTTATTGACGAAGATGTCTTTATGGGCACCGGCGGCGGGCTCTGCCTGCTGAAAGGGCGGATGGATTCCCCGTTCTTTTTCACCAACTGCGATACCCTGCTGGACCTGGATTACGGCGATCTGTACCAGTACCACAAAGCCCACGGCAACCTGGTTACCATGGTGTGCGCGTTCAAGCATTATGTGGTGCCTTATGGTGTTGTTGAATTGGGCGAGGACGGCGGCATTGCCGCCATGCGGGAAAAGCCGGAGCTGAACTTTTTGACCAACACCGGCGTTTACGTTGTGGAGCCGCGCGTGGTGGAAGAGATGAAGATGGGCGAAGTGATCGGCTTCCCCGATGTGATCGACCGCTACCGCGCTGCCGGTGAAAAAGTAGGCATCTACCCCATCAACGAAAGCTCCTGGATGGACATGGGCCAGATGGAAGAGCTGGAAAAGATGAGAAGAAAGCTGGAACAACAAAGCTGAAAATCAATGAGCAATTAGGAATTAGAAATGAAGAATTTGAGGTTAATAGACCTTTTGCCCAAATTGCTAATTGCTCATTCCTAATTTCTAATTGCAGTCCAAAGGAGTGCTGTGTATGCCTGTAACGATCATTGCTGAAGCCGGGGTGAACCACAACGGCGATTTGGAAACCGCCAAGCGGATGGCTTATGTGGCCAAGGAATGCGGCGCCGATATTGTAAAATACCAGACCGCCGTGCCGGAGCTTGTGGTGAGCAAGTTTGCCGAAAAGGCCGAATACCAGAAACAGACCACCGATGCCGCCGAAAGCCAGCTGGAGATGATCCGCAAGCTACATTTTTCGTTTGAGGGTCACCGGGAACTGAAAGAATACTGCGATTCCATCGGCATCCAGTATCTTTCCGCGCCGTTTGATATCCCCAGTGTGCGCTTTTTGGGCACGCTGGGCATGCCGCTCATCAAGATCCCGTCCGGTGAGATCACCAACCTGCCTTATCTGGAAGAGATCGGCAAGCTGCGCACCCCGGCGCTGCTTTCCACCGGCATGTGCAACTTAAGCGAGATCACCGATGCCCTTGGCATTCTGGACGACAACGGCTGCCCGGAAGTGACCATTCTGCACTGCAACACCCAGTACCCCACCCCCTATGAGGACGCCAACCTGACCGCCATGCTGGAGCTGTTCGACCAGTTCGGTCTGCCGGTCGGGCTTTCGGACCACACGCCGGGCTGGGAATGCGATGTTGCCGCCACGGTTTTGGGCGCGCAGGTGATTGAAAAGCATTTTACGCTGGACAAATCCTGGCCCGGACCGGACCAGAAAGCCAGCCTGGACCCCACCGAGTTCAAGGCTATGGTGCAGGCTGTGCGCCATGTGGAAGCCGCCCTGGGCGACGGCCACAAGCACCTGACCGCCAGCGAAGCTCCCAACAAAGCCATTGCCCGCAAGAGCATTGTGGCGGCGCGGCCCATCAAGGCGGGCGAAGTGTTCACCGCCGAGAACCTGCTGACCAAGCGCCCCGGCGATGGCATTTCCCCCATGCTGTGGTACACCGTCCTTGGCCAGACCGCTAAGCGCGACTTTGCTGAAGACGAAAAGATCGAGCTGTGATTTGCGGGGATTTTCCGGCCTTTTTGCAAAAAGGCCTCGGCGAAAAACTCTGATAGAAAATAATAGAATTAGGAATCGTGCTGTAGGGCGGCCAGCCCTCTGGCCACCGCTTGCTGTATCTCAAGGTAAAAGCATCCGGCACACCCGCCAGCGGGACGATGCAAGCATCGTCCCCTACAAATCAGGCCCAGGTCATCACAAATTCGCATTGTGCCGCAAGACAAGGTCACGGCGGGATGAGGGCATCCCGCCCTACAGACCGTTTGTTGGGTAACAGCACACATAACTCGCTCTGTAGGGAACGGTCTTGACCGTTCCGAAACATATGAAAAATTTCCAATGTAATGGGAAACAAAACAGGTCCCCGGAACGGTCAAGACCATTCCCCACGAATTTTCTATCCTGTCCTGCCGCTAACCTCGCCACACCCCCATTCCTAATTTCTCATTCCTAATTCCTAATTCATTCAACTCCTAACTCCTCCCTCCTAACTCCTCCCTCCTAACTCCTCCCTCCTAACTCCTCCCTCCTAACTCCTAACTCCTCCCTCCTAACTTCTAACTATGAAAACTATCACCATCATCACCTCCACCCGTGCGGAATACGGGCTGCTGCGGCCGGTCATTCAAAAGGTCGCGGCGGCGCAGGATCTGCAATTACAGCTGGTTGTCACCGGGGCGCACCTCTGCGCCCGGTTTGGCAATACGGTGCAGGAAATCGAGGCTGACGGCCTGCCCATTGCGGCCCGCCTGCCAATTTTTGACGAAGCGAACCCCAACGAGCCGGTAGCCCTTACCATCGCCCGCACCATCACGGTATTTGACGGCTATTTTGCCGCCCACTGCCCGGATGCAGTGCTGCTACTGGGCGACCGCTTTGAAATTTTTGCGGTGGCCGCGGCAGCTGCGGCACGGCATATCCCCATTGCGCACATTTCCGGCGGGGATGTGACCCTTGGCGCGGCGGATGAATATTACCGCCACTGCATCACCAAAATGGCGGCGCTGCACTTCCCCAGCTGTGCCGAAAGTGCGGCCCGGCTGGTACGCATGGGTGAAGCTCCCGAAACCGTGTTCTGCGTGGGCGGCCTGGGGGATGAAAACATCCGCACCCTGCCCAAAATGACGCGGCAGGAATTGTGCAGTTCCACAGGTTTTGACCTGATGCAGCCTTTCGCCATCGTGACCTACCACCCTGAAACTTCCGCTGCGGCGGGCGATCCTGCCGCGCAGGCGGATGCGCTGTGCGCCGCGATGGAAGCGGTTCCCAGCGTGTTCTGGCTGATCACCGGTTCCAACGCGGATGCCGGCGGCGCGGTGTGCACCGCCAAAATGCAGGCGTTTGCCGCTGCACACCCGCAGCGGGCCGGGTTCATCAACAGCCTGGGGCTCAAGCGGTATCTTTCCGCCATGCAGTGCGCCGCGCTGGTGGTGGGCAATTCCAGTTCCGGCGTGGTGGAAACGCCCACGTTCGGCGTGTCGACCGTCAACATCGGCAGCCGCCAGGCCGGGCGCATCATCTGCCAGAACGTGCTGTGCTGTGATGCCGCTGCCCCCGCGATCGAAGCCGCCCTGCGCCATGCCTTGACGCCGGAATTTTCCGCCGTAGCCCACACCGCGCAAAGCCCCTATAACGGCGGCGATACCAGCGGCAAGATCTGCCGGGTGCTGGCTCAGTTTGACTTTGCCAAGCCCAAAACTTTTTATGACGGCCCTGTGCCGGAATTTGACCCCAAAAGGAGCATCTCCCTATGAAAATTCTGATCGTTGGCCTGGGCAGCATGGGCAAGCGCCGTGCCCGCCTGACCAAAGGCATTGATTCCAGCATCCGCATTGCGGGTGTTGATACGGCGGAAGCCCGCCGGGCAGAAGCCACTGACCTTGGCCTGATCGACGCCGCTTACCCCAGCATTGCCGAAGCCGTTGCCGCCGAATCCCCGGACGCCGCCCTGGTATGCACCGCTCCGCTGACCCATGCCGCTATCATCAGCGAGCTGCTGGACAACAGCCTGCCGGTATTTACCGAGCTGAACCTGGTTGCTGACGGCTATGAGGAAAACATGGCAAAAGCCAAAGAAAAAGGCGTGCTGCTGTTTCTTTCTTCCACCATGCTTTACCGGCGCGAAACCCAGTATATCAAGCAGCAGGTGGCCGCATTCGGTAAGCCGGTGCATTATATTTACCATATCGGCCAGTACCTGCCGGATTGGCACCCGTGGGAAAACTACAAAAACTTTTTTGTGGGCAACGCCCGCACCGGCGGCGTGCGCGAGATTTTCGGCATTGACCTGCCCTGGCTGCTGGATGCCTTTGGCGATGTGACCCATGTGACCGTGCAGGAGGACAGCATCAGCGACCTGGGGCTGCCCTATCCCGACTGCGTTACCCTGCTGCTGCGCCATGCTTCCGGCGCGCAGGGTGTGCTGGCGGCGGATGTGGTAAGCCCCAAAGCAGTGCGCAACTTTGAATGTTTTGGCGATGGCCTGCACCTGTTCTGGGAGGGCAACCCCAAAGCGCTGTATGAGTTCAAGGACGGCGACAAGCAGTTTGTGGATACCTACACCAGCTTTGAGCACGACAGCCGCTACAGCGACAACATTGTAGAGAATGCCTATGTGGACGAGCTGACCAACTTTTTTGCCTGCCTGCGCGGCGAAGAAACGCCCCGCTGGAGCTTTGACCAGGATTTAGCCGCTATCCGCATTATGGATAAAACCTGAAAATTAGTTAGGAGGTAGGAGTGAGGAGTTAGGAGTTATTGGTGTGCGCATACGCGCACAGTTTGAATATCAGGTTTTGCCTTTTTCCAAAATTGCGGCGCAAGCCGCACCTTCCAACTCCTAACTCCTACTTCCTAACTCCTACCTCCCAAGGGGGTCACCATGCTTACTGCCCTGTTTATCGGCCTGGGTTCCATCGGGACCCGGCATTTGAAAAATCTGACGGCGATCTGCGCGCAGCGCGGGCTGGAGCTGCGGGCGGATGCGCTGCGCAGTGACTTATCCCGTCCCCTGCGCCCCGGCACGGCGGAGCTGCTGCACAGCCAGTTCACCACCTTACAGGATGCCGCTGCTCTGCCGCATTACGATCTGGCGTTCATCACCAACCCCACCAGCCTGCACGCGCAGGCGCTGGAGGAAATCCGCGGCCTGGCGGACGCACTGTTTATTGAAAAGCCCATTGTTTCCGCCGAACAGACGGATGTGGACCTTTCCGCTCTTCTGCCCGCCGGGCAGAAAGCCTATGTGGCCGCGCCGATGCGCTGGTGCGGCACCATGCTGGCGCTGAAAAACCATCTGCCGGGCCTGCAGCCCTACAGCGCGCGGGTGATCTGCTCTTCCTACCTGCCGGACTGGCGGCCGGGGGTGGATTACCGCACGGTGTACAGCGCCCACAAAGCCCTGGGCGGCGGCGTGACCATTGATCTGATCCACGAGTGGGATTATCTGGTCGATCTCTTTGGTGTGCCAAAAACGATCTGTAATATCCGTGGAAAATATTCCGATCTGGAAATTGATTCTGACGACCTTTCCATCTATATTGCCCAGTATCCCACTCTGTTGGCGGAAGTGCATCTGGATTACTTCGGCCGCGCCTACCGCCGCTCCATTGAGCTGTTCTGCAGGGACGGCAGCTGCGTGGCGGACTTCGGCGCCGGTACGCTGACCCTGCCCAACGGCGTGGTGGAACACTATGAAGAGGACGTCAACGAGCGCTACCTGCGCGAGATGAATTATTTCCTTGACTATGCCGCCGGGGAGGAAGCCGAAAGCCTAAACCCGCCCGCCACGGCATTGCAAGTATTAAAACTGACATTGGGGGAACAACAATGAACCGTCTGTTGATCACCATCTGCGGCCGTGCAGGCAGCAAAGGCTTTAAGAACAAGAACCTCAAAACTTTCTGCGGCCACCCGCTGGTGTATTATTCGCTCAGCGCCGCCGAGCTGTTTATCAAAAAACACCCCGAACTGCACATTGACATTGCCCTGAACACTGACAGCCCGGATCTGGCCGAGCTGGTTGCCGCCAAGTACCCGGAAGTCATCTTCCTGCCGCGCGGCGAGGAGCTGGGTGGCGACCGCGTGCCCAAGATGGCTGTTTATCAGGACAGCCTGCACCGCATGGAGGAGCGCACCGCCCAGCTGTATGACTGGTACATGGATCTGGACATCACCAGCCCTCTGCGCACCGAAGCGGACATCGAGAACGCCTTTGCCAAAAAGCAGAGCCGTGATGATCTGGACCTGGTGTTCAGCGTGTGCGAAGCCCGCCGCAATCCCTGGTTCAACATGGTCAAAACGGTGGACGACCATGTGGAGCAGGTCTGCAAGAGCGAGTTCACCGGCCGCCAGCAGGCCCCGGACGTGTATGATGTAAATGCTTCCATCTATGTGTTCAAGCGGGATTTTCTCGCCACCAATACGGACGGCATGCTGTGGCGCGGCAAGATCGGCATCAGCGTGATGATGGATACCGGCATTATCGATATCGATTCGGAGCATGACTACCTGCTGATGGAAGCCATTGCCCAGCACCTGTATGCCCATTACCCGGAGTTTGCCGCTGTGCAGGAGAACATTCGTGACTGACCAGGCGTTCAATCTGATCATGGACTGCGGCCAGGCCATGCTGGCCAACGGCGGCGAGGTGTTCCGCGCACAGGACACCATGGAGATCATGGCCCGCAGCTTCGGCATTGTAGATTTCCGCGTTTATGTGCTGACCAACGGCATTTTTGCTTCCGCTCAGAACGGAACGGTCAGCGCTGTGCGGCATGTTCCGGCGGTTTCCACCAATCTGGGTCATGTGGAGGCCATCAACGCCATTTCCCGCCGCGTGGCGGACGGCGAGCTGGACCTGAACAGCGCCCAGCTGGAATTTGAGCGGATGGAGCGGATGCCCACCCTCTCCCCGCTGTACAACTGCGCAGCCGCCACCATGGGGGCCGGCTGCTTTGCCATGCTGTTTGGCGGCGGCCTGCCGGAAATGCTGGTGGGCGCGCTGGGCGGGCTGCTGGCCTCCGCCAGCTCCTGTGCGCTCAGCAAACACCATATCAGCCGCATTTTCCGCGATATGCTTTCCGCTATCGCCTGCACGCTGACCGCTTTGATTGCCCAGCTGGTCTACCCGGCCCTGCAGGTCAACTTTGCCATCATCGGCGCTTTGATGGTGCTGACCCCCGGCGTTGCTTTGACCATGGGCATCCGCGATATCATCAACAGCGATTACCTTTCCGGCACCATCCGGCTTGTGGATGCCCTGCTGGTTGCGGGCTGCCTGGCCGTCGGTGTCACACTGGGGTATACCTTATTAAGCACAGTAACGGGGGTGATAGCATGATGCGCGTTGCTCCTGTCTGGTTTACCATGCTGGTCCAGTTTGTGGTTGCCATGGTTGCAACCATCTCGTTCGGCATCACCTTTCAGGTGGGCCGCCGCCATTACTGGACCTGCGGTTTTGTGGGGGCCGTTGGCTGGACGATCTACATTGCCTGCACCACCCTTGGCGGCATGACCGCCCCCATGGCCACCCTGATCGCCACGCTGCCGCTGGCCGCGCTTTCCCGCTTTTTTGCCATCCGGCACAAAGCGCCCATCACGGTATTTCTGCTGACCGGCATCTTCCCCCTGGTGCCCGGCGCGGGCATTTATTACACGGCTTACTACTTTTTGCGCAACGACCGCGCCCTGTGCACCAGCAAGGGCATTGAAACCTTAAAAGTTGCCGTTGCCCTGGCCCTTGGCATTGCCATCGTGTGCTCCATCCCCCTGCCCAAGCGCCACGCCGCCAGCAGGCAGGCAAAATAAAAAATATGCAGTCCCGTGCTTGTTCAAAGCAGGGCTGCATTTTTTATAATCTTATGTTGGCTGAATCCAAATATAGCGCACGGTAAGGCGCACACTCGGCAGCGTGTTTTTGGAGTACGTCGGCATCCTTTAGCAAAATTGTGCTTAATCTTGCAGGTACTTCTTTGCCCCTTTTTCAAGGTATTTCCAAACCGGATACTCTGCGCCCAGTTCATCAAACTGTTTCTTCAAATCGCGGTTGAGGGCGCTCATCTCATCAACGGCATTCATCGCATGGTCCGATGCGCAGACTTTGCCCAGCCCCGTTGCACACATCAGCTTAAAGAATCGCATACAGGTTTTGCGGTACTGCTCGCCCTCAAAATTTTCGTCCTCCTTGGGCAGGATCGAATGTCCGGCGTTCTTGAGTGCGCGGTAGCCTTCAATGTTCGCATCAATCAGCTTGCCAAGGTATGCAGTATCCCCTTTCAGGCGCTTGAGGTCGCCGTCTGTTCGGTAGCAGGCAAAGGCGACCGGCAGTACAAAGGCCGCGTGGCAGAGCAGATAATCCCCCATATTCGGCTCATAGGCTACCTTGTACCCGGTACCGGCAAACCATTCGCTGATCAGCTTCTCGTTTGGCTGCGCCCCCTTGAGTAACCACTGATTAATTAAGGGAAAATCAGCAAGCAAATGAATTGAATCAATTA
>CAVFVI010000006.1:0-41550 GCA_963626055.1 Acutalibacteraceae bacterium
TTAACAACAAAAAATTGCCGTATTTATGCGGCTTTTGGCGTTTCGCAAACGCCTATTAAGGTGTATCTGAAAAGGAGAAAATTATGCTGACGATCCCTACCGACGAGCGAATCATTCCCGATGAAGAAGTATTTGCAGCGTTCGACCTGAACTATCCCGGCCTGGAAGCAGTCAAAGCGGCCCTGGATAACGGCGATACCCCCGCCGCAAAAAAAGCACTGGTCCGCTACTTTGAAATCCGCACCAATGTGAAATACTGCTATGACTACCGCACCCAGCCGCTGCGGCCCATGGATACCGACAGCAACCCCTATCTGTTCCAATCCTCCATGGGGCTGGCGGGCAGCCTGAAAGATTTCTGCCTGTTTTCTGGCCGCAAAATGATGGAGCATGTTTATGTAGCCCCCGGCCGCGACCGCCGCGAGCTGGACCTTGGCGCAGATTATGAGAACCTGCCCCATTACAACTTTTTTAAGGACCAGACGAAGAAAGGCCGCCAGGTGCTGGATATTTTTGTTCGCGGCGTTTTCTTTGAATATTACAGCATCCTGTACCACGAAACCGGTGATACCGCCGTTGTGGCAGATGCCGAAAAGTTCCTGAAGCTGTTCTGGCAGGTCTATCCCCTGTGTGTGGAATATACTGCCCCGGATATTTCCCACTTTTCCCGCACGGAAGAACGCGATGTGATGAGCGTGGGCTGGCTGGCGTTCAACTATATCTCCCTGATGTATACCCGCCTGGCCTATGAAATGCCGGTAGAAACCACATTTGATATCATCAAGCACCTGTGGTTTTTGGGCATCCAGTTCCGCCGGTTTGATACGGACGGCTACCGCAAATTCAACCACCATATGTGGGAGCGCGGCATTGTGCCGTTCTCTCTGGGAACGCTCTTCCCGGAAATTCCGGCTTTTGCGGCCATGAAAGACCACGGGGCCGAGGTTGTCCGCCAGCATGTCCGGGATGATTTTAACACCGATGGAGGTTATTCCGAACACAGCATCTCCTACTGGTTCGGCGCGGCATTGGGCGAAATGCTTTACCGCGTGGTTTATCTTGCCCGCCTGAACGATGAACCTCTGCTGGATGCAGACACCAAAAACCGACTCTCCAAAAGCTTTGATGTTACCGCTGCCGTTGCCGCGCCCGGCGAACTTTACCCCGCCATGGGCGATAACAGCAACCCGCAGATCGACCCGATCCTGCAATCCGGCATTGACGCGCTGGAAAACCACGACTGTGCAGAGATCCTGGCCATCCGCCACGGCCAGCTTGCCCCCGAAAAAGCCGATGTGCCGCTGGACTACTGCAACGATAAGGTGGGCTTTTTCTGCACCAAAAGCAGCCTGACCAGTGATGCCAACTACCTGTTGATGTCCGCCAAGGTCAACTGTGGTGATACCGGCCACAACCATATGGATATGTTGTCCGTGGCTGTTACCATCCGTGGGCAGGAGATGATCGGGGAACCATATTCCCGCCCACTGTACCACCTGACCCCTGTTGGCAATGCCCTGCGCGGGTATGAGTACAACATGAGCTCCCACAACACGGTGCTTGTTTATGGCATTCCGGTCCAGCCGGACTTTATCTATGCCGCCAAGTGGGGCGTTATCCGCCCGGATTCCCCGGTGGATGCCTTTGCCACAGAGAAAGCCGGCTGCTTTGTGCGCGCCTATCACAATGCGTACACCCACAGCCGCCATATACGCAAAATACTGGCTGACCGCCAAAAGGGCTTTTTGATCCAGGACGAGATCCGCGGCGGCAACCGCGTGCAGGAGCCGCACATCCAGCGCTGGAACCTGATGCACGATATCACCTGCACCCGGCTGGATAACCGCAGTGTTCTGCTGGAGAAAAACGGCGTTAAAACGCTGATGCTGTGGGACGGCAACCCGACCCTGCGCATCTGGCAGAAAGAGGACCTGCGCCCGCGCATCGTTAAGCCCGGCGAGCCGCTGGCCGATATCATTGATGTATCGTTCAAGGACGAAGATGATTTTATCCCCGCCGGTGGGCTGGAACCCGTGCGCCAGAGCGTGCTGATCCTGGATGTGACCGATGGCATGCCCAAAATCAACGATGTGAACGCCCTCTGCGCCCGCATGATGGAACAGGCTGAATCCGGCAGCCTGACCGAGGCGCTGAAAAACTTTGCTGAAATTTACTAAAATCCATAAAAAGGGAGGCCGCAAATGGCAGACTGGAAAGAAGAACTGTTTGGCAAGATCGAAACCAAATTGGAAGCTGAGTGCGCCCGGCTGCAGGGGTGGATCCCCTACCGCACGGTGAACGGTGTATATCAGGATAATTATGCGGAAAAAGACATCAACTGGTGGACAAACGGCTTCTGGCCCGGCATCCTGTGGCAGATGTACCACGCCACCGGCAAAGACCTGTACAAACAGGCCGCCGAAACCGCCGAAGTGCAGCTGGATAAAGCCCTGCACGGGTTTATGGGCCTGCACCATGATACCGGCTTTATGTGGCTGCACAGCGCCGTGGCGGATTACCGCCTGACCGGCAGCCAGCAGTCCCGCGTGCGCGGCTTGACGGCAGCCAGCGTGCTGGCAAGCCGCTTTAACCCCGTGGGGCAGTACATCCGCGCCTGGAACCACGAAAGTGTGGAACCGGGCAAGAACTGCACCGGCTGGATCATTGTAGATTCCATGATGAACATTCCCCTGCTGTATTGGGCGTCCGCTGAAACGAAGGACCCGCGCTTTACCCACATTGCCACCGCCCACGCCGATACTGTGCGCCGCACCCTTGTGCGGGAGGATGGCTCCTGCGGGCATATTGCCTGCCTGAACCCCGAAACCGGTGAGCTGGAAAGAGTTCTGGGCGGCCAGGGTTATGGGGAGGGCTCCTCCTGGTCCCGCGGCCAGGCCTGGATCGTTTATGGCTTTGCGCTGTCTTACCGCCATACCGGCAACCCGGTGTATCTGGAAACGGCAAAACGCACGGCGAACTACTTTATCACCAATATCGCTCTGACGGATCATATTGCCTGCTGTGATTTCCGCCAGCCGGCTGAGCCGAACTACCTGGATACATCGGCCAGCCTGTGCGCCGCGTGCGGCCTGTTGGAAATTGCTGAGCACCTGGACGGTGCAGAAAAGGCAATGTACCGCGAACACGCCGAAAAAATCATCCGCAGCACTGCCGAAAAGCACTGCAACTGGGACCCCGCACAGGATTCCATCGTGCAGGACTGCAAGGTTGCCTACCACGGTTGTGACGCCCAGACTGATCTGATTTATGCAGACTACTTCCTGCTGGAAGCCGTGCTGCGGCTGCTGGGCAAGGACTTCCTGATCTGGTAAAAGGAGAACATTTATGACGCCCTGCAATGAAAAACAACCAACCTGGATCGGTGTGGACCTTGGCGGTACAAAGCTGCTGATCGGCGAGATGACCACCGAGGGAAAACTGCTGCGCTGGAAAAAATGGCCATCCGGCTATCTGACCCAGGCCGCTGCACTGGAACTGATCGAACACGGGCTGGATGAATTTTTGGCGGAGCCGCTTGCCGAAAGTAATCCCGCCGCCATCGGCATTGGGATGATTGGCCGCATTGATAATCAACAGGGCGTCTGGATGGAAATTGACACCGCCCGCCATACACCGACCCCGGTTGCCGAAATACTGACTGCGCGTTACGGGCTGCCCTGCTTTGTGGATAACGATGTGCGCAGCGCAACAAAGGCGGAAATGCTTTTTGGTTATGGCCGCAGCACCCGGAATATGGTGTATGTCAACATCGGCACCGGGATTGCGGCGGGTACCGTCAGTGATGGCAGATTGATCAGCGGCGGGCATTTTTATGCAGGGGAGGTTGGCCATACTTCTTCCGGCATCCCGCTCCATGCCAAGTGCTTCTGCGGCCGCAGCGACTGTGTGGAGCCGGTGGCCTCCGGTATGGGGCTGGACCTTTGCGCCAGAATGCTGGCACCGCAGTACCCGGATACGGCTTTGGAAATCCCCCAGGATGGCACAAAAGTGCGTGCAGACAAAATTTTTGCGCTGTATGATACCGACCCGCTCTGCCGCCTGCTGACGGACAATGCCGCGCAGGCCATTGCCAACCTGCTGATGAATATTCTGCGTTCCAGCGACCCGGACACCATCGTGTTGGGTGGCGGCGTTGTTTCGGATGGCTTCCTTTTTGAAAAGATCAAGTCCCGGCTCAATCCGTTCACCATCCGCTATGTAACAAACGGCATCCACCTGACAAAGCTTGACCCGGCCTTTATCGGCCTGATGGGAGCCTGCAGCAATGCTATTATGGGTACCGGATCTGCACTGTAACACAAAATCAACCGGCGGGCTGTTTGCCCGCTTTTACCGAGAGGTCAAATCATGAATCAGACACATTTGGTCGTGATCGTGGCGGACCAGCTCCGCTATGATGTTTTAGGAAAAGGGTTTACCCCCAACATTGATTCCATTGCGGCGCAGGGCGTGACCTTTGACCGCTGTTACTGCGCTTCCCCGCTCTGCGTTCCGGCGCGCGGTGCGCTGTTTACCGGGCTTTGCCCCAACACCAACGGCAGCCGCATCAACCCCTGGTACAAAGGTGATGCCGCCGCGGGCTATGTGCACAAGGGCATCCCCACGCTGTACGGCCTGATGGAGGCCAGCGGCCGGGACTGCATCCACAGCGGCAAGCAGCACCTGTTCATTGAGGGCGGCCAGCCGGAGGACGACCCGAACACCAAGATCCGCTGGATGTCCAGTGAGCGGAGCTACAAGGCATATCTGGCCCAAAATGGCCGCCGTGCCCCCGGTGGGCAGCGATTCCGTACCCTTGTGCCGGAAATGGGTAGCGGCCGCTATACCCGCGCGCGCAGCTATTCCAACCCGGAAACCGGCTGCTACACCGAGGGGGCGCCCTATTATTTTGATAATTACTTTACAGAATGTGCCCTGCAGGGGCTGCGGGAACGCGATACAACAAAACCGCTGTTTTTAAGCGCCATGTTCCTTGCACCGCACCCGCCGCTTGAAATACCGGAACCGTGGTACTCCTATGTCAAACCAGAAGATGTCAAGCTGCCGGAAAACGTTGGGCACTGGTACCCCTATCAGTCCCCGCTGCAGATGTATAACCTGACCGGTGTGGTTGGCAGCCACTACCGGCTTGACCAATGGAAGGAAAGCTGGCGTGTGTACCTTGGTTTGCTCCACCTGCTGGATGACTGTGTGGGCCGCCTGTTGGATGAACTCAAGCGGCAGGGTATTTATGACGACAGCCTGATTGTTTTCACCTCCGACCACGGCGAAATGCTGGGTTCCCACCGGTTGTTCCAGAAAATGTGCATGTATGAGGAATCCGCCCATACCCCGCTGTACATGCACCTGCCCAAAGGAGCCCATGCGGGCACACATATTTCCGAGACCGTCAGCCACCTGGATATCCTGCCGACACTTTGCGGGTATCTTGGCATTGAAGCTCCCCCCTGTGAGGGGCAGAGCCTTGTTCCGCTGGTTGAAGGGACAGAGGAACCGGGAAAGACATGGGAAGAAAAAGACGTTTTTATCCAGTTCGACGGCAACGGCGCGTTGGGTAATTTCCAGCGCTGCATCGTGCACGGCGGCTGCAAGCTGATAGCAGACATCTTCAAGGATGAAGTTTATTTTGAACTGTATGATACGATCGCAGACCCGCAGGAGACCCGCAACCTGCTGTTTGAGGAAGAGATCCCTGAAATTGCCCGCACCATGCTGCAAAGCCTGATGGAGCACATGGCGGAAACGCACGATGATATCACCCTGCCGAACGCCGACCTTGACCGTTTTGTGGCGGAATACCGCAATTTTGCTGCGCCGAAAGAGGGGTAAAGCGCTGCCTCTCTTTGCATTTTGCCTGCGCGCATCATCCCGTGCCCCACTGCTTTGATTATGAAAAGGAGTTTTTACCATGGAAAAGCAGCACAAAGACCAAATCTGGGTTCCCCATGCCGAGACTGTGCCTGAACCGGCAGGCGAAGGCGTTACCCGCCGCATCCTTGCCTATGACGAAAAGGTAATGTGTGTGGAAAACACCTTTGCCCAAGGTGCCGTTGGGGCGCTGCACTCCCACCCGCACACCCAGATCACCTATATTGTATCCGGCAGGTTCCGCTTTACCGTCGGCGATGTGACCCGCGAAGTCGGCCCCGGCGATACACTGCTCAAGCAGAATGGCATTGTTCACGGCTGTGTCTGCCTGGAAGCGGGCAAACTGCTGGATATCTTTACCCCCATGCGGGAAGATTTCCTTTAAGATTCCGACCAAACTTTTCCGTTTTGATAAGAAATAAACCGTACCGACCCATAGGAAGGGAGATAAACCATGCAAAACGAAACCCCGACCATTCAGGATATTTTGAAAGACGGCGTAACACTTTCGGATGTGATGAATAACCTGAAAGTACGCGAGAAAAAATTTGAAGGCGAAATGAACTGGTATGAGCGCGGCCAGAAAATTAAAGCGCTGTTCCCGCAAATTTACGAAGCCCAGATGAAAAAAGCCGAGATGAATCTGTCCGGTTATGCCAAGCTGCCCGGTTCACCGGACCCGCACTTTATTGGCAACCCGGTCCGCTGGCGGGAGAACATTTATAACTATGATGAATACAGCTACCAGCTGAACCGTATGGACCACTGGCGCACCATGGCGGAAGCCTATTCCTTTACCAAAGATGAGCGTTACGCCAAAAAGCTGGTGGAAGAGTTTTACAGCTGGATCGAAGAATGCCCCGGCCAGCCGCTGTATGATGAGAACGGGAACCTGGCTGTGGATTCTTTCGATGGCTGCAAATGCAACCAGGGCATCTGGCGCTCGCTGGAAGTGGGCATCCGCATGTACCGCACCTGGCCGCACCTGATCCACCACCTGCTGAACAGCGGCTATATTGACGAAAAATTCCTGGAAACCTATCTGTTAAGCTGCTGGCAGCACTGCCAGATTTTGTACAAGATCACGCCTATTATCTGGCCCAACGCGGACCATAACCACTACCTGATGGAAAACAACGGCCTGCTCTACTTTGCCTGCATGTTCCCGGAAGTTAAGGATGCCGAAGTCTGGAAGCAGCACGCCATCCACGAGATGGAGCGCAGCATCCGCGCACAGGTCACGGAGGATGGCGGCCAGATCGAAGGCTGTGCATCTTACCACAATGGTGCAGTGTACTGGTTTGTTCTGCCGCTGATCCTGGGCAAAAAATACGGCTTTACCATGTCGGAAGAGTACAGCGAGCGCCTGAAAAAGATGGTGCATTACTCCGTCTATGCAACCCGCCCCTGCGGCGGCAACAGCTGCTGGGGCGACAGCCACACCATCAGCGGCACATTGACGGCGGGAGCCTTTGACCATTATCTGGCTTTTGGGGACAGCCGTTACCTGAACATTGCGCTGTATTACTACACGCCGCAGGATATGATCCGGCTGAACTCGGAGCACATCCTGGAAGTGGAAGATCTGGAAGACCTGCACAAATGCCTTGCCAGCGCCGAAAAGGACTGCTGCCCGCCGGATCTGCCGCTGGTTTCCTGGCAGCATGAACTGAAGCAGACGTTCTTCCGCACCGGGTGGGACCACGATGCGCTGGGGGTTATGTTCGCCTGCCGCACCCCGGTCAAAAACCTGCATGAGCACATTGACCCGGCTGGTTTTGAATTCACGGCCTATGGGCGCAACCTGCTGGGCGATCCCTCCATTTATACTTATAAAAATGATGAGAACCGCAAAAAGGCAAAGTCTGCTCATTGGCACAACTGCCTGACCCTGAACCATGAAAACCCGTGGGAATACATTTCCTCCTGGGAGTATGGCAAACAGGAGGAGGGCGATATTCTGCAGGCAGAACAGACGGACCGTCTGCTGTATGCCATCGCCTACCACATGAATTACAAGCCCACGATGCACAAACGCGCCGTGGCGATTCTGGATGCCAAGCTGCTGGTCGTACTGGACTATCTGGACCAGGTTGCGGACAGTACCAGCGTTCAGATCAATTTCCATATGGACAGCCCCCGCGCTGTGGCGGATTCGGAACTGTCTTTTGCTGAGTCTCTGGCCGCAAAAGGTTCTAACATTGCCGTGTACGGCGATCCCTGCCTGAAACCGCACCTTGTCCCTGCAAAAATTTCGGTGATCGATTATGCCTGGCACGATACCATGATTGCCCGCTTTGAGGCCGAGCATCTTGAAGCCGGAAACCACGCGTTCCTGACGGTGGGCGTTCCCGCGCGCGAGGGCGAACGCCCGGCCGCCGTAACGGATATCGGCAGCAACATCATCAGCAGAGATACCGTTGAATACACCTTTACCTATACCGGAACCCGCTACAAGCTGACGATGCACGAAAAGACGCTGGAAGTTGAGAGCAGCCCTGTTTGAGAAAAGGAGCCCGATATGAACCCTGAAACAAACCAAAACCGGCAGCCCATCCAGACCGTAAAAGTGGATGTTTCTGCCCCTGCTCTGCCGCTGCCCCCTTTTTGGGCGGCAACCGGCTATGCCAACGCGGATTTTACTTATACCCTCGCTTTTGGCAGAATGTATGATTATCTTTCCTCTTACGCACGGCACATGAAATACATGCGGCTGCACAATATTCTGACGCTGCACGGGCAGGGCGACCATTTCTTTTTGGAATGCCACCGCGATTACGGCAACCCCGGCAATGCCTTTAACGGGCAGGATGTTGTTGTAACCCGTGCAGCGGACGGAACGCTGCAATATAACTGGACTTTTGTGGATCAAGTCTATGACCGCATCCATACGCACGGCATGAAGCCGATTGTAGAGCTCTGCTTTATGCCCAGCGCCCTGAACCAGAACAACGCAGACCCCAATATTCCCACGGATTACAATGAATATGCCGCGTTCATCACCGCTTTTGCCGAGCACTGCATTGCGCGTTACGGCCTGGACGAAGTTCGCAGCTGGTACTTTGAGGTATGGAATGAACCGGATGGCCACACCGGCTGGTGGAAGCAGCCGGAACCGTTTTTGGCAATGTATGACTATGCCGAACACGCCCTGCACATGGTTGATGAACAGCTGCGTTTCGGCGGCCCGGCCACCATGCAGCGGCCGCAGTCTTACGCATTGTTTGAGCGTTTTCTGCAGCACTGCGACCATGAACTCAACTACTGCACCGGGCGGTTTGGCACGCGGGTGGATTTTCTTTCCGTCCACTGCAAGGGCGGCATGGATAACGGCTACTGCGCTTCCACGGATGCTATGTTTGCCGCGGTAAACCACTATCTTGAAATCATCCGCAAATATCCGGCGTTCAAGGATACGGAGTTTTTCAACGATGAATCAGATATTGTCTGGAATGGCAACATTGGGGTAAAGCAGCACAGCTGGCTTAACTTCCGCAACACCCATTATGCCCCCGGCTTTGTCTGCAAGATGATCTCCCGCTACTGCACCGATGTGCTTGATACCGGCATCAACCTGGCGATTGCAGACAGCGATAACTCCCACCTGCAGTGGGAGCGCAGCCTGTTCAGCGGCAACCGCTCTCAGCTTACCCCGCTGGGGCAATATCCCACGCTGGATGTGATGAAAAAGCCGTTCTTTAATGCGTATGTTCTGCTTTCTCACCTGGGAACCGAGCGCTGGGCGGTGAAAAACGATGATGAGTATTATGGTTTGAAATATGGCGTTCTGCCTACCCGCGCCGGGGATGTTCTTTCCATGATGGTTTGGAACTTTGAGGATGGGATCGCCGATGATATGGGTGCCCGCACGATCCGGCTGGAATTGAACGGACTGAACAACCCCGCAGGGTATCGCGTTGTGGAATACCGTATTGACCAGAACCACAGCACCGCCAACCCACTTTGGCACCAGATGGGTGCCCCGGCCATCCCCAGCCGGGAACAGGCCATTCAGCTGCGCACTGCTGCTGATTTGCAGGCTGCCGGCCCGGTGCAGGAAATGACCGCCGAAAATGGCAGCTTGTTCTTCACGCTGGAGCTGCCGCCCCATGCGGTATCTTTGCTCAAGATCGTTCCGGCGGATCAGCAGGATGCCCCGGCCGCCGTGCAGAACGTTCAGGCTGAAGCTGAAACCGGCTGTGATGGTAAGCCGCAGGTATTTTTGCATTGGGCACCGAATGAAGAGCGTGATTTCCTGCATTATATCATCAAGCGCAGCCGCAACGGCGGCGCGGCAGAAACGATCTGTGACCGCCTTTCCCAGAACACGGCAACCTATGTGGATATGACTGTGGCGGAAAACGACCGTGTGGTGTATTATGTCGAGGCTGTCAATATGGCAATGCAGCATTCCGCTGCAGGTGCAAGCCAGGAAATCATCGTGACGGGATAAAAAGGAGGATATCGTGGCTGCTTATAAAATCCCATACGGGAAATCCGAAATGGAAATTGAAATTGCGGATAAGAACTTTTTGTACTATGCTTCCCCCGTTGTGCAGAACAGCATCCCGGACCAGAAAGAAACGATCCTGCATGCGTTTGACAATCCCATTGGCACGGACCGGCTGGAAAAGATGGTCAAACCTGATATGAAAATCGTGATCCTGCTGGATGATATCACCCGCCCAACGCCGAAACGTGTTCTGCTGCAGGAAGTTCTGCGCCGCCTGGCAATGGCAAAGGTTCCCGATGAAAACATTACGCTGATTGTTGCACTGGGCACCCACCGCACCCTGACCGATGCGGAGATCGAGCAGCATTACGGCAGTGACCTGCTCAAGCGGTTCCGGTTCCTGAATCTGGATTATAAGGATGAATCGGTCTTTGTGGACCTTGGCACCAGCAAAAACGGCACCCCCATTCAGGTTTACCGCGAAGTCGTCAATGCGGATTTCAAAATTGCCATTGGCAACATTGTACCGCACATCGCGGCGGGCTGGGGCGGCGGCTGCAAGATGATCCAACCCGGCGTTTGCAGCGAAAAAACCACCGAGGTCACCCACCTGCTGGCCTGTACGATTCAAAATGTGCTGGAAGCCTGCGGCACAACGGATAATCTCTGCCGCAAAGAGATGGAAGAAATCACCGCGAAAGTCGGCCTTGACTTTATCGCCAACACCGTGCTGGACGAAAACAAAAATATCCTGGGCCTGTTCTGCGGTCATTTTGTTCAGGCCCACCGTGCTGGTGTTGAGCTGGCGCGCCAGGTTATGTGCCCCAAGATCCCAGCCCGCGCTGATATTGTGATCGCTTCGGCCAACCCGGCAGATATCGACTTCTGGCAGGGGTGCAAGCCGTACATCTTCTCCCACTTTGGCGTGCGGGACGACGGCGTTATTATTTTTATGATTCACGGCCGCGAAGGGCTGTGCGGCAATGCTCCCCAGCATGAAAAAACGCTGCGCCATTACGGGGCAATGTCCTATGACGAGATCATGAAAGATGTGAACGCCGGGGTGCTGACGGATATTGTCGGCATCAATGTGCCGCTATTCATTGCCCGCGTGTGGGACCGTGTAACGACCCTCTGTGTATCGGAAGGCTTTGCGCCGGAGGATGCCGCGGCTTTGGGCTTTACTTACTGTGAATCCTTTGATGCGGCGCTGAAAAAAGCGTATGAGCTGATGGGGGTAGATGCTACCGTTGGCATCATTCCCTTCGGCGGCGAAACGTTAGTGCGCTGTGATGGATGAAAAGAGGTTTCCCATGGCGAAAAAAATTACAGCTGTCATTGTTGGTGCCGGGCACCGTGCCCTGATTTATGGGCAATATGCGCTGGAGCACCCCGATGAATTTGAAATTGTAGGTGTAGCAGACCCCGACCCGCTGCGCCGCCAAAGGGCGGCAGAACGGTTTTCCATCCCTGCGGAGCGCTGTTACGAAAGCGCCGAAGCACTGGCGGAACAGCCCAAATTTGCCGATGCCGTCATCAATGGAACAATGGATGCCCAGCATGTGGCAACAGCGATTCCCCTGCTGCGCAAAGGGTATGATATGCTGCTGGAAAAGCCTTTTGCCGTAAACGAAAAGGAAATGTGGGAGCTGGCCGATGTGGTTCAATCAACCGGCCGCACGGTCATGATCTGCCATGTGCTGCGCTATGCGCCGTTTTATGCGGCCATCAAGCGGGAGATCCTGCGGGGCACCATCGGCGATATCATCAATATTCAGGAAACCGAGCATGTCAGCTACCATCACCTTTCCGCCTCTTATGTACGCGGAAAGTGGAACAATGAGGATGTTTGCGATGCATCCATGCTTTTGGCTAAATGCTGCCATGATGTAGACCTGCTGATGTGGTTCAAAAGCGGCACTGCCCCGCGCCATGTATCCAGTTTTGGCAGTGATTTCCGCTTTGCACCTGAAAAAACGCCCGCAGGGGCCGGTACCCGCTGCCTTGTGGACTGCCCTATAGAAGCGGATTGTGACTATTCGGCCAAAAAGCTGTATATCGATCACCCGGACCGCTGGGGGTTCTATGTATGGGATTATATTGCCAACATTCCAAATCCAACGCTGGAAGATAAAATTCATTCACTGAAAACCGACAACCCCCACGGCTTGTGTGCATGGAAATGCGGACATAACGTGGTGGATCACCAATCCGTGATGCTGGATTTTGCAGACGGCGCAACAGCCACGCTGAATATGATCGGCGGTGCAGCCAAGGCAGAGCGGAACATCCATATTATTGGAACCAAAGGCGAGATCAAAGGCGTTTTTGATGATTCCACCTATACCATCCGCCGCATTGACCACACAAGCCCGGAAGGTTGGACGGAACAGACCG
This sequence comes from Acutalibacteraceae bacterium, assembly GCA_963626055.1. Classification (GTDB taxonomy): domain Bacteria; phylum Bacillota; class Clostridia; order Oscillospirales; family Ruminococcaceae; genus Gemmiger. The sequence continues at coordinate 12,740 of CAVFVI010000006.1, forward strand.
TTGACCTTGCAATCGGCGGGGATAAAAGCGGCATGACCGGCTCACATGGCGGTGGGGACGAACGCCTGGCGGCGGACTTTGTGCATGTTTTGCAGGGGCGTGAACCGTCCATCTCCTATACAGGCATCAGCGATTCCATCAATGGGCATCTGGCGGTGTTCCTGGCGGAACATGCCCGGAAAGAAAACCGCATTATGGAATTTCCGAAAGATACCGTAAAGTAATATGGGAGGAAGATAAAATGAGCGTATCCCGGCAACATTACGGCACCCATCAAGGCGCCGAGATCACCGCACTTACAATGACCAACAAAAACGGCGCGGTGTTGACGGTCATGAATTTTGGCTGCCGAATCCTTTCCCTGCGGATGCCCGACCGTGACGGAAAGATTGAGGATGTCATCCTTGGCTTTGATGATTTGGCAAGTTACGAAAAAGACGGCACAAGCCAGGGGGCCATGGTGGGCCGTTACGGCAACCGCATTGCGCGCGCCCAATTCACAATGGACGGCGTAACCTATCACCTGGCCGCCAACAATGGCCGCAACCACCTGCATGGCGGCTTTAACCGTATGGGCTCCCGCGTGTGGGATATTGATACCGTGGGCGAAAACTGCGTTACGTTCCATCTGTTCAGCCCGGATGGGGATGAACACTACCCCGGCAACATGAACATTTACATCACCTATACGCTGACGGATGATAACGAGATGGTTGTGAATTATAAGGCGGATACCGATAAGAAAACGATCATCAACCTGACGAACCACAGCTTTTTTAACCTGACAAGCTGCACCCAGCGCGGAACGGTGCTGGATCATATCCTGCAGGTGGAAAGTGACGCCATTACCGAGGTGGACCAGGAGATGATTCCTACCGGACGCTTGTTACAAACGGCAGGTACCGCCTTTGATTTCACCACACCAAAGCGTATCGGTCAGGATATTTTCAGCGATGACCCGCAGTTGAAGCTTGCAAGGGGCTATGACCACAACTTTGTACTGCGCGGCACCGGTATGCGCCGTGTGGCAACGCTCTATTCGCCCCAATCCGACCGCCGCATGGAGGTAATGACCGATCAGCCCGGAGCACAAATTTTTACTACCAACGGCCTGACCCATGCCGACCTGCCCATGCGGCATGGCCGCCCGCAGGAACCCTATGCTGCGGTCTGCCTGGAAACACAGCACTTCCCAGACTCCCCGAACCACCCGGAGTTCCCCTCCACGGTGCTTGAAGCCGGAAAAACCTATGATACAACTACGATGTTCCGGTTCAGCGTACAGTAAAAACATCATATGGCAATCACAAAAGAAGGCGGGGTATAGCCCCGCCTTCTTTGATTGAAAAGATTGAAAAATTACCGATTCATCCCAGGCAGCGAACATAGATTGCCGCATGTACCGGCCTGAGTTTTTCGAAATGATTTGCATTTATAAGGCGGATCTATAGCAGCCCCACCCTACTTCTGCAGCACCTTCAGCTCATAAAACCGGCCTTTTTTCGCCATAAGTTCCTCATAGCTTCCCTGTTCCGCAATTTTGCCGTTTTCCACTACCACGATCAAATCTGCTGTCTGGATGGTAGAAAGGCGGTGGGCAACCAGAAATGTGGTGCAGCGGCCCATCAGGCGGGCGGTTGCATCGGAGACAAGGCGCTCGGTCTCGGAATCCAGGGCGCTGGTGGCTTCGTCAAAGATAATCAGCCGCGGGCGGCGAATGAGTGCCCGCGCAATGGCAATGCGCTGGCGCTGCCCGCCGGAAAAATTGCCGCCGTGCTCAGCCAGGTTGGTGTAAATCCCCTTGGGCAGGCGGTCCACCATCTCCCGCAGGCCGATCTCATCAATCACCGCCAAAATTTCTTCATCTGTGGCGCTGGGTGCGGCATAGGCGATGTTATCCCGCAGTGTGCCGGAAAACAAAATCGTATTCTGCGGTACAACGGCAATCTGGCTGCGGTAGCTTTTCAGGTCCATATCGCACAAATCAATTCCGTCAACCAGAATACGGCCTGCATCAGGGCGGCAAAAGCCCATCAAAAGGCTTAACAGGGTCGATTTACCCGCGCCGCTTGGCCCCACAAAGGCCACGCTGCTGCCCGCAGGGACATGTAGGTCAAAATCTGTCAGCACCGGGCGCTCGGCATCTGGGTAGCGGTAGGCAACGTGTTCAAACTGCACATCGCCATGCAGCGGTACAGGCGCGGGTGTTGTGCCGCTCTGCTCTTCATCGCCGGAGGCCATGATCTCGTTGATGCTGTTCAGCGATTCCATACCGCGGGCCAGTGCCGGGAACAGATTGACCACGCCGGATACGGCTGTGACAATCTGGCCAAAATAGTTCTGGTACAAAACGACCTCGCCCGCCGTGATGACCTTGTTCCACGCCAGCAGCCCGGTAAAGCCCAGGCAGAGCATCTGGAACAGCTGGAACACGACCCAGCTGGTTGCGCCGAACAAGGAGTTTGTGGTATCCAGCCGGTAGCCGGAATCCCGCACGCCGCCAAGCAGTGCGTCCATGCGGTCGGCTTCCTGGTCGGCCAGGCCATAGGCGCGGGTGACGGGCACCATCTCCAGCATTTCGCTGACGGCGGCCTGGGTGCGCTCGATCTCGCGCCGGAACCGGCGGTTGGAGCGGCGGATCGGCTGGCGGAACACCCCCACTGTGATGCCCGCCACCGGCACCGCAAACAGGTACAGCCAGAGCACACGCGGGTCGTTGAGCGCAGTCACAACCACGGCCACCGTTACGCTGGTGATCAGCGGAACAATGGAACTGAAACAGGACTGCATCATCTGCTCTACATTTTCTACATCGCGCATGATTTTGGAAAGCAGCCGCCCCGTTTGGGTCTGGGTGTGGTACTGGATGGACAGGCGCTGCAGTTTATGCACCATCGCGCCGCGCAGCTCCATCTCCACGCCGCGGGTCAGCCCCGAATTGGCGCGGGTATGCAGCCATGCGGTGAGCACATTTTGCAAGATAAACACGCTGCCAATGATCAGGTTGAGCCAGAACTGCGTTAAATTATGGTGCTCCGGGTCGGTGACAATATTGATGATATTGGCAATAACGATGGGCGTGACATACGCCGGGGAATGTTTGACAGTAAACCAGAACGCCGCCCAGAAAAGCTGGCCCCAGTGGCCTTGATAAAGGCCAAAAAGCTGACGTGCACCGCTGCGCAGGCTGCGGCGTTTTGATGTTTCTGCCGTGTGGTCGTTCATTATCTCCTCCAGTTTAATGGGTTACACAGGCTGCAGGGCAGCGTTCAGGGTCACGCTTTTCCCTGCCGAAAGTTTGACTTCTATGTTTTTCCCGGCGCAATGCAGCTGCATCTGCCAGGGGGCCGCGGCGTGCAGGGTTACGGTTTGCAGCTTTCCATTTTCCCACGCAAGGTCCACGGTGGCATTGCCCGGCAGGCAAAGGCCGGTTACGGTGCCGCTGTGCCAGCTGGGCGGCAAAGCTGGAAGCAGGGATACCGCCTGCGGCGTTACGCCGTTATAGCTGATCTGCACCAGGCATTCCGCCATGGCCGCTGTTGTGCCATAGTTGCCGTCGATCTGGAACACCGGGCCATGCTTACTGGGGTGGTTGTCCATCAAATTCGGGAAGGTGGAATTGGCATAAAGGGCGCGCAGGTTTTCTTCCACTTTGGTTCCTTCACCCAGCCGCGCCCAGAACAGGGTGATCCATGCACGGCTCCAGCCGGTGTAACCGCCGCCGTGGGCAAGGCGGTATTCCAGCGTTTTGCGCGCTGCGGCGGCAAGTTCCGGCGTGGCAAGGGTGCTGATCTCATTGCCGGGGGCCAGTGCGTACAGGTGGCTGATGTGGCGGTGGCCGGGTTCGGCTTCGCCGTATTCACCGCTCCATTCCAGCAGGCGGCCATCACTTCCAATCTGGGTGGGGCGCAGTTTGGGCAGGATGTTGGCCGCGGCAAGGGTGGTTTCGTTCGTGATGGCCAGCCGGGCCGCTGCGGCAAGGTAACCCGCGAACAGTTCCCGCAAAATCTGGCGGTCCATAGTGGGGCCAATGCAGAGGTGCCCGCGCACACCATTGGGCAGGATGTAAGTGTTTTCCGGCGAAACGGAGGGGTTCGTTACATAATACCCGTCCGCATCCCGCTCCAGAAAGTCCGTGAAAAAGAGCACAGCTTGCTCCAGGACGGGGAATTGTGCGCGCAGGAACGCCGTATCGCCGCTGTAAAGGTAATGTCGCCAGATGTGAGTGCAGAGCCACGCCGCGCCCATAGGCCAGAAGGACGCCGGAATATAACGGTCCTGCGGGTCAGTATCGCCCCACAAGTCGGTGTTGTGGTGGGCGACAAAACCGCGGCAGTGGTACAGCTCCCGCGCGGTGCGCTGGCCGTTTGGCTCCATGCGGGCCAGCAGGTCAAACAGCGGTTCTTCGCTGCGGGCCAGACCGCAGGCGTTGGCGGGCCAATAGTTCATTTCGGTGTTAATGTTAATGGTGAACTTGGAATCCCACGGCGGGAAGAAAGAATCGTTCCAGATGCCCTGCAAATTGGCGGGCAGACTGCCCGGACGGCTGGCCGCAAACAGCAGCCAGCGCCCATACTGGAAATACAGCGCATCCAGCCCGGGGTCCGGCTGGACGGCGGCCCGCTGCAACCGGACATCGGTGGGCAGGGCATCCAGCGCCGGGTCTGCGGCAAGGTGCAGCTGCATGGTGGCAAAGTTTTGCCGGATATCGTCAAGATAGCGCTGCTTTAGCTGGCCGTACCCCCGTTTTGCCGCGGCATCCAAGGTAAGGATAACCGCCTGCAGGGGCGTTGCTTCGCGGTAGGTCGTGGCGGCAGCCAGCAGGAACACCGCTGATTTTGCCCCGCGCAGCAAAAGGGTATCCCCAACGGCCTGTACCGTGCCGCCGTCGTGCTCGGCCAGCCGAACGGCTGCGGCAAAGCCGATGCCGTCCGAATCGCCGGTAAAATATATTGTGTTATCCCCCATGCGGCCGGTCTTTTCGCGGCGTTTGCGGTCCAAACGGCAGCGCAGGGCAAGCCCCTGTTCGGCATCGGTGGCAACCCGCACCGCCATCACGCCATCCGGGTAGGAAACAAACGTTTCCCGCGTGTACACCGCCCCGCCCGCCGCAAAGCGGACATGCAGCGTGCCGGTATCCAGATCAAGGCTGCGGTGGTAATCTGCTGCTTCGGCGGGCAGGCCATCAAAATCCAGCGTCAGGTCGCCCAGCGGCTGATAGGCGCGCATCCCGCACGGGGTGGAGGATAACCCATCCAGCGCCAGCTGTTCCGCTTCGGGCAGACGGCCCTGGCGCAGCAGTTCCTGCACCTTGGGCAGGGTGGCTGCGGCATCGGGGTTCAGGCGGCGTTCCGGGCCGCCGCTCCACAGGCTGTCCTCATTCAGCTGGAACTGCTCGCGGGCAATGCCGCCAAACTGCATACAGCCCAAGCGGCCGTTCCCGGCAGGGAGTGCTTCGTTCCAGTCCGCAGCGGGGTGGTTATACCATAGTTCCATGGTGTTCTCCTTTATTTGGTAATGCGGCAGGTGCGGCGGGATAAAGTCATCCCGCCTTACAGGGCTTGCGGTGCCGCCTTGTTTTGTATCGTGATTTCGTCAAATTCTGCCGTGAAGCCTGCCCCCACGGCGTACAGGCCCATCATGCTGCCGGTAAAGCGCTTTTGGCAGCCGCAGCCCTCATCGGCCAAAAATTCCACCCGCGGCAGTTCGGCAAACAGCGCCCCGTCCAGGTAAAACCGCCGTGCCAGGCCGTCTGCTTCCATCCGCAGGGTGCAGCCCGCTGCGGGTGCGGTGCGGATCACCTCCACCCCTTCGGGGGTGCGGATGCTCAGCTCAGCAAGGGTGCCGTCATCGGTGCCGCGCAGGCCAAACTTGCAGTAGGAAAGTTCATCATAATAGCCGGTAATGCCCGCCTGCTGGCCGGGGCGCAGAGCGGTGGCCAACCGCGCGGCAAAGCTGCACTGCAAGGCTGTCTGGCGGGTATAAAGGCCCGCTTTGGTGGCTTTATCGTCCAGGTCCCGCACATCACTGCGCAGGTGCAGGGTGCGGCCATCCCACACGACATCGGCGGGCAGGCGCGGGCTGACCCACAGGCTGTGCGGGGACGCGGGATCAAAGCTTGCGGCCTGCGGCACAAACGGCGGCAGGTCCGGGCGGCGCTGCAAGGCGGACGGCCCCTTGCGGCGGTTGACGATAGGCCAGCCATCAGCGGTCCATTCCACGGGGTCCAGCGCCGTTTCGCGGCCCAGCGGGCTGAAGCCATCCTGCGGGCGGGCGCAGAGATAAACCACATACCACTGCCCGTTTTGGGTCTGCACCAAATCACCGTGGCCGGATTTCTGCAAAGCACCTTTGGGGTCATACTGGTGCAGGATGGGGTCATAGGGGCAGGGCTCATAGGGGCCGTCTAGCGTGCGGCTGCGGCCAACGCTGATCTGGTGGGAGATGCCGGTTCCGCCCTCCGCCAAAATAATATAATACCAGCCGTCCTTTTTCAATAGGTGCGGTCCCTCGCTGGCGCGCTTGGTATCGCCGTACCACAAAAGGCGGGCTGGCCCTGCGGCGGCGCGGGCATCCGGCGTCAGCGGCAGCAGGCGGGCACCGCGGTTCAACACCATGTAGCGCTGGCCGTCATCGTCCACAAAAAGGGACGGGTCAATGCCATTTTCCTCAATCACGGCGGGCGGGTCCCACGGGCCTTCCGGTGCAGGCGCGCTCGTTATGATCTGGGCGCGCGGGCGGGGATGGTCATCGTTGCGGCGCAGGGTGGCCGTGACATAAAAGCGGCCATTGTGATAAGAAATATCCGGTGCCCAATAACCGTGGCCGCCATCCAGCCCGTCCAGCATGGCGGTGGCGGGGTCGGTCAGCACATGGCCCACCGGCTCCCAGTGGACCAGATCCCGGCTGTGGCTGATGGGGATGGCCGGGAACCAGGTGAAGGAGGAATTGACCATGTAGTAGTCCTCCCCCACCCGCATAATGGACGGGTCAGGCCGGAAGCCCGGCAGCACGGGGTTCGCGTACAAATCCTGCCATTTTGCACCGACAACCTCGGCAAAATAGGCTTCCCCCGCCGTGTTGCCTGCCGCGTGGGCAATGCCGTATGGTGTGCGGCCCTTGCAATCGCCGCGCAGCGGGTCCCAGCCAACGCGCTCCACCAGGTAGCGCAGCAAATCCGGGCTGCCGCTGGCCGCGGCATAGTGCAGGGCGGTGGCACCGTCCGGGTCCGTTGCGTTCAGTTTGGAAAGGCTCTGCTCAATGATCCAGCGGCAGAATGTATCATCCCCGGTCTGCATCGCGCGCAGAACAGCGGGCACGCCCGCTTCATCTGCCGCGTTGGCCGCGGCGGGGTGGGCGGCAAGGTATGCTTTGGCACCGGCAAAATCTTTCCGGCGCAGCAGCGCAAAATACTCTGCGTATTCGCTCATCGTTTTCTCGCTTTCTTGTCAGCACTTTTTACAGCAGGCGGCCAAACGTCACAGCACCAAAGCTGCCGCTGCCGCCCGCCTGGTTGGCGGTATTGCGGGCAAACAGCGCAGGCTTGGCCCCCGACCAGGTGGACTTTGCCGCGGCAAAGCTGCCGGGCAGCTTTGTTTCTCTGCCGTCTGTCTCATAGGCATAGTGCACGGTGCCGCCATCCTCAAAATACAGGCGCAGGGTAACGGTGTTCCCGGCAAAGGGCAGGCGCAGAACGGTTTCTTCCTCGGCAACGCCCTCGGCGGTGCGCTGGGTAACTTTGCCGCGGCAGAGCACCAGCTCGTTGCCATTTTCCCCTTTGTGCAGGGCCAGGGCGGAATAATCATGCCCCATCACGGCAATACCGGCTTCATCACCCGGCTGCGCGGCGTTCAGGGTCAGCGTGGTCTGCATGGTAAAAGCGCGGGCCTGCGGGATCTGGGTCAGCACGTTGGGCATGTACCAAAGCAGGCTTTCCCCACGGGCGCAGGGCAGAACGGGCAGCGTCAGGCTGCCGTTTTGTGCGGTATACCATTCCTTTTGCGGGTTGGTCTGCCACTGCCACTGGATGCCGAGACCATTTGCAAAGTCATCATCTGCCGCCAGTTCATACGGGGCGCTCACGCCGGGCAGGGGCAGCGGCCAGCTTTCCACCGGCTCGCCAATGCCATCGCCGTTCTGTTCCAGACCAATGAACGGCCAATCCTCGCACCAGCTCATGGGCTGCAGGTGCAGAATGCGGCCATACACGCCGTCATCCTGGAAGTGGAAGAACCAGTCTTTCCCCTCCGGGGTGGTGATCCACGCGCCCTGGTGGGGGCCGTTGGTGCGGGCGTTACCCTGGTGCAGCACAATTTTCTGCTCATAGGGGCCAAGGGGGCTGCGGGAGCGCAGCGCAACCTGCCAGCCGGTGCCAACACCGCCCGCAGGGGCAAAAATGTAATACCAGCCGTTGCGCTTATAGAACTTGGGGCCCTCCATGGTGGGGTGCATCAGTTCATTGTTGAACACCTCCACCCCATCGTCCAGCAGGCAGCTGGCATCGGGGGCCATGCGGCAGACATCAATGCGGTGCTTGATGCCGCAGCGGCTGCGGGCATAAGCGTGGGCCATGTAGGCGTTGCCGTCATCATCCCAGAACGGGCAGGGGTCGATCCATCCGCAGGCTTTTTTGATGCAGTGCAGCTCGCTCCACGGGCCGGCAGGGTTGGCGGCGGTGGTTACAAAAATACCCTCGTCCGGCAGCGGGATAAAGACATAGAACACCCCATCATGGTAGCGGATGGCCGGTGCCCAGGTGCCGCAGCCGTGGGCGGGCAGGTTGTACCGGTCAAAGGGCAGCTTTTCCACGCACCAGGCCAGCTGCTCCCAGTGGATCAGGTCGCGGCTGTGCAGCAGCGGCACGCCGGGCAGATAGGTAAAGCTGGAGGCGACCAAATAATAGTCCTCCCCCACCCGGATCACATCGGGGTCGCTGTAGTCCATATAGAGCACGGGATTTTTGTATTCCTGGCCGTTTTTGGTCACGTTATCATATAATTTCATGGTTTACTTTTCCTCCCACTCGCCGTTTACGCTTTCGTCAACGTCATATTCGGCACCATCGGCGTTTTTCAGCGTCACGTTGCGGAACACTACATTTTTGGCGTTGCGCAAAAAGAACCCTTTGGCGCTCATCGGCTCCAGGTTGCCCATCATGGCGGGCTTTTCGGGGGTGGCACCCTGGGCCATCTCAATATGGCAGTCGGTCAGGCTCAGGCCGTCGATGGGGCTTTCGGCCAGGCCATAGAAAAAGCCTGCCGATGCCGTGGCCCCGATCACGGTCACGCCGTTCACCCGGATGTTGCGGAACGCGGGGGTGCCGCCATCCACCGGGTACGGTGTTTTTTCCCACACCCAGCGGTCTTTTTCGGCTGTGCCGCAGCTGTAATACATGTTGAACACAAACGGGCAGAACACGCGCTCCATCACAAGGTTGGAAAGGCGCAGGTTCTCCACACAGCCACCGCGGCGGCGGCGCGTTTTCACGCGCAGGCCGCGGTCGGTGCCGGTAAACACGCAGTTGGTAACGGTAACGTTGCGCACACCGCCGCTCATTTCGCTGCCGATCACAATACCGCCATGGCCGTGGACCAGCAGGCAGTTGGCGATGACGATGTTCTCGCACGGAGCGGGGCTGGGCGTTTCCTCGGTGCCGGATTTCAGGGTGATGCAGTCATCGCCAACGTCAACGCGGCAGTTCAGGATGCGCACATCGCGGCAGCTTTCGGGGTTGATGCCGTCGGTGTTGGGAGAGTTGTAAGGGTTGCAGATGGAGACATCCTCGATCAGCACATCCACGCAGTTCAGCGGATGGACGGTCCAGGCCGGGCTGTTGCGCAGCTGCACGCCGCAGAGGCGCAGGTGGGTGACGTTTTCAAAATGCAGCAGGTAGGGGCGGCCATTGGCCAGGGTTCGGGCGCGCTGGGCAGCCCACCACGGTGCGCCGCAACCATCCAGCACACCGGAGCCGGTCAGGGCCACGTTCTCGGCATTGAAAGCGGAAAGGCAGGGTTTGGGCCGGTGGGAGATGCGCCCCTCGTACTGGCATTCCTGCAAAGGGAAGGCTGCAGGGTCGTTCAAAAAGCGGATGACCGCGCCCGGTTCCAGGTGCAGCTCCATATTGCTGCAAAGCTCAATGGGGCCGGTGGAATACTCCCCCGCCGGTACGGTCAGCACACCGCCGCCCGCTTTGTGCAGTTCGGCAATGGCCTGGGCAAAACAGCCGGTCCAGACGGCTTCGGCGGTATTGGGGCGGAACTGGGTCAAGGTGATCTTCATAGTTTGCTCCTTTATCTTAACGGGTCACAGATACAGGAAAAGGGGCCGGGGCAATCGCCCGGCCCCTTTTCCTTTGTATTTAGAAGGACTAGAGAATGGTAAGGTTATGCGTTGGCGTTCATTTCTTCCAGCGCCTGTGCAACGTTCAGGGTCTCGGCCTGTGCCTTATACTCGGCCATGCCCTCTTCCGGGGTAAGCTGGCCCATGGCTACGCGGGAGATGATGTTCTCGCGGGCGGTGGTCAGGTCAGAGGTGATCATGGTGCGCTGCTCGGATACCGGGAACACGGAAATGTTCTTGGCGTTGGCAGAGACAACAGCCAGAGAATCGGAAACAGCCTGAGAAATTTCAACGTTCTTGTCGGTAGCGGTCATCGGGGTGAGAGCCAGCCAGGGGGTGATCCATGCTTTCTGGAAAACTTCGGCAGGCTTGGAGATGGTGGGCAGGGGCTTGATGTTGTTGCCATCCTGCTCCCAATGCACGCCCTCAACGCCGCTCTGGAACAGGACCTGGCCTTCGCCGCCATCGTGCATGTATTCAATGAAGTACTTAAAGACAGAGGCAACCTGCTCATCGCTGAGCTTGGAGGAGATGACCTGAACGCTGGGAGCGCTGTACAGGTAGGTTGCGCCTTCAATCGGCGGCAGTGCGATAACTTCGGCATCGGGCACATTCTGCTGCAGGCGTTCGGTCAGCGTCTGGCCCCACAGGCCGCCCCAGTACGGGAAGCAGCCGACGGTACCGGCGTACCACTCATCACGGCAGGAGCTGGTGGTGTTGGTGATGGCTTCCTGGTCGATCAGGCCGGCGGTGTAAGCATCCTGCAGGTTCTGCAGGGCGGTCAGCATGTTATCCTGCGCCATGCCGTCAACCCACTTGCCGTCAACTTTCACATAGTCAGCGGTTGCACCCTGGTAGAACTCAGGCAGTGCCTGGGTGCTCTTCAGGCCGGGTGCGGTGTAGGGTGCGGTGCACTCCGGGATCTCGTTCTTAAAGCGGGTCAGCATCTCAATGAACTGGTCGTAAGTGGTGGGGACTTCCATGCCCAGGCGGTCCAGCCAGTCCTTGCGGACATAGGTCACAATGGCGGAAGGCGTTTCGCGCGGCACGCCATAGATCTTGCCGTTGACGGTGAGCGCATCCCACAGGTTCTTGTCAACCTTGTCATACAGGCCGCTCTCATGCACAAGGTCGGTCAGATCGGCGATAGCGCCCTGGGCGGCATAGTTGCCCAGCGTTTCGCCGTTCAGGTCAAAGGTATCGGGAACCGTGTCAGAAGCATAGGCCAGTTCCAGCTTTTTGGTGTACTCGTTGTTATCAATGAAGTCCAGTTCCAGGTCGATGCCGGTTTTGGCGTCAAACTCAGCGATCCACTGCTCGGAGCCATCTTCCTGGTGCATGCCGTCATGCACCCACCAGACGAGCTTATCGGGCTTCTGGGCGCTTTCGTAATAGGAAGCAGCAGTGGCGGCAGTGTCAGAAGATGCGGTGCTGGAATCCGTGGTGGTGCTGGATGCAGCGGTGCTGCCGGAGCCGCCGCAGGCGGCAAGCAGAGAGGCTGCGCAGGCCGTGGCCAGCAGCATGGAAATCTGTTTTTTCATGGTTTTCTCCTCCGATTGATATAGTTCTATTTTACCTGGCGGATCACTCCGCCGCAAGTACGAGTTTTTAGCCCTTGACAGCGCCCAGGGTAACGCCCTTGGTGAAGTATTTCTGTACAAAGGGATAGATGAACAGGAACGGCAGCACGACCACAACGACCGTTGCCGATTTTAGCATATCAGCCGATAGTGTGATAGATGTGCCGGAAAGGCCATCTTCCAGAATCAGGGAGCGGACCTTGACCTGGAAGTTCTGCCAGTTGGGGTCGGTGATGTAAAGGATGAAGTGCATGTACTCGTTCCACAAGCCGACCGCGATGAACAGGCCAACGGAAGCCAGCGCAGGTTTGGACAGCGGCAGCATGATGCGCCAGAAGCAGCCAAACGGCGAGCAGCCGTCAATGGTGGCGGATTCAAACAGTTCGTTCGGGATGCTGGCAAAGAAGCTGCGCATCAGAATGGTGTTGTAAGCCGAAACACTGCACGGAATGATAACGGCCAGCATGTTGTTCATGAGCCCCAGGTTCTTGATGGTCAAGTAGGTGGGGATCATACCGCCGCTGAACATCATGGTAAACAGAACCATGCGGCCCATCAGAACATGGCCGGGCATATCTTTCTGGATCAGAACATATGCGCCCATTGTGATGATGAACAGGCCGGTGACGGTACCGACAACGGTGGTGAGCACAGAGACCAAAAACGGGCGGTAAAGGCTGGAGGTGGTCAGGATCATCTCATAAGCCGAAAAATCGATCTTGCGGGGCCACAGGCGCACGCCGTAACTGGTGGGGTCGATGGAATCAACGATCACTTTCAGCAGCGGCAGCACCATCATGCACATCAGGATGCCCAGCAGCAGGATATCAAAGATCAAAAAGATCGTGCGGGCACGGTAGCCCTTGGCAAAAGAGAAACGGTCGTTGGAATTGATGCCGTTCATATTACAGTACCTCCTCGCCTGTCAGCTTTTTGCTCAGCTTATTGCCGATGGCAACCAGCAGGATAGAAATGACGGATTTGAACAAGCCTGCTGCGGTGGACAGACCATACTGCGAACCCGAAATGCCCATGCGGTAAACGTAAGTTTCCAAAACGTCCGAGGTGTTGATGACCATGGAGTTCTGCAGCACCCACACTGGGTCAAACAGGTTCAGGACCTTTGCCAGGTTCAGGATAAAGACGGTAACGATGGTGCCGGAAATGGCGGGCAGCGTTAAGTAGATAACGCGCTGGAAGCGGGTTGCACCGTCCAGAACGGCGGCTTCGTGCTGCTCCATATCCACGCCGGACAGAGCCGCAATGTAAATGATGGTGCCCCAGCCGATGTCCTTCCAGACAGCGATCATATAAAAGATGGGCCGCCACCATTTTTCGTTGGCGAGGAAGTAGATGGAATCGCCGCCCAGGGCGGTGATAACGCCGTTGATCAGGCCGTTTTTCGGCGAGAGGAACATGGTAAAGATGGAAGCCACAACAACCCAGGACATAAAGTGCGGGATGTAGATGATGGTCTGGGATATCTTTTTGAACCATTTGAAATGCAGTTCATCCAGCAGCAGCGCCAGCACAATGCTGCCCAGCGTATCAATCACCAGCTTGGTAATGCTGATCTGCAGGGTGTTGAAGAACGCTTTCCAGAAGCCGGCCTGGGAGAACAGCTTTTGGAAGTTCTGCAGCCCAACAAAGCTTGCTGGCTTAAAGGGGGTGTAGTCGGTAAAGGCGTACAGGATGCCGAACATCGGCAGGTAGGAGAACAGGATCAGGCAGAGAAAAAGCGGGATGAACATAATGTAGAACGCCCGGTACTTTTTCATTTTCTGCCAGGTCGTCAGCCCCAGGTGTTCCTTGGGTGCCGACTTGGTTTTCAGTGGCATGGATGAATTCTCTCCTCTCATGGTGTGGATTGCTCTGCAGCGGGTTTGTCTGTTCCGCTTGCTGTATCTGCATCATACCACGCCAAAATCCGCCGCATAAGGGGCAAAAGCCCTGTTCTATGCAACTGTTCCCCAAAAGAAAAAGGGAACGATCCTTGTGGAGAAGAATCGTTCCCTTTGTAAAAATATTCGATGTTATGCCCCTTATTCGCTTCCGTTGCCGCCGTGCATTCTGCACTGCAGGGGTCGGCGTTCTCGGCAACCCGGATACGTTCCGGCACCATGCTGTTCTCGGCGGCCAGGGGGCAGCCCGCCCCACAGCCCGCCATGGGTGTGTTACCCGCGGTATTCGCTGGGGCTGACCCCCATCACGCGCTTGAATGCACGGCGGAAAGACTGGATGCTGTTGTACCCCAGCCGCTCCGGCAGGTCCGAAACCTTGCAGCCATCCTGCAGCAGAACACAGGCCGCCTTGACGCGGAGCTGCTCCAGATACTCGGCAAAGTTGGTGCCGGTCTCCTTTTTGAAGATGGCGGACAGATACCCCTCCGACAGATTGAATTCAGCACTGACCATGGCCAGGCCAAGGTTCGGGTTGTGGTAGTTCTTGCGGATATACTCCTCAATGGCTTTCACGTTTTCGCTGCGGCGGGCGTTCTTTTGCTGGGTCACCTCGCTGCACAGCGCCTGGCACAGGGTGTTCAGGCGTTCAAAATAGGGTTCGCAATCGCCCTTATAGTCAAACGCCAGTTCGTTCAGCGCCATCAGGTCAGCGTTTTCTTCCACTATAACGCCGGTCTGCGCGGAGAGTATTTCCACAATGCGGCGGTTCAGCTGGCGCATCCGGCTGCGGTTCAAACTGCGGCGCACAAAGTTTTCCGTCTGCAAAAGGCTCAGCACATCTTCCACAGCTTTGGCATCGCCTGCACGCAGGCTCTGGGTCAGCCGCTCTTCCACCACATAGGGGAAGTAATAGCCATCGCGGGCACCAAGCTGGCTGCCGTACACCTGCACCGCTGTTCCGCCGTCCGCATCGTGCTGGGCGGTTGCGGCTTCCTCGGCGCTTTTCCAGAACTGCATCAGGTCATCGCAGGGGGTGCCAACGCCCCAATGGGCTTCCACATGGTATTGCTCATGCAGCCATGCGGCAACGCGGTGCAATACGCCCAGCAGCTTTTCCTGGTCCTGAATCTCAAACATATACAGGGTTTCCAGAGTATTGCGCTTGTAGTTATGCACAGGGCGCACGCACAGTTCATCCACATAGGCGCTGATGGCCTGCTGCAGCACCTTGGCGTCCTCCACAGTTTGGCCGTCAATGGCGTCAATATCAATACCGGGGAAAAGCCGCAGCACGGCGGCACAGTAGGTCTTATCCGTCAGTTCAATGCCCGCGCGCTGCGCCATATACTCCATTTCCGGGCGGGAAACAAAGTTGGATTTGAGCAGGTTGTGGTAGAACGCCGTCTGCAAAGCCGGGCGGTCGGCGGCCTGCTCCTGCAGCAGATGGGTGTTATCCTGCACAAGCTGGCTGACCGCACTGCTGATAAGGTTCAAATCGGTGTTAACAGCGCCATCCGCCTGCAAAGCCCGCGCGATTGCATTGACGGGCCGCCCGCGCCGCACCGAAAAGTAAAGTGATACCGCCGTGCCCAGCACGACCGCGGCAAAAATCAGGAAAAGCATCTGGTTGCGCAGGGTATTCAGCTGCCGCATTGCCTGCTGTTCCGGCAGAACCAGCAGGTAGCTCAACCCCAGCACATCGCTGCCCGCCAGGTGCAGCACCAGGTTGCTGCCGCTGCTCCATGTTCCCTGCTTGGTCAGCCATTCGCTTGGCAGGCTTTGTGCCAGGCCAAGGTCATCATGGGTATAAAGGCAGGTTTCGGCATTGTCGCCATCCAGCACAAAAAGCGAATACGCGTCGTATTCCGTCAGGAAGGAAAACTTATCTTCCAGCCAGTCCGGCTCAATGCGGAAAAATACCGTTGCAATTTTACCACTCATCAGGCGGCTGCTGGGGATGCCGTAATAGATGTCCTGCCCGCCCATGGTGCAAAAATAGGGAGACAGGTTTTCATCGGTACAGCGTTCCTGCCAGATAGCGGGGTCGCTGCCCCACTCCTGCAGCTGGTTGCTGAAAATGTTCGGTGCATAAATGGCGCGGTTATAAATAACACGGTCCAGCCCGTTCAGATAGATGAAGGTGTTCCCCATCCAGTTGGGCGCGTAATACGCCAGCCGCTGGTAGTATTCATCAATGGCGCGGATAATACGGGGGTAATAGGTTTCATCGGAATGGCTCAGGTTCTCCAGCCGGTAGAGGGAGTCGCTGCGGGAGGTCTGCATCCCCAGGGTGCGCAGCTCGCTTAAGCCGTTATCCACGCCGGAGACCGCCTGTGTCAATGCGAAACCGGTGCTGTCCAAAATATCATTGCGCACAATGCGGAACGCACTGCGGAACCCCACCGCACAGATCAGCAGCGCAGCCAGCAGGATCATCAGGTGGGAGAGCAGAAACCGCACAACGGAATTTTCCCGCACCATTTTTACAAACCTTTGGTACATCCTGTTTTTGCCTCCCTCCTTAAAGTTTTTTCAATATAGCATGGAACCCGCCAAAAGTCAACGCAAAGCGCGCGCCGGGGATGGGAACAGTTTTGCGTTCTGAAATAATGTATCTTGCTTTTGCGCAAAATGCGTGCTATTATCGGGATGATAAGCGATAAAAGTGTTATTGAAATAATAAGTAATAATGAATAAAGAATAATGTCGGTGCACCGCCCGCGGCGGTGCGAATAAAACAGGTAAGCTGCTCTGGCCGGAATGCTTCTTTGCCGGAGCAGCTTACCTGATTAAAATGTGACGCCGCAGGCGTCACACAATCATTATTCTCTATTCTTTATTCTTTTTAATAAAAATTTGAATTAAGGGAGCTGAAGGTTCTATGACACCCCGCATTTTCTGGATCGGTGATTCCACCGTGCAGTTTAACCGCATCAACACCTGGCCGCAGTGCGGCATGGGGCAGGTGCTGGATTTATACCTAAAGCCCGGCATTCTGGTGTATGACCATGCCCGCAACGGCCGCAGCAGCAAAAGCTTTTATGACGAAGGGCTTTGGGCCCCGGTAGAGGCCGCGCTGCGCCCCGGCGACCTGCTGCTGATTCAGTTTGGCCACAACGATGAAAAAGACCAGGACCCCGCGCGGTATGCTGCACCGGAACAGTTTGCCGCCAACCTGCTGGCCTATGCCCGCGCCGCCCAGGCAAAGGGGGCGCTGCCGGTGCTGATTACCCCACTGGCGCGCCGCCACTTTGAGGGCGGTGCCCTGACCCCCACGCACGGTGCCTACCCCGCTGCCGTGCGGGCACTGGCCGCGCGGGAACACCTGCCGCTGATCGATTTGAGCACTGCCAGTGCAAAACTGGTGCAGGACTTAGGAGAACCCGCCAGCCGGGAGCTGTACATGGTGTTTGCACCGGGGCTTTACCCCAACTACCCCGATGGCAAAACCGACAACACCCACCTGCGCTACCTGGGGGCAGTGCGCTTTGCCGGTCTTGTGGCCGAAGGGCTGCAGGCGCTGGGCGGGCCGTATGGTGCCGTGCTGCTGGGCACACCGGAACCGGACAAGTACGATGGGAAAGGATACGAAAAGTGAAGATTGAACCCTTTTTGCCCGCGGGGGCTTACCGCCTGCGCCGTGCGGCGGTTATGACGGTGGGCGTGCTGTTTATGGGCTTTGCCGTCGCCGCCCTTGTGCTGGCGGACCTTGGCACCGACCCGTTCACAACGGCCTGCCTTGCTTTTGCCGCCCGCATGGGCTGGCTGCTGGGCAGCGCGGAGCTGTTGGTGAACGCGGTGATGTTCTGCCTTGTGCTGTGGCAGGACCCCCGCCGCATTGGCTTGGGCACGTTGGCCAACATGGTTCTGGTTGGCTACACGGCAGACTTTTTCGGCTGGGTGTTCCGCCAGCTTTCCATCACTGCCCCCACGGCGGGGGTGCCGCGGTTTGTTTTCATGCTGGGGGCGCTTGCCGTTTTTGTTGCGGCGGCATCGCTTTATATGACGGCGGATCTTGGCACCGCCCCTTATGACGCCATGGCGTTTGTTCTTGCCGGAAAGCTGCCGCGCCTGCCGTTCCGCGCGGTGCGCATGGCGTGGGATGCCGCATGGATCATCCTTACCCTGCTGCTCGGCGGAAGCGTTGGCCCCGTCACCATTGGCATTATGCTTTTGATGGGCCCCGCGGTGGATGCAGTGGGCGGCTGGACAAAGCGGACGATCTATCAGGGATAACGCAGTGCTCCCCTGCCGGTTCCGGTTTTGCCGTATAAATTTGCTGCTTTAACAAGAACGAAAATCTTTACGGCGGCAAGGGAATGCGGTATACTAAGGTGTAAAGACACCTTGGAGAAAATACTGTGGACAGGGAGCAAATGTTATGAATGACGAAAAAATCACCCTTGATCTTGTGATCGATGTGCAGAAAGATTTTATTACCGGGGCACTGGCTAATGCACAGGCGCAGGCCAATGTGGCGCACCTGGCAGAGACCGCGCGGGCACACGCACAGGCCGGGCACTGGATGTTCTTTACCCGCGATACCCACCAGGACAACTACCTGACCACGCGGGAGGGCCGCAGCCTGCCGATTGAGCACTGCATTGAGGGCGAGGATGGCTGGAATTTTGCGCCCGAACTGGAAAATGCCATGGCGGATACCGAGCCGGAAGTGTGCCACATTGTGGACAAACCCACGTTCGGCAGTTACATGCTGCCCAGTGAGATCCTGGATGAACTGATGGCGCATAACAAAGCAGTTGAGGATATTGAAAAAATCATTCTTTATGGGTACTGCACCGATATCTGCGTGATCAGCAACGCCATGGTGCTGCGCGCGGCGTTCCCGGAAACAGAGATCGAAATTTTGTCGGACTGCTGTGCCGGGGTAACGCCCCAGAGCCACCAGACCGCGCTGGATGCCATGCGGGCCTGCCAGTTTACGATTGTATAATGAAATAAGTAACGCATAAAAATGCCGTGCAGCTTTTGGAACTGCACGGCATTTTCTATCTATTTGGCAAGGTGTATACACCCTAGCCGGCGCAGCTGGTCCAGGTCCTCCAGCGTATCCACATCCCGCAGTTCGGCATCGCTCCAGGCGGGCACAAGGCGGACGGAACCGGGATGGGCCCGCGCAACGGCATTGCCGCCGCGGCCCTCCGGCAGGTGGAGCAGCTCCGAAAAATAATCCGCGCCGAACAGCACCGGGCTGCCGGGGGTGCCATCGGCGGCGCACAGCCGCACAATGGCATCGGGGGCCGCCGCCAGCGCCAGTGCTTCCACACTTTGCTGCGTGAGCAGCGGCTGGTCCCCCGGCAGGAACAGGCAGCCGCGCAAAGCGGGTTCTTTTTTCAGCAATGCCGCCAGCCCCAGCCGCACCGTATCGCTGCGGTAGGGCTGCGCGTGGCGCAGAACGGGGACGCTGTGCGCGTTACAGAACGCTTCAACCTCTTCCGAGCGGGTCACAACAATGCGGCAGGCCAGCAGCGGAAGGGTAGCTAGCGCCAGCGCATTGGCGATCAGCGGTGCACCGCAAAAATCCGCCATCAGCTTGTTTCCGCCAAACCGCCGCCCCAGCCCGGACGCCATGACCACGCAGCCGAGAGCGGGCGCGGGATCGTCCAAATCCACCACAAAGGCATCCTGCCGGGTGCGCAATGCATTCAAGAAAGAGGTATCCTGCTTGCGCACAACCGCGAGAACACACTTTGCATCCAGCAGCGCTTCCACTGCCTGCTGAAATTCCGGGCAGCTGCTTTCCAGGTAGCCGAGTTCATCCAGCACCGCCCATTCGCCCTCCCCTGCCGCCATGCGGTGCAGGGCAGGAACCCCCAGCTGCAAAAAGCCAGCCGCCACAGGGCGCATCCGGTTTTCGCCGGGGGGCAGTGCCGGGTCAAAGCGGCCGATCACCGCTGTTTTTCCACCCACACTTTCCCGCATTTCCACACGGTCAGCCGGGTATGCGGTGGTAATCAGTTCCGGTGCACCGGGGCAAAGCAATGGTGCAAGCGCGCGCAGCAGCGTGGTTTTGCCTGTGCCGCGCCCGCCGGTCAGCAGCAGGTGGCGCTTACCGCTCACCCGGAAAGAACTTATCATAGAGTTCGCGGTCAGTCTGTACACAGGCATCACGGTAAACCTCATACCTTTCCATAAAATTACGGGCTTCCTCCGTCAGGGTGCTGCCTCCGCCGCCGCGCCCGCCAATGGTTTTGCGGGTCAGCGCAAAGCCCAATTCTTTTTCTGCCCGCTTGACCATGCGCAGCGCTTTGGAATAAGAAAGCCCCATCGCCTGCGCCGCTGCCCGCAGCGAGCCGGTCTCTTCAATCCGGTGCAGCAGGCGGCAGGGGCCTTCGCCAAAAAAGCGCTCGCCGGCATCATCGCAGAGCATCACACGAATTTTCGGTTTCATTTTTCTTCCCTCACAGCGGCAGCAGGGCCAGCCGCGCCCGGCCTGTGTGGTCGGTCACAGGCAGCAGCTCCAGCGGGCCGTACACGGCAGCCAGCGCGGATTGCAGCGCTTCAACCGGGTCGGTTCTAGGGTGCAGCACGGCACCCACCTGCCCGTTTTGCAGCACGATCAACGTATCGCACCAGTCCAGCATCAGCGCCGGGTCATGCAGGCAGAGCAGTGCGGTTTTGCCGCTGGTATGCACAAAGTCCGCCAGCATGGCCGCCATGTGGCTGCGGTTGGCAAGGTCCAGAGCGCTGTCCGGTTCGTCCAATAGAAGAAGCGGCGCATCCTCCACAATGGTGCGCGCCAGAATACAGAGCTGGCGTTCACCGCCGCTCAGCGTCAGGTAGTCCTGCCCGGCTTTGTCTGCCAGCCCCACGGTGCGCAGGGCTTCTTCCGCTGCCGCACGCATGGCGGCGGTGGGGCTTTGCAGCACGCCAAGGCGGGGGTTGCAGCCCATCAGCACAACGTCCCGCGCAGAGATGGATACCGAAATTCCGCTTTGCTGTGGGATATAACTGACGGTCTGTGCCAGACGCCTGGTAGAAAGGCTTTCCAGCGGCACGCCATTCAGCAGGCAGCGCCCCGCATGGGGCAAAAGCCCGGCCGCCGCGCGCAGCAGGGTGGTTTTTCCGCTGCCGTTCACCCCCAGCAGCCCCACCAGCTGGCCGGGGGTATCTATCGTAAAATGAACGTTTTGCAGGATGTTCTTACCGCCAAGGCGGACGGCCAGGTTTTCCACAGTGAACATTACCGCGTTTCCCTCCCCGGCTTTATAATAAGGTAGAGCAAAAACGGAACGCCCAGCAGCGAGGTGAAGATGCTGACCGGCAGTTCGGTTGCCGCCACCGTTTTGGCAAGGGTATCCGCCGCCAGCAGCAGCGCGCTGCCCACCAGCCCGCTGAGCAGGCAGGTGGAGCGGCGGTTGTGCCCCGCCAGCAGCCGCGCACAGTGGGGAGCCAGCAGCCCGACAAAGCTGATCAGTCCCGTTACGCTGACAACCGCAGCCACCACCAGCGTTGCCAATGTCAGCAGCAGAAAACGCATCTGCCCCACCGGCACCCCCAGCAGCCGCGCTTCATCCTCTTCCACAGACAAAAGCATTGCCTGACGGTGCAAAGCAAAAAATACGGCGCAGCAGGAAAAAATCATAGGAACGGGGAACCACACCCGGTTTTGCGTTACCCCCGCCAGGCTGCCCATGATCCAATATTCAATGCTGGCCAGCTCTTTTTCCGGGTCGGCGGTCAGCTTTAGCAGCATTAAAAGGGTCTGTGCCAGCGCGTGCACGGCAATGCCTGCCAGAACCAGGTTCATCTTGCTGCGCCCCGGCGCGGCGGTCGCCAGCCCAAGCGAGAGAAACACCGCCGCCAGCCCGCCCGCAAAGGCGCACACCGTGGTGCCCAGCGTGCCCGAAGAGACAAACAAAATGGCAAATGCCGCGCCAACGCTGGCCCCTGACGATACGCCAATGATATCCGGGCTTGCCAGCGGGTTGCGGAAAACGGTCTGGTACACAAAGCCCGCCACGCCAAGGCCGAACCCGCCCGCCAGCGCCATCACGGCACGGGGCAGGCGCAGCACCGTAAAGGTGCGCACCGCCATGGCATCCCCTGCCAGCAGTGCCTGCAATGTTATGGGGTAGCGGCCAAAATAGAGCGCCGCACCAAAGGCTATAAAAACGCAGAGCGCTGCGCCCAGAAGGCACAGCGCCGTGCGCTTGCGGTTATTATTCATAAGATTCGGGGGTAAAACCATAGAAGCTGCCATAAAATTCATCGGCAGCGGCGTGGTAATACTCCTCGGTCACCTGCTCCGGGTGCAGCACGCTGGCAAGGTAAACACTGCCAAGGAAGCTGGCCGGCACGGGGGAATCCACAGCCTCAACAGCGTGGGGCAACTGGTAAACATGGCCCTCCTTGACGGCGGTGCAGTCGGCCAGGGCGGCATCGTTCAGAACAGAGTCAACGTCATACTCGGCATCGGATGCCAGAATGATGTAGTCGGGGTTCCAATCCAGGATCTGCTCATAGGAAACTTCGGCCCAGTAGGTATCTTCCACGCTGGCGGCGGCGTTTGTGCCGTTGGCGTTTTCAATCATCGTGTTCTGGTACATGGCGGGGCCTGCGGTTTCCAGCACGGAGCTGTTGCCGGCCAGGTAAACGCTAGGGGCATCGGTGCCGGAAACAGCTTCGGCCAGGGCGGTCAGGTTGCTGTCAATGGCCGTCTCCAGCTCCTCGCCGCGGGCAACGGTGTTGGTTGCCTGGGCCAGCAGCTCGATTGCGCTGAACAGGTCCGCCTGGTTTTCCGGCTTAACAGCCAGCACGGTCAGGCCCATTTCTTCCATCTGGGGGATGGAATCTTTGAGCTTGGCGGGCACGATGACAAGATCCGGTGCCAGCGCAGCGCAGCCTTCCAGGTCAAACTCTTTGGCGGTGCCAATGCTGGGCAGGGACTGGATCTCCGGGGCGGACAGGCTGTAGATATTGCGCTTGTCGGCTTTGGCTTCCACGCCAACCAGCTCGTCCTGCACGCCCAGCGCAATCAGCAGGCTGGTGGAAATGTAGTAGCCGCTGGCGAGCGTTTTGGGTTCTTCCTCAATGGTAACTTCGCGGCCCAGCTGGTCGGTAACGGTCAGCGGATAGGTAACCGCCGTTTCATCGGCGGCGGGCTCTTCCGGTGCAGTGGTGGCTTCCGGGGCGGCAGTTGCCTCCACGGCGGCAGCCTCGCTGGCTGCGGTACTGCTGCTGGCAGCGGCGGTGCTGCCGCAGGCTGTCAATGCCATAGCGGCGGCCAACAGCAGGGCGGTCATTTTGGTCATTTTCATGTTTCTTACTTCCCTCTAAAACCAATATTCCGTTGTGTTTTTCAAACAACAACGGAATTATAGCAGCATTTGTGGTAAAATAAAAGTGCTTGCACACAAAAGTATGATTTTACCCAAAAACGGAGAGCATTCTATGATAACGATTCGAGAATATGCCCGCCCCGCCACACTGGAAGAGGCCTGGCAGCTGAACCAGAAACGCCCGAACCGGGTGCTGGGCGGGATGTTGTGGCTGAAAATGGAAAAGATCAGCGTTGGCACAGCCATTGACCTGTCCGCGCTGGGGCTGGATACCATTGAAGAAACCGATACCGAATTTGCCATTGGCGCCATGGCAACGCTGCGCAGCCTGGAAACCCACGCCGCGCTGAACGCTTACACCAACGGTGCCATGCGGGAAGCCGTGCGCCATATTGTGGGGGTGCAGTTCCGCAACTGCGCCACCGTGGGCGGCAGTGTGTACGGGCGGTTTGGGTTTTCGGACGTTTTAACGTTGCTGCTGGCGTTGGATTGCGATGTGGAGCTGTACAAAGCGGGCCGGATGCCCATTGCACAGTTTGCCGCCCTGCCCTATGACCGCGATATCCTGACCCATGTTTACATAAAAAAGACGCCGGGGCTGGCCGTGCATTACCAGTCTGTGCGGGCTACCCAGACGGATTTCCCGATTTTGACCTGCGCCGCTGCGCGCACGGCGGAAGGAGCCTACCGCTTTGCCATCGGCGCACGCCCCATGAAAGCCATGCTTGTCTGCCCCACTGCCGCTCCCGATGAACTGCCCGCCGCCGTGCAGGCCGCTGTGCCCACCGGCAGCAACCTGCGCGGCAGCGCGGCCTACCGCACCCATCTGGTTGGGGTGCTTGTCAAGCGCGCCGTACAGGCACTGGGGAACCCGGAGGTGCTCTGATGCAAATTCATTTTACGTTGAACCATAAAAAAACAGCTGCCGATATCGCCCCCGATACCCTGTTGATTGATCTGGTGCGTTCTTTGGGCTGCAAAAGCGTCAAGCGCGGGTGCGAAACCGCCAACTGCGGGCTGTGCACCGTGTTCTTGGATGAAAAGCCGGTGCTTTCCTGCTCCGTTCTGGCGGCGCGGGTGGATGGCCGCAGCGTTACCACGCTGGAGGGATTACAGGAAGAAGCCGCGGAATTTGGCGCGTTCATTGCCGACCAGGGTGCTGAGCAGTGCGGGTTCTGTAACCCCGGCTTTATCATGAATGCGCTGGCCCTTTTCCGCGAGAACCCCACTCCCGATGAGGAGGAAATCAAGGAATACCTTGCGGGCAACCTCTGCCGCTGTTCCGGGTACGAAGGCCAGCTGCGCGGGATCCTGAACTTTTTGGCGTGGAAAAAATCAAAGGAGGCTGCCCAATGAAAACCGTGAACCAGCCCGTGCGCAAAAAGGACGCCATGCAGCTCGTGACCGGCCAGCCCGTTTACATGGATGATGTTATCCCGCAGGACTGCCTCATCGTCAAGCTGCTGCGCTCCCCCCATGCCAACGCCATCGTTAAAAATATTGATACCTCCCGCGCGATGCTTGTGCCCGGCATGGAGGTGATTTACACCTGGAAAGATGTGGACCAGAACGCCCGCCGCTACACCCAGGCGGGCCAGACCTACCCCGAAATGAGCCCCTATGACCGCCTTGTGATCGACCGCCATGTTCGCTTTGCTGGGGATGTTGTTGCCATCCTTGCGGGCAGAGACGAAAAATGCGTTGATAAGGCGATGAAGCTCATCAAGGTGGAGTATGAAGTTCTGCCCGCGGTGCTGGATTTCCACACCGCGCTCGATAACCCCACCCTTGTGCACCCGGAGGATAACTGGGAAGCGCTTGTTCCCGGCATCGGGGCCGACAAAAACCGCAACCTCTGCGCCCACGATGAATCCGGCGAGGGCGATATTGAGGCGGTGCTGGCCGGGTGCGATGTGGTCATTGACCACACCTACCACACCCGCGCCTGCCAGCAGGCCATGATGGAAACCTTCCGCACCTATTGCAGCATAGATGCTTACGGGCGGCTGAACGTGCTCAGCTCAACGCAGATCGTGTTCCACTGCCGCCGTATCCTGGCCAATGCGCTGCACATCCCCAAATCGATGATCCGCGTTGCCAAGCCGCGCATCGGCGGCGGGTTCGGCGCAAAGCAGACATCGGTGTGCGAGGTTTACCCCGCGTTTGTCACATGGAAAACGAAAAAGCCCAGCAAGATCATCTACACCCGCTTTGAAAGCCAGACGGCTTCGACCCCGCGCCATGAGATGGAGATGCATGTGCGGCTGGGCGCAACCAAGGATGGCATCATCAGGGGCATTGACCTGCACACCCTTTCCAACACCGGCGCTTATGGTGAGCACGGCCCCACAACGGTGGGGCTTTCGGGCCATAAGTCCATCCCGCTGTACGGCAAGGCCGAAGCGTTCCGCTTTGTCAGCGATGTTGTTTACACCAACCATATGTCGTCGGGCGCATACCGCGGTTACGGTGCGACTCAGGGCCTGTTTGCGGTGGAATCCGCCGTGAATGAGCTGGCCGACAAGCTGGGGCTGGACCCGTTTGAGCTCCGGCAGCGCAACATCATCCATGAGGGCGATGTGATGCCCGCCTATTATGGCCAGGTCAACACCAGCTGCGCGCTGGACCGCTGCCTGAAAACTGTGCACGACAGGATGGATTGGGACCACAAGTACCCTGTGCGCGACATGGGCAACGGCAAAGTTCGTGCTGTGGGCATGGGCATGGCCATGCAAGGCTCCGGTATTGACCATGTGGATGTAGGCAGCGCCACGCTGAAAATCAACGATGACGGGTTCTATACCCTCTCCATCGGCGCGGCGGACATGGGTACCGGCTGCGATACGATCCTGGCGCAGATTGCCGCCGAAGTGCTGGAATGCCCGCTGGAAAACATTGCGGTTTTGGGCGCAGATACCGATTCTTCCCCCTATGATTCCGGTTCCTATGCGTCCAGCACGACTTATGTGACCGGCAAGGCTGTGGAAAAGTGCGCGCTGGAACTGAAAGATAAGATCTGCACCCTGGGGGCACAGCTGCTGGGGCTGGACAAAGCCGCCGTGCTGTTTACTGGCGATGCCGTGACGAGCGAGGACGGCACCCAGCGCGTACCGCTGGCCAACATTGCAGCGGCATCCCAGTGCGGCAACACGGTAGCGCTGGAAGCCATCGTGACCCACAGTTCCGAAATTTCACCCCCGCCGTTCATGGTTGGCGCGGCCGAAGTGGAAGTTGACCTGGAAACCGGCGAAGCCCAGGTGGTGAATTATGTGGCTGCGGTCGACTGCGGCACCCCGGTAAACCCGAACCTGGCCCGCGTGCAGGCCGAGGGCGGCATTTTGCAGGGCATCGGCATGGCGCTGACTGAAAATGTGACCTACAATGACCGCGGCATGCCGCGCGAAAGTTCCCTGATGCAGTACAAGATTCCCTGCCGCAATGATATCGGGCATATCGACGTAAGTTTTGAGAGCAGTTACGAGGGCACCGGCCCGTTTGGTGCAAAGTCCATCGGTGAGGTCGTCATCAACACCCCGCTGCCCGCCGTGGCGGATGCCATCTACCACGCCACCCACAAACGCTTTTATGAGCTGCCCATCACCCGCGAGCAGATTGCAATGGCGGCGGAAGAGTGAGATTCGGAATTTCCTGCGTCAGAAGATGTAATGGATTTCGCGTTACTTTTTCTTTATTAAGTATACGGTTTGCTTCATTTTTTCCCTGTCATCATCAAAAACGTATAAGCAAATCAACAGCCACAACGGGCAAACCGCTGTGGCTGTTACTTTTTAGCGCCCTTTTGCTCGCGGCAAAAAGAGCGTTTTCATTTATTTTGATTGTATCGCTGACGGTGGAAGTTTGAGCGGCGATAGATCACTCCGCGGGGTGCCATTCATCCCGGATGCCGATATCGGCACAGGTGACTTTGCCACACAGTGGAGCGGAGCTTTGCGCCAGGTGCAGCGGCTTGCAGCTGTCAAAAGTGACGGTCAAATCCGCCTGCACAGCACCGTTGGCCACTTCGCCGGTATCGGTGTTGATGCCGCTGGGCAGGTCCACCGCCAGAACAAAGGCCCCTGCCTGGTGCCGGCGGTTGATCAACGCACAGGCCGCAAGCCCGGCAGGGCGCAGGCTGCCGTGGAAGCCGGTGCCGTACAAAGCGTCCACAACAGCGTCAAATTGCTGTGTTTCCAGCGCGGTGCTTTCGCGGCTGACCGTGACAGGCAGGCCCGAAAGGCGCTCAAAATTGGTAATGGCATCGGATGTTTTGGGGTCCCCCTCTGCCAGCAGGACCGTTACCCGCCAGCCATCCAGCGCGGCGGCGCGGGCAATCACAAAGCCATCCCCGCCGTTATTGCCTTTGCCGCAGACAACAAGCAAAGCCCCGCCCTGCGGCAGCTGCTTTTTCAGCGCGGCATAGGCGGCAAGCCCGGCGTTTTCCATCATTTGCAGGTAAGGCAGCCCGTGGGCATTGCCTGCCTGCTCGATTGCTTTCATCTGTGCGGCGGTTACAACGCGGTACATCATCTTGACATCACCCCAAAAACAGAATGCCCAGCAGCAGCGCGCCCTGCGCTGCCGTGTTGATGATCTGGGCGGTCCAGTTGGCTTTTACAGAGTTATCGAACCGATGTTTGCGGTACCATCCCATAACCCCCATGCCGATAAGCCAAAGGAGAAAGAATACCGACGAGGGAAACCGCCCCAGCCGCCCGGCCAGGCTGCCCCAGTCGATCTGCCCGGCGTTCAGCACCACGGCCAGCACAACCAGCAAAAAGCCGCTGATCTGGCACGGGATAAACCAGCGGTTCAGCCAGGCAGCATTGCGCTGCCATATGGCCAGAATCAGCTTCCACAGCACCTTGCCACACCCAGCCAGCGTAATGATGGCCGCACCAAGGCCGAACAGCACGCTGCCAAAACCCTTTGCCGCAAGCACCATGCTGGCCCCAAAGAACAGCACCGGCAGCGCATCCACCAGCGCCAGCGCGGGCGTAAACCCCTGCGGCGCGGCGGGCTGTTTGTTTACGCCACCAGCCATTTGTATTTCTCCACGCTGTAAAGGGGAACAAACGGCAGCAGAATGGGCACGGTTTTAACGTACTGCTGATATTCCGGGTCGTTCCCATAGTTTTTGTTCTGGCGGATCTCCAACCGGCGCGCACCGCTGAACATGACAAAGATAATGCCCGCATAGCCGATCAACGCTAACACCCACTGGCCAACGCCCTGCAGCGCACCAATGCCGGAAACCACCACGCCGGTCCAGAACAGCATCTCGCCCAGATAATTGGGGCAGCGCACCAGGCGGTAAAGGCCGGTATCCACAAAGCGGCGGGGGTTCTGCTTTTTAGCGGCGTTCTTCTGCAGGTCAGCGGCGCTTTCCAGCACCACGCCGCAAACCATGATGGCAGCGCCAAGGTAGCTTGTAACAGTTGTGCCCACGCCGTTGCTCAGGCGGTAGAACACCGGCAGCACCTGCGTAACATACAGGCAGGCGCTGCTGAGCCAGATGGCGCATTTGGCACCCATCGACATTGTGCTGCCGTCCTTGATTTCGCCGGTCATATTTTTCTTATAGGAAGCGCTTTTCAGTTCCCGGTAAGCCAGGTACCCACCCAAGCGGCAGCCGTAAACAATGAACAGCAGGCAGCACAGCACCGTGCCGGCGCTCAGGCTGCCGCGGAACA
>CAVFVI010000006.1:41560-56603 GCA_963626055.1 Acutalibacteraceae bacterium
CCGCCGCAATGGAAAAGCCATACCCCAGCGAGATGAACCACACATAGTTCTTGAAGCCGATGGAGCTGACAACCACCGCAACTGCCAGCAGCACCCAGATAGAAAGCGGAAAGGTCATGAGAAAGTCTCCCTTGATTTATTTTCCTGTTTTTGGCAGAAATATACCATTATGATTTTATTGTAGCACAATGGGAGATGGGGTGCAAATGGGACGGGCTGTGCGGCGGTGGTGAATATAGAATAGAATGGCCGGGATGCGGTGCCAGCGGGACGATGACGAGCATCGTCCCCTACACATGTTTTGCAATGGTTGCGGTATAGGGCGTATGACTGGCAATTTTCAGGCCCACCGGGGCGTCGGGGACGCCGCTCCCCTACCATAAGGCAAGGCACACCACAAATTTTGCATGTGCAATGGTAGCTAACTCTCGGCGGGGTCGGGTGACCCCGCCCTACCGTTGTTTTACCCTTTGCCGCATATTTTTAATATGCAGCACCCCAATATTTCCCGAGCGGCGCAAACGCGCCGCGGTCCACCATCATTATTCTTTTTTAATTTTTCTCTTTTTAACCTCTGCTCCGCCTCAAATTCCTAATTCCTCATTCCTAATTTCTAATTTTCCCAGCTCCTCCCTCCTAACTCCTACCTTTCAGTCTCCGTTCCACCCAAATTTCTTCACATCCACGCACCCATTGGCCTTGAACTCCACGCCCTCCTGCTCCAATAGCTGGCGCTGTTCCGGCCAGTTGGGGGCGGTGCGGCCGGCGTGGTTGACAACGCGGTGGCAGGGGTAATTGCCATACAGCTCTGCTTTGCTCAGCACTTTGCCCACCAGCCGGGCGTTGCGGTCGCGGCCGATCAAGGCGGCGATCTGGCCATAGGTGGCAACTTTGCCGCGGGGGATCTCCCCCACAACGGCTAAAATTTCATAGATCAAATCTTCATTGGCAATCGTTCTCATCGCAGCCCCCCGGCACAAAATGTGATTGAGTAAAAAATATAACATGCCAGCATTATAATGCAGATGCAATGGAATAACAATAGCCCGGTATCCGCTTTGCTCCCAAAAGTGCGGCACCGGGCTGTTGTAATATTCTCCTGCTTATTTCCACCCGCGGGCGGTGGGGTCCAGCATTTCGGCGGCGGAATAGATCAGCGCGTTGCAGATGGCCGCCGCCACATTGCTGCCGCCCTTGCGCCCCATGGCAACAATGGCGGGTACACCGTGGCTTTCGCACACGGCAAACAGGCGCTCCTTGCTTTCCACCACGTTCACAAAGCCCACCGGCACGCCAATAACCAGCGCCGGGCGCAGGCCGTTTTCAATCTCTTCGGCAATCGTCAGCAGCGCGGTGGGGGCGTTGCCCACGGCCAGCACCGCGCCGGGGTATTCGGCGGCAGCTTTGTGCATGGCGGCAACAGCGCGGGTGGTGCCCGCCTGCTTGGCTGCTGCAGCCACGACAGGGTCCGCCATAAAGCAGAGCGCCTGCCCGCCCAGCTTGGCCAGGCCCGGCTTGGTGATACCGGCCAGCGCCATGTTGGTATCAGTAACAATCGTTGCCCCGGCGTGCATGGCGGCGATGCCGGCGGTTACGGCACCGGGGGTAAAGTGCAGCGTTTCGGCATAGTCAAAATCCGCTGTGGTGTGGATGACCCGCTTGACCACCGGGGCGTTCTCCAGCGGGATCTCCAGCCCGCGCTGGGTCAGTTCTTCGGTGATGATTTTCATGCTGGTGCGTTCAATATCGGCAGGCAGATGGTGCTGCGGCATCATTGGTCATTTCCCCTTTCGGCGGGCTGTGCAAGGCCCATGGCGGCGTACACGGCGGCCAGATCCAAGTTATGGCGCACCCCATCGGCTAGCAGATCCAGCTGCCGGGTGCGGTATTCCTGCATGGAGATCGGCGCTGCCACGGCGGGGTCAATGCCTTTGCGGCGGCAGAGATAGGCGGCAAACTGCTCGGTCAGCTCGCCGCTGTCAAACAGGCCGTGCAGGTAGGTTCCGAACGCCTGGCCTTGAACACAGCCTTCGGGGGTGCTGTCCGCCAGGGTACAGAACGGCGCGCCCTGCACGGTGGTGCGCCCGGTGTGGATCTCGTACCCGGTCAGGTGTGCCCCGGCAAAGGGGGCTGCCGTTACGGTTGCCCGGCTTTGGGTGCGGTGTTTTTCGGCGGTAAAGGTGGTTTGGGCGGGCAGCAGGCCAAGGCCGCGCAGGGTCTGCGGGCGGCCGCTCTCGGTGCCGTCCGGGTCGGCCAATGTCTGGCCCAGCATCTGGTAGCCGCCGCACACGCCCAGAATTGGCGTGCCGCGCTGGACCAGTTTGGCGATGGCAGCTTCCAGCCCGCACTGGCGCAGCCACAGCAGGTCATCCACAGTGTTCTTGGTGCCGGGCAGAATTACACAGTCCGGCGCGCCCAGCTCGCGGGTGGTCTGCACATAGCGCACACCCAGCAGGGGGTGCTGCTCCAGCGGCATAAAGTCCGTAAAGTTGGAAATATGCGGCAGCCGCACGATGGCTATATCCAGCGGTTTGACGGCGTCTTTGACCTGCAGCCGGTCGGAGAGGGAATCCTCGTCCTCGATATCCACCTTTAAGTACGGCACAACGCCGAACACCGGCAGCTTTGTTTTTTCTTCCAGCATGGCAAGGCCGGGGCGCAGGATCCCGACATCCCCGCGGAACTTGTTGATGACAAGCCCCTTGATGCGCGCCCGCTCTTCCGGTTCCAGCAGTTCCACCGTGCCAAACAACTGGGCAAACACGCCACCGCGGTCAATATCGCCCACCAGCAGCACGGGGGCATCCACCAGTTTGGCCAGCCCCATGTTGACGATATCATCGGCCTTCAGGTTGATCTCGGCCGGGCTGCCAGCGCCCTCAATGACGATGATATCAAACTCTTCCGCCAGGCTGTTGTAAGCCGCCAGAATATCCGGGATGAGCTGTTTTTTATGGCGGAAATATTCCGCCGCCGGCATCTGGCCGCGCACTTCCCCGTTGACGATGACCTGGCTGCCAATATCGCTGCTGGGCTTGAGCAGGATGGGGTTCATCCGTACATCGGGTTCCACCCCGGCTGCCTGGGCCTGCACCACCTGGGCGCGGCCCATCTCCAGCCCATCGCGGGTGACAAAGCTGTTCAGTGCCATGTTCTGGCTTTTGAAAGGGGCCACCCGCCAGCCATCCTGGGCAAAAATGCGGCAAAGCGCCGCACACAGCAGGCTTTTGCCCGCGCCGCTCATGGTGCCCTGCACCATAATACACTTTGCTTTGCTCATGCCAGTACCTCCCGCATGGTTTGCAGCAGCTGTTCGTTTTCCGGCGCGGTGCGCACAGCGGTGCGGTACCAGCTGGCGTTCAGCCCCGGATAATTGCCGCAGCTGCGCAGGCAGATGCCACGCTGCTGCAATGCCGCACCCAGCGTTTCCGGCGCGCGGAACAATAGATAGTTGGCGCGGCCATCCACCACATGCAGCCCCATGGCCCGCAGCCCAGCCGCCAACTTAGGGCGCTGGTCGGCAATCAGGGCGCGGACGGCATCGGCGTAAGCGGTTTCCCGCAAAGCGGCAATGCCCGCGGCCTGCGCCAGGCTGGATACCCCCCACGGCTGGCCCGCGGCCTGCATCCCGGCCAGCAGCGCTGTGTTAGAAGACAGCGCGTACCCCAGCCGCACCCCGGCCATGGCGTACAGTTTGGTGAACGCTTTTAAGATGACAAGGTTGGGCGCGGTTTGCAGCAGCGGTTTGGCCGTCAGTTCATCCCGCTGAAACAAAAAATCCAAAAAGCATTCGTCCACCACCAGCACGGCCCCACAGTCCGCGCAGCGGCGCACAAGGCGCTGCACCAGCTCCGGCGGGGCAACCTGACCGGTGGGGTTATTGGGCTGGCACAAAAACACCAGGTCTATGCTTTGGTTCACCGCCTGCACAAAGGTTTCCGTCACCGCAAAATCATCATCCTCATGCAGGGATTCCCGTTTTACTTCGCAGCCCACGCTTTCCAGCGCGGCGGCGTACTCGGCAAAAGTGGGGGCGGGCAGCAGGGCGCGGCGGGGCTTGAGCGCCCACACCAGCCGGTAGATCAGATCCGCCGCCCCGCTGCCGCACAGGATCCACGGCTCCGGCAGCTGTTCCGCCTGGCTGAGCGCCGCGCGCAGCTCCCGGCAGAGCGGGTCCGGGTAGCGGTCCGCGGTGGGCAGCGCCGCGGCAATGGCATCCGCCACGCCCTGGGGCAGGCCCAGCGGGCTGACGTTGGCCGAAAAATCCAGCGCGTCATGCCCAAAACGGGCGCGGTAGCCCGCCCAATCGCCGCCATGTACCAGTTCCATTGTGCGTTCCCCTCTCTTTTAGACTGCCAGCACCAGCAGGCGCAGGGCGATGCCCAGCACCAAAGCCAGCAGGCTTTCGGCGTACATCATGCGGTCCGCCCGCAAGATATCCTTTGGTTCCACGGGGCGCAAGGCATCCCCGATGGTGGGTTTATCATAATACTCGCCAAAATAGTAGGCGGGGCCAGCCAGCTGCACGCCAAGGGCACCGGCACAGGCGCTTTCGGTCTGGGCGCTGTTGGGGCTGGCGTGATTGCGGCGGTCCCGCCGCCAGATCTTCCACGCGCCGCGGGCACTGTTGCCGGTCAGGGCGGCAGCCGCCACCCAGAGCAGCCCGGCCAGGCGGCTGGGCAGGTAGTTGGCGGCATCGTCCAATTTGGCGGCAGCACGGCCAAAATACAGGTATTTCTGGTTTTTGTAGCCCAGCATGCTGTCCATGGTGTTGATGGCCTTATAGGTCAGCGCCAGCGGCGCACCGCCCAACAGCATGTACAGCAGCGGGGCAATCACCCCATCGCTGGCGTTTTCGGCCACGGTTTCCACGGCGGCTTTGGTCACGCCCTCCGCCGTCAGGTTTTGGGTATCGCGCCCCACAATGCGGGCCACCGCTTTGCGGGCGGCGGGCAGGTCCTGCTTTTGCAGCTCTTTGTACACATTGCGGCTTTCCTGCACAAGGCCCTTGGCGGCCAACGCCTGGGCGCACCAGAACATCTGCACCGCCAAACCCGCCAGCGGGTGCAGGGCCGCTGCCAGCTTGCACACCAGCGCTGTAACCAGAAAAGTCCCCGCCGGCAAAACAGCGGCCAGCACCGCCCCGCCGCAAAGCTCCCCCTGCGGCGTTTGGGGGAAGCGCACGCTCAGGCGTTTTTCCAGCGCAGTGATGGCTTTGCCCATCAGCACAACGGGGTGCGGCAGCCAGGCCGGGTCGCCCAAAATGGCGTCCAGCACAAAGCCGCCCAAAACTGCCCAGCAAATCAGCATGGTAACTCCTTTGTATATTGCACGGTTTTGATTACGCGCAGGGTGCGCTGGTGCGCCCAACTTGCGGCATCCAGCACAAAGCCGCCCGCCGCAGGGGCACACCAGGAATAATAGTTTTTATGGGGCACGGCAAAGCGTTCCAGCGCCGCCATCTGGGTTCCGCCGTGGGCAACAATCACCAGTTCCGGCTCCCCCGCCGCCAGAGCGGCATCCACCAGCGCGGCAAATGCCATGCCGATGCGCTGGCAGAATTCCGCCTTGCTTTCCCCGCCCGGGCAGCGGCTTTCGCAGCCGGTTTCCACCCAGGCGCGGTACTGGGGGGCGTGCTCCATCTCCTGGTAATTTCGGCCCTCAAACACGCCAAAATCCATCTCTTTCAGCTCATCCACCACAACCAGCTCAGCATCGGGGAAAAGCACCTCCGCCGTCTGGCGGGTGCGCTGCAAGGGGGTGATGAAAACCGTTTTTGGGGCAATATCCGCCCGCTGCAGCTGGGCAAGGCCCTGGGGGCAGAGCGGAACATCCCGCCTGCCCTGGTAGCGCTTTTCCAGGTTATCCTGCGTTAAGCCGTGGCGCAAAAGGTAGATCAGCATGGCGGCAGCTCCCCTTTCAGCACAGTGGGCAGGCCGCAGAACATCTGCACCACACAGTCAGCCCGTTCGGCCAGCAGGCAGGCAAGGCGGCCGGCGGCTTCCCGCGCGGCGCGCTGGGCAGGGTCGATAGGCACCACACCGCCGCCAACCTCGGTGGCCGTTACCACATCATATTGGGCAAGCTCGTCCGCAAGGGCGGTCAGGCTTTCGGCAGTGGCGGCAAGGGTCTGCACCTCATAAACCTGCCGCCCACCAAAGGGCTTGGCAAAGGTGCGTTTGCCGCTGTACAGCGGGCCGGTAATAAACAGCATGTTACAAAAACCCCTTCCACTGGCAAAGCACAAGGGCCGCCAGCATATACAGTTCCGCTTTTTGCAAAAACCACCCGGCCAGGTCCCCGGTAATGCCGCCGAACTGTTTGACCGCCACGCGGTGGTAGCGCCACAGGGCAAACCCCGCCGCCAGCACCAGCGCGCCGCCGCCCAGGATAATAAGCACCGCTGCCAGCGCAATGCTGATGCCCCCCAGCACCCGGCGCACCGTGGCGCGGTCCGCCGCCGTGGCAAAAGTGTGCGCAAGGCCGGTGTTTTTGGCCAGCGGGAATGCTGCCACCGCGTAACCGGAACAGGCGCGCTCCAGCACCAGCGCCAGCAGCCAGACAGCCCCCACCTGCGGGGTGAACTGCACGCAGCAGCACAGTGCAAAGTAGGCCACAAAATAGCTGCACAGCCGGATCACGGCGAACGCGCCGCAGTGCGGGTCCTTGAGAATATCGAGCTTTTTCTGGGTGTCGCCATAGCTGCAAAGGGCATCGCAGGTATCGGCGTAACCATCCAGATGGATGCCGCCCGTGACCCAGACAGGAATCAGGCAAAAAACCGCCGCCCGCACCATGCCGGGCAGCGGCAGGCTGGCGCAAACGCACCACAGCGCGCCGCACACCACCCCCACCAGCGGGAAGGCACAGAGCGAATACCGCATGTTTTTTTCATTCCAGTCAAACTGCGGCACCGGCACAGCCGAAAACATGGCAAACGCCACCGCGATCGTCTGCAAAAATGTCATGGGTGTTCCCCTCCCTTATAATACACCGGCAGGCCGCACACCACGCGGCAGACAGCATCGGCCCTGGCGGCAACGGCGTTGTTGACCATGGCAAGAGCCTGAAGATAGAGGTCAGTCTCCCCGGCATAATCCGCCCCGCCGCTGAATACCTCGTTGCTGACGATGATAAGATGACTGCACTGTGCATGGATAGCCTCGATCCCCGCCAGCATTTTTTCCGCCGCCTGCCTGGGCGGCAGGCAGCTGCCGTCGGGGCGGTACAGCTCATTGGCGGCCAGGTTGCCCAGGTCCTCCAACAGGGCGGTGCCCCGCTGCGGCAGGTGGACCAAATGCAGGTTTTGGGGGCATTCCACGGTAACAAATTGTTTCTGTGCCCGCATGGCGCGGTGTTTGGCTACCCGCGCGGCGCACTCGGCATCCCACACCTGCATGGTGGCAAGGTAATAGCGCGGGCCGCCGCTCTGCACAGCAAGGTGCTCCGCATAGGTGCTTTTGCCGCTGGCCGCGCCGCCGATGACCAGCGTCAGCATTGGGGGGTATACGGCGCAATGCCGCCCTCCGCAAAGGAGTAACAGCCGCGGTAGACGGCCAGAGCCATATCCCACAGCGGGATGGAAGCCACCGCGCCGGTGCCCTCCCCCAAATGCAGGTTGGCGGTGATGAGCGGCGCTTTGCCCAAAGCATCCAGCACCATGTGGGCGGCAGGCTCTGCCGAAACATGGCTGGCGAACACCGCCTTTTCCACCGCGGGGCAGAGCCGCACGGCGCACAGCGCTGCCACACTGCTGATGAAGCCATCCATCAGAATGGGCACCCCCTCCAGTGCGCCGCCCAAAAACACGCCGCACAGCCCGGCGATATCAAACCCGCCCAGCTTGGCCAGCACATCCAGCGGGTCGGCAGCATCAGGCTGATTGGCGGCAATGCCGCGCCGGATGGCATCCATTTTGCGGGCAAGCCCTGCATCCGAAAGCCCGGCCCCGCGGCCGGTCATGCTCTGCACTGGGGCACCCAGCAGCACGCTTGCCACAGCGCTGGAAGTGGTGGTGTTGCCAATGCCCATCTCCCCCGTTGCCAGCAGTTGAACGCCCTGCTGCTTTTGCCCGCGCACCAGGGCAATGCCGCAGCCGATGGCCTGCACCGCCTGGGCGCGGGTCATGGCCGGGCCGCAGGTAAAATCTTTGGTACCGGGGGCGATGCGGCAATCCAGCACGCCGGGCACCGGGGCACCGGCAATACCCATATCCACCGGCACAACGTCACAACGGGCGGCGGCGGCCATCTGGCACACACTGGTGCGCCGCGCGGCAAGGTTTTGCAGCACCGCGCGGGTCACGCTGGCATCGGTCTGGCTCACGCCCTGGGCCACCACGCCGTTATCGGCGCACAGCACCAGCACGGCGCGGCGGGCAAAATCCAGTTCCGGGGTGCCGGTCAGGGCGGCGGCGGCTTCCAGCATGGTTTCCAGGCTGCCCAGCCCGCCCAGCGGTTTGGCCAGCGCAGCCCAGTGGGCGTGCGCCGCGGCGCGGGCGGCTTCATCCGGCGGGGTGATGGTTTGCAGCAGTGTGTTCAGTTCGGTTTCGGTCATACCGTTCCCCCTGTTTTGGTTTGGGCGTAATGCGCCGCAGCCGTCGCAAAGCGCTGCGGCAGCGGGGTGCCCGCCCAGTATAAATGCGGGAAGCCCGCGTACAAATGCCCGTTGGCAAAGCCGCAGTCCCACTGGCGGCCATTGGCTTTGGCGGCGGAAAAAGCGCTGCCGTTGCAGGTGGAATCCCAGTGGTGGAATTCATGCACCGGCACCGGCTCCCCGGCGCGGAACAGCATGCTGTCCGCCTGCGGGGTGAGCGTGGCATAGCCAAAGCGCACCAGCCGCCCCACGCGGAACCCCTGTCCCGGCAGCACGCCCGCCATGGGGTGGGCGGTTCCGGCGGGATTTTCCAGCGTTTGGCCCAGGTACAAAAAGCCGCCGCATTCCGCCACGGTGGGCAGGCCGCTTTGCACAGCGGTTTTGACGGCCTCCCGCATGGCAGTGTTGGCCGCCAGCTGGGCGGCGTACAGTTCCGGGTAGCCGCCAGGCAGGTACAGGCCACTGATATTTTGCGGTAATGCAGCATCCCGCAGCGGGCCGAAAAAGCAGAGCTCTGCCCCCGCGGCCTGCAGGCTTTCCAGCGTTTCAGCATAGGTAAAGCAGAAGGCTTCATCCTGCGCCACGGCAATTCGCACCGTTGTGGCGGCGGGCTGCTGCACGGGGGCTATGGGGGCCGGGCGGTCAAACAGAGCCAGCAGCCGCGGCCAGTCCATGTTTTTCTGCGCGGCAGTGGATAAAATTTCGATCTTTTGCTGCAAATCGGTGATTTCCCCCGCCGTTTTCAGCCCCAGGTGGCGGCTTTCGATGGCGGCATCCGGCATGGGGGGCAGAAAGCCCACCACCGGCAGGCCGGTTTCCCGTTCCAGCATGGGGGCCAGCAGCTTAAACAGCATCTCGGTGCAGTCGTTCAGCAGAACGCCCGCAATATGGTGCGGCGTGCGGAACGCTTTTAATCCTTGCAGCTGGGCAGCCAGCGTTAAACTGGCTCCCTTGGGGCGCACCACCAGCAGCACCGGC
Organism: Acutalibacteraceae bacterium; assembly: GCA_963626055.1. GTDB lineage: Bacteria > Bacillota > Clostridia > Oscillospirales > Ruminococcaceae > Gemmiger. The sequence goes on from CAVFVI010000006.1 coordinate 51,134, forward strand.
AGGCCCAGCACATCCGCGGTGTGCCAGGCGCTGGCGGTATCGCTCACGCCGCCAAGGCCGTCATAATAGCCCATGGCCCCCTCACACACCGCGCTGCCATGGCCCGCCGCACCGCTGGCATACAGCCGGCGCACCGTTTGCGGGGCGGAGAAAAACAGATCCAGGTTATGGCTGGGCACCCCCAGCACGGCGCGGTGGAACATGGGGTCAATATAATCCGGCCCGCACTTGAACGCACAGGGTTCCAGCCCGCGGGCTTTCAGGGCGGAAAGCAGGGCGCAGACGGCGGTGGTTTTGCCGCTGCCGGAACTGGGCGCGGCCAAAAGCAGCTGCAGCATCTTATTCCCTCACGATCAAAAATACCGGGTTGTTGGCCATCATCAGGTGCAGGCTGCCCGCCGCTTTGCTGCGGCTTACGGCGATCTGGGTCACCTGCGCGGCCAGCCCGTGGGCAGCCAGGGCAGCAATGCCCTGCTGCAAGGTTTCCAGCGCAATGGCAGCGATGCAGAGCTGCACCCGCGGGTTAGCAGCCAGCGCGGCATCCACAATGGCCTGCATATTGCCTTTGCTGCCGCCGATGAATACGGCATCCGGCGCGGGTAGACTTTGCAATGCTTCGGGGGCTCTGCCCTCGATCAGCGTTAAGTTACTGGCAGCAAATTTTGCCTGGTTCTGGCGGATCAGCGCGCAGGCATCGGCGTCACATTCCACAGCGTATACCCGGCCCAAGGGGGCGGCCAATGCCATTTCCACGCTCACGCTGCCGGTTCCGGCACCGACATCCCACAGCACATCGGCGGGGGCAACGGCCAGTTTGGCCAGCACGGCGGCGCGCACTTCCTGTTTGGTCATCGGCGTTTTGCCGCGGATGAACGCTTCGTCCGGCAGGCCGGGCACGCGGGGCTGCGGTTTGGGGCAGGGTTCCACCAGCAGCACGCTGAGCGGCGCAAAGCTGCCGCCTGCCAGCGCTTGTACCGTATCGGTGATGAGCTTCTGCTGCGGGGTGCCAAGGTTTTCGCCCACGGTTGCCCGCACCGCGCCAAAGCCCGCGGCGGCCAGAACCGCACACAGCGCGGCGGGGCTGGTATCCCGCCCGCCGGTCAAAAAGAAAGTCGGGCAGTCATTCCGGCATTCCGCCGCTGGGGCGCAGGCGCACCCGTGGGCGCTGACAAGGTGCCAGTTCTGCCATGGCCGGCCCAGTGCCGCCGCCAGCAGCTGCACGCTGGAAATCCCCGGCAGCACCGTTACTTCCGCGCCCCAAGCCCGCAGTTTGGGCGCCAGCGCCGCAGCGCCGGAGTAAAAGCCGGTATCCCCGCTGTAAACCAGCGCGGCGGTTTGGCAGGTTTCCGCTTGCAGGCAGGCAAGCACTTCATCCGGCTGGTAAATCGCCCTGCAGTTGGGGGTGCAGCCATCCGGCAGGTTTTGCAGCAGCCGTTTGGCCCCCAAAATCAGCTCTGCCGTTTGCAGGGCCTGCAAGCCCTGGGCAGTTAAACTGCCGGGCAGCCCGCTGCCCATGCCGACCAATGTAATCTTCATAACAGCTCCCTGCATCGTTGTAAAATTTCTTCGGCGGTCTCGCCGCATTCCTCCGGGCGGCGCAGCACAACCAGAGCGGCACCGCTTTGGGCGGCGGCCTGGGCTTTTTCGGCAAAGCCGCCTGCGCTGCCGCCATCCTTGGTAACAAGATAACGGATGTGGAACTGTTGCATCAGTGCAAGGTTCAGTTCCAGCATAAATGGCCCCTGCATGGCAATGATATTGCGGTGCGGGATGCCCGCATTTTCACACGCCGTAATGCCTGCCACGGTGGGCAGCACCCGCGGGTACAGGCGGGCGGTATCCAGCCCGGCAAAGGCTGAAAGCTCCTTGGCCCCGGTCGTGAGCAGGATATTGCCCTGGGTCCCGGCCAGGTACTGTGCGGCCTGGGCGGCGCTGCCCAGCACCACACTGCCCGCGGGCAAAGCGCTGGCGGCGCGCAGCAGGCGGTGATACTCCACCCTGGCAGCGTTGGCGGCAGTGCGGATGTTTTTGGTGGCTTCCACTGCGTAAGGGTGGGTGGCATCCACGCAAAGGGCTGCGCCCTGCAGCAGCTCCGCCATGGCGCCGGGCAGCAGGCGGCCGGAATGCACCGTAATGCCGGGGGCCTGGCCCTGTTCCTCGGCCCCCAGGTCCGTTGCCACGCTGACGGTGACGTTTAACCCCAAAGCAGCTGCATCGCGGGAAAAATCCCGCCCTTCGGTGGTGCCGCTGAACACAACGATCCTCATACCCCGCGGTACCCCCGCGGCGTTACCATCCGCCCGCTGACCTGGTGGGTGGCGCTGTTGCCGATGAACACCGTGGTAAACATATCCACGGCGGTGTGCTCCAGTTCGGCCAGCGTCATCTGGCTGCTCTGCTGGCCGGTGCGGCCAATGCTGCGCACCACGCCGCAAAGCGTGCCCGCCCCCTTGCCGTTTTGCAGCAGGATGCGGACGGCTTTTTGCAGGTAATCCGGCCGCCCTTTGGAGGAAGGATTGTACAGCGCCACGCAGAAATCCCCCATTGCAGCGCAGGCCAGCCGTTTTTCGATGACCTCCCACGGGGTCAGCCGGTCCGAAAGGGAGATCACGCAGAAATCATGGGCCAGCGGTGCGCCAAGCACAGCGGCACCGCTGAGCGCAGCGGTCAGGCCGGGGACGATCTCCACTTCCACATCGGGGTATTCCGCCGCCAGTTCCAGCAGCGGGCTGGCCATGCCGTATACCCCGGCATCGCCGGAGCAGACAAGCGCCACGGCTTTGCCGCTCTGGGCCGTTTGCAGCGCCCAGCGGCAGCGGTCGATCTCTCTGGTCATACCGGTGGCATAGGTCTCTTTTTCCGGGTACAGGGGGCGCACAAGGTCAATGTAAACGGTGTAGCCGCACAGCACATCGGCATCTTGCAGCGCCTGGCGGGCCTGCGCGGTCAGGAACCGGGCATCCCCAGGGCCAAGGCCCACAACAGATACAAGGTTACGCTTCATCGGGTTTCCATCTCCAATCCGGTGCAAAGGGGCGGGCAGCCAACGCAAAGGTCACACCGCTGTGCGCATACTTGGGCAGCTGCAGCGTACCGGCAGCAGCCAGCACGGCGGCGCGCTCGCACACGTTATCCACCCCTGTTACCCCCTGCACAAAGCTTGAGGCACTGAAGGTTCCGGGCACGGCGCGCAGCTGGGCGGCGGAATAAAAGCTGACCGGCCAGCCATGGCTGCGGCAAAATTCCAGCAGGCCGGGTTCGTCCTGTTTCAAGTCAATGCTGGCGGCGGCGGTAATGCCCACCAGTGCCAGGTTTGTGGCGGCACAGAACGCCGCAAATGCCGCCTCCAGCTGGGTGGCGGGGGTGCCGCGCCTGCAGCCAACGCCCAGCACGCCGATGCGGGGGACCAAGTGCAGAGCACTGCCCTGCGGGGTCAGGGTCAGGGCAAAATCGGCGGGGGTTTGTTCGCTCGCTTCCGCCACACCGGCGGGCGGGGTGCCCGCAATGCCCCAAGGGGAGGCATAATGCACTGTTCTGCCCGCCAGCAGCGCCCCGCTGACTAATTTAATGCGCGGCACTTCCCACACAGCGCAGTTTTGCCGCTTGGCCCATTCATCCACGGCAAACAGGCCGTTGGCATCGGTTGCCGTGGTAATCACCGGAACCGCGCCGCAGGCCGCGGCCAGCCGGCTGGCCAGGGCGTTCGCGCCGCCCAGATGGCCGGAGAGCAGCGGCACTGCAAAACGGCCGCATTCATCCAGCACCACAACGGCGGGGTCGGTGGCTTTGCTTTGGCAGTGGGGCGCAATGGCGCGCACCGCAATGCCCGCCGCCCCCACAAACACCAGTGCATCCGCCGCGGCAAACTGCTGCGCCGTCCACCCGGCCAGCGTCACCCCGGCCTGCCCGCAGCGGCTGATGGAACCGGGGCAGCTTTGGGCCAGCTGCTGGGCCAATGCCAGCCCTTTGGCCGTAAAGGCAAGATACGCACAGTTCACGGTTTAGTCCCCTCGCGGTATTCGGTGGTAAAGGCGGGGTCATACAGTTTGCTGCGGTCATAGCAGCCGCCAAGGAAATCCCCCACCACGATCAGGGCGGTTTTGGTAATGCCCGCCTGTTTGGTGCTTTGGGCCAGGGTGCCAACGGTGCAGCGCACGGTTTTCTGCTCCGGCCAGGTGGCTTTGTACACCACGGCGGCGGGGGTATCTGCGGTATACGCCCCCTGCAGCAGCGCTTCCTGCACTTTGTCAATTAAGCCGATGGAAAGAAAGATCACCATGGTTGCGCCGTGGCTGGCCAGGCTGGCGAGCTTTTCTTTTTCCGGCACCGGGGTGCGGCCCTCCATGCGGGTAATGATGACCGTCTGGCTGACGGCGGGCAGGGTGTACTCAGCGTTCAGCGCGGCGGCGGCACCGCAAAAGCTGGAAACACCGGGCGTATCATCGTAAGCAATGCCGTCCGCGTCCAGTGCATCCATCTGCTCCCGGATGGCCCCATACAAACAGGGGTCGCCCGTGTGCAGCCGCACGGTGGTTTTGTGTTCGGCTTCCATCCGGCGCATCACGGCAAGCACCTGTTCCAGCGTCATTTCGGCGCTGTTATAAATGGCGCAGCCCGCCTTGGCCAGCCCCAGCAGCGCCGGGTTGACCAGGCTGCCCGCGTAAATAATACAGTCTGCCGTTTGCAGCAGCGCCGCACCGCGCCGGGTGATCAGATCCGGCGCGCCGGGGCCTGCGCCCAGAAAATGTACCATAACTCATTGCTCCTTTTTCTGCCAGCTTTGCAGCAGCTGGGCGGCGGTTTCGGTCTGGCCCAGCGGCCCGGCCTGGTTGGAAAACAGCACGGCCCCCACCCGGAACGCCCCCGCCGCGCGGCGGTCCAGATGCAGCTGGATGGCCTGCAAAAGACTTTCCAGCACCGGCTCCCGCAGGTTGGCGGCATCCAGAATTTCCAGGCAGGCATCCGTTGTGGCGGCGTCCATCAAAGCGCGGCAGGCGGCCCGGCTGGCACCGCAGAGCGCCGCGTGGGTGCAGAACAGCTCGGTGCGGCAGTCCGCCATGCGGGAATGGGTGTTCATAATGCCGCCCGCCAGCTTGACAAGCTTGCCGATATGCCCCACCAGCAGTACTTCCGCAAATTGTTCCGCGGCGGCCATATCCAGCGCATCCCCCATAAAGTTGGAGCACTTGACCACCGGGATGCTGCTGTACTCCGGCAGGTTCTGGGCCAGATAGTCCAGCCCATAGTTGCCGGGGGCTAAAATCAGCCGTTTGGGGCTTTGCTCCCGCAGAGCGGCCTGATGGATCTCCAGCTGCACAGTGTCCAGGATAGCCTGCTGGCTCATGGGTTCCACAATGCCGCTGGTGCCCAGGACCGAAAGCCCGCCTTCCACCCCGATGTGGGGGTTAAAGGTGCGCTTGGCGGCTTCTTCCCCGCCTTCGATCGAGATTACCACGGCAAAGCCGCCGTC
>CAVFVI010000006.1:56613-114127 GCA_963626055.1 Acutalibacteraceae bacterium
CCGTCATACCCGGCTGCTTCGGCTTCCGCGTGCAGGGCGTCGGCGATCATCTGGCGCGGCACATGGTTGATTGCCGCCTGGCCCACCGGCTGGTCCAGGCCGGGTTTTGTCACACGGCCCACCCCGAGGCCGCCGTCAACCGTGATTTGACCGGGGGCATCCGGCAGCAGGGTGAGATCGGCAATGACCGGCAGGCCGGTGGTAACATCCACATCGTCCCCGCCGTCCTTGCGGATGGCGCACCGGGCACCAGTGGCCGTTTTGCGGCAATAGATGGGCGCAACCTCCACCACAATGCCCTTGGGGGTGCGCAGGCCAACGGAATCCGGCGCTTTGCCGGTCAGCAGCAGGCGGGCGGCACCGGCAGCGCCCAGGGCGGCGCAGGTGCCGGTGGTGTAGCCGCAGCGCAGCAGTTTTTGCCCGCTGCGGATGTAATGTTCAAATTTTGGCGGCTCCTGTTTGGCGGGTTGCCGTTCGGGTTCGCGCTCCGGCTGGGGGCCGTACAGGGCTTCGTACTGGCCTTTGGTCAGGCGGTACAGCGTGCGGATATTTTCGGCCGCAAAGGCATCTTTTGGCGTCATCACGCCGGAAACGCCCTGTGGCGATACGCACACAACGGCATCCGCAATTTTTTGCGCCAGCTCCAGCTCATGCAGGCTGACGATAACGGCCACCTGTTTTTCCCGCGCCAGCTGGCGCAGGATGGTCAGCAGCTCAATTTTGCCTTTGATATCCAAAAAGGAAGTCGGCTCGTCCAGCAGGATAATTTCCGGCTGCTGGCAGACGGCGCGCGCCAGGAGAACGCGCTGGCGCTGGCCATCGCTGATTTTGGTAAAATCCCGGTCGGCCAGTTCGTCTGCCTGAACAAGATGCAGCGCTTCCCGCACATGCTGCTTATCCAGCTCGGAAAGGATGCCCAGCCGCCCGGTGTAGGGGTAGCGCCCGGCAGCGGCTACATCAAAACAGGTGGTCAGCTCGGCGGGGCGGGTGTGGGGCAGCATCAGCGCCATTTTGCGTGCGCGTGCGTTGGGGGTGTAGGCGGTCAGGTCTTGGCCCTGCAGCAGCACCGCGCCGCTTTGCGCTGCCAGCTGCCCGGCCAGCGTTTTGAGCAGGGTGGATTTGCCCGCGCCATTGGGGCCAATCAGGGCTAAAATCTGCCCGTGCTGCACGCCGATGGCAATGTTTTGCAGCAGTGGTGTTTTGCCGTACCCGATGGCAAGATCCTGCGTCTGGCAGTAAAATGTTTCGCTCATGCCCGGCCCTCCCCGCTTTGGCGGTGCACCAACAGCCAGATGACCACCGGCGCGCCGAATACCGCTGTGACGGAGCTGATGGAAAGCTCCGTGGGGGCAAACAGGCTGCGGGCGATCAGATCACACAGCAGGCAGAACGCGGCCCCGCCCAGCGCGCAGCCCGGCAGCACATGCAGCGGCTTGGCGCTGCCCAATGCCTGCTTGACCAGGTGCGGCACCGCAATGCCCACAAAGGAGATCGGCCCCGCAAAAGCGGTGACGCAGGCGGCCAGCAGGCTGGAAAGCAGCACCAGCGCCACGCAGAACGGCCGCACTGCCACGCCCACGCTTTGGGCATACTGCTCCCCCATCTGGTAGGCGGCCATCGGCTTGGCCAGCAAAAAGGCCGCCGCCAGGCAGGGCAGCACCACCAGCGCCGCCACCGCCACATTGCCCCAGGTCATGCCGGAAAAGCTGCCCATGGACCAGTTGTGCAGGTTGACGATGTTGGAATCCTGCGCAAAGGCCACCACAATATCCGTGACGGCAGAGCAGATATACCCGATCATGACGCCGCAGATAACCAGAATGCTCATGCGGTACACCCGGCGCGCCACGCTGAGCACAAAGGCCATGGCCGCCATGGAACCGGCAAACGCGGCCAGGATCAAGGTCAGCGAGTTTGTCAGCAGACCGTGGTTCAAAAACACCACCATCGTCAGCGCAACCACCAGCTTTGCCCCGCTGGAAATGCCCATAACGAACGGCCCCGCAATGGGGTTGGCAAAAAAAGTTTGCAGCAGATACCCCGCCACCGAGAGCGCCGCACCCAGCAGCACCACCATCACCGCACGCGGCAGGCGCAGCTGCAGCAGAATGTTGGCGGCCAGGTCATCCTGCCCGCGGCCCAGCAATGCCTGCACCACGCCGCGCGGCGAAATTGCCACGCTGCCCCAGAACAGGTTGAGCGCAAACAGCCCCAGCAGCGCCGCTGCAAGGGCCAGATATGTGATTGTCAGGCGGCGGGTGGTGTGCATGGCACGGCCTTTCTGCAGCAAAATCATTCTACATGCGTCAAAAATGTGAGTTCACTGTCCGCGGGGGTATCTTCGGTAAACACATGGTTCATATCCAGAATCAGATCCGGCAGTTCCATGCTTTGCTGGAACAGGCTTTGCGCGGTGCACCACACATTGCCGTTCTGCACAGCTTTGAACTGCGCCAGCAGCGGGCATTTTTCCACCAGCTGTTCGGTGCTGGCAATGCTGCCTTCAATGGTGCTGTTGTAGATCAGCACATCGGCATCCCTGGCCCCGGCGTAAAAATCTTCCAGCGAAAGGTTGATGGTGGCAAGGTTGTTTCCGCTGTCCGTCAGGTCATCAAACACATAGCTGCCGCCCGCCATCTCGATCATGCGGGCCACATAGTCGCTGCCCTTGCGCACCGTAACAAGGTTATTGGAGGTGATGGAGAAAAACGCCACGGTTTTGCCGGTGGGCTGCTGGTTTTCCAGCGGGGCAACGCGCTGCACCTGGGCATCGAACAGCTGTTCGGCCTCCGCCTTTTTGCCCAGCAGAATACCGTACAGCTTGACCCATTCCATCCGGGCCAGGGGGTCCGTTTCATAGCTGGAGCGCTCCACCAATACGGGGATGCCGAACTTTTCCAGCTGTTCTTTAACCTCCGGCGTATGGTAGATCATCGTGTTTTCAATGGCAAGGCCGCAACCGGATGCCAGAATCGTTTCATAATCCGGGGCGCTGTACTTACCTGCATAGGCGATCTGCCCCGCCTGCATGGCGGCTTTCGCTTCGGGCAGATACCAGCCATCCGCCCTGGTGCCGGAAAGCGCAACGCTGCCCAGCGCATCCAGGCTGATGATGGGGTCCATGGCGGAGGTGGAAACCAGATAGATATTCTCGATGGGCTGGGGCAGCACGGTAGTGCCCTGCGGCAGGTCATCCGGCACAGCGGCCCCCTGGGGCACTACCAGATACTTGCTGTCCACAATGGTAATCAGTTCGTACCCGCCGGTGCATTCGTCCACGGTAAACTGCTTGGCGTATTCCAGCGGGTAGCTGCTTTCCACGGTAAGTGTGGGAGTTTCCGTATTGGTGCCGCTGCCCGCGCAGCCGGCCAGAAGCAAAAGTGCTGCGGCAGGCAGTGCGGTACAAAGCCCAAAGCTTTTCATTCGCATCATTCCGCGGGGGTCAGCGTGGTGCTGTCAAAGGTCAGGGTATAGTCGATCTCGTGCGGGGTGCTCATGGCAACGGTATCGGCGGTAACGGCAAGGGCGGTATCCAGCGCAGCAACGGGAATTTCAAAGGTGGAATTGCCGTCCGTGTTGGTGGGCAGGTATTTTTCGCCGTCAACCAGCATGTAGTCATAATTGGGGCTGCTCCACACGATCACGGCGGTCATAGCGCCATCGGCCACCGTCAGGGCGGCGGGGCTTTCCACGGTGGCGCGGCCGGAACCGCCCTCCAGCGTGACGGCACAGGTGTAGCTGCCATCAGCGGGCACAGCGGCGGTATCCGTGGCGGCGTTTTCTTCGGTCTTGGGTTCAGCATTGCGCACGCTGACGGTATGGTCGTACCAGGTGCCCTTGGTGCCCAAAATAGCCAGCTGGAAGTCTGCATCCACAGCTTCCAGCGGGATATCATAGCCGTACACTTCCTCGCTGGTGCCGTCAGAGTAGGTCACGGTATCGGTGGTGGGCTGCAGCCAGTCGCTCTCATGGCTGGGGGCGTCCTCGGCAGTGCCCAGGTAGAGGTTGACGATCTTTTTGGATGCCAGGCTGACATGGAAAGTCATGCTGCCATCGGCAACGGTCAGGGTGCCCTTGCCATCGCAGGCTTCGTTGGCATGCACCATGCTGCTGTCAGTCTCAAAGTCAGCGGTATATTCGCCGTCCGGCAAGGCGGCTTCGGCCTGCTGCGGCTCCGCGGTGGGGGCAGCGGCTTCGCTGCTGGCGGATTCGGGAGCGGGAGCGCTGCTTGCGGTGGAGCCGCAGCCAGCCAGCAGACCGGCCAGCACCAAAGCAGCCACAGCGCCGGAAATTACACGGGGTTGTTTCATTGGGGGTACCTCACATTGTGATAAAATTAAAAAAGAAGAAAGAATAATGAATAATGGTTGTGTGACGCCCACGGCGTCACATTTGAATCCGGTCAGCTGCTCCGGCAAAAAGGATTCCGAACAAAGCAACCAGCCTATTTTATTCGCACCGCGGCGGAGCATTTAGCCTGCATATCGCTACAAACCGGAAGAGCGTTGCGGTGTTTCAGGTTGGCGGGCGCACAATGTGCGCCCCTACGGGGTGGTGCATAATTGACGAGAGGGGCTCTTTCCCCAAATTCAAAGAAAAGCGCAAGCACACGGCACGGCAAAGCATTGCCCGCCCGCGGTCATTTGCCGCGCGTATCGCCAAACCGGAAGAGCGTTGCGGTGTTTCAGGTTGGCGGGCGCACATTGTGCGCCCCTACGGAGAATTGTGCGTTTTAGTCAAGCGGTTTTCAGCCAGGCTGACACACCCTGCCCGCATAAAGCAAAAACTGCCCGAAAAGACATGGTTCCTTCCGGGCAGTTATCAGGCAGTCAATCAGCCGTTCAGGGAATCAATAGCGGCCTTGGTATGGTCAATGTAGATCTGCTGCACATCAGCAATTTCGCCCAGACCGGCGATCTGGGTATCCACGCTGTCAAAGCAGCCGGCAGCCTTGAACTGGCTCAGCCAGGAATCCTCGTCCTCACCAGCCATATCGTTGTTGGCATGGTCACCGGCAACCACCATCAGGGGGCGCAGGATGACCTTGGTGTAACCGGCTTCCTTGACCTTTTCGATCACGGCTTCGCAGGCGGTGTCTTCCGGCTCGCCCTCAACGGTGCCAATGAACACATTGTCATAGCCCAGGGTCTGCATGGTGGTCTGCATCTGGCTGTAGCTGACCTTTGCGGTGTGGGAAGTGCCGTGGCCCATGAACACAAACGCAGTGCCATCGGCGGCAGCAGCGGCAGCGTCGTCATAACCGGCGGTGGCAACAGCCTCGGCGGTGATGGCGGCAGCAACGGCTTCCTTATCCTCGTTGATCACGGTAGCGTCCGCGCCAACTTCACCCAGCAGGGGTTCGGCAATGGCAACGCTTTCAAACTTATCGGCGTACTCGTTCACAGCTTCGCACATTTCATCGTACTCAGCGCCGTGCATCAGGTGGGTGGGCTGAACGACCAGGTTCTTCACGCCGTTGGCAACGGCGCGGTCCAGGGCCTGCTGCATGTTATCGATCTTCTCACCATCGCGGGCCTGCACATGGTTGATGATGATCTGTGCGGTGAAAGCACGGCGGACGGACCAATCCGGGTAAGCGGCCTGCAGGGCATCCTCGATGCCTTTGATATCAGCTACGCGGCTGCCGTTGAAAGAGGTACCAAAGCTGACGACCAGCAGCTCGTTTTCGCCGATCTCATCCTGGTTGCGGGAATCATCCAGGCTGGCATCGCCGGTATCGCGGCCAAAGTAGTCGGGGTCTGCGTTCTCGCCTTCCACCAGCTCTTTCTGGGTATCGGTCAGGGCATCCCATGCCTGCTTGGCGGCTTCGCACTGAGCATCGGTGTCATCGTTGCGCTCCTGCACATAGATGGCATCGATCAGGTCTGCACAATTCTTTGCGGCCACTTCGTCTGCATCTCCCTCGTCTGCGCTTTCAGCGGGTGCTTCGGTGCTCACAGCCTCGCTTTCGGCGGGGGCGCTGCTGGCAGTCATGCTGTCAGATGCTGCACCACAGCCAGCCAGCAGGGCGGCGGCCAGAGCCAGTGCGGTCAGCACGGCAGCGGGCTTTTTCAGGTTGTTGCGTTTCATGTGTTTTGCTTCCTTTCTCTTAGGGGGTATCCATTGCTGAAAAACAGGTACAGGAAACAAAGCCCAAGCACAGCAGCCTTGCAGACAAAACTACCACAAAAAAACGAGGCCTTTTTGCATGCAGAATGGCAACACAAAAAGACCCCGGATTTTCCATGAGCTTTTTAGGGTATATCTGAAAACAAAAAATAGACTATATTTTCGACTTTTCAGACACACCCTGGGTACAACCAATTCCTCGTGATCTGGAGCAATGCTCCCGTACCAACAGCGGGCAGGTTTCCTGGCTGAAAGCTCAACGCCTGCCGCCGCCTTCCCAAGCAATGCTCAGTGACCGGTGCAAATGCACCCTGGCGGCAGGCTCCCTTATCACAGTGACGAGATCGTGCGGGATTTGCACCCGCTTCCCTTTTACCCTTTCCAGAGCGCCGGAAGGATTGACCGCCCGGCAAACAATGAAAGGCACCTGCTGTTTTTTATTCAGTTTTCGACTTAGTATAGCATAGCGCATACAAAAGTGCAAGCTATTATTTGTATGTTCTGCCGAATTTTTTCCGTTTTCTATTTCAGGCCGATTTTACCCTTACAGCCACCGGTGCAGGATCTCACACAGGCGTTTCATATCCAGCGGTTTGGCGGCATGCTCGTTCATACCGGCGTTTTTGGCCAGCTGCACATCCTCGGCAAAAGCGTTGGCCGTCATGGCAACGATGGGCACCTGCGCGGCATCAGCTTTGGGCAAAGAGCGGATGGCCGCGGTGGCTTCGTACCCGTTCATGACCGGCATCTGGATATCCATAAACACAAGGTCATAGTACCCCACCGGGGCAGCGGCAAATTTATCCACTGCGATCTGGCCGTTTTCGGCGGTCTCGATCGCTGCGCCGCTCATGCCGATGATCTCGCAGGCAATCTCGCGGTTCAGCTCGTTATCTTCTACCAGCAGGATCCGCTTGCCGGTGTAATCGCTGGCGGCAATGCCGTTCAGGGCGTTCTTGGCGGCTTTTTCCGGCCGGTCATCCAGAACGTTTTTGAGCACTGCGGTCAGGCGGGAACGGAACAGCGGTTTGGCGATAAATTCATCCACACCGGCGGCGCGGGCTTCCTGTTCAATGTCCGTATAATCATAGGCAGAAAGGATGATGATGGTAACATCCTTGCCCACCTTCCGGCGGATGCGGCGGGTGGTTTCAATGCCGTTCATGCCGGGCATCTGCCAGTCAATGATAATGGCAAAATAGTTATTGCCGGTCTGCATCCGCTGTTCGGCGCGCTCCACGGCTTCGGCACCGGTGGTGACCCATTCGCCGTCAATACCGATCTCCTGCAAAAGCGCGGTGGTGGTTTCGCAGCAGTCCTGGTCATCATCCACCACCAGCACCGGCAGGTTGATGAGTTCCTGAATGGGGGTAACCTCCCGGTTTTGCAGCTTCAAAAAGATGGTACAGGTAAACTTGCTGCCCTTGCCGGGGGTGCTTTCCACTTTGATATCGCCGCCCATCATGGTGGCAAAGTTGCGGGCAATGGCCATGCCCAGGCCGGTGCCCTGCACCTTGGTGGTGCGTTTGTCATCCGCGCGGGTGAAGGGGTCAAACATGACCCGCTGGAACTCCGGTGTCATGCCGATGCCGTTATCCTCCACAACGAACTGGTAACAGCCCAGCCCGGCCGAAGCGGCAGGCTGCTCCAGAACCTGGAAGCGGATATGCCCGCCGTCCGGCGTATATTTGATGGCGTTGGACAGAATGTTGGTGACAAGCTGCTGGATTCGCATGCTGTCGCCGCGCACATCCTCGTGCTCAATGCGGTTGATGGTCACATCAAAGGTATGGTGGTGCTCTTCTGCCGCGCTTTTCGTCAGGGTGATCAGATTATCCACCAGGTCGCAGAGGTTGAACTCCTCTTCCGCCAGGGCAATCTTGCCGCTTTCAATGCGGGACATATCCAGCACTTCGTTGATGAGGCTGAGCAGGTGGCGGCTGGCCTGGGTGATCTTGCCCAAGCAGTCCGCCACGCGGTCCGGCTTGCTGACGTTGGCCCCGGCGATGGCCGTCATGCCGATGATGGCGTTCATGGGGGTGCGGATGTCGTGCGACATATTGGAAAGGAACTCTGTCTTAGCACGGCTGGCGCGGTTGGCGGCATCGTATGCTTCTTTCAGCGCCTTGCGGGAGCGCATTTCTTCCATTTTTTCCTGGGTAACATCCTGCACCGTCCAAAGCACTTTTTCCACCGCGCCGTTCTGCCAGGAAAGCGGCGTGATGGCCATTGTCTTGAACTGCTTTTCGTCCTGGGAGCAATACTCGAAACGGTAGATATCGTCCGGTGTTTTAAGGATGCTGCGGATGCGTTCCGGGGCCAGCAGCTGTTCCAGCGTCTGGCCCTGGGTCAGCGCTTTGTACAGGGCTGCCGCGTGGGCAATCAGTTCCTGGTAGGTGCCAAACGGCGCATAGGGAACATTGCCGGGCAGGCGGCTGTAAAAACGGTAGCGGTCATGTTCCAGGTCACACATGGCATAGCGGTCCACCAAGCGCACCGTGCCGCGGATCAGCATATCCAGGTTTTCGTTCTGGGCGGCAAGCTCCTGCAGGCGTTCGCTCTCGTTTTTGGCATCGGTGATATCACGCATCAGGATCATGGCATACCGGTTGGTATTGCTGCCGCTTTCACGGAACACAACATTGCGCACCCAGCGGGTTTCGCCGTTTAGGGTGATGGCGCACTCCTGGCTCATCTCGCTGCTGCCTTCGGCCAGTTTTTGGGTAATGTACTCCCGGTCAAACACGCGGGCAACGGCTTCTTTGTCCTGCTCGCTGACATACTGTTCCAGGTAGGTTTCCACAAGGCTGTCCCAGGTGGCGCAGCCTTCCAGCTGGGGCAGCGCGTTGCCCTCCAGCTTCAGGGATTCATAGTGGTTGCGCTTTAAGTCCACATAATATTCACACAGGTTGCCCGCGGTATAAGCCCGGTGGAAGGTATCAATGCGGCGCACCTTGCGCTGGGTATCCTTGCGCTGCTGGATATCCACAAAGATGCCCGCCGCGCGGTAAGCCGTGCCGTCCAGGCGGCGGGTGATCGCGGCGCTGTCACGGAACCAGCGGTAACTGCCATCGGCCAGCTGCATGCGGTATTCAATATCGTACTTGGTCTGGCCGGTCTTATCGGCAAGTGCCTGGGCCAGTGCGGTCACGGCCCGCTCTTTATCGTTGGGGTGCAGCCGGTTTTCCCACGCCTGCATGGTATTGGGGAAATCCAGCACATCCTGGAAGCCCAGCATGGTGCGGAACTCGTGGCTGTAGATCATGCTGACGGGGCGGCCGTCATCGTCACATTCAATGGACCAAAAGCCGGAGTTGATGACCCGGTTGACCAGTTCCAGGTTTTGCTGCATCCAGTCCACATGGGTCGAAAGCACCCACAGCCGGGTGCCGTCCGCATCGGTCACATCGGCTTTGAACATCCGCACATACACCGGCACACCGCCGCTGGTCAGCATCTGGCCTTCGCCCGTGCCCTCGATCTGATGAAAGCGCTCCGCTTCCAAAAAAGAGCGGTTTGCGCCGTAAAAGACCTTTTTCAGCGAACCGCCGGTTGTCTGCATAAACTCCGGGTAGCTGTAGCCCAGGTTATGCAAAAAAACGCTGCTGATATGGGTAATGGTCAGGTCCGCATCGTACAAACCGGTAATAAAGCCGACTGCTTCATTGTTGCGGATGCTGGTTTTTATGGTCTCATACGCGGTATCCGTCAGGCTGCTGCTGCCGGTGGCATAGACCTCTTCTTCCTTAAAAAATTCGCTGAACATTGTCTGATCCTCTTTGTTTGCAGTTGGGGCACATTCTGCCCTGCCAGGGCATCCCCGCCTGCCGTTCCGGTGCGAGGCTTTATTTCTGTATTGCACAAAACGCATGGCGCACATTTGTACAAAACGACATAATATAACATTTTAATTGTACCACATTCCTGGCAGAACGCAAGGCATTTTCATCGTTTCAGCAAGATTCCCCCATTGCAAAGCAAATATAGTATGACTTTTGGATTTTCCTGCCGTTTTGATGTATGGCCACCGGGCCGCGGGGCGCATTTTTGTGTTTTGCCGGTTTACAGCTTTAAATCGCTTGCAGTTAGCATGGCAGTGTGGTAAGCTAATATGGATTTCGTATGATAGCGGTTATCCTTGCTGCCGGGCGGGCCACTGCCTTTTCCCCGCGCGGCAGCACAAATAAAATATAGGAGAAAACAATACAAGTTTATGCAGAATCGTGAACGGCTCGGAAGTCGGCTTGGCTTCATCATGCTGTCAGCCGGGTGCGCCATTGGCTGCGGCAATGTGTGGAAATTCCCCTGGATGTGCGGCCAGAACGGCGGCGGCAGCTTTATGCTGCTGTACATTATCTGTCTGGTCGTGCTGGGTCTGCCCGCCATGACGATGGAATTTTCCGTTGGGCGTGCGGCGCAGGCCAGCCCGATCCGCATGTACCAGAAGCTGGAAAAGCCCGGCCATAAGTGGGGCATTTTCGGCATTACCAGCCTGATCGGCAACATTGCCCTGATGGCATTTTATACCGTGGTGACCGGGTGGATCATCTATTATTTCATCAAGTTCCTCACCGGCCAGAACGCGGATTTCGGCTTTGCCCAGATGATCACGAACCCCACGGTGAATGTGGTGTTTTTGCTGGTGACCGTTGTGGTAGCGTTTGCCATTTTAAGCTTCAATTTGCAGGGTGGGCTGGAGCGCATTACCAAATATATGATGCTGGCCCTGTTGGTGCTGATGATGGTGCTGGCGGTGCACAGCCTGACCCTGCCGGGTGCGGCGGAAGGCCTGAAATTTTACCTGGTGCCGGATTTTGGAAAGATCGATGGCAGCGTTGTGGTGGGCGCCATGAACCAGGCGTTCTTTACCCTTTCCGTCGGCATGGGCGGCATGGCGATTTTTGGCAGCTACATTGAAAAAGAACATTCCCTGATGGGGGAATCCGTCCACATTATTGTGCTGGATACTTTGGTTGCAGTGCTGGCCGGCATCATCATGTTCCCCGCCTGCTTTACCTATGGGCTGGAAGTGAACGCCGGGCCCAGCCTGCTGTTTGATACCATGGCCACCGTGTTCAACAACATGGCCGGGGGCCGCTGGTGGGGCACGCTGTTCTTTTTGTTCATGGTGTTTGCCGCGCTTTCCACCGTGCTGGGCGTGTGCGAAAACATCCTTGCCATGGTGCGGGAGCTGACCGGGTTAAGCCGCCCCAAGGGCGCTTTGCTCTGCGGCGTGGGCATTTTTCTGTTGGCGCTGACCACCGCGCTGGGCTACAGTGTGCTGCATTTCCAGCCGTTTGCCGCGGGCACGGCCTGGCTGGACCTGTGGGATTTCATTGTTTCCAATAACGTTTTGCCGCTGGGTTCGCTGGTATTGGCGCTGTTCTGCTGCAACTCTTTCGGCTGGGGGTGGGACGCTTTTGTTCAGGAGGCCAACACTGGCAAAGGCTTAAAGGTGCAGCCTTGGATGAAGCCGATCTTCCGCTTTGTGGTGCCCGCCGCCATTGCGTTCATTTATATTTACGGCATGGCGACTTTTGCGTGGAAGTAAGGGCTGCAATTCTATAAATATCTTCTGTTTTTCCGCAGGCAGTGTGGCGGCGTTCCGTCATTCTGCCTGCTTCTTTTTGCCCAATTTGGCGGGAATGCCAAAATCCCCGTTTGACATTGCGCTTTTACCGCCCGGATGTTAAACTGTTAACAAGAGTATACCGCGATAACCACATGTAAGGAGCACCCCATGGACAACGTGAAAATTCTGGAAGTAAAACAGAGCATTTTTGCTTCCAATGATGAACAGGCCGCCCAGCTGCGGCAGAGCCTGAAAGAGAAAAAGATTTTTCTGCTGAATTTGATGAGCGCACCGGGCAGCGGCAAAACCACCACCCTGCGCAGCACGATTGCCGCGCTGAAAGGCGAACTGCGCATCGGTGTGATGGAAGCGGACATTGATTCCGATGTGGATGCCAAAGCCATTGCGGCCACCGGGGCAAAAGCCATCCAACTGCACACCGGCGGCATGTGCCACCTGGACGCCGAGATGACCCGCCAGGGGCTGGAGGGCCTTGGCCCCCAGGATGTGGACCTTGTTGTGCTGGAAAACGTGGGAAACCTGGTCTGCCCGGCAGAGTTTGACACCGGTGCGGTGAAAAACGCGATGATCCTATCCGTGCCCGAAGGGGACGATAAGCCGCTGAAGTATCCCCTGATGTTCCAGGTGTGCGATGTGGTTCTCATCAACAAAATTGACGTTTTGCCGTATTTTGATTTTGATATGGACAAATGCCGGGAATATATCGCCCTGCGTAACCCCAAGGCAAAGGTCATCCCCATCTGCGCCAAAACCGGCGAGGGCATTGCCGAATGGGCCGATTGGCTGCGGGAACAGGTGAAAGAGTGGCAGGCATAAGGGCACAGCAAACCCGAACCGCCTGCAAAGCAATACAAACGAAACGGAAGATGCACAGAGCAATAAAAGGAGCAAGCCATGAGCAAACCGACCGCTTTCCCACTGGATGAAAGCAAGCTGCCGTTCAAAATTCCCAAGGACGCAAAACCGCGGGAAAAAATCATGAAGCTGGGGCAGATGATCACCGACCGTGTGCCCGCCAAGCTGCGCCCCCTGACGGTGGAGGACCCCGAATACTGGGGCCTGGCCAGCATTGTGACCGATGAAATGGCCGATGTTGCCCTGAAAATGAAAGTACGCCAGCCGATGACCCTGCCGGAACTGGAAAAAGCCACCGGCAAACCCGCCAAGGAGCTGGAACCCCTGCTGTATCAGATGAGCTGCGTTGGCCTGTTGGAATATAACTGGGAGAACCCCCGCCGCGAAAAGCAGTATATTCTGCCCATGTTTGTGCCCGGCAGCGCCGAGTTCTTTAACATGAACAAGCAGCAGATTGCCGACCACCCCGAAGTGACCGCCTTTTTTGAGCGGATGACCTTTTTGCCGTTGGAACACATTACCGCCATGGTGCCCCCGGGCGGTGCTGGCATTGGCATGCACGTGATCCCGGTTGAAAAAGCCATTGAGACCGAAAACCACTCCCTGGATATCGAACACATCTCCCACTGGCTGAAAAAATACCAGGGCAAGTATGCCGCCGGCCCCTGTTCCTGCCGCATGTCCCGCGCCGCCATGGGCGAAGGCTGCGGCGATGACCCGGATGATTGGTGCATCGGTGTGGGCGATATGGCGGACTATCTGGTGGAAACCAACAAGGGCCACTATGTGACCTATGACGAAGTGATGCGGATTTTGCAGAAAGCTGAAGACAACGGCTTTGTGCACCAGATCACCAACATTGACGGCGAGAACAAGATTTTTGCCATCTGCAACTGCAACGTCAATGTCTGCAACGCCCTGCGCACCAGCCAGCTGTTCAACACCCCCAACATGAGCCGCTCGGCTTACGTTGCCAAAGTGGAACCGCAAAACTGCGTTGCCTGCGGCCGCTGTGTGGAGTTCTGCCCCGCCGGTGCCGTTAAGCTTGGCCAGAAGCTGTGCACCAAAAACGGCCCGGTGCAGTACCCCAAACAGGAACTGCCCGATGCCGTAAAGTGGGGCCCCGAAAAATGGGCGGTGGACTACCGCGATAAAAACCGCATCAACTGCTATGATACCGGCACTGCCCCCTGCAAAACCGCCTGCCCCGCCCACATTGCGGTGCAGGGCTACCTGAAAATGGCCGCGCAGGGCCGCTACCGCGATGCACTGGCGCTGATCAAAAAAGAGAACCCCTTCCCCGCCGTATGCGGGCGCATCTGCAACCGCCGGTGCGAGGACGCCTGCACCCGCGGCACCGTGGACCAGGCAGTGGCCATTGACGCCGTGAAAAAGTTTGTGGCCCAGCAGGACCTGAACGCCGCCCACCGCTATGTTCCGCCGGTGGTGCAGCCCTCTTTGCAGGGGCCGTGGCCGCAAAAAATCGCCATCATCGGCGGCGGCCCGGCCGGGCTTTCCTGCGCGTACTTCCTTGCATTGCAGGGCTACCGCCCGACTGTGTTTGAGAAAAACGAACATCCCGGCGGCATGCTGCGGTACGGCATTCCCAGCTTTAAGCTGGAAAAAGACGTGATCGATGCCGAAATTGACATCCTGCGGGAGCTGGGGGTTACCATCCGCTGCGGTGTGGAGGTTGGCAAAGATATCACCCTTGCCCAGCTGCGCACCCAGGGGTACAAGGCGTTCTATCTCGCCATCGGCTGTCAGGGCGGCCGCACGGCCGGGGTTCCCGGCGAGGACGCCGCAGGCATCCAGACCGCCGTTGCGCTGCTGCGCACCGTGGGCGGGGACGAAAGCTACAAGATGACCGGCAAAACCGTGGTGATCGGCGGCGGCAACGTTGCCATTGATGCCGCCCGCGTTGCCCTGCGCTGCGGGTCCAGCGATGTGACGATGGCCTGCCTGGAGCCGCGGGAAAAGATGCCCGCTTCCGCCGAAGAGATCGCCGAGGCGGAGGAAGAGGGCACCGTCATCCGCTGCGGGTACGGCCCCAAGGAATTTTTGACGAAGGACGGCCATGTGTGCGGCGTGGTACTGAAAAAATGCACCGGCCTGTACGATGCCGAGGGCCGTTTTGCCCCCACCTATGACGAAAACGTGACCATTACCCTGCCGTGCGATAACGTTGTGCTGAGCATTGGCCAGTGCATCCAGTGGGGCAGCCTGCTGGATGGCGAAGCCGTACAGCTTGGCCGGGGCCAGGGCGCTGTGGCCGATGCCCTGACCTACCAGACCGCCCAGCCGGATATCTTTGTGGGCGGCGATGTGTACACCGGCCCGCGCTTTGCCATTGATGCGATCGCCGCAGGCAAGCAGGGCGCCATCTCCATCCACCGTTTTGTGCAGCCCAACACCAGCCTGACCATTGGCCGCAACCGCCGCGATTTTTATGAGCTGGACAAAACCAATCTGGCCCTTGGCGATTATGACCGCGCGCCCCGCCAGACAGCCGGGATGGATGATGCCATTGACGCGCACCGTTCTTTCCGGGATGCCCACCTAACCCTGACTGAAGCACAGGTAAAAACCGAGACGGCCCGCTGCCTGGGCTGCGGTGCCAGTGTGGTGGACCCCAACAAGTGCATTGGCTGCGGCGTTTGCACCACTAAGTGCGAATTTGACGCCATCCACCTGCACCGCGACCTGCCCGAATGCAGCACCATGGTGCGGTCGGAAGATAAGTTCAAGGCCATTCTGCCCTACATGGCAAAGCGCGAAGTGAAGATCCGCTTTGGGAAAAAGGATAAGTAAATGCACGAACTTGGCATTGTGTTCCACATCATCCGCACGGTGGAGGATGTGGCCAAAGAAAACCAGGTTGCCCGCATCCAGCGGGTAACGCTGCAATTAGGCGAGGTTTCCGGCGTGGTGGAAAGCTACCTGCAGGACTGCTGGAAATGGGCCGCAGCCAAATCAGAGATTTTGCCCGGTGCCGTGCTGACCGTGGAGCAGATCCCCGCCATTACCCTGTGCGAGGACTGCGGCCAGCAGTACCCCACCGTGCCCCATGGCCGCACCTGCCCCCACTGCCAAAGCCCCCGCACCCACCTGCTGCAGGGCAACGAGATGATGATCAAAGAAGTGGAAGCCGTGGAGCCGGAGACATTCGAAGCTTCCGGCTGAGAAAGAATCCCCACACGGGCTGCGTTATGTGGCTTTGTGCGGGGATTTTTTGTATTTGCAGGCGGTTTATGCTATACTTGAAACTGGTATTGTGAAAACAGAAAGGATGAACCGTTCCCCATGCGGCAGATCGACTTTGAACACGGCGGCATTGCGCAAAACATCTTGAAAGCAGCGCTGCCTATGTTGGTGGCGCAGGTGCTGAACCTGCTGTATAACATTGTGGACCGCATTTATATTGCGCGCATCCCGGATATCGGCACAGCGGCGCTGGGCGCGGTGGGGCTTTGCTTCCCCATTATCGTCATTATTACGGCGTTCAGCAATCTGTTCGGCAGCGGCGGCGCACCGTTGTTCGCCATTGCCCGCGGCAGCGGGGATAAGGCCCGCGCCGGGCTGATTTTGAACCTGGCCTGCACGCTGCTGTTGTGCTGCGCCGGTGTGTTGATGGTCATTGGCCTGCTGTTTGCCCGGCCCATTCTGGTCTTATTCGGTGCTTCGCCGGAAGCATTGCAGTATGCACTGCCGTACCTGATGCTATACCTGCTGGGCACCTACCCTTCCATGCTCACAACGGGGCTGAACCCGTTCATCAATGCGCAGGGCTATGCCACAGCCGGTATGCTCAGCGTGGTGATCGGCGCAGCGGCCAACCTGGTGCTGGACCCGGTGTTTATCTTTGTGTTTGGCATGGGCATCCGCGGCGCGGCGGTTGCCACGGTGCTTTCGCAGCTGCTTTCGGCGGCGTTTGTGGTGTATTTCCTGCGCTGCAAGTCGGAATACCGCGTGCAGCCGCTGCCCTTGCGTCAGCTGGTCGCCAACGGGCGCTGCATCGGCGATATTGTCAGCCTTGGCACAGCGGGCTTCATCATGCAGCTGACCAACAGCGTGGTGACGATCTGCTGCAACAATGTGCTGTCTGTGGCCGGCGGCGATGTGTACATCTCGGTCATGACGATCATTTCCAGCGTGCGCCAGATGGTAGAAACGCCGATCTATGCCATTACCGAGGGTTCTTCCCCCATCATCAGCTACAATTACGGCGCACGCCGCCCCCGCAAGGTGCTGCGCGCCGCCGCCACCATGGCCCTGATGGCTTTGGTATATACCCTTACGATCTGGGCGGTCATTCTGTTGGCACCGCACTTCCTCATCTCCATTTTCAGCAGTGATCCCACCCTGCAGGCGGATACCATCCCCGCCATGAAGCTGTATTTTTCCACCTTTGGCTTTATGCTGCTGCAATATGTGGGCCAGACGGTGTTCAAATCGCTGAACAAGCGCCGCCACGCGGTGTTTTTCTCGCTGCTGCGCAAGGTTATCATTGTGGTGCCGCTCACCTACCTGCTGCCCTATGCTTTTGGCATGGGCACCGACGGCGTGTTTGCCGCGGAGCCGGTTTCCAACGTGATCGGCGGCAGTTTGTGCTTTATCGTTATGCTGATTACCGTTTTGCCGGAGTTAAAGCGGATGGAACGGGAAGATGCGAAGACGGCAAAATAGTGGGGGGGTAGCTGTGCTTGGCCATGCAAAACCTTTTACAAAAAGCGCTTTGTGTGGGAGGCCGGTTGGCGGAGCATTTATTTGCGGAATTTTTAGCGATGCATCGTCTGTGAAGTGTATTTGCTTTACAGCTCAGAAATGCGTACAAATGCAGATTTTTTGTTTTTCCTCTAAACAGCTTCCCCTTTTCCAATAAGCAGAAAAGATAAAGAAAAACTCTCCCTCAACTGCCAGATGCACGGAATCAAACAGGCATCGCTGAAGGGAGAGTTTTATTTTTTATCTGGTAGTGTTATCGGGACGTCGAGGACGCCGTCCCCTACAGGTAAGGCAAGGGTGCATTGCCAATTTTGCAATAGGCAGCATGGCAAGGCCCGTTGGCGGCGTGGTCGGGTGACCACGCCCTACTGGCAAAATTGGGGTGCAGCACAAACAATTCATGTTTCTCCGCGGCGGGGTGAGGGCACCCCGCCCTACAGATTATTTTCATGTTTGCAACGCACAATAAAGTGCTTTGTAGGGAACGGCCTTGACCGTTCCGGGGCCGTAAGCGAATGTGCTTGAGATTTTACGGCATCACAATATTTGTATTGCTTTACTGTTTCAGGCGCTCATTCAACGCTTTTGCTGTCCAGCACTGCCGTTATCCCCTCTGCCAGCTGTTCGGCGGCCTTGGTTGTTGTCAGCTCTCCGTTGCTGCAGGCAGTCAATACGGCTGCGTACAATCCATCCGGCACGGCAGCCAGGGCCGGGCTTTCAAATGCGGGGTCAAGTGGAAAATCCACAAAAGCCATCATGCGGTTGTTGGCTTCCACCACCAGCGGGTTCACCAACCCTGCCGCTGTGGCAGCCGCGCGGCCGGTGGCGGAATCCGGCAGGCCGCAGGCGGTGCCCATGATGGAAGCTCCCATATCCTCGTTCAGCAAAAAGTTGACCAGAATGGCCGCTTCTTTCGGGTGCTGGCAGCTGCTGTTGATGGCAAGGGCCAGATATACCTTGGAAAAACCGCCGTTGGCCTGCTCGCCAAAGGCGATCTCATCCCCCACCAGGAACCCACTGGCATCTTTTAACGCACTGCGGTAGGTTTCGGCGTCCGCATCCCAGGCAAAGGTACCGGCGTACTGGCCGTTCTGCCACATGGGGGTCTTGTCCACCGCCATGCCCGCCTGCTGGGCGGCAAGGGTGGGCATCACATGGTTTTCTTCCAGCGTCTGCAAAAATTCCAGCCCGGTTTTTATCTCGTCTGCCGAATATTGCAGCTGGCCATCCGCCACCCACGCTTTGCCGGTGGTGGATTCCAGATAGCTGACCATCAGGTTCATGCGGGCGGCTGCATCCATGGCCAGGGGGTAATATTCCTCCCCCAGCACCTCGCGGAAAGTGTTGCCCGCGGCCAGCAGTTCCTCATAGGTTTTGGGCGCATCGATCCCCGCCTGCTCAAAAGTACGGGTGTTCCAGTAAAAAATGCGGCCCGTCACCGACATGGGCACCGCCAGCAAAGCGCCATCCACTGTGCAGGCATCCAGCGCGCTCTGGCTGAACTGCTCCAGGTCGATCACATCGCTGTATTCGTTCAGGTCGACAAGCTGGTTCGCGCTTTTGTCACCGCGGCCCAGCCAGGTCCAGTCCACCTGCATGACATCGGCCGTTTTATCTTCATCGGCGGTGGTGCCATAGGTGGTTTCTACAGTAATATATTGCAGTTTTGCCTCAAATGCCTGGATGGCCTGCTGGTAGGTTTCGGTGCGGGCATCGTCCCCCCACCAGCTCATGGTCAGGGTAACGGGTTCCGGCTGAGTGGATGCCGGTTCGGCGGCGGGCTGCTGCGCCGTGCCGCAGGCGGCCAGCTGCAATGCCATCGCGCCCACCAGCGCAAGGGCCGCGGCGTTTGCTGTTGTTCGGTTCATCGGGTTCCCTTTCTTGCAGTTGCCTGCAATGTGGATTTATGGTTACCCTTATTATAGCGGATTCCGTTTTTTCTGTCACGGGTTGGGCGGATAATTTTGGGTGTGATTTTGGAGTATGGGAAATGTCAGGTTTGTAATGGGGCCATCGCCGCACAGCAGGACGACCATTTCCTGCCTAAGAGCCGGGATTTTCAATCCCTGTTATCCAAAAAATACGCCTATGTACATTGATTTTCCTGGTTGTTGGGATATGACGCGGTTTGCCGCGAATACCATTATGACATAGATAGTACGGTCCCGGAACGGTCAAGACCGTTCCCTACAAAATATATTGCAATGTGTGATGGACATTTTTTGTGCCCCCCACCCGTAGGGACGCACATTGTGCGCCCACGGCCGTGCGGAGAATGATGTGGTGAAACATATGGCAAGGCCCATCATAGGGGACGATGCAAGCATTGTCCCCTACAAATTGGTTTTTAGGTTTGCAGCAAATGGTTTACGTTTCTCCGCGGCGGGATGAGGGCATCCCGCCCTACAGTCAATTTGACGGTTGCATGCCAATTATAATCATTTTTTCGCATAAAAAGCAAAAGGGCCACAGGTAAAAAATGCCTGCGGCCCTTTGTTGGGGAGGTAAAACTTTTGACTTTTACAGTAGATTAAGGCATAGCAGCTTGTGACAGTCAAATAGCACTTTGCCACATTACCACAATTACTTAACCACCGTCACATCCTCGGTATCCTGCCAGCAGAAATCCTGGCCGAACCACGGGTCCATGGAGCTGTCTTTGCGGATGACGACATCCTCGCAGCGGATGTTTTTGCCATGCACGCAGGTAAAGCCGTTCACTTTGCCGGGGATCATGCCGGGCACCTCGCTGGGGCGCAGGTCCCAATGGTCGATGGGCCATGCGGTCTGCTTGCGGATGTCCACCCGGATGTGGCGGAACGAGATATCTTCCAGGCTGTTGCCCTCGCTTCCGTGCAGGAAAATGCCGTTTTCGCCGCTGCAGTTGATGTTTTCAAAATGCACATTGCGGATGTGCCCCGCCTTGTTGCCCTGCTTGCGGTCTACCGCCGTCACGCAGATGGCTTCGGCTTCGCCCCACCACTGGTCAGAGAACATGCGGGTATTGATGTGCAGGTTGGCAAAGGTCACGTTTTCAATGTTGCCGCCGTCGCGCAGCATCAGGGAGATGCCGCGGTTGGTGCGGGAAATAACGCAGTTGGTGACAGTGATATTGCGGAAATCCGAAACGCTCTCGGTACCAAACTTGATGGCGGCACTGGTGGAGGTCAGCGTGCAGTTGGA
Organism: Acutalibacteraceae bacterium; assembly: GCA_963626055.1. Classification (GTDB taxonomy): domain Bacteria; phylum Bacillota; class Clostridia; order Oscillospirales; family Ruminococcaceae; genus Gemmiger. Next base: position 77,099 of record CAVFVI010000006.1, read on the forward strand.
AACCACAATATTCTCACACGGGCCAAGATGTGCGTTCTTCTCGGTCGTCTTGAAGACGATGCAGTCATCGGCGGATTCAATGTGGCAGTTATTGATGCGCACATTGCGGCAATGGTCAGGGTCGATGCCGTCACAGTTGACCATTTTCAGGTTGTTCAGGATGCGGATGCCATCGATCAGCACATCCTGGCAGCCGACCATATGCACGGTCCAGAACGCGCTGCGGGTCAGGGTAACTTCCCGGATGGTCAGGTGCTGCACGCCCTTCATCAGCAGCATGGGGATGCGCGGATAATAGGTGCCCTCAATAAAGTTATGGTCGATCTCGCCGTAAAAGTTTTCTTCGGAGCCATCGATCACGCCACTGCCGCTGATGCAGACATCCTCGGCATCCTTGGCCATGATGAAGTAATTCTTCGGCTCGCCGTCATATTCGCAATTTTCGTAAGAGGGAACTTTCAGCGAAGTATCGCGGTAGTGGTCGCGGTAAGCAGCTTCCACTTCCAAAAAATCCTCTTTGTTCTCGCTGGCTTTCAGGCGGGAACCATGCTCCAGGTGCAGCTCCACATGGCTGTGCAGCAAAATGGAACCGCATTTGTAAATATGGCCGCCCGGCACCATCACCCGGCCGCCGCCGGCTGCTGCGCAGGCATCAATGGCTTTCTGGATGGCAGGGCCATCGTTTGTGGTGCCATCACCAACGGCACCATATTGCAAAATATCATAAATCATGATTGGCCTCCTTGGGGAGTATTCAGGGTGTACCAACAGAGCCGAAAGCCCGGATAATCTTCACAAGCCGTCGCCATTCTGCTTTCAGATACACCTTAGAAGTTGTTTTTTATCAGCAGGAGGCACCAAATAAAGGCGGTGCGCAATGCTGATAAAGCAGCTTCTTAAATTTCGCAGAGCTTACCCGGCTCTGCAACGCGCACCTTGCCATCGGCCACAAACCAGATGGGCTGTGCCGACGGGTTATACAACCGCTTGCCGTCTGCACTTTCGCGCGTGCTGCGCAGCGCGGTCAGGTAATCTGCGATCTGGCCATTGGTGGCATACCAGATATCCTGTGCGCCGTGCAGTTTTTCTGCCAACTGCTCCATCAGGGGCCAGGTATTTTCGCGCTCAAATTCAAAGCTGTGGCCCCAAATATAGAACAGCGGCATTTTTTGATATCCCGGAACATGCAAAAACTTTTCTGCGCGTTCCAGCAGTTTGTCATTGTGGTGGCAGGTGGGTTTCCAGCGCAGCAGCTCCTGCGGCAGGGCAAAGTTTCCGGTACTTTCCACCGTGCGGCTGTACTGGATGCCCATGGCGCGCAGCGCTTCCACCTGTTCGGGGTAGTATTCGCCAAAGGCATAGCTCATGCCCTGCACAATACCGCCGGTCAGTTCTTCCAGCGTCAGGCGGTCCTGCCACACTTCCCGCAGCCATTCAGTCTGGTTCATCTGGCGCGGGTGGCGGTGGGTCACGCCATGGCAGGCAATTTCGTGCCCGGCGTACAGGGTGGGCAGCTCGGCCTTTTGCACATAGCCGTCCTTGTCCAGGTTGCCGGAGTTCAGGTGGAAGGTGCCCTTGAAGCCCGCCTGGTTGAAAATCTCAATCAGGCGGCGGTCATATACCTGACCGTCATCATAACTGAACGTAATGGCTTTGGCCAGTCCACCGGGATACAGGTATTCCATCGTGTTCGCTTCCTTATTATATAATGTTTATTGCGGCGTCACCTGAGCGGGGTCGGCATCCGGCAGGTAGCGGGCTGTGCCCAGAATATTGCCGTCCAGATCGGTGGTAATGCGCAGGCCGGGGCCGGCGGTGAACACCTTGCGGCCATCCACAAAGGCTTCCGCCCCGCGGCCGCTGTTCACGATCTCCCAGCTGCGGCCGTTCAGGGTTTGGGTATAGCGGCATTCCAGCGGGCAGGTGCCCCACACCACGGTATCCCGCACCAGGCTTACGCCGTACATGCGGGCGGTGTATTCCAGCACCGAGAGCATAGCCGGGCCGTAAGCATCCTGCGGGGGCTGGCCGGGTTCGCAGATGACCGAAGGTTCGCCGGTAAAGGGGTCATACTGCTGCACAAAGCGGCACTGGGGGCCAATGGCCTGCATCAGCTTTTGCCCCAGCTGGGGGATCAGCTCATACATGCCGTAATTTTCCAGCGCGCGGATGGCACGCTGATAGGTCAGTGCTTCGGCCTGGCCGCTCCAGTTGTTGGTGGTCACGTTGCGGAACAGCGGGTCGTTGACGGCCACGCTGGGCAGCGGCATCTTGGTCCAGAATTCCTGCGGGTTCAGCAGATGCTCCTTGACAAAGCGCTGGGCCAAAGCATCCGGCAGGCTGTGCCAATACATGCAGCGCAGCGTGTTGTGGATCAGGGTGGGCATCTGGTTGTGATTTTTGTCGCGGTCAAACATCGCGCCGCGGGCATCGTCCCACAGGTAGCTCACCATTTTGTCCTGCACGGCTTTTGCCTTGGCGGCCCACTGGGCCTGTGCTTCGGCATCGCCGCTGATGCGTGCAATTTCTGCCAGCGTTTCGCGGCAGGCATACGAGTAGCTCATCACATCCATCGAGGCGATGGGCACCGCCGTGCAGCCCTGGGGCGGGGTTTCCTCCTCCCACGGGTCGGGGGCATCGGCGTAACGCATAGCGTGGTCTTCGCCGGTATCGTACTTGCACCAGGTTTCCAGGCAGCCGTCCCCGTCGGAATCGCGCACACGCCACAGGTAGGCATCAAACGCTTCCAGCGTTTTGGCCAGCTGGGCCAGGTATTCGGCATCCTTGCCGCCCAGATAGTAAAGGTCCAGCGCCGGTTCCGGGAAGCAGAAGCCCTGGAACTTGTTGAACTGCGGAACCACTTTGCCATCGATCACCGCAATGCTGCCGGGGATCCGCCCGTCCGCACGCTGGTGGCGCATAAACATCAGGCTGTTGTTCAGTCCGGTGGCAAAATCACGGCTGGCGTACATCGCGCCGCCCATGGGCTGGGTTTCCAGCCAGATCTTTTCATAGCCGCCGCCCTCAACCAGGACAGGGTCGCCGCCAAAGTTTTTAATGTTCAGGCGGCACTTTTCTTCCGCCTGTTTGACCAGTTGGGAAAGCAGCGGGTCTTTGGTTTCAAACCGGACGCCGGTGTTTGCCTGCATCATGGGAGCTCACCTCTCAAAATGTACGTTCAGATAATCAAAATCGGCATAATTATGCAGCCCTGCCATATCGTGGGCATACACACCCACATGCGCCCCGGTAAAACCGCGGCAGTGCTCGTCCGTCAAAATATCGGTGGGGCAGGCCGGGCCGATGGGCTGCCACTCCCCTTGCGGCTGGCGGTAATAGAACTGCGCCATGCCGCCGTCCGGGGTGGTGGTCAGCTTAAAGTCCAGCGTACCATCCGGCACGGGAACGGGGTCGCACACATCTTCCACCACGCCGGTATCGCTTTTTAACAGTTCCAACACCGGGGTACCATCCTCGGCGCAGGTCTTGCCCAGCAGGTAGAAGTTCATGCTGTCATAACAGTAGGTAAAACCGGCCATCTGCTCCGGGCAGATGGGGGCAAAATCCATGCGGGTCTCGGCCTGCATTTCGTGCTCCTGCTGGCGGCGGGCCACCAGGGTGACATGGTGCAGCGAGTTCATGGATTCCTGCCCGGTCAGCCGCAGCCAGCCGGGGCGGGCGGTCAGGTCCGCGCAATCGCCCAGCGGGGTGCGCGGCGTGGCATAGCCGGGGGCAAGAATCGGAGCAATGAAATCATCCTGCTCCGCCATTGCGGGCAGCTCCACTTCGGGCAAATCTTTCGGGGCAGGCACGGTGTTTTGGGCAATTTTGCCGCCGCAGGCCAGCCGCGGCCAGCCATCCTGCCAGGTGATCTTTTGCAGCGCGGTTTCGCGCCCCAGCAGGCTGCCGCGGGCAGAGTTCGGGCGGGAGCACAGATGCGCCATATACCATTCGCCGTTCTGCGTTTCCACAAAGGAACCGTGGCCGCATTTCTGGATGGCGGTCAGGTCGTTCTGGTCCGAGGTCAGCAGTGGGTTATCCGGCATCGTCTCATAGGGGCCGAACACATTATCCGCCCGCGCAATCGTAACGCAGTGGGAATACCCAGTGCCGCCTTCGGCCACCACCAGATAGTACCAGCTGCCGATGTGGTAGATGCGGGGGCCTTCGGTGCAGCCAATGCCGGAGCCGCTGTATACCTTGCGGCGTTCGCCCAGCAGGGCTCCGGTTTCGGGGTCCATCTGCTGCACCAGCACGCCTTTGAAGCCGTTGACCATGTTGACCAGGTAGCATTTGCCGTCGGTATCATGCAGCAGCGAGGGGTCGAACCCGATGCTGTTCAGGTATACCGGCTGGCTCCACGGCCCCGTGATGGAAGCCGCACGGCTCATATAATTATGGGTGTTATACCAACGGCCTTTTTTGGTGGTCACGTTGGTGACAAGCAGGTAGTAATACTGCCCATCCCAGCTCAGGTCCGGGGCCCAGATGCCGCCGGAGTTGGGGTCCCCCCGCAGGTCCATCTGGCCGGGTTCGCGCAGCGGGCTTGGCAGCTGCTCCCAGTGGGCCAGGTCTTTGGAGTGGTAAAGGTTGACACAGGGCCACCATTCAAAGGTGGAAGTGGCAATGTAATAATCGTCCCCGGTGCGGATCATACAGGGGTCCGGGCAAAAGCCGCGCAGGATGGGATTCTGGATGGTTTTCATACAAACATCAGCCTTTCAGGCCGCTGGTGCCAATGCCCTGAACCAGGTAACGGTTGAAGAACAGGAAGATCAGGAACACGGGGATCAGCGAAAGGGTGGACATTGCAAACATAGCGCCATAGTCGGTGGTGGAAGCCGAGTCTGCAAACAGTTTGATGGCGATAGATACAGTATACGACTGCGGGCGGCTCAAGTAAAGCAGGGGGCCCATATAATCGTCCCACTTCCAGTAGAACTGGATGATAACGGTGGTCACGATGGAGGGTTTCATCAGCGGCAGAATGATGCGGCTGTAGATCTGGTATTTGCTGCAGCCGTCAATGGTGGCGGCTTCGTCCAGATCCTTGGGGATGCCCTGCATGAACTGCATCATCTGATAGATGAAGAACGCCTGGCCGCAGAAGTAAGGCAGGATCAGGGGCACATAGCCGGGAACCAGACCCAGGCGGTAGTAAATCAGGTACTGGGGAATCATGATGACCTGGGTGGGCAGCATCATGGTGACCAGCATGCAGGTGAACCAGAACTTGCGGCCGCGGAACCGCACACGGGACAAAGCATAGGCCACCAGAGAAGAGCTGATGACAGTGCCGAACGTTGCGATGACCGTGATAAAGATAGAATTCTTAAAGAAGGTTGCGAAGGTGGTGCCGCCAAAGCCTTTCCAGCCGGTGGCATAGTTTGTCAGCTTCAGTTCTTTCGGAATCAGGGACAGGGTGCCGCGCAGAATTTCGGCGTTGCCCTTGAACGAGCCGCTGATCATCCACAATACGGGATAAACCATCATAAAGCCGAACAAAATGACAAATGCGTGATACAGTACTTTGGTGACTGCTTTTCTGTTATGCATAACCGTACTCTCCTTCCCTGCTTAGTTTGCTTCGCTGAACACCCAGAACTTGGATGTTTTGAAGATGATGAACGTGATAAGGCCCATAACCACCAGCATGAACCAGGACATGGCGCAGGCGTAACCCATATCGTTGTACTTGAACGCCTGGTTGTAAACGTACAGGGCGTACAGCATGGTGCTGTTGTTGGGGCCACCATTGGTGATGATCATAGCCTGGGTGAACGCCATGAAAGCAGAGATGGTCTGCATGATCAGGTTGTACAGAATGATGGGAGAAAGGCAGGGCAGCGTAATGCGGAAGAAGGTCTGGTATCCACGTGCGCCGTCAATCTTCGCAGCCTCGTAATAGCTGACGGGGATCTCTTTCAAGCCGGCGGCAAAAATAATCATCGAAGAGCCAAACTGCCAGACGGACATCAAAATCAGCGGGTAAAGCGCCAGTTTCTGGTTGCCGAACCAGTTGATGGTGCTCATACCCATTTCGGCCAGCACGCTGTTGAACAGACCTTTGCGGGCAAACAGCTGTTTCCACACCAGGGCAACGGCCACGCTGCCGCCAACCAGGGACGGCAGGTAGTACAGCGAACGGTAGAACGTGACCATGCGGCTGGGCCGGGTGAGCAGATACGCCACCAGCAAAGCGAACGTCAGCTTGAGCGGCACAGAGATCAGAACGTACTTTAAGGTAATGGCCAGCGATTTCAGGAAAACTTCGTCCTGGAACAGGCGCATAAAGTTTTTCAGGCCGACAAAGGCTGCGGTTTTGGAGCCAAGAGAATAGTTGGTGAACGCATAATAAAAGGAAATGCACACCGGGATCAGCGAAAAGCAGACGAAGCCAAAGATAAACGGGAATGCAAACACATGGCCGACGGTATTATCTTTGTTCATGAATCTCTTCAGTGCCGAGGTGGAAGTTTGACCTTTCACGAAAGAATACCTCCCTTTCAAAAAGGGCGGGCACAGCCCTCTTTTCCTGACCGTGCCCGCCCGGAGCATTATGAACTTGTGTTAAAACTTACTCAGTGAACAGTGCAGCTGCATCGTCATAGGTCTTCTGGGCAGCTTCTTCTGCGGTGATTTGGCCGTCAACAACCTGCTGGATGTAGTTACGGTAGTTATCAACAACCTCGTCCTGGCCATCGGGGCTCAGCACGTTGACCTTGTCCGGCATCTTGAACTGGGAAACCTTGTCCATGAAGTCGTACATGATCTGCTGGCCTTCGGTAGCGTTGGCAGACAGGGTCTCACGAACGGTAGCGTTTACAGGAATGCCGCGCTCTCCCTGCAGGATGTTGTTGCAATCGGGGTCGTTTTCGAACCAGCTGATGAACTTAGCAGCTTCTTCTTTCTGCTGGCTGTCCTGAGAGAGGCAGAGCATCTGAGAAGACTGGATGACAGCGCCGGAAGGGCCATCGCTGGTGATGCGGGGCAGGGTTGCCAGCTTGAGGGTACGGCCCTGCTCCTGGCAGACGTTGTACATGGTCGGGAACTGGTTGGCAGCAACCCAAGCCATAGCAGCTTCGCCGGTTACCAGGAAGTCGTTTTCGATGTTGGTGATTTCAGCGGAAGCACCGGCATCGGGGTAAACTTCGTTCTTGATGGAGTCAGCACGCATCTGGATATAGGGGGTCAGCATCTGGGGATCATCAAAGCCCATGCCGGTCAGATCCAGGTTGAAGAAGCTGTACTGGCCAACATCGCCATACTGTGCAATGTAAACGGAGCAGCCGGCGATGAATTCAGAGGTCAGCATGGAGGAGCAGCCGTAAATGCCAAGCTTTTCGTGGATGGTGTTGGCTGCGTTTGCATAGTCATCCCAGGTCCAGGTATCGGTGGGCTCGGCAACGCCGGCTTCAGCGAACATGTCGGGATCGTAAGCAATGCCGTAAGAGTTCAGGCCGTTGGAGATGCCCAGCTGATGGCCCTCAGTATCCTGAGTGGTCTTCAGGTTGGCATCGCCGATGCCGGAAACATCCACAACACCGGAAGCAATGTAGTCATCCAGCGGATAGATCTTATCCATGTACATGGGGAAGTTGCCGCCCAGCTGGAAAACGTCCCACACCTGGTCAGAAGCAACCAGGGTCTTGAGCTTGGTGAAATAGTCATCAAAGGAGTAGTACTCGTACTCGATCTTTACGTTCGGGTGCAGGGATTCATACAGCTCAATGGCCTTGATGGTACGGTCATGGCGGTCCTGAGAGCCCCACCATGCCATGCGCAGGTCAACTTCTTCATCGCCGGTGGAAGCAGCGTCTGCAGTAGAGGATGCAGTGCTTTCCGCAGCGGTAGAATCAGCGGTGCTTTCAGCGGCGGAGGAAGCGGTGCTGCCGCCGCAGGCTGCCAAGCTTACGCACATAGCGGCGGCCATTGTAGCTGCAATAATTTTCTTTTTCATATGGTGTTCTCCTTAATGTCAAACAGTGGAACGGCGGCTGGGCAAGCGATGAACCAGCTTTGCCGTTAACATTTTTTATTCAGGCGGTGTGCACCCCGTCTTTCTTTCAACACTGTCATTATACCTGCTGGAAAGCACCGAAAATACTAAAAAAATATGCAGTTTTTGTTGTGAAACACAGTTTTCTTGACTTTTCTTGAAAATGGTGTATCATATATATCCATAATACATAAACCTGTTTCAGCCAATTTGTGCACCATGCTAAAGGTTACAACTTTATGAAAGGACGTTTTTGCCAATGAGTCCCGAACGCGAACCGATGGAAAATGACTCCAACTCCCGCACAGCGGAAGAGCTGGAGCAGCAGACCGTTGATGTTTATGTGGAGCGCGCTCTGCACGGCCCGGTGTTCCGCATGTCTTATGAGCACACCCATACGTATTGCGAAATTTTTTACCTGAAAAGCGGCACCTGCACCTACACCGTCAACCAGGGCCAGTGGCACCTGGAAGCAGGCGATCTGTTTATTGTGGCCGCAGGCGCCCCCCACAGCACCCGCTATGAGGGCAAAACCAGCTGCGAACGCATTATTGTATTCTGTAAAGCAGATATACTTGCCAGCATGATGCGCGGCGACCCGGCCGAAGTACAGCAGACGCTGGAGCGTTCCGGCAAGGTGATCCTGAACGCCGAGACCCGCACCCAGGTGGAAAGGCTGCTGGACCTGCTGCTGTTGGAAAATGACCTGCCGCGCAAATATTCGGATCAGGTGCTGGAGCTGGAATCGCTGCATCTGGTGCTGCTTTTGCTGCGGGATGGCATTTTCAGCTATGAGACCATGTCCCCCAAAGAGGGCTACAGCGCCGACATTGAACGCGCGCTGAAATACATTGCGCTGAACTACCAGCAGCCCTTGACGCTGGAGGAAGTGGCCGGGTACTGCAACCTGAGCCCCACCTACTTTTCCCGCAAGTTCAAGCTGATCACCGGGCAGACGTTCAAGGAACATGTGAATTACATCCGGCTGCGCCAGGCCACCCAGATGCTGCTGACGACAGATAACTCCATCACCAAAATTGCTATGCTGTGCGGCTTTGGCAGCAGCAACTATTTCAAGGATCTGTTCCGCGCCACCACCGGGCGTTCCCCCCGTGAATACAGAAAGCACTCCGGGCTGCCCATCCATCCCCACCTGCGGGATAACGGGTAACGCACGGAGTGCCGTAACCAAAACGTATTGTGCAGTTATTCCAGCGTCATGCCGTATTTATCAAAAATGCGGTTGAACAAAAAGGCGTTGCAGTAGCTCGCCAGCCCCGGCGCCACCAGCAGCACCGGCCAGAACACAAAAACGCCCACGGCAAAAAATGCCGCCGTGACCATCAGTGCGGCCAGCACCGGCATCACATTGCGCAGCGCCATGGCAATGCCCATTTTGAACAGTGCGCTGGTGGTGTTATCGCACCGGGCAACCAGCGGGAACAGCATGGTGATAAACAGCGCCCAGCAGGCCAGCAGCACCACGCTGGTAAAAAACATTGCCCCCGCAAACACCGAGCTGGTCTGCAGGCAGATCACCAGGTCCAGCACCAGCAGGATGCCCACTGCGAGGTACCCCACCCACAGCACGGTTGCCTGCTTAAGGTTCTGCTTAAAAGAATGGAAAAACGCGGGGATGAGCTGGCCTTCCTGCCCGCGGGCTATCTTTAGGGTGACGTAATACAGCGCCGTTGTGGCCGCACCCGCCGTTACCACCGGCAGGCAGCAGAGATACCACAAGCAGGACAAAAGGAAAAAATCCGCCAAATTGCCGATAAACTTCCAGATTGGATTTTCGAGACTAAAAAATTTCATAATGTGCCTTTCCTGTTTGCAGGCCGCTTTGGGCATGGTGTGTAATCCCCCACGTTTGCAGCCACCTTGCATTTACTTTTGTAGGGCATAGTACCACAAAAAAATCGGGCCTGCAAGGCCTGCGGGTGAGAAAAGCAGAAAAACTTGGTGGGATGTTCAGCAGGAAGCGCTATCAAAAAAGTCTGCAATAAAGGTTGCTGCCTGCTTGCCCACGGTATTATAGGCGCTCTGATGGTAATGGAATTCATCTTTCATTTCCGCCAAATGCTCCGCAAAGCTGGCGGTAAGGTGCAGCTGCGGCATCGCATCGCAAAGTTCCTTTTGGGTAGTGCGGATGATCTGGTAGCGGTCATCCAGCTCCTGCCCGGTCAGGCCGTAAAGGCCCGCGGGGTATTTGACTTTATTAAAATGGCCGATCTCCACCACAAAGCACTGCTCTGCCCCGGCTGCCTGTAAAGCCTGCCAGACGGCAGCAAAATCCGTGCGGTATTGTTGCGGCGTGGTACCGGCATCGCCATCAGATTCACCCTGGCACCACACTGTAAAAATGTGGGCGGGCGCAAGCCCCTGCACCGCCAAAAACTGCCGGGCGCTTTGCAGGCGGGCGGCAGCATCCGGGGCCAGCCGCTGCACCCACTGGGCAATGGTGGTTCCGCCCTCGCTGGCCGATACCGCCACCACCTGCCGGTTGGTTTTGCGCGTGTATTCGGCCAAAAAGGCTGCCGCCATGCCGCCGCGCTTTTTGGCTCCATCGTCAATGCCGTTGGCGCGGTTTTCGGCAGCGCCGAACGGTTCCTGCACGGGGCAAAGGGTATTGGGTGCGGTAACGGCGCGGTATTCCCACGCACAGCCCTGCGGGCAGGCGGGGGCAAGTTCGGCTTCGCCGCGGCCCGCCATGTTGGACTGGCCGGCAAATAAAATCAAATCAAACGGCTCCTGCAATGCGGGGGCGGTGGAGGTTATGTGTTCCATTTTGCGGTGCTCCTTTAGGCGGCGGTATGTGGCTGGGGTTGGCTCTGCCTTGTATCATTTTGTTCATAGTAGCAAAAGCAGAGATGGTGTGTCAAGCCGGTGCAATGACATATGCAGCGATTTTTTTGCTTTGTTGCCCTCCTAAAGCCCATTTTGCAAAACCTGCAACCAAAACACAAAGAACCGCCCGGCCCTTTTGGCGGGAACGCGGCGGCAGCGGCATTCTTTTGTCAAGCGGGGTTGGGCGGTTTCGTCCATTCCGTTTTGTGGGGGAATGGTGGTATAATTGCTGACGGTGTGCGGTTCCGGGGGCATCTGAGCGCAAAGAAATGCCGGATTTTCGCTGGGGCAAAACAGTTTTTTCAGATACGCCGGTTGACCGCATAATTAAGCATGCAGGAGTTGTTAGGGATGGAAGTTGCGTATCTGTTACCGGGCCAGGACCGCTGTGTGGCGCTGCCCCCGCAAAACGGCAAAAAGCGTGTAGAATATTCTTATTGCACGGAGCGTGGGGAGCTGTTCTCCTGCATTGCCTCCACCGTTGAGGCCGCACAGGATATGTGCGAACAATGGATGCTGCGGCAGGAGCGGTATTAACATTCAACTTTCTTCCGTTATCATTTACTTTTATAGTATAATAGATAAGTTACCAGACCGGCGGGGTGTACCAATTCCCTGCCGGTCTGTTTTTATGCTGGAACGGCTACAGCCGCAGTGGGTCTCTTTTATTTTCCGGCAGTGGGTGCTTGTGTGGTCGCTCGGCCCTGCACGCCCTCTATGATGCAATGTGCGGCTGGATTCCCGATTTTTGCAGCCCCCCTGATAGCCGCACATTTTTAGTTCTCCCTCCCCTAAAAACTCTTGACTTAAACTCCGCTTTAAGTTGTATGATAAAGATAATAACCGCAGCCCCACCCGCGGGCTGCCGGATAAATTCACAAAACGCAAAATGCTGTAAAGGAGAAATGAACTATGGCTGTAAAACAGACTGCCGGCCGCGATGCCCTGGGCGAATTTGCCCCCAAGTTTGCAGAATTGAACGATGATGTGCTGTTTGGTGAAGTGTGGAGCCGCGAGGACAAACTTTCCCTGCGCGACCGCTCTTTGGTAACGGTGGTTGCCCTGATGGCCCAGGGTCTGACGGATGAAAGCTTCCGCTACCATTTGACCACCGCCAAAAAGAACGGCATTACCAAGGATGAAATTGCCGAGATCATTACCCACGCAGCATTCTACTGCGGCTGGCCCAAGGCATGGGCGGTGTTCCGCATGGCAAAAGAGATCTGGAACGACTAAGCCAGCGCCTGCCTAAAATTTGCCACGCTCCCCTGCCCGGTAACATCAGAGGGCAGCATCTCTTGATTTTGATGCAAAAACCGGGGCACCGCCCGTTAAGGCCGTGCCCCGGTTTTGCAATATCCAAACAATATCATGAACTTAAAATAGCAGGCAAGTTCCGAAATTTTTGCTAAGGTGTATCTGACACCTTAGCAAAAACAGCACTGCCGCCCAAAGGGAAAAACTTGGGCAGCGGTGCTGTTTTATTTTATTGTTGGATTACGGGGCAGAGCCTGCTATTAAATCAGGCCCATCAGGCTGGGCAGACCCAGGGACAGTGCCGGGATATAGGTAACAGCCAGCAGGGCCAGCACCAGTGCGACAAAGTACGGAATCAGCTTGGAAGTGACCTGCTCGATGGAAACATGGCCAATGCCGCAGCCAACAAACAGAACGGAGCCAACCGGCGGGGTAATGTTGCCCAGGCACATGTTGAAGATGAGCATAACGCCGAACTGGATCTCGGTCATGCCAAAGCTGGTAGCGATGGGCAGGAAGATCGGGGTAAAGATCAGGATGGCCGGGGTGATATCCATGAACATACCAACCACCAACAGGATGATGTTCATCAGCAGGAAGATGATGTACTTGTTGTTGGTCAGGCTCATCAGGCCGTTGGAAATGGCTGCCGGGATGCCGGAGTAAGCCATAACAAAGGACATGGCGGAGGAAGCGGAGATCAGGAACAGGATGATGCCGGAAGTTTTGGCGGAATCCAGCAGGATCTTCAGGAAGCTCTTGAAGGTGATGCTCTTGTAAACGATGGAGAGGATCAGGCAGTACAGAACTGCGATGCCAGCGCCCTCGGTAGCGGTGAAGATACCGGAAACGATACCGCCGATAACGATGACGATGAGCATCAGAGAGGGCACAGCGTCCAAAACGGTCTTGCCGATGCTCTTGCTCTTATCGTAACCGGTGGCTTTCATGCCGACCTTTTTAGCGCCGATAAAGGCAACCAGCATGCAGCACAGGCCCATCAGGATGCCGGGAACGTAACCGGCCATGAACAGGGTGGAGATGGAAACGCCGCCAGCAACGGTGGAGTAAACAATGAATGCGGAGGTGGGGGGAATCAGCAGGCCGGTGGGGGCGGAAGCAATGTTGGCTGCTGCAGAGTAAGCGGGGTCATAGCCGTTTTCTTCCTCAATGGGGCTGATGCAGCCGCCCATGGCGGAAGCAGCAGCAACGGAGGAACCGGACAGTGCGCCGAACAGCATGTTGCCCAGGATGTTGGCCTGTGCCATGGAGCCGGGGATCTTGCCAACAAACAGCTGGGCAAAGTTGACCAGGCGCTTGGCAATGCCGCCGTTGTTCATGATGTTGCCAGCCAGGATAAAGAGGGGCACAGCCAGCAGAGAGAAAGACTCAACGCCGGAGTTCATCTTCTGCATGGTGATGAAGGTGATCTGATCCCAGGACAGGGTGGACATGGCGGTTACGATGGAAGAAACCACGATGCTGATGGAGATGGGCACGCCCAAAAACAGCAGCACGCCGAACACAGCGAAAAGAATAACAGTTGTCAGTGTAATGCTCATTGTTCTGTGCCCTCCTTAGCAGTCAACTTTTTCGCCGGTGATATCTTCATAAATGTTGATGATCTGGGCGATGATGATGAAAATGCCGGAAATCGGAGCGATGGAGTACACCAGGCTGCGGGGGATGCCCAGCAGAGCGGAGAATTCACGGCTGGCGGAAACAGCCAGCTTGAAGCCGCCGATGGTGATGACGAAAATCGCCAGCAGCAGGATTAGGGCGTCGATAGCAACCAGCAGGGCGGTGTGGGCTTTGCCGGTGAATTTATCGCGCACCAGCGTCAGGGACATATGCTCGCGGGTGGAGAATGCGTAAGCTGCACCGATGAAACCGGTCCAGATTAGGCTGTAGCGCACCAGTTCCTCCGTAAAGGCAACGGGGCTGTTGAGGACATAACGGGAGAACACCTGAATGAGAACCAGGATGGTCATGAAAGACAGCAGAACGGCACAGGCAATGCTGAGGAACTTATCCATCCAGAACTTTACTTTACCCAAAAACTGTTTCATGTTTTATTCCCCCTCTCGTGCAGCTTCAATCGTATCCATCAGGGTCTTAACGCCGGGATACTGTTCTTCGTATGCTTCGATCATGGGCTGGGTTGCTTCGCGGAAAGCTTCCTTGTCTACATCGTAAACAAACTCAACACCCATAGTTTCCTGTGCTTCTTTCACAGCTTCTTCAATGGCAGTATCCCACATGACCTTATGGGCCTCGGTGGAGTTGTGCGCAGCTTCCAGGATGATCTCCTGATCTTCCGGGGAGATCTGCTTCCAGACCTTTTCGCTCATGATCAGAACGTCGGGGATCATGGCGTGCTGGTCAACGGAGTAGACTTTGCACACTTCGCCGTGCTTGCCGGTGGTCAGTGCGGTTTCGTTGTTTTCGGTGCCATCAATAATGCCGGTCTGCAGGGAGGTGTACACATCGCCGTAAGACATGGCAACGGGAATGCCGCCCAGATAGTTCATCATATCAGTCTGGGACTTCATGTCCTGCACGCGGATCTTCAGGCCTTTCAGGTCAGCCGGGGTGCGGATGGCTTTGTCTTTGGTGTAGAAAGAGCGGGCGCCGGAAGTGTAATAGGTCAGGGTAACAAAGCCGTCATCGCCGGTAGAGAGGAAGAAATCCTGCATCTGCTGGGAGTCCATGACGTGGTAGAAATCCTCGGTATCGTTAAAGATGTAGGGCAGGCCGAATGCGTTGTAGGCTTCGTTGTAAGTTGCCAGGCCGGGGGCAGAAACCTTGGTCATGGCAATAACGCCTGCCTGCAGCTGCTCCAGGTTCTCGTTTTCGCTGCCAAGCTGGCCGTTGGGGAAGATCTTGACCTGGACGCGGCCTTCGGTCTTTTCGTTCACTTCCTCAGCAAACTGGGTCATGGCAATGTGGACGGTGTGGGTCTCGGACAGGCCGTGGGCCAGCGTCAGAACCAGCGGGTTTTCTGCGCTGTAGCTGGTATCAGCCGTGCTGGATGTGCCGCAGCCGGCCATCAGCCCGGCGCACAGCACAGCAGCCGTTGCCAGCGCTGCAATTTTTTTGAACATTTTGTTTCCTCCTTCTATTTTGTATCGCGTTTTATGGCGCGTTACATACCAATCAGATCAAACTGCTCAAACGAAACCATGATCTCATGGTCCTTTTTGGGGTTGGGGTACTTGACCTGCACGCTCTTCAGGCGCTGGCTGTAGTACCAGCCGCTCTCGGCTTCCTCAAACTTGCGACGGTGCAGGAAGTGCGGCAGCTCCTTGCCGTCCAGCTGCACATAGAACGGGGATTTTTCGCGGTGGATCATATCCAGATACATGCTTTCCACAGCGGTATCGTAATTGCCCTCGTTGGTAAAGTGGACGTAAGTCTTTACGCCTGCGGTCACGGCAATGCGGGTCTTGAGGTAAGCGCCCTTACGATATTCGTTGGTGCAGCCGTCATCCTCGTACAGAACAAACTCGGAATCCACATCCGGTGCCATCAGGATCTCCAGCGCAGTGGTTTTTTCAGTCATCAGGTTGTGCAGGCGGTTGCCGCTCATGGGCAGGATAGCGCCGCTGCACACAAACAGCGGAATGCTGGAAATATCGACCGGTACCTCGATGGTCTGGCCGGGA
The DNA here is from genome assembly GCA_963626055.1 of Acutalibacteraceae bacterium. GTDB lineage: Bacteria > Bacillota > Clostridia > Oscillospirales > Ruminococcaceae > Gemmiger. The sequence goes on from CAVFVI010000006.1 coordinate 92,867, forward strand.
GCGTACTCCTCGCGGGTGTAGAAGTTGTAGAAGCGCTCGTTTTCGTTCTCGGTCTTGGGCAGGTAGACAGGGCGCACGGTCTGACCTTTTTCCACAACATTGGCCACCAGCAGAGAATCGCCGAACATGAAGTCAACGCCCTCATCATAGGTAGCGGGGTCGTTCTGGAACACTGCGAAGGTGGGCTGCCAAATGGGCAGGCCGTTCTCGTGGGCACGCACCATCAAGGAATACAGCGTCGGGCTGAGCTTGTAGCGGAAGTTGATGGCATCGCGGATGTACTGCTTTTTATCGCTGAACATCCAGGGCTCGGTCACGGTGTTGTCGGTGTTGGTGGAGTGGATGGAGAAGCGCGGCTGGAAGATGCCGTTCTGTACCCAGCGCACGAACAGCTCGGCTTCCGGTGCGGGGCCAAAGAAGCCGCCGATATCGCAGCCGTGGTTGGAAACGCCGCACAGGGCCATGCCCAGGATGGTGGCAATGTTGTATTTCAGGGTATCCCAGTGGGTCAGGTTATCGCCTGCCCAAACCTGGGCGTAACGCTGGATGCCGGCATGGCCGGAACGGCAGACAGAGAAGGGACGGCAGTTGGGGTCATACTCTTCAATGGCTTCGTTGGAAAGCTGGCACATCAGGTTGCTCATTACCGGCTTCATGGTGCCGATGGTGCTGCCCTTTCCCTCAAAGTAAACCTTGGCGTCCTTGTCCACCATGCTGTCATACTCGCAGTTGTCGTTCCACAGGGAGCGGCAGCCGTAACGCAGCAGGGCGTCCTTGATGTACTGTTTCCAGTGTTCGCGGGTGGACTGCTTGGTGAAGTCCACAAACAGACCGGGGCCGCCCCACCAGGTACCCACTGCCAGGCCATCCACACCGGCGTTGTCATCGGATGCAGGCAGGAACATACCTTTGGCCTTCATCTCTTCCAACAGGGGGTGAACCAGCAGCATGCCGGGCTTGATGTTGGGCGAAACGATAATGCCGCGCTTGACCATCTGGGCAAACCAGTCAGCGGGGTCCTTAAAGCGCTTGTTGTTCCAGGTGAAGGTGCAGCGCTTGATGCCCTGCTCGGTTTCCACAGCGCAGTAGCCGGAGGAAAGCTGGAAGCCATCCACGGGGATGTCCTCTTCATGGGTGGTATCAATGAATTCCAGCACAGCATCATCACTGTTTTCCGGCAGTTCGGGGTAGTACATGGAGCTGCCCAGGTAGCCCAGCGCTGCTTTGGGCAGCATGACGGACTTACCGGTCAGATCGGTGTAGCGCTCAATGATATCGCGGATAGAGGGGCCTGCGATCAGGAAGAGATCCACATCCCCAGCATCGGTGCGGTAGGTGGAGTAACGATGCCAGTAGTTGCGCTTTTCGCGGCCCATGTTGAAATCACATTCGGCGGTGTTGTGGTAGAAATAACCAACTGCCTGTTTGGTGCCGCGGTTCAGCTTGATGTAGAACGGAATGTGCTTGTACAGGGAGTCGGTCTCCTTGGCGTTGTAGCCCATGGCATCGCCGGGGGCCATGTTCATGTACTTTTCCGCCTTGTTGATCTCGCCGGATTTTTCGCCAAAGCCATAGAAGCAGTCATCGGCTTCGATCTGGGAAGCGTGCATACGGCGATGGTTGGAATCCTCACGATAAGCAAGGTCGGGAATGTCGGCATGCAGCAGGCTGCCGTCCTTATCGTACACCATGATGCGGAAGGGGGCTTTCTCCACAACCACCTTCAGGCGGCCGCCCTGGATCACGGCCTGCTTGTCGCCATCGGTCATCTCGGCAGCGGCGGTCTGCACGCGCTTGCGGCAGTCCTTCATCAGCTCGTCCGTGCGGGAGTCCCAGGCAGTCATAGTCAGGCTGTATGATGCTTCGTCCCAGTCACCATCAAAACCGGCGCGGATACGCAGGATATCGTCCGTCAAAAACCAGATGCGGATCTCCACCGCGTTAGTGGAAACCGAGAAACAGTTTTCCAGCTTTTTGACCTGGCCTGCCGTGTAGCATACTTTCATGTACAAGCTCCTTCCCTTTTCTGTTTCATGTATTTGTCCGTTTTATCGGTCTGCTTAAAATTTGCGGTCACGCAGTTTCTGCTCATCAGTGGGCATATTGAACAGAAGCCGTTATTTCCGTGTCCAAAATTCATAGCAGCCTTTTTATTTCACCCATATCATAGCAAAGTTCGTTCATTTTTTCCTCACATTTTGTAGCTTAAATATTGCAAAATGTGATATGGTTGGGGGGGTGAAGGGAGAATGGACGATGGGACGGAGATGAGATTGGGGATTTGGATGGATGAGGCTGGTATATCTTCGATGCTGCCTGTTTCCTGTAGCTTTGGCTTTTCCCTTCATATTCTTCATAAAAACCAGCATACCACGGGCAGGACTGCAGTGTCAAAAAGCTATATTTTACCCACACGTTTCGTATCAAGTCCCTAACAACATAGTTAAATCCCATTAGGGCCTTTCGGCTATTATGTGACGGGGATGTCAAGCCACTCCGGTTGCTATTCCAATTTACTTACTTTAGCATATCCCATATGTACTGACTAGACTCAGTACGTTGTTCATTCAATGCGCACTCCACTTGCTCATAATCAATGTGTATCTATTACCTGTGGACAAACAATGGCAATATCCTTGTCCACGCCAATATTACTTTCATATGCTGCCTTCATTCCTTTTGGAATAATTGAATCTTGATCAAACGTAACAACCCATGTATACCCGTCTTCTTTGGCTTCTGTCATTATTTGATTTAATGCATAGGTGTCCAATTCATTAAAGTAAGCCACGCGCAGTGCCAGATAAGTATTGGCGAACAGCCTCAGCTTCGGTGAAGCCCATGAACAGGGTGTCGATGTTCTCCTTGATTGCACCTTCCTGAATCAGACCAGCAAACTCGTGAGCTGCCTCAACCAGACGCTCATCGTTCAGGTCAGTGCCGACGATGATACGAGAAGGGTAAAGATTGTCGTACAAAGCCTTGCTCTCACGCAGGAACTCCGGGCTGAAGATGATGTTCTTGCTGCCAAACTTTTCTCTTACACTTGCGGTGTAGCCCACAGGAATTGTAGACTTGATGACCATGATAGCGTTCGGGTTATATTCCATGACTAGCTTGATCACAGCTTCGACTGCAGATGTGTCAAAGTGCTGGGTGTGGCTATCGTAGTTCCACCACCTCTAATTCGCCGGAAAAATAGCAACAGGGTGGAGTATAATTTTCATTTTTAGTCTTATGTAGGTACATTTTTGGTTTTTCCGCTCATTTTTAGGCAAAAAGAAAAGAGCTACCGACCATCAGATCAGTAGCTCCAAGAGATTCATTTTTCTATTCAATTTTCAAAAAACTCATTTTTCCGTTTATAAGTGATTTTATTCACTTTTCTGGTTTCATAAGTCATTATGTTCACTTATTCCGTTTTATGTAATTATCATTGGGTGACAAAAAAGCTCACTTATTTGCCCTTTTCCTATAAGGTGCTTCTTGAAGTCAGCATCTTTGCTTATCTTCAATCCAGAGAACATCTGCTCGGAATCTGCACCCTTACTGTAATATGCCGCCAGCATATTAGCCGCATAAGACTTTCCGAATCGGCGCGGTCGGCTATTGCAAATGTAAGCATTTGTCGTATCGAGAACACTGTTTGTGTACTCAATCAAACCAGTCTTATCCACATATATTCTGGAGTTAAGAGCAACCTGAAACGCACTGCTGTCTGGGTTTACAAATCTTCCCATGCTTTTCAGACTCCTTTCTGGAGCTATCCCTTAAACATGAGGCCATAACTCACCTATTGTACTTTGATTTTACCATCTAACAGGACAAATAGCAAGTTGATACACCTGCATAGCGCAACTATTTTTTCTCCCACCGGAGACACTTATACGCATCTTCGATAAAACTTATGAACTCCACACTGGCGCTCTCGATCATATGTTTTCCATCCACCTGTTTCAGTCCCCTTGCAACTCGCCCATTCTCCATCTCCTGAGTAGCAAACATCACCGTCTCATCAATGAAAGCCGCGTACTTTGCCCCGTCAATAATGCTTTGCACTGGCACAGCTTCGCCACTGTCAAGCCGAATCATCTTCGGCTCGTACACAGCTGCCACCTTCTTCAGTGCCTCTGCTGGTTCCATGCTTTGAAGATAGAATTTCATAGCTCCTGCCACCATGATTTCCTCTGCTGTGGTACCATATTCTTCTGCCTGCATTTCCGCTATCTTTTTCATTCTGAACGATCCTATGTCTTATCTGCTATATGTGTATTTCTCGTCACCCACAACATATAACAGAACTCTGCACATAGCAATCCCCATATTATTAGCGCCTACTAGGAAAACACACTGTCAAAGGGGTTTGTAGCGGGGGGTTAGCCCGCTACTGCGGTATCTTCCGTAGTGTTAATTTCAATGTACTCGGCAATCTTGCGGAGTTCGTCTGCAAATTTGAATTTCACGCTGATATTGCCGTTTTCATAGACCTTGATATAGTCCACAAGCTCAACCAAGATTTCCCGATTGAGGGCTTCAATGTTCTGATACTTCATAAAGGCTACCAGTGCAGGATGCTCGTTGTCTACGCCGTTTGCCAGTTCTGCACGTTCAGTGTTCAGCCGAGTAAGCACTGCGGAAATATCCGAAGTCTGCCATTCATAATCGGATTTCATATACCGATATTCCTGCTGGGTGATTTCACCGTCTTTCCAGTCCTGATAAAGAGACTGCTTGTAGCGTGTTAGATATAGTAAAGTTCTCCGCTCTCGTCACGGTCCACTTCAACATTCTCCGGCAAAAGTGGATACAGACCAAGCACCGTGTTCTTTCCATCCCGGACGATCTGCGCATAGGCATTCCCCCAGAGGAGCAGGTGCGTCATCAGGGTTTCCCAGAACACAAATGAAGTCATTTCCGGATTTGGCTGTCGATACAGAATTTTGTACAGCGGATGATCTCGCGCCTTTTCCTTATTGCCATTGTCATCCGTCATCCGGTATCATGAGTCTTATCCCAATCTTCATGCCTTCTTCAAAGGCTGTTTTCTCCCAGGCGCAACACACGCTCCCCTGCTTGTCCATGATCTTCTCCCAAAGTGGTATCTTCGTTCCAAAATCATAGACCAGCCGATTCATTCCTGGCTGCTTTTTAAGCCACTCTTCCAACTTCTTTTCATTTTGTTTTGCTGCTCTTCCTGCCACTGTATTTTCTGGTGCAATACTGTTATTTTCCGTATAGTGCTCATACACCAGATCAAGCAGATTTTCCACTGGCGGATAATAATGCGGCGGTGTGTCTTTCAGATACCTTTCCAGTTTTTGAACCAACTCTTCTATAATGCTACCATCCTCTCCAACCGTGAGCATTCTATTCTGCTCCCCGGTTACGGCACATATTACCGTAGAGTTTTGTACATAGCAACTGGATTTTGATGAATATCCAAAAAGCTCCATAGATGCCTTCTATATATACCGATCTATACAGTCTGCGGCCTCCTCCGGATTCTCATCATCTTCCTCCGGCATCTCATCTTCCATTGGATACTTATCTTCGGCCTTGTCCGGGTCGATCAGTGCCATGCAGCAACCCTTGAAGCCCGCGCCGGAGAAACGGCCACCGTAGACTCCATCCGTATCAGTCATGATTTCATACAGCTTTTTCAGTTCATCGCAACCGCACTCGTAGCTGTAAATGGAGGATTTACCACTCTCGAAAACAAGCTGACCGTAACCTTCCAAATCACCTTTGCGCCACAGTTCTGCGCCCTTTTCGGCACGAGCAAACTCGCTGTAGTAGTGTTCTGCTCTCCTACGCCACAGTTCGGGCAATCTGTCCTTATAACTCTCAAACACCTCAAACGGCACATCACGCAGCCGGGTATTTGCAAAAGTGTCATAGTCCATCCCCGCATAGCCCATCAGCGCATAAGCTGCAGCTTTGCACTCGTCCTGCCGCAGATTGTACTTAGAATTTTTCAAGGAACGCTCCAGACCAGAGAAGAAAATTGCCACCTTGTAAGGCTTCATCTTCTCGCTGGTCGGAATCAGTTCATAGCTGTCATCCTTCGTGTCGAGATACAGCAAATGATTCTTCTTGGAAAGTACCTCGCAACTCTGGTCGAGCTTGCCGCAAGAAACGCCAACATACTGATTTTCCGCGGCCTTTGCCGTGAGAATCATCTCCATCGGTTCGAGGTGGATACCGTTAACCTTGCACAGTGCCGACAAGAAGCAGATGATGACCGATGCTGATGAAGACAAACCACCAATCGGCAGACTTCCCTCAATGATGCCAGACAGTCCAACCTTCAGGCGGTACTTTTCCCCAAGCATCTTTGCAGCGCCACGCAGATGGTCAGCCCAATCACCCTGCTTTTCTTCTGGCACCGCACTCACAAAAAACTGAGCACGTTTCGGGAAGTTCAATGACTGCAGTTCCACAACGCCGTTCTGTTTCGGGTGGTAAGCCATGTGAATGCCCTTATCAATTGCCAATCCATTGATTTTTCCATACTGATGATCAATATGTGCGCCCAGCGGACTGATACGGTATGGGCAGAATGCTACATCAAATGGCTCCTGATGGTATAATTCCTTATAAACCTCAACACACTTCATTGATTTTTTCCTATTCTCTTGTTTTACTTATAAAATTCTGCGTACCACTCAGCAAAATTCCGCAGACCTGTCCGCAGGCTTGTGCTCGGCTTATACCCGAAGTCACGTTCCAATGCACTGGTATCTGCATAGGTCACTGGCACATCACCCGGCTGCATCGGGACAAGTTCTTTGTGTGACTCAAAGTCGTAATCTTCCGGCAGCACCTTTGCACGAACTAGTTCTTCGGAAAGAATCTGTACGAAATCCAACAGATTTTCCGGATTCTGATTGCCGATGTTGTAAACAGCATACGGCGGAATCGGAAGACCATCTTCACCATTCTTTTTATCCGGTGCCTTCTTCATCACACGGACAACGCCCTCAACAATGTCATCCACATAAGTAAAGTCACGCTTGCAGTTACCATAGTTAAAGATTTTAATTGTCTCCCCCTTTACCAGCTTGTTCGTGAAGCCAAAGTAAGCCATATCCGGACGGCCAGCAGGACCATAGACCGTAAAGAATCTCAGACCGGTGGACGGGATGTTGTACAACTTGGAATAAGCATGCGCCATCAGTTCATTAGATTTCTTAGTTGCCGCATAGAGGGAAACAGGGTTATCCACTTTATCATCCGTGCTATACGGCACTTTTTTGTTGGAGCCGTAAACACTGGAAGAGGAAGCGTATACCAAATGCTCCACTCCGGTCTGTCCGTTATCATAAGAGTGACGGCAGGCTTCCAGAATATTAAAAAAGCCGACCAAGTTGGATTCCACATACGCATCCGGGTTGGTGATGGAATAACGCACACCAGCCTGTGCTGCAAGGTTCACCACTACAGCCGGTTTATACTTTTCAAACAGGTCTGTAATCAACGCCTTATCAGCAATGTTGCCTTTTACAAAAGTGAATGTGGGATACTTAGCCAGCTCATTGAGACGAAACTCCTTCAGTGCCACATCGTAGTAAGCATTCATATTATCAATGCCAATTACCGTAGCAGAAGGAACTTCCTCATATATTCTTTTCACCAGATTAGAGCCAATAAAACCAGCTGCACCTGTAACTAAAATCGTCTTATTTTGCAAATTCACTGTACTCATTTGTATTCCTCCGTTTTTTTGTTAATCCCCTTATCTATGTACACACCCTTTTGGATGTTGTTTCTTTATTTAATGTGGCTTATTAAGACCACCACTGAATCTTTGAGGTAGACACCTTACGGACAACTCACCGACAAAGTGTTAGGTCTTATTGTCATAACATCTCGGACAGCACACCCATTTTTCAAAGTATTGACCCTTATTGTCATAACCCGTACACCAACTTACTTTGTTAAAACTGTACAAGTTCATACAGTCCACCTATTGCAACATGAACAATCATCTACCCCTTACTACCTCTAATTCCCCAGAAAAATGCAGTTATCATGTCCGTCTTTTCTCTGCAATAAACTTTTCCAGAAAAATAGATTTTGGGCTTTTCAACACTTTCAACCTTCACCTCTAATTCTTCGGAAAAATGAAGGTTTCATGTCCGCACCTTGCTCTGCAATAAAACAGGCTCGCAGTAGGGGGATTTTGAATGAGTTTTATACTCCACCGTAGACCATCATGCTGCCACTGAAAGTTTGAGGTAGACATTCCACCACCTCTAATTCGCCAGAAAAATAGCAACAGGGTGGAGTATAATTTTCATTTTTAGTCTTATGTAGGTACATTTTTGGTTTTTCCGCTCATTTTTAGGCAAAAAGAAAAGAGCTACCGACCATCAGATCAGTAGCTCCAAGAGATTCATTTTTCTATTCAATTTTCAAAAAACTCATTTTTCCGTTTATAAGTGATTTTATTCACTTTTCTGGTTTCATAAGTCATTATGTTCACTTATTCCGTTTTATGTAATTATCATTGGGTGACAAAAAAGCTCACTTATTTGCCCTTTTCCCATAAGTGATTATAATCACTTTTTTATTGAGATAAGTGAGAAAAATCACTTATTTCTCTGCCCCGGCGTTTCCTTTCCTGCTGGCTGCGCAGCCCATAGCAGGATGGATTCTAACCCAGTTGGCAGCTTAATTTCCGGCTTCTCGCCCGCCTTGCCCACACGCCCCTCAGACAGCCCCACTGTCGGCTTTTACTGCCGAACTGGGATTGTTTTGCGATGGGCTGGCTTCTGCCCGACGTGGGGCAACTGTGGGGCTTACAGCCTCGTCCAGTATTTTTCCGTTTTCTATCGGAATCGCATCCAAAATGGAAAAACTCACAAGGCTCTGTTCTGGGAATCCTCTTCCGACCATTCTGTATGATCTTTTCATATTCCAATGGGCATCCTGATAAATCATTCTGGAAAGGGCCACACACTTAATCTCACAGCTGTTTGTTTCATTCAGCTTTGTCACCCGATGCGCCCCGGCATCCTCTGCCTTACACGCCTGTACTGCAATCTGCCCCATCTTCCGGTTGTACAAAAATCGGTAATGCGTTGGCCATCCAAGTGCCTCCAGCGTGCTGCGAAAGATAGTGATTCGTCCTTCCTCCGCATTAAATGTCACTCCCAGCATCCCGGAATACCATTTTTGTTCTTTTTCCTGCAATCTCCTCACCTCCAAAAAGGGCGCACTTCCCCCTTGGTATTATAAAATCATTTTTAATCAAGCCCGGTATCGGGGACCGTCCTTCCTGTCAAAACTCCCATTGATACATAGCCATCCATCTGCCGGACCTCGGATTCTCTTAGATGTTCTTCTACAGGCACGCCAAAAGTACCCGCAATATCATCCGGGTAAAATCAGCATCAGACGCCATGCGTCCGTACAGTTTTCAGAAAAATGGGCACGCCAGTGGACACGTCTTGTGTTGTGGCCTTTGTCTTCCCAATTTTCTGCGGCAGCAAACCTCTCATATCCAGCAGGCTTCTCCGACAAGCGGAAGCCTCAATTCCTTCGTTCTGCCTATCCACAAATGGGTGCCGCTGCTGCTCCCGCACGAGGTCATGCCTCAAGGAAATCATCTAACGCGGCTAACTAGCTCAAAACTCCTGATTCAGTTTACTTTCTTCTATTCAGCATCTTTGCAGACGGACGTTTGCCTGAATAGAATTTTATTGGTTGTCAAGCAGCTTTTGCCTGCCCCGGACGGAGGATATCCGCACGGAACCGTGTGCTGCTGTAATCCGTCCCATGTGACAGAAGCACATAGAAGATGCGGATCAGCTTACATCCCACAGCAATCACTGCCTGAGTTCCCTTCAATGGATTGTCTCTTCGGGTCGTGTAGTAGGCGTACACTTCCCGGAAGTCTTCGTTGCTGCGGATCAGCGGCAGGACTGCCTGAAACAGCAGTCTGCGCAGTCTCCTTCGGCCGCGCTTGCTGATTGAGGTGCGGCCTTTGTGTTTGCCAGAACTGTTTTCTTTCGGCTCCAATCCGGCAAGCTTCTGAATCTGTTTCGGAGAAGTAAAACGTCCAATATCTCCGACCTCAGCCAGAAATCCAGCAGCGGTAATAATTCCAATGCCTTTGACTGCAAGCAGCTTTTCAGCATTCGGCACCTTTAGGAGTTCTTCCTGCAATACTTCCCGGCAGCCAGACCACTCAGCCGAAATCCACCAAACACACCCCAGTCTTCACTGCGGGTCACAGTTGCCTTTGCCCACGCATAAGTGCTGTCCTTCTCCTGAAACTTGCCGCCAAACGGGAGCAGTTCAGAAAAGGCCGGACATCCATAGGCCACATTTCCCAACATTTCCCGTGCCTGGTCTGAAATACCGGTGCTGTCTGCATACGGTACGCTCATGACTTTTCCGGCAACGCCCCACGTTTCATAATATTGGAGGATGCTCTCCTCAACCGGACTGCTGCTGACCCTGGAAAGAAGAATCTGCAGTTCTTCATCGCTCTGCCCGGTCACATCCAGAAGGACACAATGGCTGTCGCACTCTAGCGGATTTGTTCTCCTGCCAGATGGCACCCTTGCCGCCACCTTCACAGCCTGAACGAATCTTCAGTGTGACCGGCACCGTATCTTCCGCGCCATCCATGATAAGCGGAACATTGCCGCCGCCCGTACCGCACCGGCTCGTCAGCGTCTGCACCTTGCCGTCCTCGGAAATTTTCACCCGGCTGTCAGCAGGATGATTTTCCAGCGCGATGGCAGCAGGCACGACCCCAGCCCGGAGGGTCGGTGAGCGTTCTTCCTCGTATCCGATACTTCTGGCATTGGCGGAATGTTCCGTACAGAAACCGGCCGCTTCCAGAACACATGGCTGATGTCCATGTTCCTGCGCCCGAAGCGTTCCGGTCACATCTTCAGAAACATCCATCTGTGCGCCGCCCTGATCGTTCAGGCAGATTTTTCCTGTTCCGCCTGTCGTTCCAGTGCCGCTTTCAACACCGCAGGCAGTTCTTTGCCACGCACGGAAGCTCTCCGCAGAATACCCAGACACGCCTTCGGACTCAAATAGTACCTTTGGGGCACTCTGGTCTGCAAAATCTGCGACAAGGAAGATTCGTTTTCTGCGTTGGGGTACGCCCCACCACTGTGCATCAAGAACTCGATACGCGACGCTCCATCCGTCTCCCACATAGTAGTCAGCATCCGGCCATCCTTTTTTGTCAGGCGCAGGCACCGTGGCGGCCGGTTCTTTAACACCGATGACGGCTTCGAGGACTGCTTTGAAGTCGCTGCCGGAGTTTGACGAGAAAGCTCCCGGCACGTTTTCCCAGCAGATCCAACGCGGTTTTTCTCCATTGGTCTTACACCTCATTTCCTTCACGATTCGGATTGCTTCATAAAACAGGCTGGACCGTGAACCATCCAGACCATCTCTTTTGCCAGCGATGGACATATCCTGACAAGGACTGCCGAAGGTAATGATGTCTACGGGTGGAAGATCCGCACCACTGATAGCTGACACATCACCGTATAATGCCTGCGCTCATATTCGGCATAGCACTCATCCGAGCAATATTTTCTCGGAGCCCCTCTTCCGCTCTGCCCGATGATTCTTCCGCAGATAGGACATCTGCGCTCTTTTATCTGCCCCGGCGGCACCAGATGGCAGCTTCCCGTTTCCGGCAGTCCCAGTTCCCGGCAGTAATCCATCACCTGTTCCACAGGCATTCCCGTCTGCTCTGCGATCTGAGAAAGTTTCGTTCCAGAAAGCCGCAGCGTTCTCACCTGCTCCCTGGCAGCATCAAACGCAGTCCCCTCAAAAACACAGTCCATTCGGACACCGTTTCTTCTGACATTCCGTTCAATACTCAACGGCTGCATCTTTTGCCTCCCTTCCTCTGCCACGGTTGGCACAGGCCCGGCTGCAATATTTCCTTGGCAGACCGTATTGGTGGCGGTAGGAAAACTCCTTTCCGCACACAGGGCAGATCTTCGACCGCACCGTTTTCCAGTTTTCCGGCTTCGGATGTGTGTTGTTCCACTTAGACCGGCATTCCGGTGAGCAGAACTTCCGGGGTCTGCCTTTGTGATTCGGTATGATTGCCGTGCCACACTGAGGACAGAACGAAAACGCCATGTCCTTGATCATCTCAGCCGTGTAATCTTCCATCTGTCCTCACCTTCCTCTCATTTTTCGCCGTTTCTTCGGCGGTTTCTTAGAAAAATCTCATAATTCATGCGAAAAGCGGCGAAGTGGAAATCGGCTCTGCTCCGCCAGGTTAGTTCGTTTTTGCGGCGGCCGATTTTCGCTCGCCCTTGCTCCTCCCGGAACAAGCTAAAGTACACGAAAGCCAGAAAAACTCATAGGTTTTCGTGTACTTTGGTTCATTTCGGGGAAAAAGAAAGGCACCGGAACCGCAGCTCCGATGCCTGTACATTTTTCAGTTTCATTTTGCGCCGTAATTGCCAGACCCCCGGCCTAGCAATTTTGCGGATTTTCACAGGAAAGGGGCCACCGGTCTCCGTGTGACTTCACCGTAGAGAAGTGACCCCGGCCCCCGGTGAGTTCAAAAAAGAGCGAACCAACGCATTGTAAAACACGTCAATTCGCTCAGAATAGCACTTATTCGGATGTGCTTCAGTCTCTTTTCTCCATTCAAAAAGTCCCGTTTATTACATATTTTCGTTTTATTATTCAACTAAATGTGGCCACAAAATGCAAAAGTATTTTTGAATCCTTCAAATTTTTTGTCCTAAAGTTATCCAGTTCATCCTTTCACTTATGAAACCTTCAAATATAACAAGTTCCTTTTATAACAAAACCGAGTTTATTACCTCTTAAATTTCGGTTTCATCCCTCAAATCAACGATTTCCCATTCATGTTCAAACACTCTTTTGGCTTTTTCGTATGTTTTCGCCTGCATTGCTACACACAGTAGTTTTTTAGGCCTGCTCATGCCAACATATGCAAGTTTGCGACTGTAATCATATAGCGTAGAATTTCCTTGTTTTCCGACACCAAAACAGTGAAGAATTCGGCTCAAATCCGATGCCCCTTTTCTATCAGTCTCAAGATACAGAGTAGCATCGTGTGTTTCACCTTTGACTCCGTGAATGGTATCAAACACAATCCGACGTCCTCTAATCGAATCAATCAACACGTTCTTTTCAGGCGAACTGGTATAGCTTATAACAGCAGACTCGTCAAGAAAGTGCTCTGGAAGGTCAGCAAATATATCAGTTGTTTTGGGATTGTTGATTTTCAATAATTCGTTTATCTTTTTTCTTACCACTTGATTTACTGCTTGTCTATCATTTTTTTGCAGAATCGACATTTCATATATCCATTGACGATACGGCTCTCTGTACCTATCTTCGAGAACTTTTTTGATTGTTGTTAGAGTATAATCTTTCCCCGATGTAGGATTCCTTATTCCAGTATAGTGAAATACTCGACACAAAAGTTTACGAACAATTTGTTCTGTCTTGTATAATTTTCCGTCAGATAAAGATTGAACAATCTCATCCACTAACGTCCAATAATTATATTCGCTTTTCTTTTTTGTCGCTCCATCAAATTCAGACCAATAGCTGCCAATTTTCAACCCAGACGCATTCTCATTCCTGATTGCACCAATAGCTTTGTATGTTCCGTTTTTGTCAGAAAGGCCATGGGTCTCCAACGCAGAGATGAACCCGGCGATAACTTTGTCAATTTTCTCAGGAGAAAAAATAAGCAGCACTGGTTTAACACCCGTTTCTCCGGCAAGCGTCACGATGCCTTTATCATCTCTCTTTAGCTTGCAAACCACATCAGCAATTTCTTGACTGAATCTGCAAGAAGTCATAAGTGATAAGAAACCCGACCGAGGCACCCAGTCTGGCGTTATATTTTCTTCCGAATTATAGATTGCTTGATCTGAATCCCCAATCTTAAATACCACACATTTTGTAGAATCAAATATTGAATCTAGCGCTTGTCTCTGAATATTATTACAGTCTTGATACTCATCAATAAACACATATCGAAATCGTGATGAAAAAAAGTCTGTATATTCTGTTGGTAATTCATTAATGGCAACTTGGGCACATGTATAGGCATCTTGATACCGTATTATACCCTCTTCTTTGAGAATATCCATCAACAGCTTTTTGTATTGCTCAGTAGAACATCTTTTAGCACTCGCTAACGGTTTACTCTGTTTTCCTATACAAAGGGCTCCATCTCCTCGTATGTACAATGCCTGTATATAATCTGTTTTTGTTTTAAATTGATTTCCCGGCTTAAAGTTAAATTCAATTATATATTTTAATGCGTAATACTTCTTATTACATTCAATTTTGCTCAGAATATGCTGAGCGTAAGTGAAACCATCAACGACCTGCACGTTTCGTCCGGAAACATTTCGTAGATATGGCATCGTCACAAATCTATCAATGAAGGATTGAATTGTTCCCATATAGTTCGGATAGCCAAGAATCCTATCCGCATAATCGGAAAGTCGTTTTTTGATTTCATCGACAGCAACATTTGTATGGGAAAGCACACAGATTCCCTCACCATTCTCAAGTGGCATTCTATCAGCCAATAGCTTCAGCTTTGCAAGGAGAACTGTCGTTTTTCCACTCCCCGGGCAGGCCGCCACATCAGTTGAATTCCAGCATCGTATAACATTTCTTGCATCCTCCGGAAAGTGTGCACCATACGGCAAAAGGAGTTCCTCTACGGATTGAATATCTCGACTGGAAATTTGCCATTCCATTATAGACGCCCCCTTATCTACACCGTTTCTCCTGCTGCATACTTGATGGCATTTACAATATAGCTTAAAAATGGATCGCTTTCGATTTTGGATTTCAATGTTGCTTTCTTATCTTCGTCGGTTTTGAAACCATATAAATCGAGGTCGAACATTTTTTCCTGTGTTAGCCCATCTGGAATTATAGATGTTTTCCAGCGCAAAATCGAAGCCAAACACTGCGCAACAATCGCTTTCAAGCTGCTTTTTCCTTCACCATTAAGCATCAAATCATAAATATGGTATGCGCTCTCAGCATGAGATAGCCCCTTCCACTTTTGTACTTCTACATCAACGTCATGATTAGCTTCACCAATTTTGGCATTAGTCAGCGAAATATACTCTTGTGCATATAGAATTTTCTTTCCATAATGAACTGCTTTATGAAAATCTTCTGAAATGCAACTCATAGCAATACAATATTCAAGCGTCCATCGAGGAGAAGTAAAACCACAGACAGAACCAGTTGTATACTTACTATTTTTTTCTTCTTGCGCCTGTACCGATTCAGTTTCCTTGTCGTTGAATTCCTTATTGTGTGTTGCCGGATTGATAATATACTCCGGTTTTACATCGCAATCCGTTACTACGGAAACCGGCATTCCAATATCTGCACCGTCTTTTCTCACCATAATTCTACTATACCGAAGGAAAGCTGTGCTTCCAACATTTACAATGGATATACCGTATTTTTCCAATGGATAGCCTAGAATATCTGCAATGACAGGTATCAAAATATTCTCTGCATCGCCTTCGACCATTATGATACCTTTAGCAAAAAACAAATTGGCTTTTGTTGAGTCAAGAAAACGTTGGAGAAACAGATAATCACCCTTTTGTAACCCTGTTTTCCCCTCCGCCAAATCATATCCAGTGCCATTTTTCATTAAAATCAAATTCTTGAGGTTGATTTTTGATGCCAGAATAGGGCTATGTGTGGATATGATAATTTGAACATCGTTCTCGTTATATTCATTCTGGAGATAACTGATTAGCCGAAGTTGCGCTTGCGGATGCAAATGGGCTTCCAATTCTTCAATTAGAGCCAGTTTCAAGCCTCCATCTGTATCATCTTTAAGGAGCAACAACTCTGCCGCAATGAATAGCAGATTCAATTCTCCAAGTCCAGGGTTAATCTCCGGGGCATTCAATGACAGTGACTCAAGTATAGCTTTAAGCTGAATATCCGAAGTTTTCAATTCTGCATTACTTGCTTGGCCTTTATCACTAAACGACTCTAAATTATTGCGAATCGTCTGGAGAATACGTTTTCCATCCGTATTATTTGTAAAATAATCCTCTATACGTTTATTCGCATCTCGAAAAATATCGAGAACTGCATGTTCTTTTTTATCTTTGAAAACAGGGTGATTGAGAAGTATTTGTGAGATTCTCGAACCACGTCCGGAACTCATTTCCCGTTCGGCATCACGGAGGGGTTTCAAATAAACGGCTTTCAGCAATTCTCTTGCTTTTCCGTCAATCGAAATTCCATCATCTATATCGCCCACACGCAACTCTTGATAAATCTTGTTTCCTTCTTTCCAGGCGTGATAATGAAGTTCAAGCGTATATTTAATGCAATTTTCAGTCCTGCTGAATGAAAGATATTCGATAAAGTTTTTTGCTTCGTTCTGTGTAAACTCTGAAATCGTGCAGTCGATTTTGAACTCTGAGCACACATTCCCACCAACAGGCTTATAAAAATCTTCATCTGAGGGCCTAATATACTCATTACTCTGTGTCAATAAGACTAATTTTAACGCATCAATTACAGCAGTTTTCCCTGAATCGTTTTCACCGATTAGCGCGTTTAATCCCTTGTGAAAAGAAATTTGTAATCCAGGCTTGTTGTTCACCGATTTGAACTGACGAAAGTTATAAATTTTTAATTCTGATACAATCATACTCTCACTCACTTTCGACTAGATACTTGCAATGAAGCTATAGCTTACTAGGGATACACTGCTTATGGAGCACCCGAAGCAATGTGATTTTTTCAAAATTCGTAAAAGTTCCAATCGCCTCATTGACTTTTTCGTCTTCTGCTGCTTCCCAATACTGAACTGTCTTTTTTAGAAATGCGTTCATTTTTTCTTCTTGGTGCACATTCTTCATACCTGTTACAATTGTTGGATCATTACAAATCATTTTGTGCAACCCTCTTAAGACAGTATCTATTTGAAGCGGCGTAAAACATGCTATTGCAGCCATCAACTCATCGTCATCCTTTGCCATCAAATAGAACTCCATCTTTTGTGAAAACTGCATTGCTCTACTTTCTTCAGAAAGTGCTTTCTTGTACCGGGTATATATCTCCTGGGCAGGCGTTCCTTTAAGATATCTGCTCCAGATATTCACAGAATCAGCTTTTTTATGCATTTGATTGTCTCCACTTCATTGAATCCCTTATACGCCCTCAAAGTCCACTCAAATCCACTTCGTAAGTTAATCCTTCAGAGAGTTGTTCTTGCTTATAAAAAATCGCCATATACCAGGGAAGATATAAGATTCCATCTTCTACCTGAACATTATCTTTACAGAAAACAATGGCCTGCTTTGCTTTCCATTCTTCTACCGCCAAAACTTTATTAAGCGCAGCGTGCTTCTTATAGTCATTACCTGACTTAATTTCTACCAAATCAATAGTAGTTCCTTCCTGCATCACAAAATCCAACTCGCCATATCTTTTTGTGTCAAAATAGTGCAAAGAGAAGCCATTTGCGACAAACATCTGGGACATTACATTTTCCAGAATACTGCCCATATTTACGCTTAAATCGCCTTGCAAAATGCTGAATTGGATATTATCCATCGAAAGAGCGCAAAGCAGTCCCGTATCCCCTGCATATAACTTAAAAAAACTGCGTTTTTCATTCAACTTTAAAGCAGCCTTGGGTTCCTCAATATTGTAACAAGGATTTGCAACTCCTGCATCGACCAGCCAATTAAAACTATCTTCATATCGATCAAGGCGCGCACTTGCTTTTAGACTACTCACTGTAAAACGACGATTCTTTTCGTTCAACTGAGAGGGAATCGAATCGAAAATTGCTCTGATTTTAGGTCTGTCATTTTCTGCCGCATACTTAGAAATATCCTGCCTATACAAATCAAGAATTTCATTTTGCTCTTTAAGTACTCGTCCTATATCGTGTGTTTGAACATAGGTTTGAACAACCTTTGGCATTCCGCCAACAATAATATAAGAATAGAACAACTTTCTCAGTGTTGTATGAATGATATCAGAAACAGGTGTCTTTACATTGTATGCTTTTTGCATTGTATCAATTGTTGTCCGCTGAACTCCGTTTGCAAGAATAAACTCTTCAAAGTCCATTGGATACATTGTATATAATTCTTCAAATCCAACTGGCAATGAACGAACCACTTTATTCTTTACACCCAAAAGTGAACCCGTCTCAATGTAGTCAAAGCGTCCATCCTCAACCAAAAACTTGATTGCAGTTCTGGCATTGGGGCATTCCTGGATTTCATCGAATAAAATCAGCGTATTTCCCGGAATCAATGGTTTCCTCGCCAGTGCCGACAATCCCTCAATAATAGTATTCGCATCGAGATTCCCATCGAACACTCTCCTTGCATCCGTATCGGAAACAAAGTTGAACTCAATAAAGCATTTATATTCATTTCTTCCGAATTCACGCACTACCGTGGTCTTTCCAATTTGTCGTGCGCCTTGAATACAGAGTGCAGTTCGATTCTTTTGCTGTTTCCACATTTTTAGCTTGTCATAGGCCTTTCGATACAGCATATACGCTCCTCCTTATCCGTGTTTTCACTAGTATCTTACCATATCGCGGCCCAATTATCAACGGTCTAATAACAAAATTCTTGCTTTTCAAGGTAAAGCTTGCGACAATTTTCTCAGCTTCAATTGGAATTTCTGCGACAAAATTCTCATTTATAAAGGTACAATTTGCGACGTTTTTCTTTTTCATCATTGGCAGCGTTCTCCATCATACGGTTAAATTCCGCATAAGGCTCTCTGCCAATACCCGAAATAACCTTGTCCATATAGATTCCAGTAAACTTTCAGCTTAGATGGTCATCGATGACACTATTATAAAATTCCTTTTGATTTTCTTCGTAATCTACTATAACACGGCAGTATACCACAACTCGAATTCTGTTTGAATTTCGTAACGTTTTTTCGCTCCACACCGCACAATTCTTTTCTTGAACATCAATCGGATCAAATTTAAACCTCGACATAACATTTTCCTCTACACTTTCAAAAGAATTTATTATGTCGATTCACCTTGAAGTACTTGCGCAGTCGGTCAAGTGCGAACTCCAGAATTTCTATAATCAGAGCAACATCACAACCCCAATCTTCAGCAATTTCATCCAAATCCATTTCCTTATAGAAATGCAGCATCACCACTTCTTTTTGTCTACGGGATAAGCGTTTGATTGCCAAATATAGACATTTCCACTCCTCATCCGCCAAAAAACGAAGCATATGCTTATTATCGAAGTCCACCATAACTGCTGCGCACCAATCCGTCCCATCATTTTGCAAAGCAAATGCTTCATGCCTTAAGGCACAATTTTTACGGTTATATTCAAGCCTAGATTCGCCCTCCATCAGGAGGCGAAGTTCCCAGCGCAAATTTTCAAATTCATTTTCAGGAATACACACATGTACTCCATCCTGAAAATAATAGTGGTAATCTCCATACTTATGAATCGGCATAACGGTTCTCCGCATTCCGTCTTCATAAACAGCATAGCCATTTTGATACGCAGAAAGTTTTGCATTTCCGATGCTCGTTGTAGCTATGATTGCTTGCCCCTCCTGCAGCAGTTTTTTATACGTTGGAACTCTCCGACTTCCCACAACAGGAAGATCTCGCTTTAAATCCAGAAATGATTTTCCTGTTTCCGGTGTTGTTTCTTCTTTCTCTAACCTTTCCTCAAATACATACTGGTATTCAAGAATCCCAATACCACCGCAGAATGATACTGCTCCCGGAATAGCCTCATTTTGTAAATTTGTGTTCTTCATATCGGACAACCTCACCTTCTGTAGATTGTCCTCAGTATAGTTTTACGCAACTATTTTGTCATGGCGATACAATGCTGTGTAGTCTTTTATGGCTTTCTACGTTGGTCAGCAGCATCTTTATTGTTCTGCTTAATTTTCCTGCTAATTCGAAAATTTCAAGTTGTTTTCTGAGCAACTCATTTTTGAAATCTTTTGTTTCTTCTAGAAGCCATTTTAGCCACTTCATCATTCGAATTCTTGTACTGGATTCACATGTATAACTTTTCTCATCTGCTATGATTTCGCAGAAATCATCACAGCTATACCTTTTATACCCAATAATAAAGTCTGGAAGTTCTCTATGTGTTTTTCTGCATTTTTTGCACGCTAAAACCCTTAATACAAAGATTTTTATTTTCTGCGATATAATAGCTTTTCGTCTGCAAGTTCCATGAACACGCATTCTTTCTCCACAGTCTGGACAACAAGCTATCCTTCGAGGCCTCACATAACTAACATCGCATTCCTCTTCAATGCTATACTCCCGAATATACACCATTTATATATCCCCATATCCCCAGTTTGCTCAATAGACTACATGTCGCTTTCAAAAACATCTTCATAGCTCATATACTCTGCCTCTCCTCTCGCAATGTCTCCTGCCTTGGAAAGCATTCTTTTCACTGCAGTTTGAATCTCTTCTCCACTTTTTTCACTCATAAAATCGTCCGAGAACATTTCAAGCGCCTTCAGCATCTCTGCACTACATTTTTTCTAATTCTGCCGCCTTTCATCACATTCCACCCACTCCTCCAGAGTAAGCGGCGTGTAATCCGAATACATACAGAAGCAGTTGATCATCTGGCACGGTATCGGCTGTGCTTCCTCCCGATGGGCACTCTTTCGCATGTTCGCTCTGGTTTCTGCACAGAACCTGTCCACCAGCACTTGGTCTTCCGTCTTATGGATATGTCCGTGCAGCATATAAGTCAAAGGTGTTCCATCCGGTCCACGCCGGAACTGACCGTTATAGCAGAAAATCGGGTAGTGCATCAGCACGATTTTACGCTTATTGTCATGGATTTCCGCATAGTCTTTGATCCACATAAATCGAGAGGCATCAAAGTCTTTATCTTTTAAGTACCTGTCATCGTGGTTTCCACGAATCAGATAAAGTTTGCCTTTTAATCGATGTAAAATCTGATTTGTTTCCTGCCCGCTGCCCAGCGAGAAATCACCAAGGATCACAACTTCATCGTGGGCATGCACTTTCTTATTCCACTTTTCTATCATTACTTCGTTCATCTGTTCCACAGATTCAAAACCACGATTATCCATCTCCGTGAGCAGATTTCTATGATAAAAGTGGCAGTCCGCTATATAATACCTCATGCCTGCCTCCAGCTATTGATGCATCCTTCATTTCGCACAAAGCGAAATTTGCGTTCACTGTTTCGT
>CAVFVI010000007.1:0-100003 GCA_963626055.1 Acutalibacteraceae bacterium
TCGTCATTTCGCCGCTGCTGCAGGGCCGCATCCCGGCTGTCTGCACCGATGTTACCACCGTTACCACCCCCGGCGAAAGCGTGGACGTTGTTGTGACGGATTACGGCGTTGCGGTCAACCCCGCCCGCCCCGACCTGTTGGAAGCATTGCAGGCTGCCGACTGTGTGCCCCTCAAGACCATTGAGGAACTGCGCGACATCGCTTACAAGATTGCCGGTGAGCCCCAGCCCGTTCAGTTTGCGGACCGTGTGGTTGGCATCATTGAGGCGCGTGACGGCACGATCATGGATGTGGTACGCCAAATCAAGCCGTTCACCTTTGAAGATTAAACCCGTGGCTGCGTGAATTTTCCCGTCAGCAACCGAAACCCAGGGGGTCTGCCGGGCACGGCAGGCCCCCTTTTGTATGGGAGAAACTATGGAAGATTTATCACTGCGCATCGGTACACCGTTTGTGGGCCTGGAAAAACAGCAGCTTGTGGACTTTTTGCACCGCCAGGGGCTGGATTATGATGAAAGCATCACCTATACAGTGGCGCTGGAAAATGAAAGCGGCATCATGGCGTGCGGTTCCTGCCACAACAATGTGATCAAGTGCGTGGCCGTTGACCCGGCCTGCCGTGGGCAGAACCTGCTGGGCACCGTCATGACCGAGCTGGTCGCCCATCTGTTTGAAACCGGCATCTCCCACTATTTTCTCTTCACTAAACCGCAGAACCGGGAGCTGTTTGCAGGCATGGGGCTGTATGAGGTGGAATGCACGGATCACGTGCTGCTGATGGAAAACTGCCGCGGCGGGCTGGCACACTATATAGAGCAGCTGAAAGCCGAAAGCACCGCTACACAGGGGTGCATCGGCGCGGTGGTGGCCAACTGCAACCCGTTCACCAGGGGGCACCGCTGGCTGGTGGAACAGGCCGCCGCGCAGTGCGATTGGCTGCATTTGTTTGTGCTGGCACAGGAACAGGGAACTTTCACCACCGCGCAGCGGATGGAAATGGTGCGCCGCGGCGCTGCCGATCTGCCAAACGTCATTGTACACAGCGCATCGGACTACCTGATTTCCCCTGCCGTTTTCCCTACTTACTTTATTAAGGATAAAGCCGGGGCGTTCGGCATTAACTGTGCGCTGGACATCCGCATTTTTGGCTGTCAGATTGCGCCCGCGCTGGGCATCACCCGCCGCTTTGTGGGCACAGAACCCGCCTGCGGTGTGACGGCGCAGTATAACGAGTGCTTGAAGCGTGAACTCCCCGCCTATGGCATTACCGTGGCCGAACTGCCGCGGCTGGAATCCGATGGCGGCCCCATCAGTGCAAGTGTTGTTCGCGCTGCACTGGCGGCGGGCGATTGGAAAACCGTGAAAAAGCTCACCCCGGAAACCACATGGCGCTATCTGCAGGAGGTCCGCCAATGATTGCTCGCTTTGTGTTTGAAGCCCTGTTGGAAGAGGTGTATACCACCCCCAAGCCGGGGCTGGTGGATATCCACGATAATGGCGCACACACCGATATGAACTGCCATACCTTTGAGAAAAGCGCCGCTGCCATTGCCCCCTATATCGCCGCCATGTATGAGCTGGGCGCAAAATGGCAGGATACGCCGGAACGGCTTTTTGCGGCGCTGCGCCCCATCGGGATGGCGGCGGAAATTGCCATGCGCGCAGCCACCGGCGGTGTAAACACCCATAAGGGCGCAATTTTCACCTTCGGGATTTTGGCGGCAGCTGCCGGGCAATGTGCAGCACAAAGCGGGGGATTCTCCCCGCAGATGCTCGCCCGCTATACGCAGGAGATGACCCGAAAGCCGCTGGAACGCGAGTTTGCCGCCATGGAGCGGCGGGAACCGCTGGCCCACGGTGAGCGGCTGTACCGGCAGCACGGCGTGCGGGGCATCCGCGGGCAGGCACAACAGGGATTTCCCCTTTTGATGCAGCAGCTCTACCCGCTGTTGTGCAGCCTGCGGGCTCAGGATACCGCGCCCGAAAAGGCAAAGCTTCAGGTTCTGCTGGTAAGCATGGCGGAATTGCAGGATACCTGCATTTTAAGCCGCGGCAGCATGAACGATCTGCAATGGCTGCAGGCACAGGCAGCGGCCCTGTTGGCGCAGGGCGGTGCGTTTGCCTCCGGTGCCGAGCCCAAATTGTTTGCCCTGAATGAGGCATGCATCCGCCGCAATATCAGCCCCGGTGGGTCAGCTGATCTGCTGGCCGCCGCTTTGTTTTTGGAAAAGCTGGCCTGTTACCGTAAATTTGTACCGCTTGCACAGCACGCCGGGAAAGGAGAAGCACGATGAACGGAACCGAAGTTACTTTGGCGGAAATGCTCCACTGCCGGGAGGTGCGCGCCGCCCTGCAGCAAAGCACGCTGGACCGCTACCACAACACGCTGATCTCCTTTTGCCTGAACATTCCCGGCCCGATCAAAACGAATGAGGAATTGTACGCGCTCTACTCGGACGGTGTTCTGGAGATCAATCGTGCCCTGCAAATGGCAGACATTGAGGTATTGGCACGGCATGAAACACTGGCCGCCACCGGGGATGAAATGCTGCTCTGCGTAAACGCCGATGCCGCTTTTTGCAAACAGCTGATGCAGAATATTGAGGAGACCCACCCGCTGGGCCGCCTGTTTGATATTGATGTGCTGGACAGCGAAGGGTACAAACTTTCCCGCCCGCAGTACCGCCCCTGCCTGATTTGCGGCCAACAAGCCCAGCTCTGTGCCCGCGCCCGCCGCCACACCGTAACCGAGATGCAGGCAAAAATTGAGCAAATGCTGGCAAGCTGGATGCCGGCAGAAAAATAATTTTAAGCATTGAACATAGCATCACTTCAAGATGGATTTTATCCAGCCGCTTTTATCAGTTTCTATCTTCGATTCATACAAAAAACAGGGCCCGATGCAACCACGCATCGGGCCCTGCCCTATTTATAATTTCTAATTACTAATTTTTCCGCGCCGCACCTTTGCCCCGCCGAAAAAACTCCTAACTCCTACTTCCTAACTCCTACCTCCGATAGTATTCCGCTTCCGCCCGTGCAATTTCCAAAATCCGGCTCTCAGCATAGGCAAAAAACTCTTTGAACGCGGGGCAGGAGTAGTTTTCCAGCTTGCCATCGTGCTCCACCCAGTCGCGCTTGCAGCCGCCGTGGCACAGGCTGTACCAGCGGCAGTCGGCACAGGCATCGGGTTTGCGCTCGCCCTGCTGCAAAAACAGGCGGGCTTTTTCGCTGTTGGCCAGCTCCGGAATGCTCTGCTCCCCAATGCGGCCCATCTTCCACTCATCCAGGCAGTAAAAGTCGCAGGGGTACACGGTGCCGTCGCCCTCCACCACAAAATAAGCGCCGCAGCTGCCGGAGGTGGCGCAGGTGCCCGCGGGCATGCCCATCGCCATGTGGATGTAATCGTCAAACAGGCGCACACTGGTGTAGTCGCCGTTGGCCCAGTCGCGGTAGTAAACGTCAAACAACCCGCACAAGAACTTGCCGTATGCTTCCGGCGTCAGTGCCCAGGGCTGCGCACCGCGCTCGCCCTCAATGGGGTCCAGGCAGGCAATGAACTGCAAATGCCGAACGCCCAGTTTTTTCAGCGAAGCATAGACCTTTTGCGGGCTGCGGGCCACCGCGCGGTTGACCACGCACAGCAGATTTACTTCCACGTTATGCTTTTGCAGAACGCGCAGCGCGGCGGTCACGCGGTTCCAGGTGCCCTTGCCCTTGGCATCCAGGCGGGTGTTATCGTGCAGCTCCTTGGTGCCATCCAGCGAGATGCCCACCAGCACCTGGTTGGCGGCCAGGAACTCGGCCCATTCATCATTCAGCACAAGGCCGTTGGTTTGCAGCGCGTAATTGATGTGCACCCCGGCCGGGCGCAGTTCCGCGGCTTTAGCCATAAAAAAGCGGAAAAAGTCCAGCCCGGCCAGCGTTGGCTCGCCGCCCTGGAACGAAAAACTGACCTGTGCGCCGGGTTCCGCAGCGGCAAAGGCAGCGCGAATCAAAGTTTCGGCTTCGGGGCGGGTCATGCCTGCGGCGCTCTGGCCGCAGCGCACGGCGGCTTCGTCAGCATAAAAGCAGTAACGGCAGCGCATGTTGCACTGGCTGGATGCAGGCTTGATCAAAAAGTTCAGGTTTTGCATGGTGTGCCCCCCGGTGGATTTTTACAGATAAACTATACCACAAAATACAGTTTTTCCTCAAGGCCGCAGAGCATGGTTGTCGATTTTTCGACACAAGTGCTCTTATTTATGGTAGTTTGGCATTCCTCCAAAACGGTATGATAAATTTATCAAAATCAATATACCAGAGGAGGAAAAGGCGCATGAGTTCGATTTTGTTTTTCTGTGTCAGTTTTTTTGCGTCCATTGCGGGGGCGATCTGCGGCATTGGCGGCGGTGTTATCATCAAGCCGGTGCTGGATATGCTGGGCCTTGCCAGCGTGGCAACCATCAGTTTTCTTTCGGGGTGCACCGTGCTTTCCATGAGCTGCTACACCGTGGGCAAAAACATTGCCGCTGGCGATAACCGGGTGGATTTCCGCACCGGCACGCCGCTGGCCATTGGCGCTGCAGTGGGCGGCGTTGTGGGCAAACAGCTGTTCAGCACCATTGCGGGCATGTTCCCCAACCCCAACACGGTTGGCGCGGTGCAGTCGATCTGCCTGGCCATTATCACCATTGGCACTTTTGTGTACACCTTGTTCAAGGCGCGCATCCAGGGCAAGCATATTACCAACCCGGCATTCTGCGTTATCATTGGCCTGGTGCTGGGGCTGATGTCCAGCTTTTTGGGCATTGGCGGCGGCCCCATCAATCTGGTTGTGCTGTTCTACTTCTTCAGCATGGAAACCAAGACCGCTGCACAGAACAGCCTGTACATCATTCTGTTCAGCCAGATCACCAGCCTGCTGACCACCCTTATCACCCACAGCGTGCCGGAATTCACCCTGCCCGCCCTGGTTTTGATGATTGCCGGCGGCATCGGCGGCGGCATTGCCGGCCGCGCCTTGAACAAGCGGATGAGCAACCGCGCCGTGGACAAGCTGTTCCTGGTATTGATGGGCATTATTATTTTGATCAGCATTTATAACGCGGTGCATTATATGGGAGTCTGAGGTTCGTTAGGAGGTATCTCCATTAGAAATTAGGAATTATAAGTAAAGCAGGGCCCGGTGCCATTCCGCACCAGGCCCTGCCCTATTTCAATTTCTAATTTCTCATTGCTGATTTCTAATTAAAAGCAGTTTCCGCATCCTCTTTCCTGATTTTCAGCACTACCATTACCACGCAGTAGCACAATGCAAAGGCCCAGGCAAAGGGGTTGGCAATGCAGATGCCGAAATAGCCAAGTTTGTGCACGGCCAGCCAGCCACCCAGGCTGCGGCCCAAAAGTTCGCCCACGCCGGAAATAACCGCCTGGGTGCTGAATCCAAGGCCCTGCAGCGTGTTGCGGAAGATCATCAGCAAGCCGTGGAAGCAGAACAGCACGCTGATCACACTCAGATATTCCAGTGCACCGGCGGTCACGGCGGGGTCGGCATCGCCCAGAACCAGCGCCACGGCAAAAGGCTTGCACAGATAAATGACCACCCACGCCGCAGCGCAATAGCACAGCTGCACCAGGCAGCCATCCCGGATGCCCTGCTTGATGCGGTCGGTGCGGTGGGCACCATGGTTCTGGCCCACATAGGTAGCCATCGCCATGCCAACGCTTTCCATCGGCAAGGTGAACATCTGGCGGATTTTTTCGCCCGCCGTCTGGGCTGCCACGGCCACGCTGCCCATCAGGTTAATGGCATCCTGCATGATGACCGCGCCGATAGCCGAAACCGAATATTCAAACCCCATGGGCAGCCCGATGTAAGCCAGCCGCTTGCAATGCGGGGCGGAAAATTTCAGGTTCTCGCGGGTAAAGTGGATGTCCTCCACGCGGGCAAAGAACCACCAGGTGCACAGTATGCCGCTCAACAGCTGGCTGGCCACCGTGGCAATGGCCGCGCCATCCACCCCCATGCCGCAGGGCACAATCAGCACCCAGTCCAGCACAATGTTCAATACGCTGGTCGCCAGCAAAAAGTAGAACGGGTGGCGCGAATCGCCCAGACTGCGCAGCACGCTGGCCGAATAGTTGTACAGCACAGTAGCCGGGATACCGATAAAGATAATACGGATATACAGCACCGCAGCGTCAAAAATATCTTCTGGTGTATGGATCAGCTGCAGCAGCGGCGCGGCAAACAGGGTGGTAAGCACGGTAAACACTACGCTGAGCACCACACACAGCAATGCCCCGTTGGAAAGATACCGGTGCAGGTCATCCCGGTTTTTGGCCCCAAACGCTTCCGCTACCGGGATGCCAAATCCCACGCAGGCCCCCTGTACAAAGCCCAGGATCAAAAAGTTCAGCGAGTAAGTGCTGCCCACCGCGGCCAGCGCCTCGGTACCCAGGCAGCGCCCCACAATTACGGTATCGGCAAAGCTGTACAGCTGCTGGAACAAGGTGCCCAATACCAGCGGCAGCGCAAACAGCAGAATGCGCACCAGCGGCCGCCCCGTTGTCAGGTCCGTTGTGCCGGAGGCACGCTTTTTCTCGTCTTTCATGGTTTGTTTTCCTCTCCCCTTATCCTTGTTTTTCAACGGGGATATTGTACCACACGGCGGGGCGAAAGGAAATACGGTTTGATTAGAAATTAAGAATAAGGGCGCAGCAATTTGAAGCAGGGCAAAGCGCAATGATAAAGAATCATGAAGAAAGAACCTCTTTTAACTTTTACTTTTCTCTTTCTGCCTTTTATGCTACAATGTTTTTATTAAATTTTCCGCCGCCTGTAAAGCGGCGTTTTATCAGACCGTAAGTTAGTATATTTTAATTCATCTATGGAGATGATTGCATATGGAAAAAATCACCCTGTCCGGTGTGCCGGAAACCATGCTGCAAACCCTGTATGCCCGCGCAAAGGAAAGCCAGACCCGCGGCGCGATCCACGATGACACCGCCGTGCGGCTGCTGCAGCAACTGGACTACAATTTTGACCTTGCTGACAAGGACGCCGCCATGCACAACGGCGTGATCGCCCGCACCCTGGTGCTGGACAAACTGGTTTCCGCGTACCTGGCACAGCACCCCGGCACGGTGGTGGTCAACATTGCCTGCGGGCTGGATACCCGCTGTTACCGTATGCAGGGCTATGCCCACTGGTACAATCTGGACCTGCCAGAAACGATTGCGGTGCGTCAAAAACTTCTGCCGGAAAGCGGCAGCATCTCCCAGATTGCCATGTCAGCCATGGACGACTGGGGCGCCAAAATTGAGGAGCAGAACACCCCCGCGCTGGTTATTATCGAGGGTTTGACCATGTACTTGACACAGGCGGATGTGCAGCACATTTTTGCCGTGATTGCCCAGCGCTTTGCCCGCACCACCGTACTGGTGGAGATCATGAGCCCCGCTATGGTCAAGCTCGTGAAAGAAAAATCCATCGAGGGCAGCCACGCCAAGTTCACCTGGGGCATCAAGAACGGGCAGGCTTTGGCTGCCCTGCTGCCGGGCTTCCGTTTTATTGCCGAGCACAGCCTGGCCGAGGGTATGGCCGAGTTTGCGCCCATCTACAAGCTCCTGAACAAAATTGCCCCCATCCGCAACATTTCCAACCGCATTATAGTGCTGGAAAAAGGGCAGTAAAGCAGATATTTTTTCCCTATCACAGAATAGTATATAAAAATGCGCAGCCAGTTTTTCCCTTTGTGGAGCAAGGAAAACTGGCTGCGTATTTTATTTTGTGATAAAGGCAAAAGAACATCACATGCCATAATGGCACATATGTCCAGGCTGCGGAACGGTCAAGACCGTTCCCTACAGATCAATTTGAGGTGTGCTGCACACATGGCCTGGTCGGGCGCGGTAACCTGGTTTATGCTTGCCTTTCGCTGCAAGTTCTGGTTCCGATACAAAGAGCTTAAACACCCTGGCACCCTGGCGTTAAACAAAATCCTCCCGCATGGGGGTAAAAATATCCAGCAGGACACCGGGTTCCAGCGCTTCACAGCCATGGATAACGGAATCGGTTTTCAGCATGGTATCGCCTGCGGTGACTTCGCGGGTCTCGCCGCCGATGGTGAAGCGGAAGCGGCCCGAAACCACATAGGTGATCTGGGTGTGGGGGTGGCTGTGCAGCGCGCCCACCGCACCCTTTTCAAACGTGTTCTCCACACACATCAGGCCCTTGTTGTAGGCCAGAATACGGCGGGTCACGCCGGGGCCTGCGGGTTCCGGCAAGGTATCGGCATGGGGCACCCAGACGGTATTTTCGTGCTTTTTATCCATGGATTTTTCGCTCCTTTATGCCAAAATCATTTTACAATGTGCTGCTTTTCGGCGGGCAGCTTTTCCTGTACAAATTTCCATGCAGCATCCAGCCCTCCCGGAATCTGCTTACCGGGCAGCAGGTAAGCTTTGCCGCTTTCCACATAGATATACACAGCGGTGGAAGTGCGCCATGCACCGTACAGTTGTGCCCATTCATAGCGCTGGACAAGGCTCTGTTTATCCTGTTTGCCTGCCTCCAGCACGCGCACACCGCTGTCCGACAATTCCACACGGTACACATCGCGCGGCGTTTCAAGTTTCAGCTGTTTGGCCTGCTTGTTTACCGATTGGAAAAATGTTGCAAAATAGACGATCGGAAGTCCTACGCCGATGACCGCCAGCACGGTGCCCAGCAGGGCTGCGCCCTCCCGCCGGCCGACCTGCGTAAAGCATATAATGGCAAACGCTGCCATCAACACAGCGAACAGCAGCGGCCGCCGCCAGCGCTTTTGCCGCGTCAATACATCAAAGGCGGAAAACTCCCGGAAAGAGGCGGTATCCATCCGCACCGGGATGGAAAGAACATTCGTTTCAGCAGCCATAACAGTACCCTTTCAGACAGTGGATTTTCCCCCATCATAGCACGGCACAAAGCGAGGTGCAAGCATATTCCACCATAATTTTTTGCCTCTCTTGCCAAAATTTCGCCAAGGCTGTACAATAAAATCACAAAAGATCCTACAGAAAGGAGCGCCCTGCATGAACTTTTTCCAGCGCCATATGACCCTCAAAGGGCGTATCATCCTCTTTCTGGGGGCGTTTTTTACGGCGCTGCT
The DNA here is from genome assembly GCA_963626055.1 of Acutalibacteraceae bacterium. GTDB lineage: Bacteria > Bacillota > Clostridia > Oscillospirales > Ruminococcaceae > Gemmiger. Next base: position 9,138 of record CAVFVI010000007.1, read on the forward strand.
GGTGCAGCTGTACGTCAACAATTATCAGTCGAACGTGGTTTTGGATCGGCTGGACAGCCAGACCGGCAATTTCCATTCCATCAGCCAGTTTTCTGGCGGTGTGGAAGCCCAGCTGGCGGCGTTGTCCGATTTCCGCTGGGAAAACGGGGATACCAAGGCATTGCAGCAATCCCTGCAAGACAGTGCCAGCGTCTGCGCTGCCTGGCTCTGGCGCATTGACAGCAGCCTGGCCGAGGTGGGCGAGGAACAATATCTTCTGGCCCATGCCGTGCGCACAACTTACCGCAACTATGATGCCCTGATGGATAACCTTCTGGCCGAGTTAGTGCATAACGACCGCGCCGCTGCTGCCGAAATCTACTACAACCGCCTGTCTGACTGCGGCAAATATCTGCAGCAGTACACCTCGGAACTGCTGCAGACCGCCATTTCGGAGGGGCAGAGCACCTACAGCAGCCTTTCTGAATTGAACACCCGGTTGAAAGTGATCGAGACATTCACCACCATCGTCTGCGTTGTATTGGGTATGCTGGTCATCCGCTCGGTCTGGCGGCTGCTGGATCCCGTGCAGCAGATGATCGCTGCATCGCAGGATATTGGCCAGGGCAACTTCGATACCCCCGATGTGGATGTGCGCCGCCCAGACGAAATCGGCCAGCTGGCGGGGGCGTTCAATACGATGAAGCACTCGATGGCCCGGCAGGTTGCAACATTGCAGGAGAAAAACGAGATCGAACGCCAGCTGCACCGCCGTGAGACTGAGGCCCTGGAACTGCAGAACACGATGGAGCGCGCACGGCTGCAGCAGCTGCGCAGCCAGATCGACCCGCACTTCCTCTTCAACACATTGGGTGTCATTCTGCGTGTGGCGGATGAGGAACAGTCGCCGCGCACGCAGGCACTGATCACGGCACTGTCCCAGCTTTTACGGTACAGCCTTGCCAGCAACGATCTGCAAGTACCGCTTTCGCGGGAAGTACGCATCATTGACGAATTTTTTGCCATCTATCATGTACGCTTTGGGGAGCGCGTTCACATCGCATGGAGCTTTGACGATGACATCGACTTGACCGAGACACACATTCCATCGTTTATTTTGCAGCCGCTTGTGGAAAATGCCTTCAAGCACGGCATTGTGCCCAAGGAGAGCGGCGGCACGGTGCGCATCATCCTGCGCCGCCTGCCGCATTACAAGCTGCTGTACATTGCAGTACAGGATGACGGCCTTGGCATGGACCGCGAGGCCCTGCACACTGTACGGGAACGGTTGAAAGACCCGCCCAAAACAGGGGAACATATCGGCATTTACAACGTAGCGGCACGGCTGCGGCTGCTGGACCCGCCCGGCACACTGCGGCTGTATTCCCGCCAGGGGCAGGGCACCCGTTCCGTGTTGTTTTTGCCGTTGATCGAGACCGGGGAGGAGGACGACGATGTATAAAATTTTGATTGCGGACGATGAGACGATGGAGCGCGAAGCGCTGACCGACCTGGTGGCCCGCCGCTTTGCCCACGAAGTGGAGATCCACACTGCCGAAAACGGCCGCCGCGCCCACGACATGGCGCTGCTGCTGGGCGTTGACCTGATTTTGATGGATATTGAGATGCCCGGCGTCAACGGGTTGGAAGCGGCGCGGCAGGTGATCGCCAAGCTGCCGGGCTGCAAGGTCATTTTTGTAACGGCCTATGGCCTGTTCCAGTATGCTTACGAAGCCATGCGCCTGGGTGCCTGCGGGTATATCTTAAAGCCCGTTGTGCCGGATGAAGCCGAGGGCGTCATCCGCAAAGCGCTGGCCCAGATTGAAGCGGAGCGCAAACTGGCAGATATGGCCCCCGCGGCAGTAGAGTCCGCCCCGGAGCCGGATGCCGATGCCATCCCGGACAAGCCCGGCAGCAAGATGGAGCTGCTGATGCAGCAGGTCAAAACTTATATCGACGAGAATTACATGTACGAACTTTCGCTGGACAGCGTGGGCGATATTTTGAACATCAGCCCGGCCTATCTTTCCAGCCAGTTCAAAAAATATCTGCACATCGGCTTTTTGGATTATCTGACCGAGGTGCGCATCCAGGCAGCCTGCAATCTGCTGGCCGACCCGCTGCGCTCCACAGCCGAAGTGGCCGGCATGGTGGGATATGAGGATGCCAACTATTTTGCCCGCGCTTTCAAAAAGCGCACAGGGCAGACCCCCACCCAATACCGCCGCGGGGCCGCCCATGACCGCAAGGGGGCCGCAGAATGAACAAGCATTTGCGCCGCGCATTGCCGTTGGCTGCTGTGCTGCTGGCAGCTGCGCTTGCCGTGGTGTTCCTGCTGCGCCCACAAACCGGGGAGGCTGACCCGCTGCCCGAATTGATCCTGCGCTATGCCGAAAACCAGCCTGAGGGCTACCCTACCACCGAGGCCGCTTACGCTTTTGCTGATAAGGTCAGTGAGCGCACCAATGGCCGGGTGCAGGTGCGGGTGTACAGCAACGGTGCGCTGGGCAGCGAAACCAGTGTGATTGAGCAGATGGAATACGGCGGCATCGACTTTTCCCGCGCATCGGTCATGTCTCTGGGTGAGTTTGTGCCCGAAACCTATGTGCTGCAGCTGCCGTATCTTTACGAGGATGACGAGCACATGTGGGCCGTGCTGGATGGCCCCATCGGGCAGGTGTTCCTGGATTCCATCAAAAAGCGCATCGGGCTGACCGGCCTTGCCTGGTTTGATGCAGGCGTGCGCCATTTTTATACCAACACCCCGGTGGAAACGCTGGACGATTTGAAAGGCCTGCGCATCCGCATTGGCGAGTCCAGCATGATGCAGAGCATCATCGGCGCCTTAGGGGCCGTGCCTGTTCCGCTGGCCTATGACGATGTGTACAGCGCCCTGGCCAAAGGTGAGATTGAGGGGGCCGAGAACAACTGGCCCAGCTATGCCTTTACCGGTCACTATGAAGTTGCGAAATACATGCTGCTGGATGGCCACACCCGCATTCCGGAGCTGCTGCTTGCCAGCGAGGAGGCCATGGAACAGCTGGCCGCGCTGGATGAAAGCTACCCCGCCATCGTGCGTGCCTGCGCGCGGGAAGCCCAGGAGCTGGAGCGAGACCTTTGGGCCAAAGAAGAAGTAAACTCCGAGCAGGAAATGCGTGCCGCTGGGGTAACGGTAACAACGTTAAGCTCCGCACAGCTGGTGCTGTTCCAGGCAGCCGTGCAGCCGATCTATGACCAGTTCTCCGGCCAGAAAGCACTGATCGAACGTATCCGTGCCTGCGGGAAAAGTTATAAAAAGCGAAAAGAAAGTTGATACACAAATCCCATCTCCCTCCCAGCGAGGGAGATTTTTATTGCATTTTGCCTAAATTTATTCTGTTATACCTGTACATCTTTCACAAAGCCGAACCGCAAATATTTTCAAAAAACAGCACATTCTTGTAAACCTATTGCGAAATTGTGAACAATTCGGTAAAGTGAAATTGTCAACAGGGCAGCGCCCATGCAGGGACTGCCCAAAACGCAAAAGCAAGGAGAATGAACATGAAAAAACTGCTTTCCCTCACGATGGCCGCTGTTATGGCCATGAGCCTGGCCGCCTGCGGCGGCAGCGCTTCCACTGCTGCCTCTACCGCTGCTTCCAGCACCGAAACCAAGACCGATGCCCCCTCCGCTGCCGAACCCGCCGGTGATACTTCCGCCGCTGCCAGCGATCCTGCCGTGACCCTGGTTTACGCCGAGGTCAACCCGCTGGATACCATCGTTGGCCAGACCGCTACCGCTTTCAAGGAGAAGGTCGAAGAGCTGTCCGGCGGCTCCATCACCATCGATCTCCAGGCTTCCGGTGTTCTGGGTTCCGAGAACGACGTTCTGGATAACATTCTGGCCGGTGGCGACACCATTGATATGTCCCGTATCTCCGCTTTCGCCCTGACCAGCTACGGCTGCAACAAGGCAAAGCTGCTGTCCATCCCCTACACCTGGGAGAGCCGCGAGCACTGGTGGAACTTCGCCAACTCTGACCTGGCACAGGAATTCCTGAACGAGCCGCAGGAAATCGGCCTGCCCATCCGCGGCATCTTCTACGGCGAGGAAGGTTTCCGTCATTTCTTCACCGTCAAGCCCGTCTCCGGCATTGAGGATCTCAAGGGCATGAAGCTGCGCGTTTCCAATGACCCTGTTATGAACGGCATGGTCGAAGGCCTGGGTGCTTCCCCGACGGTCGTTTCTTTCGGCGAGCTGTACAGCGCTCTGCAGACCGGTGTTGTTGATGGTGCCGAACAGCCCATCGCCAACTACAAGTCCAACGCTTTCCCCGAAGTTGCCAACAACCTGATCCTTGATGGCCATACCCTGGGTGCCGTTCAGGTCGTTATCACCGACAACGCCTGGAACAAGCTGACCGAAAACCAGCAGCAGTGCATCATGGAAGCCGGCAAGTACGCCCAGGAGTTCAATGCTCAGCTGTCTGAAACGGAAGAGAACAAGGTTCTGGACCAGTTGAAGGCTGATGGCTGCAACGTGGTTGAAGTTACCGACAAACAGGCTTGGGCCGATGCCTGCGCCAAGGTTATCGAAGACAACACCAAGGACCAGGCTGAGCTGTACCAGCAGCTGAAAGACTTTGCAAAATAAGTCATCTGCCTTATAACAAACCAATGATGGGCGGCGCGGCCGGGCCGCACCGCCCATTTATTTTTTGAAGGAGGACGCCGGGATGCCCAAAATCTTTGAGACGCTCGACAAAGTGCGTCCGGTCTATGACATCGTATACAAAGTGGTGCTGTTTGTCTGCAAACTGTTGCTGATTGCCGATATCCTCATCACCTCGTATGCGGTCGCGGGCCGTTTCATTCCGTTTATCTCTGACCCTTCCTGGTCGGAAGAGGTCGTTCTTACCCTGATGAGCTACATGGCCGTACTTTCGGCCGCGCTGGCCATCCGCCGCGGTGCCCACATCCGCATGACGGCGTTTGACCCCTATCTGCCCAAGATCGTTGTAAAACTGCTTGATATTCTGGCGGACGCCGCCGTGCTGGCGCTGGGCATCATTATGCTGGTCTGCGGCTGGAACTATGCTTCTACCCTTGGCGGCCGCGGGTTCTATGTCTCGATGCCTTGGCTGTCCCGTTTCTGGATGTATTTCCCTGTTCCGCTGGCCGGCGGCGCTATGATCATCTTTGAGATCGAAGCGCTGTACAACCACATCAAAAGCTTTTTTGTAAAGGAGGCTGACGCATAATGGATCCGCAGGCACTTGCCATTCTCGTGCTGCTCGGCAGCTTCTTTGTCATGATTTTCCTGCGCTTCCCCATCGCGTATGCGGTTGCGCTGTCCACCGTGCTCTGCCTTGGCGTGCAGGGCCTCAGCTTCAATACCCTGTGCCAGCAGATGGTCAAGGGCATTTCCTCGTTCAGTTTGATGGCCGTCCCGTTCTTTATCACAATGGGCGTGCTTATGGGTTCGGGCGGCATCAGTGAAAAGCTGATTGCTCTCGCCAACGCCTGTGTCGGCTGGATGCGCGGCGGCATGGCCATGGTCAACATCGTGGCGTCCTACTTCTTCGGCGGAATTTCCGGCTCCGCCTCCGCCGATACCGCATCCATCGGCTCCATCATGATCCCCATGATGGTCGATCAGGGCTATGACGCGGACTTCTCCACCGCCGTTACGATCACTTCCTCCTGCGAGGGCCTGCTGGTGCCCCCCAGCCACAACATGGTCATTTACGCCACCACCGCCGGTGGTATCAGCGTGGGCAGCCTTTTCCTGGCCGGTTACCTGCCCGGCGCTCTGCTGGCCGCCTGCCTGATGATCGGTTCCTACATCATCTCGGTCAAGCGCAACTACCCCAAGGGCGATAAGTTCAGCTTTAAGACCTTCTTCAAACAGCTGGGCACCTCCATCTGGGCACTGGCTGCGGTCGTCATCGTTGTGTTCGGCGTTGTCGGCGGTGTGTTCACCGCTACCGAATCCGCTGCAATCGCCGTTATCTACTCGCTGATCGTCTCGGTCTTTATCTACAAGGGCCTTGATTGGAAGGGCGTTTGGAACGAACTGGGCGAGTGCATCAACACCCTGTCCATCGTCCTGATCCTGATTGCCTGCTCCAACGCGTTCGGCTACTGCCTGACCACCCTGCATGTGCCCGATCTGGCTGCAACCGCCATCACCAACCTGACGGACAACCCGATCATCATTGCACTGCTGCTTGACCTCATCATCCTGGTTCTGGGCTGCATTATGGATATGGCCCCCATCATCCTGATTGCCACCCCGATTTTGCTTCCCATCGCAACCTCCATCGGCATTGACCCGATCCAGTTCGGCATCATTGTTGTGCTGAACTGCGGTATCGGCCTGCTGACCCCGCCCGTTGGTGCGGTTCTGTTCATCGGCTCTGCCGTTGCTAAGCGCCCGATGGAAAAGGTCGTCAAGGCAACCCTGCCGTTCTACGCCTGCATGCTGATCACGCTGCTGCTGTTGACCTTTGTCCCGGACATCAGCCTGTTTATTCCCAAACTGTGCGGCTATGTGCCCAGCGTGACCCCCGCGTGGTTCTGATTGAATTACCTGCTACCTCCTAATTGCTCATAAACTGCCGCAGGCGGGCCGATGACAAACCGGCCCGCCTGTAGTATTATTATAAATAATGTAGAGATACGAGGTGTTTTGTATGAATGACCGCGCACGCCGGACCGGCTATCTGGCGTTTTTTGTCAGCGGCATCTGCGCTATCAGCTGCGGTGTTATCGTCAGCTTCTTGCAGGAAAGCCGCGGCCTGGACTACAGCATGAGCGGCACGCTGCTTTCGGTCATGAACATCGGCAACCTGGCAGCAGGCTTTTTGACGGGGCTATTGCCTGGAAAATTGGGCACAAAGCCAACGGTACTGCTGCTGACAGCCGGGTACGCGCTGGGCTATGCCCTGATGCTGCCCCACGGCGGCGCGGCACTGCTGGCGCTGGGCTGGCTGCTGGTCGGCCTTGCCAAAGGCTGTGCCATGAACACCTGCACGCTGCTGGTGGGCAACAATTCCCCCAACCGCACCAAGGGCATGAACACGATGCACGCCTGTTATGCCTGCGGTGCGCTGCTGTGCCCGGTGCTGGCTGCCTTAGCCGAGCGCATTGCACCGGATGCCCCGCTGGTGCAGCTGGCTGTTTTAGGCGGTGTTCTGTGGCTGCTGTTTGCCGCCGCGCCGCTGGGGAATGCTGCAGGCAAAGCGAAAGCCGTCACGGATTGGAGCTTCCTGCGCAGCGGATATTTCTGGCTGCTGACGGCGCTGCTCTTCTGCCAGAACGCCGCCGAAAACGGTGTGACCGGCTGGCTGGTAACGTATTTTAAGGATAGCGGCATCCTGACCGCTGCTGTCAGCCCCTACACGGTCACGCTGCTGTGGGGCGCAACAATGGCAGCGCGGCTGCTGCTGGCGTTCGCTTTCCCGCCCAAAAATCCGCGGCGGGCAATGGTCATCATGGCGGCGGGGTGCGTGCTGTTTTACTTTGGGCTGGTGCTGGCCCGCAGCCAGGCTCCGGCGCTGCTGCTGTTGCTGGGCTTCTCCCTTTCCATTGCAGGGCTGAACCCCACCATCGTATCCTGCGCCGGCAAAATGACGACCGCCGCCAGCATGGGCATCATGCTGCCCGCCGCAGGCCTTGGGGCAATTCTGATGCCCTGGGTCATCGGCATCATCGCCCAGACCGCCGGCCTGCGCATTGGCATGGCAGTAAATGTACTCCCCTGCATAGGCATGCTGGTACTTGCCGCTGTGCTGCGCAGCAGAGCAAAAGCCGAATGAATGCTGAATTTTACTGCATTGCCGTTTTTCCCACGCCGGTTATCCCCCTACTGCTGTGTTTCACCAATATTATTTTTTATTATTATTCATTCAAAAAACAGGGCCCGGTGCCATTTCCGCACCGGGCCCTGCCCTATCTCCAATTCCTAATTTCTCATTTCTAATTTCTAATTGAGAAAACTCCACGCTCCTGCTTCCTAACTCCTAACTAATTTTCCGCTTCCACCCTGTGCGTCATGCAGCTCTTATAGCTGTTTTCCAGGGCGGTTTCCACTTTGCGGTAGTTGCGGCGGGCAACCGCGGTGAACAGAACATCCACAATGCACATCTGGGCAATGCGGCTGCTCATTGCACCGCTGCGGTGGGAAATTTCCGGCGATGATGTGTACAAACACAGGTCTGCAGCCTGGGCCAGGGGGCTGTTGTCGAACCGGGTCAGCGCAATGGTGGTGCCGCCCTGAGCGGCGGCCAGGTGCAGGCACTCCATCACCTCGCGGGTGGTGCCGGAGTTGGATACAAAAATGCCCACATCCTTTGGCCCCATGGTGGCGGCATAAGTAAGCTGAATGTGCAGATCCTGCGCATAACAGGCGGACTTGCCAATGCGGATCAGCTTATAATACAGGTCCTGCGCCACCAGCGATGATGCGTTCACACCGAACAGCCGCACGCTGTCCGCCTGGATGATTTCCCCCGCGGCGCGCTCCACAATGGCGGGGTCCAGCAGCTTCATTGTGTCCTCAATGGCGCAGATGCTGCTGGTTTTCACCGCGTCCGCCATCTCGGTGATGGTGTTATAGTCCCGGATATCGGTAAAAAATCCGCTGCCCTCCCGCTGGGCGGCGGGGGCGTTGGTCTCGTTCAGCTCATTGAACAGGGCCTTTTTCATATCCTTCAGGCCGTCAAAGCCGATGCGCTTGCACAACCGCACCCAGGCCACCTGGGTGGTATCGGCCTGTTTGGCCAGCTTGGCAATGGGCAGCACAAACACGCTGTCCACATGGCTTAAAAAGAAGGACGCTGCCTTTTTTTCGGAATCATTCAAATCATCATACAAGTCCCGCACGCGGATCTCGATGCTGGTCATGGGTGGTCCCCCTTTCCGGTTATTGGCTGATTTTACCCATCACAACGGGGTGTGCGGCGCCGGTTGCGCCGGGGGCGTTGTTGGGCTGGCCGTACATGGCTTCGTTGGCCAGCACGGCAAAGGCCACGGCCTCTTTCGCGTTGCTGTCCAGACCAATCTGCTCGTTGGTCATCACCTCGCAGCCGGGCAGGCAGTCGGCAATATGGGCCAGCAGCGTGGGGTTCATGCTGCCGCCCCCGCCCACGATCATCCGGTCCGGCTTGACGGGGCAGTAGTCCCGCACGCCCGCGCCGATACACTCCGCCGTAAAGCGGGTGGCGGTGGCCAGCACATCCCCCAGCGGCACATCCAGCTCATCGGCTTTCTTCAGCAGCTGCTCCACATAGGCTTCCCCGTACATTTCGCGGCCGGTGGTTTTGGGCGGGGTGCACTTGAGGTATTCGTCCTGCATCATCCAGGCCAGCAGGGCGGGGTTGACCTGAGCAGCAGCAGCCATTTTGCCGCCGTCATCATAACGGGCTTTGCCGTTCGTCATGCGGGCGGCAAGGGCATCGATCACCATGTTGCCCGGCCCGGTATCAAAAGCCAGCACACCGTTCAAGCCCGCACCGCGGGGCAAAAGCGTGATGTTGCCAATGCCGCCAATGTTCTGCAATGCCACATTGCGCTGCGGGTCCTGGTAGAGCAGATACTCGGTATACGGCACCAGCGGCGCGCCAAGGCCGCCTGCGGCCATATCCCGCACGCGGAAATCACTCACCACGGGGCAGCCCAGTGCTTCCACGATCATCGAAGCTTCGCCAATTTGCAGGGTGCCACGCACTTTGTATCCCAGATAGTCCTGCTCCACCGGGGCATGGAACACCGTCTGCCCGTGGCTGCCCACAAAAGCAACATCCCGCGGTTCCACGCCCGCCTGCGCGCATACAGCCAGGCAGGCATCTGCGCTGAGCTTGCCCAGCAAGAAGTTCATCAGGCAAAGTTCCTCGCTGCCGCCAAAATTCCCGGCCGCCACCTGCAAAATGCGGCTGCGCACAGCATCGGTGAACGGCAGCGTGACAAACGCCAGCTGGCGCACGCGGGTGTTGGTGCTGCACCCGCTGATTTCCACCAGCACAGCGTCAATGCCATCCGCCGAAGTGCCGCTCATCAGGCCGATTGCCAGTTTTTTTGCCTCTGCATCTTTGCACAACATTGTCATGCTCCACCCTTTCGTTCAGAGGGGCGCTACAAAACTTTAGAAATTTTGTACAAAAATACTCTCAACTTTTTGAAACAAAATTTCTCAAACCCTCTTTTCTTTTTATTATAGCGCGAATATAATGAACATATCAAGTCATTATTTTGCCATATCGCGGGGTAAAAAATCTTTTTCTCTCGTTTATTCTTTGCATCGTGCGATTTGGTAAGCTTTTCTGATATAAAATTTCACAGCTTTTGCTGCAACAGGAGGTTTCCCTATGGTTCTGAACGGTCTTGACCACCTGGCTGACGCCGCGCCCTGGCTGAAAGGGCGGCGGCTCGGCCTGATCACCTCAACATCCGGCGTGACCCGGATGCTGACATCCGGCATTGATGCCATCCACGCACAGTTCCCGCTGACAGCGCTGCTTGGTCCGGAGCACGGCGTGCGCGGCGACCACGATGCCGGTGCCACCGTGGAAACCTACACCGATCCCGCCACCGGGCTGCCGGTGTACAGCCTGTACCGCAAGGATTCCCAGCACATGACGCCGGAAATGCTGGACCTGGTGGATACCGTGATCTATGATATCCAGGATATTGGCGCACGGTTTTATACCTACATCTCCACCCTGCTGTATGTGATGCGGGACTGCGCCGCTGCGGGCAAAGAACTGGTAGTGCTGGACCGCATCAATCCCCTGGGCGGCAAGGTGGAGGGCGGTTTGCTGCAGCCCGGCTTTGAAAGCTTTGTGGGGGCCTATCCCCTGACGACCCGGTACGGCCTGACCCCCGGTGAGTTTGCCCGCCTTGCCAACGAGGAACAGCACATCGGCTGCCAACTGCATGTGCTGCCGGTGCTGGGCTGGAAGCGGGAGATGCTCTTTCCCGAAACAGGGCTGTACTGGATGATGCCCAGCCCGGCCATTCCCAACTTTGAAACCGCGCTGCTCTACCCCGGCACCTGCCTGACCGAAGCCACCAACATCTCAGAAGGGCGCGGAACCTCGGCCCCGTTTGAATTGATCGGCGCACCGTTCATCAACGGTGCTGCACTGGCTGACCGGATGAACGCCAAAAAGCTGCCGGGCGTGATTTTTACCGCGGCTTACTTTACGCCCAGTGCTTCCAAGCACGCGGGCAGCCGCTGCGAGGGCGTACACATCCACCTGACCGACACCAAAGCATATGACACCATCCGCACCGGCACCGCCCTGCTGTACGCCATCCGCGAAATGTACCCCAACGACTTTGCCCTGCGCCAGCCAGAGGATGAAAAAGCCCTGCTGCCCATCAACCGCCTGACCGGCAGCGATGTTCTGGCCCATGACTGGCCGGACTTTGATGCGCTGATGACCCGTTGGGAGAACGAAGCAAAAGCGTTTGATGCCCGTGCACAGAGTGCGAGAATGTACGAGTGATAAGTTAGGAGTTAGGAGGGAGGAGTTAGGAGTTTTTGCAATTAGAAATTAGGAATCGGAGATAGAGTAAGGGCATGTGTTGAAATTTTGCGGACGGATATCAGATATTTTATGTTTCTCCACGGCGCGATGATGGCATCGCGCCCTACAGAATATTTTTTTGTTCATCGCACATTTTATAATACAACTAACCCCATATTTTCTGAGCGGCGCAACGCGCCGCGGTCCACCACAATTATTCATTATTATTTATTATTTATTCTTTTCCACCGTTTTCCCCCGCCCCAAAATTCCTAATTTCTCATTGCTAATTCCTAATTCACCCCAACTCCTAACTCCTACTTCCTCCCTCCTAACTAAAAATCCCCCGCATAATCAAAAGGAGCCTAAAACCATGACAGACCTTGAACGTATCGGCCAGCGCCTTGTTACTGGCTTTCCCGGAACCGCCATCACACCGGAACTGGTGCAGGTGGTCAAACAATATAAGATCGGCAACATCATCCTGTTCCGCGAGAACATTGCCAGCGCGGACCAGCTGCGGACCCTGTGCGCTGACCTGCAAACCCTTATCCGCGGCGAAACCGGCCACGATGCTTTTATCATGATCGATCAGGAGGGCGGCGCTGTGACCCGCCTGCCGGAAAGCTGCATCAATGTGCCGGGTTCCATGGCGCTGGCCGCCACCGGTGACCCCGAAACCACCTACCTGGCCGGCAAGCTGACCGGCGAAGAACTGCGCAGCCTGGGTGTCAACTTTAACCTGGCCCCCAGCGTGGATGTCAACTGCACCCCCGCCAACCCCATCATTGGGGTACGCAGCTATGGCGATACCCCCGCCACCGTGGCCAAGTACGCCGCCGGTATGATCCGCGGCCTGCAGGATGGCGGCGTGCTCTGCCTGGCCAAGCACTTCCCCGGCCATGGTGATACTTCGCTGGACAGCCACCTCACCCTGCCCTGTGTGGACAAGCCCCGCGACGAGCTGGAGCGCATGGAGCTGGCCCCCTTCCGTACTGCCATCGCGGATGGCGTGCCCGCCATCATGACGGCGCACATCCTGTTCCCCGCGCTGGATGACAGCGGTGTGCCCGCCACCATGTCCCGCCGCATCGTTACCGGCCTGCTGCGCGGCGAAATGGGCTTTACCGGCCTTGTCACCAGTGACTGCATGGAGATGCAGGCTGTGCAGAAGTTCTTTGGTTCGGTCAACGGCGTGCTGGCCGCCATGAACGCCGGGGTGGATCTGGTGCTGCTTTCCCACACCACCCTGCTTTCCGGCGAAGCCGCCCAGGCTGCCGCCGAGGCTTTACAGTCCGGCAAGCTGGACCGCAAAGAGATGGAAGAAAGCGTGGACCGCATTCTGGCCGCCAAGGCCAAGCTGGCCGCCGTGCCCGCCGCCGCGTTCGATGCTGACCAGGCCGCTGCGCTGAACGACAAGCTGCTGCGCGCCACCATCACCGAAGTACATGTACCCAAAGCAGGCCGCCCCAACGTGGGCGGGCACCCGCTGTGCCTGGGCTGCCAGGTCTACCGCACCGGCCTGGTGGGCAATGTGGTGGACGATGTGCAGCAAAGCTTCCCTGTTATGATGGCCAAGGCGCTGGGCGGGGATGGTTTTACCACCCCCATCGACCCCAGCGAGGATGAAATTTACGAGTGGGTGCACCGCGCCGAAAGTTACACCAGCATCGTGATCGGCACCTATAACGGCCACCTGCATCCGCAGCAGCTGGAGATGGTCAAAGCGCTGGCCCAGAACAGCGGCAAACCGGTCATTGTGGTGGCGCTGCGCAACCCGTATGACCTCTTCCCCCTGCCGGAAAATGTTTATACCCTTGCCGCGTATGAATACACCGCCCGCAGCACTGCCGCCGTGGCAGATGTTCTGCTGGGCCGCCAGGCCGCAACGGGCCGCCTGCCCATTGCCATGCCGGAACAGGAGGCCCAATGATGCCCTACTATGTTGGCATTGACGGCGGCGGCACCAAAACCGCCGTGGAGCTGCGCACCCGCAGTTCCGCAGCCCACAGCCGCGCTGTGTTTGGCCCTTTGAACTGCAACAGCGACCGCACCGCTGCCGCCAAAGCCCTGGCCGATACGCTGGCCTGGCTGGCCGCCCAGCCGGAGGGGCTGGCCGGGTGCGATGGACTTTGCATCGGCAGCGCAGGCATCAGCAACCCGGACGCTTACAACTTTATTCAGAATACCATCCGCGCGGGCGGCTACACCGGCCCGCTGCAAATCGTGGGCGACCAGGTCACGGCGCTGGCCGGTGCCCTGGGCCAGCCGGTGGGTACCGTGCTGATTGCTGGCACCGGTTCCATCTGTTACGCCCGCACGGCCGATGGCCGCGAAGCCCGCAGCGGCGGCTGGGGCCACTTGATCGATGACGAGGGCAGTGCTTATGCCCTGGGGCGGGATATTCTGCGCGCCGTGGTGCGTGCTGCCGATGGCCGTGCCCCCGCCACAGCTCTGACTGAGCTGGTCGCCCAGCGCCTGGGTGCGCCCGGCGTGCAGCCGGTTATCCGCTTTACCTATGCGCCCACGACCACCAAAAAGGAAATTGCCGCCATGGCCACCCTGCTGGACCCCGCTTTGCAGCAGGGCGACGCCGCGGCGCAGGCCATTATCACCCACGCCGCCGATGAACTGGCCCAGATGGCCGCTGCCGCCATGCTGCCCCTTGGCCTGCAGACCGGCAGCATGGCATTGCTTGGCAGTGTGCTGCAAAAAAATGCGACGCTGCGTGCCGCTGTCATCGCCCGCCTGACTGCCCAGTTCCCCGCCCTCACTTTCCCCGAACCCGTTGGGGATGCTGCGGATGGGGCAGCGGTTATGGCGGAAAACAGTTAGGAAGTAGGAGTGAGGAGTTAGGAGTTGGTATAATTAGAAATGAGCAATGAGGAATTCGTGATTTGATGCGGACATCGTTATCTGTCCCACCGATGTATTCTTTCTTCTTTTCTCTCCAACCCAAACCGAGACAACTCCTAACTCCTCCTTCCTAACTCCTAACTGAAATCCAACTACAAATTATCACTCACCAAAACCGGAGGTTTTCCCATGCCTGATATGCTTGTTAAACTGTACGACCTGCCCGATGAAGCCCCTGCGCTGGCGCGGAGCCGCGCGTTTGGGGTTGAGGTCCGCCGCGCCATGGTGCCGGACCGCCAGCGCGTGCTGGATTGGGTGCGCACCCACTCTGGCGACTGCGCCGCCGGTGAATGCGCTGTCAGCTTTGCCCATACGCCCATTGGCTGCTGGATCGCCACCCGCGGCAGCGAGATCGTGGGTTACGCCTGTTACGATGCCACCGCGCCGGACTTTTTCGGCCCCACCCGCGTGCTGGACAGCGAACAGGGCCACGGTGTGGGCACCGCCCTGCTGCTGCGCTGCCTGACCGCCATGCGGGAATACGGGTACGGCTATGCCATCATTGGCAGCGTTGGCCCGGTGGAATTCTACCAGAAAACCTGCAATGCCACCGTTATTCCAGATTCCGACCCCGGAATTTACAAAGACTTTTTGCGCGGAATGGAAAAAAGAGCGGAAAAGCATTGATAATTAGCAATGAGGAATGAGTAATTAGAAATTGAATGCAAGGCAGTGCCCGGTGCGGATTTGCACCGGGCATTGCCTTTTTATGTTCGAATTCCATTTGTTTGCAGCGTCCGCCGTGTATTTCAACGCTTCTCCCCGGCGCGATGAGGGCATCGCGCCCTACAGGATATTTTGTTGTTTACCACACATTTTCAAGCAACATCAAACCCAATATTTTTTGAGCGGCGCAACGCGCCGCGGTCCACCATAATTATTCTTTATTATTTATTCTCTATTCATTAAAATTCATTAAGCGCTCCCCCCAACTCCTAACTCCTCCCTCCTAACTCCTAACTAAAATCAAAATCCCCGGCCGTTCCTTGGAGGAGAAACGGCCGGGGTGAAGGGGAAGATATGGTGTAGAGAGGAAAACGTTACATGAAATTCAGCTTGGGAACGTTATGTTCGCACATCAGCCAACAATGCTCTTGTACTGCTCGTTGACTTCCTTGGTCCAGTCAGCGCCGCCCATGTCGTTCCAGCTCTGCTTAAAGCTTTCCCAGTCGGCTTCGGTCTTCTGGCCCATGATGTACTCAATGATGAAAGAAGTTGCGGTATCGGACAGCGTAGAGGATGCGCGCTGCTCGGTAGCGGTTGCGCCGCCGTAGAAGTAGTTGGTCTCATAGAAACCGGTCTCGCGTGCGGTCAGGCCAATGTCAATGCCCATGCCCTTTTCCAGGCGGCTCTTGTACTGGCCCCAGGAGGTGCCGCGGTTTTCAGAGTTGTTGCCGTTGGTCAGCCAGTCGTCCATGTAATCGTACATGACCTTCTCGTACTCGACCTTCAGAGAATCGCGATCCTTTGCCTCATAAGCTGCCCAGATTTCGGGGCGGTAGGTTGCCCAGGGTACCGGGAAGTAGATGTAAACGGGCAGGTAGAAAATGGAAGCGCCGTTTTCGGCCTTATCGAGACCATTGAAGATGGTTTTATCAACCGCGCAGTTGTCATTGACAGCCATGCCCAGGTTGATCAGCTTGATCAGGGCTTCTTCAGCGTGTTCGGGGGCGTTCTTGGTAACAACGTTAAAGAACTGGATGGAAGCCTGGTTCATAGCGGGCTTGGAGTTGCCGCCCAGGTTTGCCAGGTTGATTTCTTTCCAGTCGGCATCGGGGTTGGCGTCCTTGTTCTGGTTCAGCGGCCATGCGGGGATGTAGTAGGTGCCGAAGGTAGCGCCGACCTGGTCAGAGGTAACGCGCTCGGTGAACTGGTCAGAGTTCCAGGTTGCAAAGTCGGGTGCCAGAGCGCCGCGGTCATACAGGTCCTTCAAGCCGTTCAGAGCATCGACCATCTCGTCCTGTACGGTGCCGTTGACGAGCTCGCCGTCACGCATGATCCACTTGTTGGGGTATGCGCCGTAAGCCTGGAAGTAAGCGGCCAGAGCAAAATTGGTATTCAGCACGCTGGAAGTGGAGCCGAGGCCTGCGGTAGCCTTGCCGCCGTTGACGGTGGGGCCGTACTCAGCAAACTTGACCAGCATATCGTTCATTTCCTGCACGTTGGTGGGTTCGCTCAGGCCCAGGGCATCCAGCCAGTCGGAACGGTAGTACAAACCGGCAACGCCTTCGGTCGGGTCCAGTGCGGCGGGAATGCCGTACAGCTTGCCATCGCGGGAAGCATACTGCATGGGGGCTTCGCCCAGCATGTTCAGAATGTTTTTCACATCGTCGCTTGCATCGTTATTGTAAGCGTCGGTCAGATCGCGCAGGTAATCGCTATCCAGGAATTCATAGAAGTTTTCGCTGTCCAGCATGACGATATCAGGGAGTTCGCCGGAGCTGAACTGAAGAGCAAGACGTTCGGAAAGCTGATCGTTGGGAACCATCCACAGGAAGTTCAGCTCAATGTTCAGGTAGTCTTTTGCCAGCTGGACCAGAGAGTTAGTTTCGGGGGTGGTGCCGTCCTTCACGCCGCTGTCGGCATCCCAGCCAACGCAAACGTTCAGGGTAACGGTCTCATCGAACGGAGTCATCCATTCCAGGCCTTCGGGCAGGTCAGCAGCGGGTTCTGCTGCGGTAGTGGCGGAGGAAGCAGCGGTGGAATCAGATGCTGCGGTTGCGGTGCTGGATGCTGCAGCGGAAGAGCTGCTGCCGCCGCAAGCGGAAAGGGCAAGTGAAAGTGACATGGCAGCTGCCATCGCGGCAGCGCTGCGTTTCGTAGACTTTTTCAAAGTGGTCCCTCCTTTTGATTTGGTTGGGGGCAAACCGGGAAGCAACATGTGGTGGTACGTTCGGCTCCCCTGCCGTCCCTGTCATTCCGTACAAAAACTAGCGCGCTTCGTATAATCTTATTGTACTCACTGCAAGTGTCATTTTCAATCAATAGAAATTGACATGGAATGCTGTTCTGTTTACATTTCAGTTAGGAGTTAGGAAGGAGGAGTTAGGAGTTATCTCAATTAGAAATGAGAAGCAAGCAATTATAAACCACGACAGAGCGTGAAGTTTATACGATGTTTTTTCCCGTTGCTGCGCCTTTCGTTCATTTTACTGTTTGTTGCCAGTTTCAAAATGTTCTGTAGGGAACGGTCTTGACCGTTCCGGGGTCATATTCTATATATCATCATATGATTAAGTGCAATATCCGCCCGCGGGACGATGCAAGCATCGTCCCCTACAAATTGTTTACAGGTTTGCGGCATATGGTTTATGTTTCTCCCCGGCGCGATGAGGGCATCGCGCCCTACACATGAGTTGTGGGGATACTGCAAATTTTACCTGTACAATATGACCAGAGGTTCCGGCGGGGTCAGTGACCCCGCCCTACAGAAATTTTGTAGTTCACCGTATACTTTCAACATACTGCGGCCCCAATATCCCTGAGTGATGCCATGTACTGCGATTCGCCAACATGATTCTTTTATTCTTTCTTCATTCCCAAAAACAGGGCACGCCGCAACTCCCGCAGCATGCCCTGCCCTACCTCAAATTCCTAATTACTCATTCCTAATTTCTAATTCTTCCGCGCCGGGCTTTCATCCCGCCGCCAACTCCTAACTCCTCCCTCCTAACTCCTAACTTTTACTTTCGCTCTCAAAATACTGTCTCGGCGTTATCCCCGTGTTGCGCTTGAAGAACAGGATGAACGCTGACGGCGAGGCAAAACCGGTGCGCTCGGCCACATTTTTGACCAGTTCCCCCTGGGCGATCAATTTCTTCGCGTGCTGCAATTTGGCTTCATCGATCTGGTCGGAAAGCTTTTTGCCGGTATTGATGCGGTAAAAGCGGGACAGATACGATGGGTTGAAGCCGGTCATGCGGGCAAGAGCGGTCAGGGAAAGATCATAGTTTTCTACGTTGTCCTCAATATAACGGTTGATCCGCTTGATGATGGCCTGGGTGCTGTGGGTTTCGTTTTCCTCGCGCTGGCGGCAGGTTTCGGCACACAGGTCGGTAAAGCGGTGCAGCATTTCCAGCTGGGTGGCGGCACCGCTGCGCAGGTAGGCGTTGAACAGGTCAAAGCAGGCCGTATCGCGGGCGGGCTCTTCGCCCAGCTGCTCGGCAAAAATTTCCCGCCGCACGTTCAGCAGCAGGGTGAAGAGCAGCAGCTGCTGTTCGCTGTCCAGCTGGGGCGGTTCGGCAGCATCAAAAAACGTTGTCTGCATCATGGTGCATACAGCATCCGCAGTGCCGGTGCGCAGCAGCTGGTCCAGCTGCTGCAACAGTGCCGAAAACTGGAATTGGTTCTGGATGGAAGCGCTGCCGGTGCCCAGCAGCAGATCCGCGTAAGTATTTTCGTCCACGATCAGCAGGCGGCCGGCGCTCTGATCCACCATGCGGTAGATACGGTTCAGCAGGCTGTACTGCTCGGCCAGATTCTCAAACGGTCCGGCGTTGCCAACCACCACGCTGACCGGGTAGTTGGCGGTATCGCTCAACTGCTGCTGCAACGCTTCAAACACGGCATACAAGTAATTGGTTGCGGGCGGGTTTTCCGGCGCGGCACCCTGCAGCAGCCACACAAAGGTTCCTCTTTCCGGCATCAGGGATTCAAACACTAACTGCGGGAACTGCGCGGCCAGGATGTTATCCGCCAGCATCAGGCTTTGCAGATGCTCCGTTGCCTCGGCTGCGGTATCTTTGCCCAGAACCATGGCCACGGGGCGGGTGGGGTCCAGCGTCATCTCCAGATTGGGCAGGCTATGCTGGATCTGCTGCCAGCTGCCGCCGCCACGCACAAAGCCTTCCAGTGCAGCGCGCTGCAAAAAGCCCTGCATGCGGGCATAGCGGCGCTGCATTTCGCCCTGCTCCAGCTCGGCGCGGGCTTCGGCTGCGCACTGGGCGATCTCCTGGTCGATCTTGTTCAGCACCACCTCGTCGCCTTCCATTTTGAGCAGATAGCCATGGTACAGCGGCGATTTGGACGCCTGGTGGATAAACTGGAAATCATCAAAGCCGCTCAAAAACACAAAATGAATGTGCGGCCACAGCACTTCGGTTTCCCGCTGCAGGGTCAGACCGTCCATATCCGGCATGCGGATATCCGAAAGCACCACATCCACCTTATTGTTTTGCAGAATGGATAACGCGTGCAGGCCGGAAAAGCTTTTCAGCACGATCACATCGCCGCCGTACCGGCCCTCAAACTGGCTGGCAAGGCCCTCTACAATATTTGGTTCATCATCCACAAGCAACAGTGTCTGCATGGCTGGGTTCCTCCTTTTGGGGCTGCTCGTTTTGCTGTTCGGCGTTCAGCGGGTGGGCGGGGTGCAGCGGCAGCCGCAGGCTGACCCCAAAGCCGCCCAACGTGCCGTGGCTCACCTGCAAATCGCCGCCCTGCATCTGCATGCGCAGCTTTACGTTTTTCAGGGCGGTGCACTCGGCCTTGCGGTCGGTGCTGTTCAGGTACTGGGTCAGGTTATCCAGTTCGGCATCCGGGCAGCTGCCGTTGTTCTCTACATAGATGTTCAAAAAGTCTTCTTCCGGCTCAAACCGCAGCTGGATCAAGCCATCCTCGATCTTTTCCACGCCGTGGTTATAGGCGTTCTCGAACAAAGGCTGCAAAATAAAACGCGGCACCGCAAGTTCGCGGTAAGGTTCCGGCAATGGCTGCAGCTGCACCGTGATGCGGTCGCCAAAGCGAATGGTCTGGATCTCAGTATAATCCACGATGTTCTGGTACTCCATCGCCAACGTGACGACCGGCTGGGCGCTGCGGGTGATGTAACGGTAGTACGAGCTTAATTTCAGGCTCATCTCGGCAATGCCGTCGGTGTCCTCCATTTTGGCCATGCGGTACAAATGGTAAAAGCTATTGTACAAAAAGTGCGGGTTGATCTGCGCCTGCAAGTATTTGATCTCGGACTGGTAAGCGAGTTCTTTATTATGGTACGCCTGTTCCAGCGTGGCCTGCAGCTGGCTGCCCAGCTGGGCAAAGGCGTAATGCAAAAAGTCCATATCATTGCTGATGGCAGGTCCGCCGTTGGGGTCCGGCAGCAGCATGCCGGTCTGCTCCATCGTTTGCAGCTGCTTGGCGATCTGGCGGAACGGCCTTGTGATGAGCCGCCACACCAAAAACAGGAAGATGCCCACCGCCAGCAGCATGATGATGGTCTGCACGGCGATCCACACCGCAAAGGGGGCGGTCACTTCCTGCAAAGCGTCCGTTCCGGCGTAAGAAACCGCCCACAGGCTCCACGGGCCAACGGGCTGCATCACGCGCAGATATTCGGCGGAATCCACTTTTGTTTCCGTGCTGCCGGTGGATTCATTCAGAACAGCCTCCTGGATATCCACCACCAGGGCGGCGGATGCCAGCGTGCTGCCTGTGCTGCGCACCGTAAAGATGTTGCTGCCGTCCGTGCAATAGATGGCCGTGGTCTGGCCGTTCTCGGCATACTGGCTGCATAGGCGGGCCAGTGCGGGCGTGGAAAGTTCCGCCCACACCAATGCGGTGGAAGTTTTATTGTTAAAGCTCGTGGCATCCGACACCAGATACAGCCGCCCGCCCACCGTCAGCACAGCGCTGTGGCCGGGCGCGGCGTAATAGGCTTCGATCAGCTGCTGTTCGGCGGCGGTGGGATCGTTGTAGGTGCCGGAAGAATGAATGGTCTTGTTCAGCGCGGGGAAGTACGCTGTGGTGGACTGGATCAGGCTGCTGGTGTTCTGCATGGTGTATACCTGTTCCGTCATGCGCAGGATGGAATCATACAACGCGGGAAAGCTGGCCTGCGGCGGCGCAATGGTCAGCCGCAGGGTGACGGAACGGGTCAGGACATATTTCATCTGGGTGCGGATGCGCAACAGCTCGTTGCTGAGCTGGTCGGTAAAATCCGCGGCCTGGGCGGTATAGGCGGTCTGCCAGTCCTGCATGGCGGCGCGGCGCAGGCGCAGCGTTACGGTGATACCGGCAGCGTAAATTGCCAGCACCGAAACCAAAAAAATGCTGATAAGCCTGCGGGACAAATTGAAGGAAAGCTGCGGGGTACGGTCCTGCGGCATGGGGCGGGGCCTCCTTTGAACAAAATTCGTGCGTTTTTACCATTATAGACGATTTTGCCCACTTTGCAACATAACGAATTGTTGATATCGCATCATCAATTCTTTATAATACCTTGCAGAAAGCCCCAAAACCCGTATGATGGAAGCATGAAACAACGCCGGGCCGCCCGCTGCCCCGGCAAAAAGCGATACAAAAAAGCCGAACTAAACGGAAAACCAGGAAACGAGAGAAGGAGGCGCCCCATGCTGAACGATGCCCAGAACCGCAAACTGATCGGCAAGTTAAAGCGTGCGCTGGAAGTGTTTGAACCCTATGTTTTCACCAAAATTGCCCAGCTGCCCTACACGATGTACGAAACCGCCGACCGGCTGGAGGCCGTGCCGGATGCTGCCCTGGCCGCTGCGCCCGAAACCCGCCCCACCGGCAAAACCTGGGGCGGCGAAGGCCGCTACTGCTGGTTTTTGACCCAGTATACCCCGCCGGAAGAACTGGCCGGGCAGCCGCTTTATCTCTATCCGGAACTGGGCGGGTACGAGGCCATGCTATGGGTAAACGGTGAACCCTATGGCACCTTTGCCACCAAGATCGTTGTGACCCGCCACGGCAACCATTATTGTGATTGCTTTACCCGCACCGCTGTGCCCGGCACCCCGGTACAGCTGGCCATTGAATTTTACGCCGGGCATTACGTTATTGGCGAGCAGCCGTTTGAAGAACGCCCCCACCGGGACTTCCGGTTTACCGCGGACAAAATTTCCGTCTGTACCAAAAATCAGGATGTGCTGGACTTTATTCTTGACCTGCGGGTCCTGCTGCAGCTGGTGGAGAAACTGCCGGAGACTTCTTTCCGCCGTGCAGAGATTTTGAACGTATTAACGCAGGTGCATCAGGTGCTGTACTATGACCCCACAGCCACCGATGCCGAGACCTGGCACGCCAGCCTGGCCGCAGCCCGCCGCGTGATGGCCCCCGCCCTGGCCCGCAAAAACGGCGACAGCGCCCCCACCGCGGATCTTGTGGGCCACAGCCACATTGATACCGCCTGGCTTTGGCCGATGGACGAAACGATCAAAAAGATTGCCCGCACCGCGGCCAACCAGTTCAACCTGATGGACCAGTATCCGGAGTACCGGTTCATCCAGAGCGCCGCCTACCACACCTGGCTGATGGAACAGCACTACCCGCAGGTGTTCCGCCAGCTGCAAAAGCGGGTGGCCGATGGCCGGTTTGAGCTGAACGGCGCGGTCTGGGTAGAATGTGATTGCAACATTCCCTCCGGCGAAAGCCTTGTCCGCCAGTTTTTGTGGGGCACCCGGTACATCCGGGATAAGTTCGGCAAGGAGCAGCGGGTGTTCTGGCTGCCGGATACCTTTGGCTACAGCGCCGCCCTGCCGCAGATCATGCAGGGCTTTGGCGTGACCGGATTTTTGACTACCAAGCTTGCCTGGAACGATACCAACCGCTTCCCCTATGAAACCTTTGTCTGGAAAGGCATTGACGGTTCCAGCGTGGTGGCGCACTTTTTTGTGATCGATACCTGGCCTGACCCGGCCGGGCTGCTGGAACGCATTGAGGGCATAGGCTACAAGGACCACATTGCCCGCAAGCAGGCATTCCCGGAGCGGCTGGTGGCCTTTGGCTATGGCGATGGCGGCGGCGGTCCGCAGTTCGAGATGATCGAAGCCGCCCGCCGGCTGCAGGATCTGGAGGGCTGCCCCAAGGTGGAATATACCTCCGCCGATGCCTTTGTGAAAAAGCTGGAAGCCGCCGCCTCCACCCTGCCCGTGTATGACGGCGAGCTGTATCTGGAGCTGCACCGCGGCACCCTGACGGCCAAGCAGCAGATCAAAAAGAACAACCGCATGGCGGAAAACCTGCTGCGCATGCTGGAACTGTGCCTGACCCGCACCGCCGTTTCCGCCCACACCCCTGCGGACGGCGCGGCCCTGCGCCCGTTATGGAACACCCTGCTGGTGAACCAGTTCCATGATATCCTGCCCGGCAGCTGCATTGCTGCCGCCAACGACCGCAGCCTGCACGATATGGCCGAAATGCTGCACACCGGCAGCGAGCTGCTGCGCAGCTGGTTTACCCCCGCGCAGAACTGCTACACCGTGCTGAATCCGCTGGACGAACCCTGCCGCGATGTGTTCTACCTGCCGCAGGTTGCTCCCGGCCTTGTGGCCCAGGAACCCGGCGTGATGCTGCAAAATGTGGTTCTTGCCGATGGCACCCCCGCCACCGCTGTGTATGGGCTGGAACGCCCCGCTCTTGGCGCTGCCGTGCTGCATTTTGTTCCCGGTGAACAACCCGCCCAAGCCAGCCGCTTTGTGTATGATGGCGAAACGCTGACCACCCCGCTGCTGCAAGTGCAGCTGGACGAGCTGGGGCGTATTACCTCCCTCGTTACCCGTGCAGACGGCATGCAGTGGGCGGACGGCCCGATGAATGCCCTGCTGATGGCGGAGGATGTTTCCGCCGGCTGGGATGGCTGGGATATTGACGCCGACTGCATGATGAAATTGCAGCCCGCCGCCCGCCTGACCAAGCAGACCGTGACCGCCGATGGCCCGCAGGAGTTCCGCCTGCACAGCCGGTATGAGCTGGGCACCGCAACGGTCATTGAGCAGGATATGATTTTCCGCGCCGAAAGCACGCTGGTAGAATGGCAGACCGTGCTGCATTGGAACGAAAAGCACCGCGTGCTGAAAGCCGCGTTCCCCACCAACCTGCGCGCCAAAACAGCCCGGCACGAGATCCAGTTTGGTTACATTGAGCGCCCCACCACCGCCAACGATACCCGCGAACAGGCCATGTTTGAGCGCTGCAACCACCGCTATACCGATCTTTCGGAGCCGGGCCGCGGGCTGAGCATCTTCAATGACTGTAAGTACGGTATCAGCGTTCAGGGCGGAACCATGGCCCTGACGCTGGCCAAGGGCGGCACCCGGCCCGATGAGCGCGGCGATGTGGGCACCTATACGTTCCGGTATGCCATCCAGCCCCACGCCGAAGGCTTCAGTGCCAAGGTGCCCCGCCGCGGCATGCGGTTTGACCGCCTGCCCACCGTGCTGCCGGCCGATGCGCCCTCCCCTGCCCTGATGACCACCAGCTGCCGCAACGTGGTGGTGGAAACCGTAAAGCCCTGCGAGGACGCCCAGAACGCCATGATTGTGCGCCTGTACGAATGCGAGGGTTCCCATACCGCCCCCGTTGCCCTGCACCCCGGCTTTGCCGTGACCGCCGCCCACCAGTGCGATATGGCAGAAAATGCCCAATTCCCCGTTGACCTCACCAACCTTGCCCCGTTCAAACCGTTTGAGGTAAGAACAGTGAAAATCGAATATTAAATAAATTAGAAATGAGAAATTAGTAATTAGCAATGAAAGGAATTGTTGAAAAATAAATCATCTGTAGAATGCGATGTCCCTCATCGCACCGAGGAGAAATCCTGCCGTCTGCCATAAACGCCGCAAATATTTGTAGGGGACGATGCTCGCATCGTCCCGCAGATTTACCAAACTACATAATAAAAATTTGCAACACCCCCTGCCCCACCCTCCAATTCCTAATTTCTCATTCCTAATTCCTAATTCCTAATTAACTCCTATCTCTTCCCTCCTACTTCCTAACTCCTAACTAGAAAGGGGCTTGCTCATGAACATCTCCAACCGCACCATCTCCGCCGCGGCGCGCCAGCGGGCTGCGGCATTGCTGAAAGAATTAACGCTGGAAGAAAAGGTCCGCCAGCTGGGCTGCACGATGCTGGTCAGCGAGGACACCGACCTGACCGCCAAGGATCTTTCCGGCGGCATCGGCGAAATTGCTCTGCTGGATATCTGCGAAGAGCCCGAAGCGCTGGCTGCCCGCCTGCGGGATGTGCAGCAGTATGTGATGGAGCATTCACCCCACCACATTCCGGCGCTCTTCCACTGCGAAGCACTGGGCGGACCGGTGGTCCCACATACCGTGCTTTACCCCAACTCCATTGGCCTGGGTGCCACCTTTGATACTGCCCTTGTGCACGATATGGCCGATACCATCCGTACCCAGATGCGCGCCATGGGTATTCTGCACGCTTTATCGCCGGTATTGGACGTTGCCAAGGACCTGCGCTGGGGCCGCGTGAATGAGACATACGGCGGCGACCCGACCCTGAGCGCTGCTATGAGCTGCGCCTTTGTACAGGGCCTGCAGGGCGATGACCTGAGCACCGGCGTGGCCGCCACCGCCAAGCACTTTTTGGGGTACTCCCAGACCGTGGGCGGGCTGAACCTGACCCGCACCCAGGCCGATGCCCGCGAATTGCGCGAGGTGTTTGCCAAACCGTTTGAGGCAGCCATCCGCAAGGCGGGTATCCGCACCGTGATGAACAGCTACTCCGAATGGGAGGGCCGCCCCGTCTGCGCCAGCCGCAAGCTGTTGACCGACCTTTTGCGGGGCGAGCTGGGCTTTGACGGCCTGGTGGTCAGCGACTACCGCTCGGTACAGCGCCTGCTGGACGATATTCTGGCCACTGCGGACGACATCACCGATGCTGCATTGCAATGCCTGACCGCCGGCCTGGATATGGAACTGCCTGACCGCCTGGGCTATGCCGATGGCATGACCCGCGCATTTGCCGAGGGCAAGGTGGATATTTCCTACCTGGACCGCGCCGTTCTGCGCGTGTTGACGCTCAAATTTGAACTTGGTCTTTTCGATGAACCTTACCCCCAGTGGCAGCAGTACCACGCCGCCGCTTTTGCCTCCACCGCTGCAGCCGAGCAGCGCGCCACGCGGGAAAGCATTGCCCTGACCAAAAACGAGGGCAACATCCTGCCCCTGACCGACCGCAGCATCAAGCTGGCGGTCATTGGCCCCGGTGCCAGCAGCCTGCGCCTGCTGTACGGCGGCTATACCCAGCCCTCCATGCTGGAAATGTTCCAGGTGGTGCAGGATTCCAGCGCCATGGCAGGCGTGGGCGATAAATCCACCGCCAAGCCGGTGCGCAAGTATGACCTTGCCGCAACTGACCGCGAGATCCGCAAATCCCGCCCCGAAGCCAAAACGATTTTTGAGGCTCTGCAGGAGCTTTACCCCAACTGCACCTACACCCAGGGCTGTGATTATCTCGACCCCGCCCAGACCGACTTTGCCGCCGCCCGTGCGGCCGCTGAAAGCGCGGACGCCGTTATCCTGTGCCTGAGCGGCAAAAACGGCTGGGGCCGCCACTGTGACACTGGCGAGGGCAACGATGCCGCCAGCCTGGATCTGCCCGGCGCACAGGAAGAGCTGACCCGTGTGGTGCTGGCTGCAAACCCGCGTACCATCGTAACCCATACGGACGGCCGCCCGTTGACCAGCCCCTATATTTACGCCAACGCCGCCGCCATTCTGGAAGCGTTCACACCCGGCACCTGGGGCGGCACCGAGCTGGCCGCCTTGATTGCCGGTATCCACAGCCCCGCGGGCTGCCTGCCGCTGCCCCTGCCCCGCACCGCAGGCCACGAACCATTGTTCATGGCCGAACACCGCGGCACCACCGGCCAGAGCTTTGTGGCCGGGTCGCTGAACCCGGATGGCTACTGGCAGTCAGACTTCCGCCCGCTGCGCCCCTTTGGCTATGGCCTGTCCTACACGACCTTTGCGTATGAAGCGTTAGAGCTGACTGTGAGCCCGGATGGCACTGTCGAAG
The DNA here is from genome assembly GCA_963626055.1 of Acutalibacteraceae bacterium. Classification (GTDB taxonomy): domain Bacteria; phylum Bacillota; class Clostridia; order Oscillospirales; family Ruminococcaceae; genus Gemmiger. The sequence continues at coordinate 36,326 of CAVFVI010000007.1, forward strand.
CGCTGGTCACGGTGCATAATACCGGCAGCCGCGACGGCGAGACGGTGGTGCAGCTGTATGGCCGCGATGCCATTGCCACCATTGTGCGGCCGGAGCTGGAACTGCTGGGCTTTGCCCGCATTGCCGTGCCGCAGGGCCAGCGCCGCACCGTGCGGTTCCGGTTCAATCTCAACCAGATGGCTTTCCCGGACGAATACGGTGTCTGGCACCTGGAAGCCGGGCGGTTCACCATCTCGGCTGGTCCCAACAGCGCAGACCGCCCCCTGACCGCCGATTACATTCAGCCCATCACCCGCGAAATTTTGCCCGAAGCACGGGAATATTTTGCCGAGTGGGATGTGGTGGAAGCATAAAGATACGTTTACCCCTGCAGGGCGCGTTCACCCGGCCGCGCCGGGAACCTCCATTGTGTCTGCTCACGAACGGAACGATATTGGCATCTTTCCCTGCAAATGCTTTTGGGCTTGCACGATACGATTCACATTTTCTTCTGCCGTTTCCTTCTTCTTTTTTGAGGGGTGGGTTTTGATACAGGGATCCCCGCCGCCAGAGCCATTGCGCACTGGCGGCGGGGATTCTGTTTGCCCGGCATTGAACCAGAGGGCCGTTTTTGGTATACTGTTGGATAACGAAACAATAAGAAACGAGGAAGAAATATGGCTTCGTATACATTTGAAAACCACACGTTCCGCATGGTTGACCGCACTGACGGCAAGGACATCAAGGTGCCATCCAACATGTACCCGCTCAACCGCGAAGCGCAGCTGTTTACCGCCGAAACCACCGATACCATCAGCGATGCGCATGTGCGGGAGATCGTGGACTGCATTGACGGCAGGATGAACAACACCTACCAGAACGCCGAGCAGGTGGTGCGTACCTTGAACGTATACGGCATTCCGGCTGTGCAGTATGTGGGCTGGGTGTTCATGTCGGATTCCGCTCCCATGTACCAGTCCTTTGCGCTGGTCCGGGGCGACCACGGCGGCCCGGCCATCATTGACCTTTCGGTGGACCCCATCTGGCCCCAGTGGGAGCAGGAAATGGCCCAGTACACCAACCCCGACGAGATGCGCACCGCCTTTATTGAAAAACAAGCCAAGCGCTGGGATGTGAAAAACACCGAGCGCTGCGTGTTTGGCCAGGTGCCGGATTACATGGTGTACGTTGCCAGCATGTGCACCACCGAGCAGGGGGTGAAACTCTACCAGAAAGTGATGCGCGCTTTCCCCAAACACCCCGCCAACCTGGAAGCCGAACACGCCCAGCGGGCCATGGTGGAGAGAGTGATGAAGGGGAAAGTTTGAAGTTAGGAATTAGGAGGGAGGAGTTAGGAGTTTTTGGGGGCGCTGCCAGGTTAAGGCCGGGCGCGAAATAGTTAGAAATTAGCAATGAAGAATTAGAAATTGGGATAGAGCGGGGCCCGGTGCAGGATTGCAGCGGGCCCCGCTATTTTTATACGTTACACCAACTATAAATAGCTGCATGGAAAGGCAAAGCTGAAATTATTGATATAGACGTATCAAGGCTTGAACCATCAAGTGATACAAATACCGGGAATATGCTGGATCACCGCATATCATAAATAAAATAGAAAGCGAGCCTTCCCAAAAGAGGGGTATCCCCCATGGCAAGGCTCGCTTCCTGTTTTATTTGTTGTTAATCCAGCCGGAACACCTGTTCCAGTTTGGGCTGTGCGCCGGTTACCGGGTCCATTTCCAGCTCCAGAATGTCTTTCATATACGCATTCCAGCGGTCAACAACCGGGCTTTCCGCCTGAACTTTTTCGGCATAGGCAACGCCTTTTTCACATTCATAGTAACCAAAAAGTTCATCATTGCAGTAAAAGATGCTGTAATTGCAGATACCGGCATCTTTCAGGACTTTAACCATTTCCGGCCAGATCTCTGCGTGGCGGCGCTGATATTCTGCTTTGCAGCCGGGTTTGATGCGGCCTTTCCATGCTATATGTTCCATGTTGATTTCCTTTCCGTACAAACGTTTTTATTTTGTATTACGTTAAAATCCAAGCCAAAAAACAAGGTTGCATCCGCACCTTATTTTTGGTAAAATTACTGTAGGGTTATTGTTCTTTTCATTTACATTATATTGCTTTTTTCTGGCCCATTCCATACCACAAAGTGCCGTTTATTTTGTGATAATTCTACTGAGGTGATCCCTTATGCTGACCTATAACATGGATGTGGAAGAGCGCAGTATATGGCTGCGCACAACACCAAATAACGCCGTGTTGGCACAGCCGTTTTATGCAACCGAAGCCGGGCTGTTTTATGGGCGTTCGCACTTTGCTACCGCGCGCACAGACAAGGAAAGTTACATCCTTTTCTATACTCTGGCCGGGGCCGGGCTGATAGAGCAGAATGAACAGCACATTGAATTACCGGAGGGTTCCGCGCTGTTGATGAACTGCCGCACACCGCAAAGTTACTGCACGGCACCCGGCTATGATATCTGGGAACACTACTGGGTACACCTTGACGGTGTCGGCGTTAAAACACTGGCCGATGCCGTACAATCACAGGGGCGGCTTTCCGCCGCGCATGTCAGCCGCATGGAGATGCAGCCGCTGTTTGAAACATTGTTTGCCGAGTGGAAAAAGGAAACCACCACCGCCCAGATCGAAATTGGGTTGACCCTGCACAAAATGCTGGCGCTGCTTGCCCACCAGCAGCTGTCCGGGGACGAAAACCGTTCCAACCGGACCATGATCAAGCAGATTGCGGATTATATCCGTGCCCATTATGCGGAGCCTATTAACCTTGATATGCTGCTGGCACAGATCCCGGTCAGCAAAAGTTGGTTTTTGCGCCTTTTTCGGCAATATATGGGCACAACACCGTACAATTTTTTGTTATCCACCCGTATTACCCGCGCAAAAGAACTGCTTGTTCTGACAGATTTCCCTGTCGGCGAGGTTGCCCGCCAGGTTGGCTTTGAGGATGAAAGCAATTTTTCCACCCGCTTTTCTTCCATGACAGGTCAAAGCCCGCAGCAATACCGCAAAAGCGCGCTGAAGCCTTTTGCCCAGAATTCATAAGTACAAGACAACGCAAAACACGGTCTCATGATGGTTTTCCATCGCAGGGCCGTGTTTTCTTTTATCTGCCGCCGGATTAGATCAGCGCCCGCTTCATCCATTCTTTGCTGTAATACCGTACCACCGGGATGATGCAGCCGGATGCCCAGCTTAACGGGGTGGCAAGCCAGATGCCCCATACCCCCAGGTGCGGTGCCAGCAAAGAGGCAAACGCCAGCCGGGCCCCCATCTCAAACAGGCCGGCAACCAGGCTGACATTTACATCCCCTGCACCACGCAGCACATTCAGGTAACTGTTCATTACCGCGGCAATAATATAGGCAAACCCCATTATACTGAGAAAATCCGCCCCTTGTGCAATGCTGGCAGCATCGGTGGCTGGGTCAAGGAAAATCGACAGCAGCAGCCGACGCGATGCAAACACCGCAACGGCCAACACCAGGCAGATCACGCAAAGCGCTTTCAACGAATCACGCAGCCCCTGGCGCACGCGGTCTATGTTGTGTTTTCCCATATTCTGCCCTGTGTAAATAGCCAGCGCATTGCTTACCGATACCACAACCTGAATCGTCAGCGAATCGATCCGCTGCACAGCGGTGTAAGCCGCCATGGTCACACTACCAAAGCTGTTCACAATGCCTTGCACGGTCATACCGCCAAGGGTTATCATGCAGCTTTGCAGCGCTGTAGGCAGGCCAAAACGCAAAATCAGGGCGGCATCCACTTTGTTAAAACAGAGCTGTACCGAAGCAAAGGCAAAGGGCTGTTTCTGCCGCCATAGTTTGCAAAGGCAGACACCGGCAGAAAGGAACTGTGCCGCTACCGTTGCCAATGCTGCCCCGGCCACCCCCATGTGCAGCCCCAGGATAAACCACAAGTCCAACACAATGTTGCAAAGGCTGGAAACCGCCATGGCGGCCAGCGGCGTGCGGGAATCCCCGGTGCTGCGCAGCACAGCGCTTGCGGCGTTGTACAAGGCATTGCCCAGCAAAAGTCCCGCTGTAATACGCAGGTAGGTCACACCGGCATCCAGCAGATTTTCTGGAACTTGCAGCAGGCGCAGCATTGGCTCGGCCAGCAGCACCCCCAGCAGTGACATTACAACAGATGCCGCTAAAAGCAGCGTCAAAAATGTTCCCAACAGGCGGCGCAGTTCATCATACCGTTCAGCACCCCAGTATTGTGACACAATAACGCTGACACCTGTTGCAAGCCCGGCCAGCAGCAGGAACAGGCAGGCATTGATATTGCCTGTACTGCCCACTGCCGCCAGCGCGTCTGCACCAAGGGCCCGGCCCACAATAGCGGTATCCACCACATTGTACAGCTGGTTGAAAAGGTTCCCCACCAGCAGCGGCAGTGCGAAAGAGAAGATGACATTCAGGGGCCGCCCTTGTGTCATATCAATGTTGGAACGCAGAACCTGTCCACGAGTACTCATAAATTTACCATGGCCCCTCCATAGGGCAATGTATTCCCCCGCAAGCGGCACAGGGAATTAAGGGTCGATTTCAGTGTATTGGCCGCAGCGCATCCCACTGGCATAAAGAGCCGTGGGGTTCCCATTGGCATAACGTCCGGTGCCAATCAAAATGTGCACCGGACGTTATGTTTTTAGGTCTGGGGCAAAATTTTGGTTTCCAGCCCATCCAGCTCAACGGCAACATCGCCATCGGGGGTTTTGACCACCGTAGATTTCTTCTGCGTGCTGTTATTGATGATAACCAGAGTTTTGTCAGCGGGGAACCATGCGGCCTCGGTTTCGGGGTCCGTGGTCAGCCAATCACTGTTCAGCGGCAGCCCCTTGGCCCACAGCAGCAGGTTCAACAGCATGCGGGCGTTGACAGGGCTGTATTCAAACCCGGCCATGTACACACCGCGGCCCTTTCCGAACGCATGGGCAGCAATAGCGGGGGTGCCGTCCACCTCAGCCAGCACACGGGTACCGCTGTCGGTCAGGTACAGGTGATCGTGGGTTTTCAGCGTTGCACCGTCCGGGATCAATCCGTCCACCGGTTCTGCCTGCACCGGCCAGCGGCCATGGCAGACACGAGCACCGGTATCCTCATCCACACCAAGGATGCGTGCCATGCGGAAGGTATCGCCGTAACCGCTTACCGCGGACGGCTCCTCAACACCCAGCAGCACGCCGCCGTTGTACACCCACTTGTTCAGCGCGGCAACCAGGTTTTCATCCTGCCAAGCATCGCCGCCGCTCCATGCGCTGCCTGCGCGGCCTGCGTTGATGATAACATCTACATCTTCAGGCACGCCGTTCTTCACATCGTCAAAGCTGATGAATTTCACATTCACCGGCAGCCCTGCCAGTGCTTCGTTGATGTGGATAAGGGTGTGCATATAAGTCTCATGGAAATGGCCGGACAGCGTCCAGGGGCGCAGGTTCCCCCAGCTGTGCAGAACTGCCACCGTCAACGTCAGGGTCGCCACGGCACCATGGGTATGCAGCGCCTTAATGGCGCGGAATTCGTCAGAAATATCGGCGATATACTCGACAAAATCCGGGAAATCGTTCAAAAGGTGCAGGTAGCCACCCAAACCGATGCGGTCGATTTTTGCCCGCAGCAGCGCACGGCGAACATGGTTCCAATATTCGGCTGCATCGCGGGTGGGGTTGCCGCCCGGTGCAAAGGTCGGCGCGCCGCCCAAGCCCACCGGGAACAGGTACGGATGGAACCGCAGCTCATGCACCGGCGCATCAACGCCCGCACACATCCGGGCTTCATAACCGGAAAACACGCACTTGATGATGCCGTCAAAGCCGAATTCCTTAAAGTGCGGGCCGTAAGGTTCAACGCCCACCCAGCTATCGTCATAGAATACATAGGCACGCTTGCCGTAACTGTGGACCAAATCCACCAGTTTTTTGCCGTACCCGGCCACAAACTGCTGGGTAAACTCCATGTAATCCCGCTTGTGAGCCGTTGGCGGCATGTGGGTCACCTGCAGGCTGCCCTTGTTGATAAAGTCCTCTGCCGTCAGGGCATATCCATACTGGGCTGTAAAATCATCGAGCGCCTTTTCCGATACGGTAAAGTCATAGCTGCCCCAGTCCGTAAACAGATTCTGGTTGCGCTTATCGCTGCCCCAGATCCAGACAAAGTTGTAGAACATACTGGTAAAGCGTACCACGTTCGTCTGGGGGTGGGTCTCACACCAGTTTTTCAGCCAGTCATACAAAAAGTCCTGCGCTTCTTTCGTGCGCGGGTCAACGGGCAGCAGGTGCTCACTCGTCCAACTGTTGGTAACATGGTTGTACATGTTGATTTCTTCCCAGGTGCGCCATGCCAAAAAGCTGACCGTGTAAGCATGGAACGGTGCCGGGCTTGCCACCGTAACCGTACCGGCGGCTGCATCCCACTGCCAGGCATCGGCAGGCAGCGGCTGATCCGCCGTGCGGTCCCAGACCTGCCAGTAGCGCAGGGCTTCGGGGCGGTCATTGATCTTGAACTGCTCATCAAAGAACCCCGCCATCGGCTTGACAATCAGCGGCCCTTCGGCAGCAATGACCGGGTCCGTGCTCAAAAAGGACTGCTGCAAACATTCCGGGTGTTCCTTTGCCCAGGCATTGTGGTCGCGGATGATGCAGATGGTGGAGTAAATATCGTACCCGGCGTCGAGGATTTCATCGGAAAGCTGGGTGCCATCACTATCGCGGATCACATCCGCGCCCCATTTTTTTGCCAGTTCCAGCGTCAGTTTTTCCTGTCCGGATTCACCCGGCAGCGTAAATCCACCGCTTGTATGTTCAAATTTCATATCCAATCACTCCTTTATTCAAATATGCAGGCTGCGGCAGATTTCTGCAGCGTTGCTGCGGTTCAGCGGTTTTGTCAGGGCTTCGGGAGCAATCAGGCCTTCCGCCACAGCCTGGCCCGCTGCCTGCCTTGCGTAAACTGGCACAGCGTCCGGCACAGGCACGGCATCCGCCAGCGGGCGGCGGCCTGCGGCACCGGGGATCAGCACAGCCAAAAAGTCCGCCGCCGTCACAGTCTGATTCGGGTAAAGGCTGCCATCCGCAACCCATTCCGGCGGGATCAAGTCATTCTGCGCGGCGCACTGTACAGTTCCGGCATACGTTTCGTGCCCGACAATATCGTTGTACAGGTCATTGTACACATTGATGGGGAACAGTTTGAGCGCCTTGATTGCCAGTTCCAGCGCCTCGGCGCGGGTCAGCGTATCGTTGGGGCGGGTGGCATCATAATCGGCAAAGGGATCCCCTTCCGGCGCAGGGATCGCGCAGTCTGCGGGGGCTTCCAGCGGTACAAACGGTGGCTTGGGCATCCACTCCGGGGCATCCGTCACCGTCAGCCCCAGCGCATCGCCCAGGGTATGGGCCACAAAGCCCGCCATTTTATAAGCACCAAAATCATTGGTGTGGGTGTAGTCGCCTGGGTAAAACCACCGCTTGGCCGTTTCCAGCCCATCCTGCTGCATCAGCGCCATGGCCCAGGCGTGCAGGTCCAGAACCGTCACATTTTCGGCTTTGCCCAAAGCCAGCACTGCATCAGCAAAGTCTTTCAAAAAGTCGTTATAGTGTGCGGCATCTTTCCAACTGTTGCGCGCCAGCGGTGTGACCAGCACCGGCACAGCTCCGGCCGCACGGGCTTCCTTTATATAGGTACGCAGGCGGTCGGTATAGCCGCCGTATGCCTGCAAATGTGCCAGTTTCTGATCATTGTGGCCAAACTGGTAAAGGCAGATATCCCCTGCCCGCAGCCGCGGTTTGACAATATCCCAGTGTCCTTCGCTCGTAAAGCTTTCGGTGGTCAGGCCGCTGTGGGCATGGTTGCTGATGCAGACGTCCGGCAGATAAACGGGCAGCATCTGCCCCCAGCCGCAATAGCTTGTACCCGGTGCATAGGGCAGGTTTGCCGTCTGGTCAGTCACGGTTGAATCACCGCACACCCAGATGCGGCAGGCATCCGGGGCTTCGGCCACCGCTGCCGCCGCCAGTGCGCCCCCCACAACCGTCACGTTCACAGCGGTACTTGCCACGGCATCCGCCTGCCCGCGCGGCACGATGGGAAATACATCGCAATACGCTGTTATAGTTTTGCTCTCCTCTGCTGCCAGTGTTCCGCGCCAGGCAAGACGGCGGCGGCCGATAAATACCAGCACTTCCCCAGCATCCGTACCGGTCACGGTAATTTTGGTACGGTAAACACCCTCTGCGGGAACATCTACCCGGAACCACACCGGCAGGCTGCGGCATTTCAGGTCCTCTGCCCGTACTGCATCGGTGGCAGCAGCCTGCACGCCGTATTCCGTGCAGGTCACATCGCAAAGCGCGGTACCCGCATACCACCACTGCGGCAAAAAGCTGCTGTTCGTTTCCGGGATGCGCAGCTCCGCATTGGCGTTGTACACCTCACCGGTTATAAAACCGAAACCCGTCTGCTTGTTGTAGGAAGATCCACCTTGCGCGATGTTCCATGTAAACTGCATTTTATGTACACTCCTTTGTACATTCAACAAATGGTATATACTTTCCGTGGGCGGTGCAGGCACCGCCCCCTGCAACGGTTGTTTTGCACAAAAATAGGGGCCGCTGCCCGGCAGCGGCCCCAACAGCGCATAACCTATACGCAATTTTGCTTTGTGATTACTTTACAACCAGAACGGAACCCTCATTAACCAGGCTTGCCTTTTCATCAAGGATTTCCTGATAGCCGGCATCCAGGTATTCCTGGCAGTACTCTTCGTACTTGGACTCAAACTCATCGGGGCTGCAGGTCACGCAGTCAACGTAAGCTTCCTGCCACAGGCTGTTCAGGTCAGCGCTGTATTCGGTGGTAGCTTCAACTGCCTTGGTGAAGATGGGGGTGATGATACCGCCGTCCTCGCCAGCCTTGGTCATATCGTAAGCATCCTGGATGATCCAGTCATAGCCAGCGGGTGCCAGGGTGGTCTTGTTGGCTTTCAGGTCAGCAGCTTCGTCGCCATAGTGCTGAACTTCCTGAACCAGGCACCAGTAATCCTTGTTGTTGTTATTGCTCAGCTTGTCATCGCCAGTGTAGTCGGTGTTGTAAACATTGATGCCGTCCACAACGTTATAGGTCTTGCCCTCTTCGCCGTACTGCAGGTAGCTCAGGTTTTCAGGCTGGCTCATCCAATCCAGGAACATGTAGGTGGCGGCGCGCTCTTCGGCGGTAGCGTTGGCGTTGATGCCCATGATCATGCCATAGCTGGGGTACTCATAGTAGTGCGGGGTGAAGCCTTCAGCAGGGGTGCCGGAAACGGTGGTGCCCAGAACAGCAACTTCTGCATTGGGATCGTTTGCCAGCAGGCTGCTGAACACGTCGGTGCCGCTTGCCATGTAGAAGCCATAGGTAGCGCACTGGCCGGAAACGAATTTGCCCTTTGCCAGGGTATCATCGGTGGTCAGGTAGAATTCAGGGTCAACAATGCCTGCATTGTACTTTTCGTTCATATCCTGCAGGTAGTTCTTGGTAGCAACCCAGGTGAACGGTGCAACGTTCAGGTCAAGGTACTCAGCCAGTTCTTCATCGCTGGTGCCTTCAGGGATCCAGTTATAGAAATAGGTAAAGCTCCTGGTAATCAGCGGTGCGTTCTCAACGCCAAGGCCAGTGTCCTTGAACGCCTGCATAGCGGTCTTGAGTTCCTCGTTGGAGGTAGGTACATCCAGACCAACCTGGTCCAGCCAGTCCTTGCGGATCAGGGTAACGTAATTGTAGTAGATGGGATCGCGCTCTGCAAAGATGAAAGCATTTTCACCGTCCAGCTTGCCATAGGTCTCGATGGTGTCCTTCATGTTATCCCAATAAGTGGGGGCATAGTAGGCAACTTCATCCAGATCGATGGACTGCTCAGCGCCCTCGGACCAGTAGTTGACAGCAGCAGGCATATCATAATGAAAAATGATGGTGGGGGCGTTGCCGGCGGCGATCATCTGGTTGAAGTCCTGCACCTCATTGGAGCGGGCGATGGCAACGTATTTGACAGTAACGTTATACTTATCGCCGAACTCGGACTGGATCCAGCGGGTGTAGTAGTTGTCGGTGGGGTTCCAGTTTTCAAAGCCGCGGTCATAAACCGGGATCTGGATGGTGACATTCTCCGAGAAGCCCGCAGAATAGTCGGTGTAGCTGCCGGTGCTCTCCGCAGCGGAAGCAGCCGCAGTAGAGGAAGCGGTGCTTTCGGCCGTAGAAGCAGCGGCAGAGGAAGCAGTGGAGCTGGCGGACCCGCCGCATCCGGCGAGCAGGGTCGCGGTCATGGCAGCAGCCATACCAAGTGCAAGTGTCTTTTTCATTGTTTTCCTCCTTTTTGAAAAACAAATTGTTTAACGTGGTTTTGAGCCGTTCTTGGCGGCAGTGTTTTATAAAATTGTGCGTCGGTTGTCCGCTTGCGGTAACCCGCATCGCACTTCGGGGCTTGGGTGCCCCTCGCGTTCTGCGACCGCTGCGCCTAAAAATCTTCCCTGTTTCTGCCGCAGGCGGCGGTCAGATTTTTAGCCTTTAACAGCACCAACCATCGTGCCCTGGACAAAGTATTTCTGGATGAACGGATATACGCAGATGATAGGCACAGCGGCAAAGATGATGCAGGCAGCTTTCAGAACTTCGGGGTTCGTCATAGCAACGGTGGAAACACCCTCGGACTGGAAGCTTTCACTTGCGGCAACGATCAGGTAGTACAGTTTGAGCTGCAGCGGGCGCAGCGAAACATTCTGTTTAATGTAGTACAGCGCATCCGAGTAGGCGTTCCAACGGCCAACCGCATAGAACAGAGCGATGGTTGCCATGATGGGTTTGGACAGCGGCACAACGATCTTTGCCAGGATGGTGAAGTGGGAAGCACCGTCCAGGCGGGCGGACTCGATCAGGCTTTCGGGGATAGAACCCTGGAAGTTGTTCTTCATGATCAACAGGTTGTACGGGGCAAAGCACAGCGGCAAAATCAGGCACCAGATGGTATCCAGCATGTGCAGCTGGTTCATCAGCAGGTAGTCAGGGATCGTACCGGCGGTGAAGTACATCGTGAACATGATCATGAAGGTAAACACCTTGCGGCCATGGAATTCCGGGCGGGTCAGCGCATAAGAAGCACAGACCGTAAGGAACATGCCGATTGCTGTAAACACGACTGTGATCAGGACAGTGACCCACAGGGACTGCATAATGGTGGGGTCATGGAACACCTTATTGTAAGCATCCAGATTGATGCCGGTATCACTCATCGGCAGCAGGATCACACGGTTTGCAACAACATAAGCGTTATCGGATAAAGACTTTGCCAGGATATGGATGAACGGCAGGATACAGGTCAAAGATGCTGCACCAACGATCACGAAGCAGAAGATGTCGATAATCAGGTCAATCACGCGGGCCTTGGTCCAAGGCTTTTTGCGCTTTTCAACAACAGGTGCTGTGGCAGTGGTCATATCTATCTTCCCTCCTTACAGCAGGCCATCCTCGCCAAGCTTTTTGGCGACACGGTCGGATGCGATAACCAGAATCACGCCGATCACGGACTGGAACAGGCCCAGCGCGGTGGATTCGCTGAATTTGTTGCCCTGGAACCATTTGTAAACCAGAACCGGGATGGTGGTGGTGAATTCGGTTGCCTTGGCATTGGACAAAGCAACGATACGTTCGAAGCTGCCACCCATCAGTTTGCCAAGCTGCATAATCAGCATGACCACGATGGTGGAGCGGATGCAGGGCAGCGTGACATGCAGGCATTGCTGCCAGCGGTTGGCACCATCGACCTTGGCAGCCTCGTACAATTCAGAATTGACGTTCGTGATGGCGGCTAAGTAAATGATGGTGCCCCAGCCCATGGTCTGCCAAACGCCAATCAGAATATAACTGAACAGCCACCAGCCATCTTCCTGCAGGAACGGAATGGGGCTTTTGCCCGCATTGGCAATCAGTGCATTGACAACACCGGACTGCGTTGCAAACATCTGGTAAGCAACAGCGCCAATGACGACCCAGGACAGGAAGTGCGGCAGATAAAGCAGCGTCTGGGTCGTGCGCTTGAACCATTTGACGCGGATCTCATTCAGCAGCAGCGCCAGGATAATGGGCATCGGGAAGCTGAAGATCAGATCCAGCACGTTCAGCAGCAGCGTGTTGACAACGGCCTTGGTGAAATCACGGTGCTTAAAAACTTTTTCAAAAATCTTTAAGCCAACAAACTTGCTGCCCGCGTAACCTTTGCCGATCTTATAATCCAGGAACGCTACAGACAAGCCCGTGTAGGCGAAGTACTTGAAAACGATGATGAACACCATTGGCAGCAGCATCAATACGTACAACTGCCAATCCCGCTTCAAGTAGTACAACGGGCCTTTTTTAACGAGGCCCGGTACTTCTGATTGTGCAGTGGACTTTTGTGGTTTTGCCATACTGGGTCGCTCCTCCTTTTTCATGTGGTCTGGCGCAAAAGCTCAAGATATTTGCATTTGCACCAGTTTTTTTCCTCTTTTGTTGTTTCTATTATGCACTTTGTTGGTGTCATTTTCTCACTACTTTCGTGCAATTACTATGCAAAAACGCTCATGAATTTCAATTTAGACCATCTGTTTTTCCTGTACATTGAGAAAATTCGCTCATTCATTTGGAATATTGTCGTTATGCGGTACCCTGTTTCCTGTTCACTGCTTGTTTTTATGGTCGTTTCGGTTATGTTATAATTCTAACAAGGCGTTTTTGCACACGATTAGTAGAATAAAACCAATATCCCCACAGATCTTTTCATGGTACAATAGAGGAAAGCAAACAAAGGAAAGGAGGCTTTCGCCATGGGCCGCCACAGCAAAACGGTAATTGAATACCGGAGTTACGAGTTCCCACCCCATTTTCCTCTCCGGGTCATTGCTGGCGAGGAATGGCGCATTTCAGATGTGCCATCCGGCGTGCTGCACTTTCACAACTGCCTGGAAATCGGCATTTGTGAAAGCGACAGTGGGAAAATGAACTTTTCCGGGAAGGTTGTTCCTTTCAAAGCCGGGGATATTACCCTTGTTGCCGGGGATGTTCCGCACACAACATGGTCTGACCCAGGCTGTGCCAGCAAGTGGAGTTACATTTTTACCGATGCAGAAGAGCTGCTGCGCCCCTTTTTTGACCCCGCAGCCTTGCCGAACAGCCGCTTGCTGGCCCAGGTACTGCATGGCTGGAGCGGCATTTTTTCCTCTGCCGATCATCCCGCGCTGGCAAATTATGTCAAGATGATCCTGCAGGAAATGCAAACGCGTTCCCTGAACTATGAGATCAGCGTGCGCGGGCTGTTTGTTGCCCTGATTACCGAAGTCATGCGGCTTTCCACCGAGCAAAATGATTCTGCCGCAGCAAACCGCATGGTCATTGCACCTGCATTGACCTATATTGATGAATTCTATATGGAGAATTTCAGCATCCGCGACCTTGCCGATGCGTGCAGCATGAGCGAATCCCATTTTCGCAGGGTGTTCCGGGAGCTTGTCGGCATGGGGCCGCTGGACTACCTGAACCGGACGCGCATTACAAAAGCCTGCAGCCTTTTGCGCATGACCGATGATTCCATCCTGACGATCAGCGAAAAAGTCGGCTTTGGTTCCATGTCCAGCTTTAACCGCCATTTTTACGAGGTCATGGGCACTCCCCCTTCTGACTGGCGGCGGGCCACAGGCACCGGCATTGGTACTTCCATCTTGAAATACAGCGGCTGGCTGCGCCCGCCAGCCCCATAACCCATGAAACAACAAAAGGGAAGCCGTTCTCTGCAAACGGCTTCCCTTTTGTTGTATCCTATTGCGGCTTATTTGCTGATTTTGTCGATAGCTTCCAGTTCCTCTGCCGTAAAGCTCGTGTTCTGCACGGCTTTGATGTTATCCAGAATCTGGCTGGTTTTCGATGCGCCGATCAGCACGGTCGTGATCTCGTCATGGCTCAGCAGCCAGGCCAGGGCCATTTCGGCCAGCGTCTGGCCGCGGGCCTGGGCAATCTCGTTCAGGGCATTGATCTGGGCGATTCTTTCCGGCGTAATATCCTTTTCTTTCAAAAAGCGCCCGTCTGTGTGTACCCGGCTGTCAGCCGGAATGCCCTGCAGATACCGGTTGGTCAACAGCCCCTGTGCCAGCGGGCTGAAGGTAATAATTCCCTTATGCAGCCGGGCAGCCGTTGCTTTCAGGCCGTTATTTTCAATCGTGCGGTCAAAAATAGAGTAGCGGTTCTGATTGATGATAAACGGCACATGCAGTTCGTCCAAAATCGCCGTAGCTTTTTCCAGCGTGGGGCCATCATAGTTGGACAGGCCGACATACAGCGCCTTGCCGCTGCGCACCGCCTGGGCCAGCGCACCCATGGTTTCTTCCAGCGGGGTGTTGGGATCCATGCGGTGGTGGTAGAAAATATCCACATAGTCCAGCCCCATGCGGCGCAGGCTTTGGTCCAGGCTGGCCAGCAGATACTTTCGGCTGCCCCAGTTGCCGTAAGGACCTTCCCACATTTCATAGCCTGCTTTGGTGGAAATAATCAGCTCATCGCGGTAAATGCCAAGGTCATCCCGCAGGATCCGGCCAAAATTCCGTTCGGCAGCGCCCGGTTCCGGGCCATAGTTATTGGCAAGGTCAAAGTGGGTAATGCCGTTATCAAACGCCATGCGGCAGAGCGCACGCATGTTCTCATACGGGGAGGTATCTCCAAAATTATGCCACAGCCCCAGCGAAACGGCCGACAGCAGCAGGCCGCTGTTGCCGCAGCGGCGGGTTGGCAGGATGTTGTAACGGTTTTGTGCCGCCTGGTACATAAATATCTGCCTCCTTGCAGGGATTATTGAATTTTTTTAAGGTCAACCGCACTTTCTGTACAGTCTTCCAGTGTTGTAGCTTCGCTCGCCCACGCTTCTGTTTTGTCCGCATAGCGCACGGTGCTGTCCTGCACGGTCAGCTGCTCCACACTGCGGGCATACAATGCGGGGATCGCATGGGGGTACACATGCCGCACCGATGGCTGTTCATCAAACAAGCCGCCCGGCTGGGTTCCCTGTCGCTTAAAAGTCATGTGCAGGTCCCGGATGCGGATATTCCGCAGGCGGCTTTCCGGCTCGCCGGCCAGGAACGCACAGCTTTCGCAGGTAATGGACAGGTTATCGAATGTAACGTTCCGGATGGTGCCTGTCTTTGTCAGGCTGTTTTTCCTTGGGGTCGCGCTGATGAAAATCGGTTCGCCTTTCCCCCACCAGCCCGGTGCGCCCGGCTCGGCATAGCGGTCTGCATAGCGCAGGGTGGAACCGGTCAGGTGGTGAACATGGATATCCTCCACCGTTCCGCCATCGCGCACCCAGATACCCACCGCACGGGAGCAGCGGTCAATGATGCAGTCGCTGAGCGTTACATTGCGGATCGTTCCGTGGGTCTCGGTGCCAATTTTCAGGGCGGAATCGCGGGAATGCAGCACGCAGTTCGTGATGGTGATATTCTCACACACCCCATACCGGCGCGACATGGGGCCGGTGGATTTTACCACAATGGCGTCATCGCCAGTTGAGACAATGCAGTTGGCAATTACCACATTGCGGCAGCAGTCCGGGTCAATGCCATCGTTGTTGGCGCCGCGGTCATCGTTCAGGATTTTAATGCCGTCAATGCGCACATTCTGGCAGCCCGCCATATGCAGTGTCCAGAAAGCGGCATCTTTCAGCGTTACATCGCGCACGGTAAAGTTTTCCACGTCTTCAAACAGCATCATGCGCGGACGGAACGCTTCGCAGGTTTTGGGGCATTCATGGAACCCGTTATCCTCGTTTTTGTCCAAGAATACCTTGTCGCCCTGGCCGTAAATCGTACCCATACCGCTGATGGTCACATTTTTGGCGTGGGATGCCCCCAAAAAGAAGCCGCTCTGCCAGCCATCGGCAGTATCGTCAGGGTTCACGCCGTTTCCCCCCTGGGGGAACGGTTTGATATCCACAGGGTCCAGGCTGCTGATAAGAACCGCGCCGCTTTCCAGGTAAAGTTCCACATTATCTTTCAGCAATACCGACCCGCTCAGATACTGCCCGGCCGGTATGATAACGCGCCCACCGCCTGCCGCCGAGGCCGTATCCACAGCGTTTTGGATCGCGGCTGCGCAGTTTGTTCTGCCGTCTGCCACCGCACCGCAGGAAAGAATGTTGTATTCCATTGTTCTGCTCCTTCCGGCAGGAACTCTGCCTAAATTGTGCCCATCATAACACAGTTTTTACTGCCTGTAAACTTCAATTATCACAAAGAATCCGTGCATTATACAAGTTGCATTTTCCCAGCCGGGCGGCTTACAATAAAATAAATAAATCATATTGGGGGTGGACAAATGCCGTCAGAAAGCCTTGCATGGCAGTTTTGTCCTGTGGTTCGTGCATCATTCCATGCCGTGCTGCACAGCGGGATCGATGCGGTATCTTTTGCTGCTGCCATGCAGGAATTTTCCCAATCCGTTGAACAGCTGCGCCAGGCGCACCGGCTGCTGACAGCTTCGCTGTTTCGGTATCAGACGCACTTGTTCCTTTATCTTGAATCGGTCGGCACAGCGCTCGCCCCGGATAACCTCTCTCCCCTGCTGGATACGATGCTTTCCGAGTGGCCTGCCGCTGTTGGCGGGGAAACTTTCCCCCGCCGCTGGGTCAGGATGCAGCCATATTTTTACCACGATGTTCCCACAACCGCCGGTGATTGGCTGCGTGGGCGGCATTCCGGTGCACAGCATGGGCGCATTGCCGTTTTGAAACCGGATAAATGGTGCAGCTACATGGAGCACCATCTGAAGCTGGTGAGCGAGGGTTTGCTGGAGGGGGACCGCTGGCATCTGATCAGTGCGCAGGAAAACCTGCTGTTTTCTTATCTGGAAGAACCGCGCACCCATGTAAACATCCGCCACCAATCCGGCGTGCCAAGCGCTGAATTGCAAGAATGGCTTGCCGTTGACCCGGAAAGCCACTTTGAGCACTTTGCCAAAGAACAGCAGGGGCCGGATGCTCCAAATTTTGTTTATCTCCCCCGCTGTGCGGGTACCCACGAATAGGAGGTTTGCACAATGATCCGTATCGGCTGCCGTGCCCATGACTACGGCAAACATTCCCCCGCCCAACTGGCGCACATTCTGCACAATGCCGGGTATACCGGTGCGCAGCTGGCAATGCCGCGGGCGATCGAAGGCATTGAAGATTTTGCATCGGTCACGGATGCACAGCTTTCCGCAATTTTTCAGGCATTTGATGCCGAGGATATCGAAATCACCGTATTAAGCTGCTACATGGATTTGAGCGCGCCCGATGAGCCCGCCCGCCTTGCCGGGGTGGAAAACGTAAAACGCTGCCTGCGGTACGCCAAACAGGTGGGTGCCAGAATGGTTGGCAGCGAGACTTCCTGGGCCGCCTTATCCGATGAAGAAAAAGCCCTCCGCCGCCCGCTGATGCTGGACAGCCTGCAGCGCATCGCTGAAGAAGCCGTGCGGCTGGACACAGTTTTTGGCGTGGAGCCGGTGGCGATCCACCCCTTGTGCAGCCCGGAAATTTTGGCCGAGCTATTACAGGCCGTGGATGCCCCGAATCATATAAAGGTCATTTTTGACCCGGTAAATCTGTTTACCGCAAAGGATGCCCAGGATGCAGCTTTCCAGGCAGAGCATTGGAAAAGCTGGCTGGCGGTCATTGGCAGGCAGCTGGGCGCGATGCACTGCAAAGATTGCCGCATTGAACCCGATGGCACCAAAACGCTGGTCGGCCTTGGCAAGGGGCAGATGGACTATGCCCCCATTCTGGACTGGCTGGCCCAATATGCACCCGAAACACCGCTGATCCGGGATGAAGTTATTCTGGAATACGCCCCCGCAGATATAAAATTTTTGCATCAGATGCAGCAAAGCATTGAAGAGAAACACACGAAATAAAAGGAGCAGTGAAAATGGCAAACCTGATTTTTGATAAGGCACAGATCGAAGCAACGATTGATAAGATTGTTGACCGCACCATGCGCATGGATATGACCTGGGACTGGCCCTGCGGCGTGGCGTATTACGGCATCTGCGAAGCTTACGAGGTCACGAAAAACGAACGCTATTTGCAGCTGGTCAAGGACCGCGTGGATGAGTATATCGAACTGGGCCTGCCCCGCTGGACGGTCAACACCTGCTCGATGGGGCATTGCCTGATTACGCTATACCAGCACACCGGCGATGAAAAGTATCTGGACATCGCCAAGAGCAAGGTGGAGTATCTGGAAAAAGAAGCCCTGCGCTTTGGCGACCATGTGCTGCAGCACACGGTTTCGGTCAACAACGACTTTCCGGAGCAGGCATGGGCCGATACGCTGTTTATGGCAGGCTTCTTCCTTCTGCGCATGGGCGTGCTGCTGAAAGATGAACAGCTGATCGATGACGCACTGAACCAGTATTACTGGCATATCAAATATTTGCAGGATCCTGAAAGCGGGCTGTACTACCACGGCTATAACAATATTACCGGGGACCATATGTCCGGCATCAAGTGGGGCCGCGCCAACGCCTGGGCCGCGTATACCATGTCTCAGGTGGGCATTCGCCTGCCGCAGTGTTACCTGTACCCCAAGTTTCTGGATGTTGTCGGCAGCCTGAACGACCAGCTCGCCGCGCTCAAACTCTACCAGACCGAAAACGGCCTGTGGCGCACCATTGTGGATGATGAAACTTCCTATGAGGAAGTCAGCGCCAGCGCGGGCATTGCCGCTGCCATGATCGCCAAGGGCAACCCGCTGCACATCAAGTATATCAACAAGTCCATCCCCGGTATGCTGGCAAACGTCAGCCCGGATGGCCGCGTGCTGAATGTTTCCGGCGGCACGGCTGTGATGAAGGACGCCGACGGTTACCGCGGCATCAGCCGCGACTGGATCCAGGGCTGGGGCCAGGGCCTGGCACTCGCGTTCTTCTCCGGTGTGCTGAACTATGACAATGTCCGTTCGGACGGCGCGCTGTAAAAACTTGTTCCTCTTGTTCCTATAACGAAATCCCGGTATGGTACACCGTTCGTACCATACCGGGATTTCTGCTTATTCAGCTGCGCTGTGGATATTCTGCAAGGTCAGCCCCTCATACAGGGCCAGACGGATGTTCGCATCCTGCGGCAGGGTGCAGTCGCGCAGGGTCATGTCTTTGATTTCGTGCCCCGGTGTGCGGAAGCCCTCAATTTCGATGGGATCCACCGTGATGGGGTCGCCGTGGCCCATTCGGATACCGGTCAGACTCAATCGTTCAAAAAGGAATCCCTCAAACTGCGGTTCTTCCTTGGCGGGGATGCCATCGTTATTGTAAGGTACAGAGTGGATCATCAGCCGCGGAAAGCTGCAATCCCGCACCGAGACGTTGCGCACATAACCTCCGCGCTGCGGGGTGCCTTTGATCTCAATGCCGCTGTAGGAAGCAGCCACATCGCAATCCCAGATCTTCACATCCTCCACGCCGCCGGACATTTCGCTGCCGATGCAGATGCCGTGCCCGCAGACGCTATAGCAGTCAAATACGCGGATGTGCTTGGTGGGGCGGTTGATGGCATTGCCCTCAGGGTTCTTGCCGGATTTGATGGCGACGGAATCATCGTGTGTTTCAAACCGTGTGGCAAACAGGGTACAGTTTTCGGAGGAATCCGGGTCCCAGCCATCGCCGTTCCAGATACCCTGAGAGTGCAGGACGCAATGGTCCGTTACAATATCGCTGCAGTAGATCATGTGCACATTCCACGCCGGGCCGTTTTGCAGCGTCAGCCCGGTGATGCGCACATGGGCGCAGTTGCTTAAATTGATGAGCCGCCCACGCACACGGCCGGGGATGGTGCGGTCATTTTCACAGCTGGCAACAAGGGCCGCATTCTGCGCCAGATATTCTTTCAGTTTCTCGCGTTCCTGGGCGATCGTGCGGTCTGCCAGCTCTTTACCTCCGCCACTGATGATCCCCTTGCCGTACAAAAGGATGTTGCTGCAATTTGCGCCAGCCGTGTGGTCCAGCGTTCCTGCATTGAGCAGGCTGCGGTAACATTCCTGCTCTACCCCCTCAAAGCGGCTCCAGATGCGCGGCAGATAATCTTCCGGCGCTTCGCTGCCCTGCAAGACAGCACCCTCATCCAGATAGACCGCCATATTGCTGTGCAGGTCCAGAGCCCCGGTCAGGTAGATGCCTGCCGGAAAGTAGACCTCCTCCCCTGCTCCGCAGGCATTGAATGCCTGCTGCAAGGCAGCCGTGTTCATCGTTTTGCCGTCACCTTTGGCACAGTACGGTTCCTGCGTTACATCAATGCGGCGGAGCGCTTTCCGCGTGGCAAAGCGGATGGACGCAATTTCTTTTTGGTTATCCCAGAGCTTGGCGTGATAGGAATGCTCCGGCTGCAAACCGGCCAGCGTCCAGTGGGTTTTGTTCGTCACAGCCATCAGTTCATCATCCACAAAAAGATGATATTCCGCCTCTGCCCCCGCGGTATCGGGCTTATCCCAGTACAATTCTGCGGTATCTGCTGTTGTCCGCGCCGTAAAATAAAGTTCTTCCATTTGGGCACCTCTCATCCTTTTTGCGCGCAGCCGTTCTCTGCCGCCTGCAGTTCGGTACACATCAGCAGAAAAGCACCAACGCCGTGCAGGTCATTTGTGGAACAGGGACGGTCACAGTAGAACTGATAGCTACCAACGCCGGTTCCGATGCAGACATGACCGATCTGGATATCCTCACCCTGCCATTCCAGGCTGTTCACAACGCCCGCAAAGGCACGTTTTGCAGCATCAAGGGCCTCAGCGCCCATCAGCCCGGTGCGGGCAGCGCGGGCCAGCGCCGCGGCATACAGGCAGGAGCAGGAATTTTCCAGCCAGTTACCGGGTTTATCGCCTTTGTTTACAACCTGATACCAGCGGCCATCCGCGCTCTGATAGCGCAAAAGGCTGGTCAGCAGGTCACACACATACAATTCCAAAGCGGCGCGGCGCTCATCATCCGGGGCCATCTGTGCCAGCACATCCTGAATGGCCACCGGCACCCAGCCGATGCTGCGGCCCCAGAATTCCGGTGCAAGGCCGGTTTCGGGGTTGCACCAATCCACTTTGCGGATTTCGTCCCATGCGTGGTACCACAGGCCCGTTTTGGCATCGCGGGTATGCTCGCGCATCAGGCGGATCTCGTTGACCGCCAGCTCCGTCCACTCCGGGCGGCCAAAGCGGCGGGCGTACTCGGCGATAAAGGGGCAGGCCATGTACAAGCCGTCCAGCCACATCTGGTTGGGCATCGAGCATTTGTGCCAGAAGCCGCCGCATTCACAGCGCGGAATATCCGGCACCTGGGCGGCAACGCTCTCGATGCAGCGGCGGTAAAATTCATCCCCGGTCGCATCGTACAGGGTGTACAGCAAAATGCCGGGCTGGATGTCATCAAGGTCAGCATGGTCGTACTGTTTCATTTTGCCGTTTTCGTCAAAGACGGCGTGGACCCAGCCTGCGGCATAGTCCAAGTATTTCTGTTCCCCGGTCAGCTGCCAGGTTTTCAGCACACCGGAGAGGAACACGCCCTGATGATAGTGGAAGTGGCCTTTCGGCGGCAGGTCGGCAGCGGCAAATTTCCGCATCATGGTATCACAGGCGGCACGGGCATAAAACAGTGGTGTTTTCATTTTTTCTCCTTTTTGATATAGTCTCTTCCGCAGCATCACTGCTGGAAGAACCGCCGCAGGCGGCCATGCTGAGTGCCATGGCACCCGTCAGACCCAGCGCGGCAAAGCGTTTGCCAAATGTTTCATGAGGTGGATTCCCCACTTCCTCTTTATTATATCGATTCAATATGCTTACGCCAAGCGGCGAAAGAGCAAAATTGTGTGCATTTTCAACTTTTTACAGCGCCGACCATCGGCCCTTGACGTAGAAGCACTGCACGAACGGCTAAACGCAGAGAACGGGGATACCGCAAAAGAAAACAATCCCACATAAACTGCACAAATGCCATGGAAAGGAATTTCAGAAGCATTCCCTCCCATGGCATTTCTTTTTATTATGTAGAAGTAAAAAGTCTCACGTTTTATCAACACATGCCGCCATCTGTTATCTGTAACGCTGCTTCCCCTATTTTGAGGGTAACGGTAAAGGGCTCACCGGCGGGCAGGGCCAGCACCACGAACTGGAAGCCGCCCACGGGATTGAACAGGCGGCGGAAATGCTCCTTATCACCATATTCCGGCGGCAAAGCCAGCGGGTGGTCGGCCTGTACCATTACAGTCCTGGCACCGGTGCCAATGCAGACCGTGTTTGCATCCAGCCAGGCAACGCTCTCCCCTTCCGGCGAGATAACGGGCAAAATCAACTGTGCCTCCGGATCCGCACAACGGCCGGTCAGGGTAACGGCTTCCTGCGCTACATCCACAGCAAAGTTATACTGCCCGGCTGCATCCTGTTCCGGGGTACGCAGAACGCCTTTTGCATCGGTTCGTTTTTCGCCAACTGTCAGCACGGCGGTCAGGTCGTTGCTGCTGCAATAGGTTTTGCCGTCCCGGCACAGTTCCATGCGCGGTGTGGTGCAGATATCAAACTGATAACGCGGCATCTGCATGTTGTTTGGCTCGTTCTGGCGGTAGGGGTCCATGCTGCCCGCCAGCACTGGGCCGCGCGCCGTGTGCCACAGCAGCGATACCATACCGCCGGTGGGGTGGCCGCCGGTCAGGTACTCGTAATCATAGCCGGTCACGGTGGCACGCCAGCCGCCGCAGGCAATGCGGGCGGTATCGATCGTTGGGTAATACCGTGTACCGTTGGCGGTTTCGCTGGGCAGGGTTGGCAGTTGTACCGGGGGCTGCCACCCGTCATGCACCAGCGCGGCCACAGCTTTAGCATGGCAGAAGGTATGGTGGATACAGGCCGGTTCCCCTGCCGTTGCAAACATCGGCCCGCCGTATAAAAGCTCATCGTGGGTGCAGTGATCCAACAGTTCCAAGTTTTTCTGCACCGCAGCGGCAAACACCGGGTCATGGCGGCTCAGGGCCGCAAAACCGGCCAGGCACCCATCCGATGTGCGGCTGCCCCACCAGCTCCACTTATAACTGCGGCTGCCGAAGCTGTTATCCCACCCGCCATCGGGCAGCATAAAGTTCAGGTGCTCCCGCGCGGTGCGCAGCACAGCCTGCCGCACCGCTTCGTCATTCATCAATTCAGCGTACAAAATTAGTGCAGGCAGGGATTCCTCAACATTATAGCCCAGGTCCACCGGGCGGCAGTGCTTGGCCGTTACCGTGGTCATGGGGTGGCCCTCGCCGTACAGCAGGCCGTCCGGCGTAATATGGGCCACGGCGAAATCCGCCAGCTGCTTGGCTTTGGCGGCAAACTGCTGCCCGCCCAACAGGCGGGCGGCCAGCGCCATGGTATAAGCGCAGGTGATGGGATAATTGATATTGCCGCCGATTTTTTCAATATTTTTGCAAAGATACTCCGCCATCTCGGCAAAGCGGGTGGTCCATGCGGTGCGGTCAACTTCGGGCAGTTTATCCCCGTACCACAGCAGCGTTTCGCCCAGGGCGTTTGTATAGAACACCGTAATACCGTTCCAGTTGCTGTTGGTATCATTGTTCATGCTGCCATCGGGGCGGCGCATATTGGCCGACCAGGTGAACAATTTTTCCGCAGCGTGCAGGCAGCGCTCGTCCCCATCCGTCTGCCACTGGGTCACCAGCGGCAGAATGGCATCGGCGCTGCGGCCATGCACCCGCATACAGGCCGGGCAGAGCAGCCCGCCATCCAATCGGGCATCGCCCGTATCGTGCAGCTGATATTTCAGCATGGCATTGCACCAGCTGCGCAGCAATTTTTTATGCATCGCTCATTCCTCCGTGTCAATGGTGATGGTACGGCCATCCGCGCAGGAAATTTCAATTTTGCTGCCGTGCCGTTCGGCAAACGGCTTGGCGGCAAAACCGACGCGCTGGTCCGTGCCTGCCGGGCGGGCATAGAAGGCATCTGCCAACAGGTAGGTTCCCGGCTGCAATGCCGCTTTCAGATAGGGCACCGCGCAGAGGTTATCCATCAGGTTTGTATTGGGGAAGGTACGCACGAACTCAGCTTCAGCACCACCCAGCAGGCTGACCGCTGCTGTGCAGCCCCACGGCAAAAACACGGCTTTGCCGCCTGCTGCATTCTCCACATGGTCCAGCAGGACTTTGCCGTCTTTCGCTCCGATGCGGCTTACAAACGGTTCCTCAACAGACAGGGCAAACCCGCCGTCGGCGATATCCACAGGGGCGCTGGTCATAATTTTATGCACGCGAACATGCCAGCTGCCGCCGCAGGGCACGATCCAGCTTTGCACCGTAGTACCGGGCAGCAGAGTGTAAGCGGCATAGGTATAATTTTCCGTTACCTTAAAATCATCTGTGCCATAGCGCATCCGGTAGAAGTTCATCCCTGCCGGGCTGGCGGCCAGCGTATTGTCAAACGCGCCATCCTCCAGGTCAGTCCCGCGCCCCACGCTGAATCCGAAGCGGTTGGAGTAGACGAATTTTTCATACTTGGCACTGATGGCCCCATGGTTCATGCAGTGCTGCCCCACCGGGAAAGCCGTGATATGCCCGCCGTCATGGCAGACAAGCATGTGGGGTTTCTCCTGCATTTGCTGTGCCGGGTGGGGCACGGTGGCATCGGGGGCCGTCCAGAACGGATGGTCAGCGGGCAAAGCCAGGAACAAAAAGCTCTTGAATGCCCAGTAGGGGCTGCCGGGGGCGTTGTACCGCTCGCTCATAAGCAGGTTCGGGTACTGGTAGCCGATGGTCAGCACACCTGCCGCATCCGTGATGGGGTACTGGAACCAGTGGTGCAGGTTAGCCAGCACGGTATGGCGCACGGCACCCCAGGGGATATTCGGGTTCTGCGCCCCGGCAAAGGCATAAGCCGCAAAGAAAGCCGCATGGGCAAAGCGGTAGGTCAGGCTGCGCCCAAAGGGGATCTCTGCGCCATCATCGGCAAACCACTGGCTAAAATCCCCGGCAAACTCGCCGCTGCGGGCTTTGAGCTTTTCCGCATAGCCATCGGCATCCAGCGGGGAAAGCGCGGCCCAGATCAGGGAATAAAAGTGCATGGCAAACGGAATGTAATAGTCCAGCTGGCCGGGGTTGCCGTCAAAATACCAGCCGCCGCCGGTATAGCAATGTTCCACCACGCCAAAATCGTCTTTCAGCTGCGCCGTATCATAGGGCAGACCCAGCCGCGCAAAAGCCATGTTGGTTAAAATGCGGAAAAAGCGCCAGTTGTTGGGGTGGATGCGGTGGGCGTTCATCTGGTTGAGCCAGGCATAAACGTTTTGGCGCTGGGGTTCGGTCAGCGGCGTCCAGAGCACATCGGGGGCTAGGCAGAGCGCCAGGTCAAGCGCGGCTGTCTCCACCATCTTCTGGTCATAGTCAAAGATATCGCCCCAGTATTCCGGGTGGTCCGGGTCGGTACCGTGGATCAGGCCCGTGCGGTAAAGTTCCGCCCAATCGCGGATTTCCGCCTGCTGTTCGGCGGGCAGGGCCGTGTTATCTCCACCAAAAAAGGGGCCAAGGCCCCACAGGATGCGCGCCCAGCCCTCCATGCGGGCATCTTTTTCGCCGTAATGGGCGGCGGTATTGCCAACTTTGAGCAGGGCACAGCCCTTGGAATAGAAAGGTTTCAGCGGACGGATCAGGTCAAGCAGCGCCGTAACGGCATCCTGCCGGGTTTGCATAGGGTTAGCGGCCAAAGCCGATGCAAAAACATCCATAGTAGTAATCCTTTCATGATGCAATAAAAGGCGGGGCTTCTGCCTCGCCTTTTGGTTTTACCAGAAGCACTTGTCCCCGCCCAGCAGGCGCAGGAGGGTTTCATAAAAGAAATAGTCGCCCCAGATCACACAGGTCGCGCCGGTATCACGGTGGTAAATGGCATCGGTCAAAACACCCGCGCGGTCGGGGTCATGCAAAAAGTAGTGGTCATACAAACTGCGCACAATGGTGCGGGCAGCAGCACGGTCACGCTCGGCTTCGGCATCCTCCACATACTGCGCCAGTTCCAGCAGGCCACAGGTAAAAATGGATGCGGCGGAACTGTCCCGGATATCGGGAATACGGTCATTGAAGGTGAAATCCCAATAGGGCACAAAATCAGCGGGCAGGTTCTGCAAAAACACCTCGGCCGCCTTGCGGCTTACTTCCAGGAAGCGCGGTTCCTTTGTGTAGGTATAGGCCAGCGCAAAGCCGGTCACGACCCACGCCTGGCCGCGTGCCCAGGTCGTGTTATCGTGAAAGCCCTGATGGGTGCGCCCCTCCACAGCCTTGCCGGTGGCGGGGTCCATCAGGTAGGTGTGGAAAGAGGAATAATCCTCCCGCACCAGGTAATCCGCGCAGGTATGGGCGTGGGCTGTGGCAATCTCAGTATAGCGGGGGTTGCCTGTCGTCTGCCCGGCCCAGAACAGCAGCGGCAGGTTCAGCATGGTATCCACAATGATCTTTACATAGGGGGTGCCCACATTGAACTCGCCCCAGGCCTGAATGTAGCGGCCTTTTTCGTTATAACGCTCGCACAGCATATCGGCGGCGCGCAGGGCCAGCGTTTTGGCATCTTCGTCCCCTGTCAGCTTATAAATCGCCACGGCGGACAGTGTATACAGGAATCCCAGATCATGGCTGATGCCAATGCGCCCATCCAGCCGTGCCTTGAACGATGCAAGATAATCGGCCTGATAGCGCAGGAATTCTGCGTCATTCGTGCGCTTGGCGGCCAGGCACATCATACCGGGGAAGAAAGAGGACGTCCAGATGTTATTTTCCTCCGCCGTATAGCGCAGGCCCTCGGCAGGCAGGGTGCTGACATGGGGGTAGCGGCGGGTATACAGCGGCGCGGCACGGCGCAGCTTTTCCTCAATTTCTGCGCACATCTGCAGGTACAGCGCGTTATCCTGGGGAGCAGTGAATCGGTCCGGCATAAACATTCCTCCTTACTCTTTGACTGCGCCGACCATAACACCGGCGGCAAAGTATTTCTGTAAAAACGGATAGATGCAGAGAATGGGCACCGTTGCCACCATGATGGTGGCATACTTGACGGTGGCAGCCACCGATTCCACATCGCCGACACCGGTGCCGCCTGTCATGTTGGAAGTGCTGTTCTGCAAAAGGATCTCGCGCAGAACCAGCTGCAGGGGGTACATTTCG
Source organism: Acutalibacteraceae bacterium (assembly GCA_963626055.1). Taxonomy (GTDB): domain Bacteria; phylum Bacillota; class Clostridia; order Oscillospirales; family Ruminococcaceae; genus Gemmiger. The sequence continues at coordinate 63,540 of CAVFVI010000007.1, forward strand.
CGGTCACGCAGGATGGCGGACGCCCAGAACCAGCCGTTCCACACGCCAACACCGTAATAGAGCACCATAACGGCCAGGATGGCTTTGGACAGCGGCAGCACGATGGAAAACAGCACTTTTAAGTGGCTGGCGCCGTCAATACGGGCGGCTTCGATCAGGGATTCCGGGATGGAGGAGAACGAGGTTTTCAAAATGATAAGATTATAAACACTGATCATAAACGGCAGGATCAGGCCCCACAGGCTGCCCGTCAGGTGCAGGCTTTTCATGTTCAGATAGGTGGGGATCATACCGCCGGAGAAAAACATGGTAAAGGTGATGAGCAGCATGATGGGCTTTTGGAACATGACGTTGCGGCGGGAGAGGAAATAAGCGCCCAGAGAGGTCAGCGTGATTTGCAAAAGCAGGCTGACCAGCAGCACAAACATCGTGTTCAGGTAGCCGCGGGCAATCATCGGGTTTTTGAACACCATTTCATACGCGCCGGTGCTGAACCCCTGCGGCCAAAGCAAAATGCCGGTGTGGCGCATGAGCTGGTTGCTGTTGGAAAACGAAGCAAACAGCACATACAGCATCGGGTACAGGCAGGCCGCGGCCACCAGTGCCAGGAAAATATAATTGATGACAGAGAAGATCTTTTCCCCGGTGGACATTTTGATCTTCGTGGTTTGGTTGTTGTTTTGCATAGTGGTTCCCCCTTACCAAAGGCTTGTATCAGCCAGCTTTTTGCTGAGCTTGTTCGCCAGCACCAGCAAAATCAGGTTGATGACGCTGTTGAACAGGCCGATGGCTGTAGAGTAGCTCCACCCCTGTTCCAGCAGGCCAACACGGTAAACATAAGAAGAAATAATATCGGCCGTGTCATAAGTGGAGGGGTTATAGAGCAGAATGGTCTTTTCATAGCCGATGCTCATCAGGCTGCCGATGCGCAGGATCAGCATTGTGATGATGGTGGGCATAATGCCGGGCAGTGTGACGTGCACCAGTTTCTGGAAGCGGCCTGCACCGTCAATGGAAGCGGCATCATACAGCTGGGCGTCAACGCCGGACAGTGCCGACAGGTAGATGATGCTGCCCCAGCCGACCTGCTGCCAGATATCGGACAAAACATAGATGGTGCGGTAAAGCGCCGGGTTCTGCAAAAGCGGGCTGCGCTCGCCGCCGAAAAACACAATAATATCGTTGAACAGGCCGCTGGTCATGGAAAAATCGGTAATCATACCGACCACAACGATCAGCGAGATAAAGTGCGGCAGATAGCTCAGGGTCTGCACGGTCTTTTTGAAGCCTTTGTGGTGGACTTCGTTGATCAGCAATGCCAGAATGATGGGCGCCGGGAAGCCGAAGAGCAGCAGCTCAAAGCTTAACAGCAGCGTGTTGCGGACAAGGCGCCCAAAGAACGGGCTGGTAAAAAAGCGGGTAAAATTGCTGAACCCGACCCACGGGCTGCCGGTAAAGCCCAGCGCAGGCTTATAATTCTGGAATGCGATCAGCGCGCCGTACATCGGCTTATATTGGAACAGGATAAAGTAGATCAGCACCGGGATAACAATGATATACAGCTCCCAGTTGCGCTGCCAGTCCTTGCGGGCGCGGAACGCAAAGCTGTTGCGGTTGACCGGCTTGGCCGGTTTTTCCGTCCTTTTGGCGGTAGGTGTTTTCATAAGAACTTCTCCCTTTGAGAAAAAGTGGGACGGGCCGCTGGCCCGTCCCATGTTATGGCTGCCGTAACAGGGTGTTATCAGCGCTCGTTGTAGCGTTCCAGTGCGGCGTTCTCGATTTCAATCGCACGCTGCAGGCCCAGGCTGTTCAGCGTATCGACATACTGGTCAAAGTTATCCAGGCTCTCGGTACCCAGGATGAACTTGTTGGTCATCTCATCGCGGTAGGTTTCCACTTCGTTGATGATCGTGGAGTATTCCTCGCTCTCCTCTGCCGTGGGGGTAACGTTGGGCATGGTGTACTTGGCGGCGGTAGCAACAGCCCAGGTAGAGTTGGACTTCTTCTGGCCGTCCAGGGTGTAGTACTGCTTCAGGTAGTTCAGGTCCTGCACAAAGGGGCCGTTGTAGTTGCCGCGGATGTAATGGGTCATCACGGTGCCGGGGGCCAGACCTTCGGGGTTATTCAGGATCAGATCGGTGTAGGTGGGCACGTCGTCTTTCATCTCATAGGAAACACCCTCGGTGCCGAAGTTATAGTAGATATGGCCTTCCTCGCCGTAAGCCCAGTCCAGCATACGGGCGGCAGCTTCCACATCCTTGCAGGAGGTGGTGATGGCAACCATGCCCTGGTTGGGGCAGGCGCTGTCGATCTGGCCCATCTTTACAGGGTGCTCACTATCGCGGGAGGGGTACGGGCAGGGCTGCAGCTCAAAGTCGGGGTCGTTCTCCACACCGGCGTTGGTCCAGACACCCAAGCGGGAACCTGCCCAGCCGAAAGATGCACCGGCATTGCCGTTGGTCATCTTTGCACTGACGGTCTCATAGCTGGAAGTCATCATATCGGGGTCCAGCAGACCTTCGGCGTACCAGTCGTGCATCGTCTGCAGGTATTCTTTATAGTTGGTTTCGGCTGCGCCGTAATGGGCCTTGCCATCCTCACCTACATAGAAGCCGCGCTTGGTATCATAAGCGTAAGCGAAGGGGTTGTTATCGGTCAGGGAACCCATCGTCCATTCATAGCAGAACGGAGCGGTTGCGCCTTCTTTTTCTTTGAACGCGGTCAGCACGGTGTGCCATTCGTCAATGGTGGTGGGGATTTCCAGCCCCAGCTCATCCAGCCAGTCCTGGCGGATGAACAGACCCTCGGTCACGCGCAGTTTTTCATCGCCGCGGATGAACGGGAATGCGTAATAGTTGCCGTCATCGGTGCGGCACTGGCGGGCAACATCGGGGTTGGCATCCAGATAGGCTTTCAGGTTCGGGCAGTACTGGTCAATGATATCGTTCAGCGAAACGATCACGCCGTCGGAAATGGCCTTTTCGGGGCCACCGGGGTAGTTCTGCCAATGATATTCCATCACATCGGGCAGGTCACCATCGGCAACCAGCAGGTTGAACTGCTCGTTCTCTCCGCCTGTTGGCGGATGCAGGAAAGTGATGTTCACGCCGGTGCGCTCCATCAGGCCCTTGCCGAACGGGCTTTCGCCCATATCTTTATAATAGGAGCCGATGTTCTCGTTCAGGTTGCACCAGTAACTGATGCTGTGGCCTGCCGCCATGGGGTAAGTGAACTCGCTCGCTTCGGTAGACGTTTCGGCAGTGGTAGAGGCACTGTCAGTCGTCGTCGTGGTTTCGGTAGTGCTTGCGGTGCTGCTTGAGCCGCAGCCTGCCAGCATGGCAGCGGACAGGGCAGCTGCGGTAGCCAGCGCAGTGGCTTGCTTGAATTTTTTCATGTGTGGGGTCCTCCTTCTTAAATTGTACTTACACGTTCCTTCATGAACGAGTGGCCCAGCCGCTGAGGTTGTGTGGCGCTGAAAGGATTTTGTTTTCAGCGGCTGGGGTTCGTTCCATGCTTAAAGCCTAGCACACCCCCACCGGCAAAAACAGAACAAAAAGCCCCAAACAATAGGCAAAACCTCAAATCGAACATGGGAATTTTCGAAAATTCATATGCAATTTCTAAAATAGCAAAAATATTGCACAAGGTGCAACCATCACGCTTTGTGCACATTGCACAGGCAACACTGCAAAACAAAAACCGGGCTGCTGACGTTTGGAACCGCCGCAGCCCGGCCAAGGTGCATCTGAAAACAAAGAAACAGACGAATTTTTCGACTTTTCAGATACACCTTCATTCAGGCTTTTTCCGTTTCGCTGTGCGTTGCACGGTACTGCCCCGGCGTCATGCCGGTAACTTTTTTGAACACACGGATCAGGGAACCACTGTCCCGGTAGCCGGTCTGCTCGGCAATTTTAGCTACCGAAAGCCCCTGTGCCAACAGCTGCTTGGCGGCATCCACCCGAACATTGCTGATATAGGCCAGCAGCGCCACGCCGGTTTCCTTTTTGAACTGGGCCGACAGATAGGTGGGCGTCATGTCAAAGTGCTGCCCTACCTGGGAAATGTTCAGGTCGGGGTCGGCATAATTTTCCTTGATATACTGCTCGATTCTGTCACACAGGGCACGGGTGGCGCTGGTGCTGCCTTTCAGCAGCCGCACACGCCCACAGAGGGTGGCGGAAATTTTAATGAGATGGGCCTGCAATTCTTCGGGGCTGCCTGCATCCGCAAGCGAGAAGCGGATATCCTGCAAATCATCCAGCCCGGCCATCGCCGCGCCCTTGATAAGCGCCGCGGTAATATCATAGGCAAGGCAGCGGGCCACATTGGGGTCCTGCACCGCGCCGTTCAGCGGGAACGCCTGCCGGATCAGCTCCGCCGTGTTTTCCTCGCTGCCCAACGCGATCAAGTCCACAAGCTTACGCTCGGTTTCCAGCGGGAAAGTATAGGCGGTGCGGGCATCGTGAATGCCGCGGTAAGCTACGGGTTCATCATCATTTTGTAAGTAGCTCAGTGCTTCCAGCGCTTCCTGATAGGCTACGCAGATATCCGCCGCCCCAGCATGGGTCTCCCCCACTGCTGCGCCCACAGCCACATGGAAGTGGGCGTGGATCTGCCGCTGTGTTTCGCGGATATCTTCCATCAGCTGTTCGTCCTGCTCAGGGGCTTTTTCCTGCATTCCCACAATGGCCACGCAGGTTTCGCCCACATCGGTCAGCTCCAATGCAAAGTGCGGTTCAGCAATTTCTTGGAAAATATTCATGATTGCAATTTGCAGCATTGCAAAATGGGAGCTGTCCCCTGCCGGCTCTCCGTCTGCTGCGGCAGCCAGCGGATTTTTGAAAACGACCGCCGTATAAAACGGTGCGCTTAGCTGAATGCCATAGCGTTCCGCGGCTTCATGGCTGCTGCCCAGCGGGCTTTCCAGCAAAGATTTCAGATAGTAGCGCCGCAGCGTCTGCTGGCTTTTCCACAGCTCATGCTGCTGGTCGCTGCGCTCACGGCGGCTCTTTTGGGAATAGTATTCCAGCCGTTCAAACTCGTTTTTCTCGGTCAGGTCAGGGGATTGATCGGTGCCATCGTACTGTCTTACCAATGCTTCCAGCGGGCGGTAGCTCTTCCTTGTCAGCCCTGCCGAAAGTCCCAGCCCCAGTACCATGCAGAGCACCATGCCGCCCCATGTGAACACCTGGGTCATGCGGGTGTTCTTCATCAGCAGCTTATCTGAAATGCGCAGCACATACTGCCAGTCTGTCACTGTGCTGGCGCGGGTCAGATAAGCCTGCTGCCCACCCGGCCCAAAGGCAAACGGGCCGTTCGCCGCCGCCTGCACAATATCCATGGGCGGCGGGTCTGCCTCGGTCGTTTTGCAAACCGCGGTGCCATCGGGGGCCATCACATAGAAATCCAGCTCCGGGTCCCAACGGAACTGCTGCAAGCGCTGGACGAACAGTCTTTCTTTGACCGCCACCACAACCGTGGCGTTGGCGTATTCCAGCCCACTGGTAAGAGCGGAGCGGATGAAGAAAAAGTAATCACCATCCTCCGTCTGCACCGGGATCATCTCCCACCACGGGTGGCGGGTGTGCAGCAGTTCGCGCCATTCTTCCTCGCTCAAACTGCTGTTTTTGAACCGGGAAAGATAGAAAAGGTGCTGGTCCAGATAGCCCCGGCTGGAAATTACGCCGTCCAGGTTGTTCAGCGCGACCCAGACATTGCTGATATTCGGGTGCCCGGTTTCAATGGTCAGCATTGTGCTTTGGGTATCCACCATGGCCAGACGATCATAGGAGTCCATCGGTTCTTTCGTTGTAACCATCCGCTGGATGGTCTTGTCCTGCATTGTACGGGCGAGCGTCTGCTCGATCTCATTCAGGTAACTGTCCAGGTCGATGCGGGCCTGATCCAGTGCCGAGCCATAGACCCGTTTGGATTCCTCCGTGATAATGTTTGCGGAGTAACTATATAAAAGGAAGCAGAGCAGCAGCGGCACGATCAGTACAAGGATGTAGGATAAAAACCAGCCTGCGCGCACACTTTTCTGCTTTGGCGATTTTTTGGTGTCTTCTTTCATGGGGTACGGCACGCTCCTGTTTGTTCTGTGTTATTGCTGATCCAGCGTCACGGCGTCCAGTTCCATACCGCTTTGGCCGAAGTAGAAACGCAGGTAGAATGTTTCCCCCGCGTCAACGGCGGGCAATACCGCCGCAAACTCGCACCAATCGGTCTGTGCGCCTGTGATGGTGATGGTTTTTACAAACACCCGTCCCGCAAAAATCGAAACCGGGATCTGGGCCAGCGGGCTGTTGCCCGGCATTGCGCGGCAGCGCAGATGCAGCGTGTATGCACCGCCCTGCTCAGCCGTCACACAAAACGCAGTGGTGCGGCGGTAACCGTTATCAATCGCAGCCGGGTCAATGCTTACGCTTCCATGTAATGTCAGGGGTTGGCCGTTCTGCGCCGCCTGCTGCATATCCTGCTCGGCCATCGCTTCCAGCTGGGCATCCAGCGCCGTGGTGCGGCCAATGCTGCGGCGGAACGCAGGTGTTTGCAGCAAAAAGCGGCAGATGTTCGCCGCGCTGCGCTGCAGCTCGCCCCTGGTCAGGCGGCCCTCTGCCAAAGCAGCGGCCAGATCATCGCTGCCGGAGTTATGTTCCGGGTCCGTCACAACCATGAACACATCGTTCTGGGCGCGGACCATGGCAGCCACATGTTTGGTGCTGCCTGCACCGCCGCGGTCGTTGCCCTCGGCCCACCAATCGCTCATCACAATGCCGGTGTAACCCCATTGGCCGCGCAAAATTGTTGTAACAAGGTCATAATTGCTGGCTGTCCAGTAGCAGTTCAGCGGGTTATAGGATGTCATGATGGAGCGGGCATGCCCTTCTTTGACAGCGATCTCAAAGCCGCGCAGATAGATTTCCCGCAAAGCACGTTCCGATACGACCGATTCAACGAAGTGACGCCGGTGCTCCTGGTTGTTCGTTGCAAAATGTTTGATGGTTCCGGTTACACCCCAGCGGTGCATCCCGCGCAGCTGGGCACAGGCCATTTTACCGGTCAGCAGCGGATCTTCCGAGAAATACTCGAAGTTGCGGCCATTCAGCGGGTGGCGGTGGATGTTGATGCCAGGGCCAAGCAGCGTATCCACATGGTTTTTGCGCAGTTCCAGCCCCTCCATTGAGTAAAGTTCCTCGCTCAATTCCTCGTTGAAGGTAGCAGCCAGGCAGGTGCCGTTGGGCATGGCGAAAGCAACGGTGCCACAATCCATACGGATCCCGCTCGGCCCGTCCGAACAGCAGGCGGCGGGCAGCCCATAGCGCTGCAAGGCATCGCTGACGCCGCCGATTGCCCCGGCTGTACCCGGCGTAACGCGCGGAGAGTTCATCCCCTCACCCCGGACAATGGTACAAAGTTCCTCATCGCTGAACTGCGCCACAAAGTCTGCCATCGCAGCGGTGCCATCGGCCACATCCCGCAGGCGTATTCCCTTGTCGCCGGTTTGGGGGTACTCCTGCGGCAGCTGGGCAGTGCGGCGATTCTCCGGCTGTTCTGTCTCGGTGGGTACGGGCTCCCACATGGGTGCTCCGTCAATGCCAGGGCGCAGGCGTTCAAAGGCCACAGCCGGGGCAGCAGCGGATTCCAACTGTTCCACCACCGTCAGCGGCAGTGTGACCGTAAAGGCTTCCGCCGCACTGCGCACATCGGTGCCAAGGCTGAAGCGGTAATCACCCGCTTCCAGCACAAAAGCCGATTTATGCCCGGTCACACCGCTGTCGTCATAACTGGCAAAATTGCGCCACGGGGCATTCAGTGTCAAGGTCTGGCTCTCACCGGGGGCTAATGTTTTTGTTTTGGCAAAGGCGCACAGCACTTTGGCAGGCTTGCCAAGCCGCCCCTGCGGCGCAGCGCAGTAAAGCTGTACAACCTCCTTGCCGGGGCGGTCCCCGGTATTTTTGACCGCGGCAAAAGCTGCAACGCCATCTGCCGTTTCATCCGTGCTCAACAGCTGCACGTCAAATTTTGTATAGGAAAGGCCAAAACCAAAGGGATAAAGCACCTTTTCCGGTGCAAATGTTTCAAAATAGCGGTAGCCGACGTAAATATCCTCAGCATAAATGTTGCGGTCGTCCGCCCCGTAATGGTCAGCCGCCGGATAGTCTGCCGGGGTGCGGGCGATGGTGTCGGGCAGTTTGCCGCAGGGGCTGACGGTGCCGTTCAGCACATCCAGCACACCGCGGCAGCCCTCCTGCCCGCCCTGCCAGATGTACGCCACCGCGCCAGGGTTGTACCGCGCGACCCACTGCATATCAATGATGTTGCCAACGTTCAGCAGCACCACTGATTTTTTGAAATGGCGGCAAACCAGCGCCAGCATATTTTCTTCACCCTCGGTCAGCAGAAAGCTGCCGGGGGTATTGCTGTTGTCCTGGTCTTCCCCTGCCGTGCGGCCGATGACGATAAACGCCGTCTCCGCACGCTGGGCCGCAGCGCGGACAAAATCTTCATCCAGCGGCATTTCCGGCTGGAACCACGGTTCCTGTGCCCAGCCGGTTCCCATCTCGTAAGGGTGGTCCGCCAGCCATGCCGCATAGCGGGCCTGCACCTCGTCATCCAGCTGGTAGCCATCCGGGCCGCCCAGTACTTCGGGCAGGTTCGGCACATGGGCGGTGTTTACCAGCCCGCCGGACCCCGTGCCGCTTTTGTAATAGTGAAATTGCGCGTACCCAAACAAAGCCGCCCTGCCGCCGGAAGCCAGCGGTAAGACAGCCTCATTTTTCAGCAGGACAACACCCTCCGCCACAGCCTGGCGCGCCAGCGCTGCATAGCGGGACATTTCCAACATTGTATTTTTCATCATACTGAAACTCCGATCCTGATGGATTGTAAATTCCAGCGCCACACCTATTATAATACAATATTTTCAGGATTTGGCAAGAGGTTCCTACGCGAGAAAGAAAGTTTTATTTGTCTTTGAAAAAAGTAGAAAGCTTTACGAAACCAGAAAGTTTCTTTTCACTATTCTTTGAACTGTTTTCGTTTTGCGGCCGAGTTTGTATGCAGGGCAAAGCAAATCGGGATAAGGGTTTTCTTGGAACGGGATTTAGAAATTCCCAACATATCATCCATTAAAAGGACCAAATCAACGGCTTTTTCTTTTATCGTTCATTTTTTCTCTTTGCTTTCCCTTTTCTTATCTACAAACACCTTTTTATTTGCTTCACTTTTTAGCAACAACAGTTTTGTAGACTTCGGTACCTGTTGCTGTGCTTATAAATTCAACATTGTCGTTGTTGCTAAATGATTTATTGCCGTTGTTCCCTTTTCACCTACTTCAAAACGTTCCATTTGCTTTTTTCTTGTTTACTCATAAAACAACCTCCTATACCGGAGATTTTTACCGCGCATTTTTTCAGAAATCGCTTTCTCGCGCTGCCTGTCTTTCCGGTTCTCCGGAATTAAACAGAGATTTTTACCGCGAAAATTTTGGTGTCATAAAGTCCATCTGCTCCACGCTATCATCGCTTTTCTTCACGTTCTGCTTTATAATAGGTTGGTTTTTAGCCGCCTTTTCTTTGCCGCTTCCTTTCCCTCCATCATCCCTTTCTGTCCAACACTTTTTCGGCCACTTCTTCCGTGATTTTTAATTTTTTTCGCGTTAATAATCTCTTTTAAGTGTCGTTGTTTTTACGATTTGTCTTTGAATTTATCTCATATCATCGTTATTTTATCTGTGACTGTCATCTGATTTTTTTCTCCGTAAATTTCTCCGTTTATATAATTTTCTCTTTTCACCTCATGTATATTTTGGTCTTTCTCAATGTATATTCAGTATGTTTCTTTCGCGTATTTTCTCTTCTTTGTCTCCCTATCAAGGTCAAAAACTGTGCTTTTTGACTTTTCTGAACATAAAAAGTAATTTTTCCCCGCCCCTATTTATACAGCCTGATCGTTGCCATCAAAGCCGAGGTTTTTACGGCGATTTTTTTGCAGTCTCCAAAGGAAGTACCGTACTGCTTTGTGCGTTACCAAATGTTCTTATCCAAGACTTCTTTTATCCTGAGGTTCTTACGCCGTAAAAAATAGTGCCCTCATTTTTCTTCACTCGTACTCCCTCGTCATCCACCTTCTCCTAATACAGAGGTTTTTAACGTACTTTTTCTACTATCCTATACAAAAATGGAAATTCTTCCATGTTTCTTTTCTGCTTTCTCTCTTTAGTAAAGCAGAGGTTCTTACCGAGAAAATTTTATCCCTTTCTTCTATTTTTCTGCTTGCAGAGGGCATTTTCTTCCATCCAGAGATTTCTACCGTACCAATTTCCAGTCAAATTCTCTTGCAAACGGAGATTCTTACCGCAAAAAACGGCCTTTGCATCTCTCCCCTGCCGCTTACAATAAAGGATGTGCCTGTTATAAAGACAAACCAGAGATTTTTACCGCAAAAAATCCTTCTGTCTGCCTCTTCATGTTTCGCACGCAGCCATTTTCCCGCCGTTTTCAGCCAAACATCAGGCTTGCATTACTATTTATACTGTTGCTGACAAGCTGCCAGCCTGTTTCCTATGCCCGTTCACACAACACGGTAACAGAGATTTCTTCATTGTATAACAGAGATTCTTTCCATGCAAAATAGCGGAAACAACCTCTGCCGCCAAAAGAAAAAATCTCCGCCATTCTATGAAAGAACCTCCGTTATCACTAGAAGAAACCTCTGTTGTGGAGGGAAAGAACCTCTGTTTCTTCTATAATATAATAAAGTATAAGATATAAATTTATAAATATATAATTCTAAAGAAAAAGAAGAACAAAAGAGTGATTGCGCAAAAAACAACCGAATGATGCCCGCATAGAGAAGCACAACCTCGTACGGGCTTATAAGAAGAAATGCTACCCGGAAAGAAAACAGTTCTGCCTGCACATACCTAACCCCCAAAGCGCTAACTTATAAAATCTCCCCCAGGGAGCACACTCTCCGGGGGAGATAACAGAAAATGTATAACTTTTGCGGTTACTTTATCCTGCACGATGTCCGCTGTCATCACACGGTATCGGCATGATAATATCGATCTGGAACAGCTTATCCTGCGTGGAGATGGAAAAACTGCCGTTATATTTTTCCACAATGTGGCGAACGCTCATCATGCCATAGCCGTGGGAGTCCTTGTCCGCTTTTGTGGTTACGGGCAGGCCGTCCTTGAATTGAAGCGAATCCTCAAAGTGGTTCTCTGCATGGATGGTCAACATGCGGTTGACTGTCCGCACGGAAAGGTGAATGAACCGCATTTCGGGCGGCTGCAGGGATTCGCATTCAATAGCGTTGTCCAGAATATTTCCGAACAGCGAGAAAATGTCCATCGTTTCCATAAAGGCCACGCCGCTGCCATCGGCAATGCAGGTGAACTGAATATTGTGGGATGCGCAGTGCAGGCGCTTATCGGTCAGAACAATGTCCAGCGTTTCGTTGCCTGTGCGCACGGCGCTGTTGTAGATGGACACCGAGCGCTCCAGATCGTCCAAGTATGCCGGATCGACCTGGCCCGTTGTGCGCAGGTTGCGGATCTGGTGCTTTAAGTCATGGCATTTGATGTTGATGGCATCAATATTTTCTTTCACCAGCTGGTACTGCTTTTGCTCTTCGACCCAGAGCTTTTTCATCGTGCTGATCTCTACGCGGTCCTTGGCGGCAGCCAGCATCTGAACCTGCAAAAGCAGCATAAATATGTAAAAAATAATCTCACCAATGTTCAAAAGGTTATAAAAGAAGATGTTGTACTGGGAGATTGCGCCGCTCTCAAAATAAAAGATCGGCGTCAGCATACAGTCCAGCAGCAAGAACAGCAGCGCGTTCTGCATGGGGATCTCGCTGTCCCCCAGGGCGTGCATCTTTTTGCCCACGGTGAAATAGATAAAAAGGTATACCGCCAAAAAGCAGGTGATATATAAAAGAATATGGGAGGGCGTTCGCTCAGTAAAATAAGGAACAAGGCTGCTGTTCAAACGGCAAATGGAGGCAATAACGAGGAACAGGCGATCGGAGATATACCACGTTGCAAACCCGGAGCTGAAATAAAACAGTACGTTGGACAGCTTTTCCTCAAAACAGCACAACAGCCCGCCGATCATCAAAAGGATAAGAATGGCCGAATAGAACGCTTCCACCGCAATATTGCCGCCATAGGTGTGGGCAAAGAAAAGGCAGAGCAGCCGGATCGGTACAAGCCAAGCTACGGCCCAGCGCACGAAATGCGGGCGGCGGCTGCAGCGAAAGATAAACGGTAGGGTCGCCAGCAAAAACGCCATGAAAATATCCCAAAACTTTACATTAAAAAGGAACCTGCGGATAAAGGCAAGAGATACCACAAAAACTCACCCCGGCTTTCAAGAGGTCTTGTTCAGGTAGGCAATCACACGGTCACAGAACGCCTTGCGTTTGCGCTGGCTGATGGGCAGCTTGGTGCTGCCAACGATGACTTCTGTTTTGGATACCGATGTGATATGCTGCATGTTGACGAGGTGTGCGCTGCTGCACCGCGCAAAATTGTAAGCGTCCAGTTCAGCCTCCACATCCGAAAGTTTGCCCCAGGCTTCAATGCGGCCCATGTCCGTGTGGTACAGGAGCAGGTGGTCCTGAATCTCTACATAATATATTTGGGAAATGCGCATCCGGCGTATGGTACCTGCCGCCTGTAAGATGACCTCTTTTTCATCCCGCACAGGCAGGTTGCGCAGTGCGCGGAGCATCATGGAAGAAAAGCGGTAGTAATTGATGGGTTTGATGACAAAATCCAGCGCGTCAACTTCGTACCCATTGATGGCATACTGCTCCATGTTCGTGATGAACACCAGCGCGACCACGGGGTCCGCAGCGCGCAGCTGGTGGGCGGTCTCAATGCCGTTGATGCCCGGTAGCTCAATATCCATAAAGATAAGGTCGGCATCCATATGGTAGTTATCCATAAAATCGGACGGGTTATCATAGGCCGTGATGGAAAAGCTCTGCCCCTGTTCCCTCTCATAGTTCCGCAGGCACTCAATGAGCGTATCGCGGTCTGCGGGGTCATCTTCCAGTATTTTGATTCGTACCATACGGAGCCCTCCTGATCCATTATTATTGCCAGTATAGCACAGCTTTTGTCGGAATTTCAATCGGCTGTTTCCCGCGTTCGTTTGCTGCAGAACGATACATCGGCGTGCATTGCGCATTTTGTACAAATCGAATCCGACATGATTGTACACATTAACATGCTACCTCCCGAGTTATTGCAATTCTTTTGTTACTTTTGCATCACTTACGAAATAAAACCATGCACATGGGGAAAAAATGTGCCCGCGGATAGAAAGGATGGTATAGTAAGTACAACGAACCTGGACAAACGATGTGCAGGAATCAAAGAGAAGGAGAAAAACAGATGAAAAGATCCAAACTCTGGTCAGGTCTTACCTCTACGTCCGCAGCTTTGCTTGTGGTCGGCCTGATTGGTCAGAACCTTGCCGCGGCCAACGCAAGCTACATCAACACCGCGCTGGGCACCACGACCACCAAGGTCGTCCAGACGGGCGAAGTTGGCGACACGACCTACTTCAAGAGCCAGTTCGGTGCTTTTGATGACCCCGATGCACAGGCAGCCGCCATTGCCGCTGCGCTGGAACAGAACGTCAACGAGATGCGCGAGGGTGCGGCCCTGCTGCGCAACGAGAACAACACCCTGCCGTTGACGAACGCCACCCGCATTTCTGTGTTCGGCCATGCCGCCGTTGACCCTGCTTACCAGGCAAACTCCGCCGGCAACAAGGTTACGAACGGCGCGCTGAACTCCATTGATCTCAAGACCGCACTGGAAGCCGAAGGCTTTGAAGTCAACCCCCAGCTGTGGGATGGCATTGCCGCAGGCACAGCCACCCGTGCACAGGGCGAGACCCCGCAGTTCGGCGGCGGCTACTCTGTTACCGGCACAGCAACGAACACCGAGGAAAACAAGGCATTCTATCAGGGCCTAGCCAACACCTGGGCCAATGATTACAAAGACGCCGCCATCGTTGTGTTTGCCCGTGAGGGCGGCGAAGGCCACGACCTGCTGATGGACGATGTGGACACCGATGGTTCCACCATCAGCAGCCTGGCCCTGCACAAGGACGAGCGCGACCTGCTGGAAATGGTACGCAAAGATTTTGACAAGGTCATCGTCCTGCTGAACAGCCCCTACCAGATGGAAGTGCAGGATATTATCCCCTATGCGGATTCCATCCTGTTCATCGGTTACCCGGGCCATCAGGGCTTCACGGGCGTGGCCGAGATCCTGAAAGGTACGGTCAACCCCTCCGGCCATCTGACTGATACTTACGCGACCGATTCCCTCTCCTCCCCTGCCGCTGTAAACTCCGGCACCCGGACCCCGCAGTTTGCCAACGTGGATGAGATCAACGCCACGATCGGTGAGGATGAGAACGCGGAGTACATGTCCTTCCAGGCCGAAGGCATCTACATTGGCTACCGTTACTATGAGACCCGTTACGCCGATGCCGTTATGGGCCAGGGCAACGCCACTGCCCCCGTTGGCGCACTGGAAGGCGCTTCCTCCTGGAATTACGCCGATGAAGTGCAGTACCCGTTCGGTTACGGCCTGTCCTACACCACGTTTGACCAGAAGCTGGACAGCGTGGATGTGGGCGATGATGAGATCACCGCGAAAGTTACCGTGACGAACACCGGCGATGTGGCCGGTAAGTCCGTTGTACAGCTGTACGCACAGACCCCTTACGGCGATTACGAGCGCCAGCACGGCGTTGAGAAATCTGCCATCCAGCTGGCAGGCTTCGGCAAAACGCAGGAACTGGCCCCCGGTGCTTCCGAAACAGTCACCATCACTGTGGACAAGTACCTGCTGGCCAGCTATGACACCACCGCCCATGACGGTGCAGGCGGCTATATCCTGTCCGACGGCGACTACTATCTGGCCATCGGCGAGAACGCCCACGATGCTTTGAACAACGTCTTGGCTGCCGAGGGCTACACCGCCGCCAACGGCATGACCGCCGATGGCGCTGCCGACAAGGCCTATACCTTTAAGCAGAGCTTTGATGACAACAAGTACCGCACTGGCGAGAACGGTGTCATCGTTTCCAACCAGTTTGCCGATGCCGACCTGAACTACTGGGTCGATGGCGCAGGAACCTACCTGTCCCGCAGCGACTGGGAGGCTACCTATCCGGTCGAACAGACCACTGTGGAAGCCACGCCGGAAATGATGAACCTGCTGGCGGGCGAATGGTACGAAAAGCCCGATGGCGCACCGAGCTATTCGGAAGTTGCTGCCAACTTCGGCGTTGATTCCGGCCTGAACCTTGCCATGATGAAGGATGTTCCCCTGTCTGACCACGAAACCTGGCTGAAATTCATCTATCAGCTCCAGCCCGAAGATCTGCCCAATACCACCGCTGAAAGCTTCCAGTGCCCCGCTGTTGGTGACCTGAGCCCGGCCTTTGCCGTTGGCGATGGCTGCGACAGCGTTGGCGGCACCTATCCCCTGACCGTAGAGTTCAACGGCGAGCAGGTCAACCCCGTTACCACCCGCTACTGCTCCAACGTTATCCTGGCTGGTACCTTCAACACCGACCTGTACGCTGGCCGCGGCACCATGATGGGCGAGGATGGCATGTGGTCCGGTTACATGATCAACTACAACCTTGGCAACGACCTGCACCGCACCCCGTTCGGCGGCCGTAACTTTGAGTATATGTCCGAATGCCCCATCCTGAACTACCTGGCAGGCGCTGTGGAAGTGGAAGCCATGGAGAAAACCGGTTCCCACGCTGGCCCCAAGCACTTTGTCGGCAACGACCAGGAATTCTACCGCGAAGGCCTTGTCTGCTTCTTCAACGAACAGGCGTTCCGTGAGGGCAACTTGAAAGCCTTTGAGGGCAGCATCCGCGTGGCCAACGCAGGCGGCCTGATGCAGTCCTTCGAGCGCCTGGGCCTGAAGTGGTACTCCGCCAGCTATGCCCTGAACACCACGGTCCTGCGCAACGAGTGGGGCTGGAACGGTGCCATTGATACCGACGCTGCCCCCTGCTTTGACGAGTATGTGGACGGCGGCTACAAGAACCATGCAGCCGAAGTTCTGGATGCAGGCACGCAGGAATGGTGCCTGGACGGTGTCGGCGGCCACGGCCAGTGGGTCCTGCAGAAAGCAAAGGATACCGATGACGGCCACCTGCTGGAGCTGCTGACCGAAGCCGCTATCAGCTGGGAGTACGCCATCAGCCGCTCGATCGTTACCAACGGCACGGCATCCAACTCCGTCATTGAACATGTTACCCCGTATTGGCAGACCGCCATCACCGCCGAGATCGCCGTTACCGGCATCCTGACCGCCGTATTCTTTGTCCTGCTGGTTCTGAGCAAGACCAAGAAAAAGGCCAAGAAACAGTAAGAAAGGAGCGAGCATTGTGAAAAACAAAGCGTTTGGCTTTTATACCGCCGCACTGACCCTGATTTTGACCGTTGCAACGCTGGTTGCTGTGCTGATTTACGGCTCCAAGGGCGGCGTGGTCAACAGCCTGGTCCCCATTGCCCTGGGCGCAGCCGCTGTTTGCGAGGTCTCTCTCCTCTTTGGTGAGAAAGTCTGGACCGATTTTACCGGCATCATTGCCGCCGCCCTGCTGGCTTACGCCATGATGACCGTTCTTTCCGATGGCATCTGGAACATTGCCGAAGCATTCAACGGCATCAAGATGGTTGGTATGCCGGAACTGTCCGGTATGAACATCACGATGGCCGTGCTGAACCTGGTCGCCATCGTCACCGCCGTCATCACCAACTTTGCGCAGAAAAGTAAGTAAGCCGCAATAGGCTCCGTACTTACAAGCCGTCCGGGGCATGCGTCCCGGACGGTTTTTCTTTGGTAATACCTGCAACATTCCGAAAGGCAGCACAACATGAAAGCAACAAGTTTTAACACCGGCTGGACCTGCCGCCATTTGGGCAGCCCCGCCCCCGGCACGCCCGTTACCCTCCCCCACGATGCCATGCTGGCCGAGGAACGCAGCCAGACCTCGGCAGGCGGCACCAACACAGGCTGGTTTGCGGGGTACGATTATCTGTATGAAAAGCACTTCACCCCCGATGCCGCGCAGGCGGCGCAGTGCGCAGTGCTGGAATTTGAGGGCGTTTATCACAACGCCGAAGTACGCCTGAACGGGGAGAAAATCGCATCCTGCCCCTATGGCTACAGTGATTTTTACGCGGACCTTACGGGCAAACTGCTGCCCGGCCGGGACAATGTGCTGGAAGTTATTGCCCGCAATGCCGACCAGCCCAACTCCCGCTGGTATTCCGGCGCGGGCATCTACCGCCCCGTCACCCTGTGGACCGCCCCTGCGCGGCACATCATGCCCGATGGTGTGCAGGTCCGCACGCTGGGCATTGACCCCGCGGAGGTGGAAGTGACCGTGCAGACAACGGCCAGCGGCGCGGTAGCGGTTGCCATCCTGGATGGTGAGCAGACCGTGGCCACGGCGCAGGCGCAATCCAACGGCAAAGCCGTTCTGCGGGTGCAAATCCCCAATGCGAAGCTTTGGAGCCCCGATTCCCCCGCGCTCTACCGCTGCCGCGCCATGTTTGGCGATGACTGTGCCGAGACAACATTCGGTGTGCGGACCCTTTCCTGGGGCGATGACGGATTTTTGCTCAATGGCAAGCGGGTCATCCTGCTTGGCGCTTGTGTCCACCACGACCATGGCGTTCTGGGTGCCTGCTGCTACCCAGAGGCGGAGGAACGCAAAGTCCGGCTGCTGCAAAAAGTGGGCTACAACGCCGTGCGCTGTGCCCATAACCCCTGTTCCAAGGCATTTTTGGATGCCTGCGACCGGCTGGGAATGCTGGTCATGGATGAATACGCCGATATGTGGTACATTCACAAGACCCAATATGACTATGCGGGCTACCTGCCCGACCGCTGGCAGCAGGATCTGGAATCCCTTGTCCGTAAGGACTACAGCCACCCGTCGGTCGTCATGTACTCCATCGGCAACGAGGTGGCCGAGACCGCCCAGCCCCGCGGCATTGCGCTGACAAAGCAGATGACCGAGCACCTGCACAGTTTGGACGGAACCCGCCCTGTGACTTGCGGTGTGAACATCTTCTTCAACTTCCTGTCCTCGATGGGCTTTGGTGTTTACAGCGATGAAAAGGCGAAGAAAGAGGCCGAAGCCGCGGCCAAACGCGCAGCAGCCGGCAAAGCGGCCCCCAAGAAAAAGGCCGTTGGCAGCGAGTTCTTCAACAACCTGGCGGGTTTCATGGGTGCGGACTTTATGAAATGGGGCGCATCACTGCCGCCCTGCGATTGGAAAACGAAAGATGCCTTTGCAAATATGGACGCCGCGGGGTACAATTATGGCATACGCCGGTATAAGCATGACCTGAAAAAATACCCGCACCGCCTGATTGTAGGCAGTGAGACGTTCTGCAGCGATGCCTACCGTTTTTATGAGCTGGCCAAGCACGAGCCGCGCCTGCTGGGCGATTTCGTCTGGGCGGGCATGGATTACCTGGGTGAGGTCGGCATCGGCGCGTGGGAATACCCGGACTATGTACCGGATTTCTCCCACGGGCCGGGTTGGATCGCAGCCGGGGCGGGCCGCATTGACCTGATTGGCCGCACGCAGGGCGAAGCCCTGTATACCCGCGTGGCACTGGAGCGGGAAAAAGGCCCGTTGCTGGCCGTCTGGCCTGTCAACCACACCAAAGAAAAACACTCCCCTTCCGCGTGGCGCATGTCCCACGCCATCCCCAGCTGGAGCTGGAACGGCTGTGGCGGAAACCCCGCCATGGTGGAAGTTTATGCCCGCGCCGCCAAAGTGATGCTGAAAATCAACGGCAAAACCGTGGGTGAAGCTGCGCCCAAAAACGACTGCGTTGTACGCTTTTCCTGCACTTATGAGGATGGAACCGTTGAGGCAGTCAGCTATGATGCAGCCGGGAATGAGATTGGCCGCACGGCCCTGCATACCGCCAACATCGAGACCCGGCTTTGCCTTCTGCCGGAAGAAAAAAACGTCCGCCCTGGCGGGTTGGCGTTTGTCCAGCTGCGATACACTGATGAAAACGGCACGGTGAAGCCGCTGGAGCGCGGCGCCGTTACCGTTAAAGTCCGCGGCGGAACCCTGCTGGGGCTGGGCAGCGCCTGTGCCTACAGCGAGCGCGGTTACCTGTCGGATATCACCGATACCTATTTTGGCGAAGCGCTGGCCGTGGTCCGTGCGGATGCTGATGCCGACACCGTGGAACTGACCGCCGCAGACGGCACCCACAATGCTGCCTGCTGCATCCCCTGCAAGGAGTGAACGTATGTCTCTGTACGGCTTGGGCCTGCGGGCCAGCTTCAAAATCAGCGATACAATACGGGACCGCGGTTTGCGGGCACCAACGGACATTGTCCGCTTTGATAACCTGCCCTATGGTACGGACCCGCGCTGGCAGACATTGGACGTCTACCGCCCCCAAAACGCCGGAAGCACCGCACTTCCCGTGATTGTCAGCGTTCACGGCGGCGGCTGGGTCTATGGCGATAAAAACCTTTATCAACACTACTGCATGAGTTTGGCCCAACAGGGCTTTGCCGTTGTGAATTTTTCCTATCGGCTGGCCCCGCGGTACAAGTTCCCCGCCGCCTTGCAGGATACTGATGCGGTGTTTCACTGGGTAATGGCCCACGCGGCGTATTATCATTTTGATACCCGCCATGTTTTCGCCGTGGGCGATTCGGCCGGGGCCAACATTCTGGGGCTGTACGCAGCGCGGTGCGCTGACCCGGCAGCTGCAGATATCCCCGTTACCCCGCCGCCCGGCTTTGTGCCGATGGCCCTTGCGCTGAACTGCGGACAATATTGCATTTCCCGCGGGGAAAAAGGGCTGATCGCCCACCTGCTGCCGGATATCCTGCCAGACGGCGGTACTGATGCCGAACTGCATGCCATGGACGTGACAGCCCATGTAACGGGCCGCTACCCGCCCTGCTTTATCATGACCGCCAACAATGACTTTTTGAAGGAGCAAGCCCCGCTGATGACCGCAGCGCTGGAACGCTGCGGTGTGCCCTGTGTGTACCGCTGTTACGGTGATGAAACACAAAAGCTGGGGCATGTTTTCCACTGCAATGTCCGTTCAAAGGCGGCACAAAACTGCAACACGGAAGAATGCGATTTTTTCAAGCGTTTTATGGAATGAAAGGAACTTCCTTATGAATCAAACGAAAAACGGGCTATGGAACAGCCCGCTCCTGCGGTCGCAGGTCACATCGGAGGATGTCCGCCCGCCGGAAATGCTGTTCGGTTACCTGATCGGTCCCTTTGGGGCATTGCTGGCTTCGGGGATCTTTACCAGCCAGCTGCAAAACTACCTGACCAACGTGCTGAAGCTGGACCTCGGCTTTTTGACGACCCTGCAGCTGCTTTCCACAATTTTGATCGTTGCGGCCAACCTGGTGGTGGGCCAGCTGATTGAGCGCACCCGCACCCTTGCGGGCAAGGCGCGGCCCTGGATCCTGCTCTCTGCACTGACGCTTTCGGTTGCAAGCGTATTGATGTTCATTGTCCCGTTTGCGGACCGCACCGCCAGGATGGTCTGGATCGCCATTGCCTACAATGCGTATTACGCCGTGGGCTTCCCTATCTACAACACAGCCAATTCCACGCTGGTGCCCGTTTCTACCCGCAACAGCAAACAGCGCTCCACGCTGGCCTCCCTGACGAATATTGCCAGCCTGGGCGTGATGGGCGTTGGCTCCATGATCTTCCCCACGCTTGTTTCAATGGCGCTGAAAGAGGACCAGCACCTCTGGTTCGTTGCCATGCTGGGTGTGGCGATCTTTACGGCGCTGACGATCCTTTTGCAGTTCCGCTTCACGCGGGAGCGTGTGACCGAGGAATCGGCAGGCGCGGAAAAGGCCGAAAAAAGCAGCGCTTCCCTTGGCGAGCAGGTCAAGGCTGTCACCAGTGAAAAGAGCTGGTGGCTGGCGATGCTGTTCTATGTGGCGTTCCAGTGGGGCGGCGCTATGAAAAACGGCTCCATGACCTTTTTCTGCCAGTGGGTGCTGGATAACAGCTTTTTCAATACCGCCAGCCTGGGCGATGCCTGGGGCATGTCACAGTCTTTGCTGGCCGTGCTGGGCGCCATCCCGATGGCCGTTGCCGCGGTCTTTGTGGTGCCGCTGGCCAACAAGTTTGGCAAGCGCCTGACCTGCCTGGTGGGCATGGCCATCGGCGTGGCGGGCGGCGTGATCGCGGGCCTTGGCGGCAGCAATATCATTCCTGTCGCCATCGGCATTGCGCTCAAATGCCTTGGTTCCTCCCCTGCCTGTTACCTGATCCTTGCCATGCTGGCCGATGTCATCGACCACATTGAATACACCCGCGGCATCCGCACCGATGGCCTGACCATGTCGGTCTACAGTGCGCTGATGGTGGCCGCTACCCCCGTGTGCAACGCAATTTTCAGCGGCATCCTGAACGCGAGCGGCTATGACCAGAGCGCAGATGTGGCGCTGAACACGCTGGGCCAGTCTGCCGCTGTCAACACGGCCATTTCCATCAGCTATATCTGGGTGGAAACGGCAGCCTATGCGCTGTGCGCCGTGCTGGTGTTCCTGTGGACCGTTGAGAAGAACCTTCCCGCTGAGCAGGCCGCCATCGCCGAACGAAAAAAAGGAGCCACACAATGAAGTACCGGCTGAACACCACCAACTACCACGATTTCGCCACCTTCGCGGTCAACAAGCTGCCCGCACGCAGCTACTTTATCCCCTACCCCAGCCGCGCTGCCGCGGATGCCGTGGCACCGAAACAGAAGCGCTATGCATCGCCGAAAGTCCAATGCTTGAACGGGGAATGGGATTTCAAATTCTACCCCCGCCCCGCTGAACTGCCGGTCGAACTTGACACCGATGCAGTGCATTTTGATAAGCTCGATGTCCCATCCTGCTGGCAGTTCCGCGGGTATGATAAGCCGTTTTATGTCAACATCCGCTACCAGTTCCCCTATAAACCGCCGGTGATCCCCACGACTGGCAAGGTTGGCCGTGCCTTTTCCTGGCTGGGCTGTGATACCGGCATCCGCCCGCAGTGGAAAGACCCCGGTGAGGAGTACAATTTTGTCGGCGTCTACCGCCGTTTTATCGAGATCGATGATGCTGATAAGCGCCGCATCATCTCGTTTTTGGGCGTTGCCAGCTGCATGGATCTGTATGTAAACGGGTTCTTTGTCGGCTATTCCGAGGGTGCGCACAACACGGCGGAGTTTGATTTGACCGGAAAGCTGAAAACCGGGCAGAACGAACTGGTGGTTGTGGTACACCGCTGGTGCAACGGCACCTATCTGGAAGACCAGGATATGTTCCGCAATAACGGCATCTTCCGCGATGTGCTGCTGCGCACCGAGGAGCCAACGGACCTGTGGGACATTGATGCCAAAACCGAGAAAAAGCCAGATGGCTACACGCTGACCCTTTCCGCGCAGACGCTCTCTGACATTGATGTGACGTTCACCGTCAAAGGCTACGGCCTGGAGCAGACGGCAACCGTTACGGCCAAAAACGGCACAGCGCAGGCCGTGTTTGCAGGGCTTGATGTGACCGAGTGGAACGCTGAAGCCCCGACACTGTACGATATTTATTATGAAACCGCCACCGGCTGCGTAAAAGAGAAAATCGGTTTCCGCACGGTTGAAATCAAGCAAGATGTGTTCCTGCTCAATGGCCGCAAAATCAAACTCAAGGGCGTGAACCACCACGATACCGACGCCGCCAACGGCTATACCATGTCCCCCGATGATATCGAGTGTGATATGCTGGTTTGCAAGCGGTTCAACATCGACACCGTGCGCACATCGCACTATCCCCCGGACCCATTGCTGTTGGAACTGGCGGACGAGCTTGGCATTTATATTGTAGACGAAAATGACCTAGAGACGCACGGTACGTTTGCCATGCAGCTCCCGCCGACCTACAACTCCATCAGCAACGATCCCAAGTGGGAAAGCCACTATATGGACCGCATCACGCGGCTGTATCAGCGGGACAAAATCCACGGGAACACATCGGTTATTATGTGGAGCCTTGGCAACGAGGCAGGCGGCTATCACAACACCGATGCCATGTACGATTACCTCAAGCAGCACTCTCCCCTGCCGGTACACTATGAGAGCGCCATCCACTGCAAACGTCAGGCTTATGATGTGGGCAGCGAGATGTACCCCAGCGTCAAAATGGTACACAATGTCGGTGAAAAGCGCCGCAAACAGGCCCGGCTCAATGACCGCCCCTATTTCATGTGCGAGTACGCCCACGCCATGGGCGTTGGCCCCGGCAACACCGAAGCCTACTGGCAGGAAATTTATAGTTACGATAACCTCATGGGCGGCTGCGTGTGGGAGATGGTGGACCATGCCGTTCTGCACGCAGACGGCAGCTACACCTATGGCGGCGACCATGGCGAGTGGGAGCATGACCGCAACTTCTGCGTAGACGGCCTGTTCTACCCTGACCGCAGTCCCTCCACAGGCGCAAAGCTCATGCGCTTTATCTATCGCCCCATCCGTGTGGCGCATGTTGGCGGTGGGCAGTTTGAAGTGTTCAACACAACTGCATTTTCGACCGGGCGTTACCGCCTGGCGTTCCGCTGGAATGACGGCAGCGAAACAATATTGACCCCGCAGACCGCACCTCTTACGAAAGAAACGGTGGCTGTGCCGCTTGGCAAGGCTGTGGACGGCCTGCTGGCGGTCACAGTTGAAACGACTGACACGGTGACCGGGCAGGTTGTATCTGAAGAACAGCTTGTGCTGGCGCAGGAAGTAGCCGCCGCGCCCGCCGTGAAGCCGCTGCCGGGGGATGCTGCAGTCGAAAACGGACGGCTTGTCTGCCGCAAAAACGGCGCGGTCGTTGCAGCCGGGGCTGATGAGGGCACGCTTTTGTACCGTGCCCCCACCGATAACGATGTTGACGCCATGTTCCATAACCTGATGGTGCCCTACACCCGCCAGACCGAGGAGACCGTCTCAACACAGCAGACCGCCGATGGCTGGCAGGTCGTGACCAAAATCACCAACAAACGCGGCCATTATACGGTTACCGATACCTACCAGGGCACAGACCGCGGCGTGCTGGTCACCAGCGTGCTGCATCGCGTTTCCGGCAGTCAGGAGATCCCGCGTTTTGGCAAGGCATTCCGGCTGGACGAGGTTTTTGATGCGGTGCATTATGTTGGCCGCAGCGGCGAGA
The DNA here is from genome assembly GCA_963626055.1 of Acutalibacteraceae bacterium. Taxonomy (GTDB): domain Bacteria; phylum Bacillota; class Clostridia; order Oscillospirales; family Ruminococcaceae; genus Gemmiger. Next base: position 87,817 of record CAVFVI010000007.1, read on the forward strand.
GCTATTGCGACATGAAGGATCAGTTCCCCATCCGTGCGGTGGACTGCACCGTGGCCGATATGACCGAGCCGAACCTGCGCCCGCAGGAGAGTGGCAACCGCATGGACTGCACGGTGGCTTCTGTCTCCGATGGAAAGACCCGCGTGGTCTTTGAGGCTGTCGGCCGTCCGTTTGAACTGGGCATCAAGCCATACACCGACCGCGCGCTGCTCTCCATGAAGCACCGCAGGGACGAGGCCCGCACAGGTACCTATGTAACGATCCAGGCTTTCCAGCAAGGCATTGGCACCAGCGCCTGCGGCCCTGGGGTGATGCCGGAGTTTAAGTATCGTTTGAAAGAGGATTGTACATTGCAATTTTTGATCCGGATTGAAGAGGCTTGACAAAGGATTCTGACGTAGAAGACCACGGATTTGAATCTGGTTGGATACACGCAAAAAGCCTGTGACATCAAAGATGTCACAGGCTTTTTGATACGCGGATGTTTTACTTGTTTACTCCCTCACGGTACTCCATCGGGGTCTGGCCGGTAACCTCCTGAAAAATGCGGCTGAAATAGTTGCGGGTGCTGAAAGAGAGCGATGCCGCAATATCCTGCACAGATAAATCGGTGCTTTTCAGCAGCACTTTGGCGCGCTCGATTTTGGCAAACTTGGCGTAATCAGTCACGCTTAAACCGGTTTCTTCTTTGAATTTATGGGTCAGATAGTATTCCGTATACCCCACCAGCGCGGCCAGGTCGGCGGCGCGGATTTTTTGGTCAAGGTGCATTTCAATGTAGTCCACACATTTCTGCACCTGGGTGCTTAACTTGGGGTTGGTGCGGCATTTGTGGACGCGGCGGATAAAGTCATCGTACATCATACGGGGCAGCGGGGAAAGTTCGTTCAGCGTTTTTGCGGATTCTGTTGCCTGGATATAACTATCACCCAACGCATAGGCTTCTTCCGGCGAAAGCCCGCCTTCAATAGCGGCGCGGCAGACAAGCGAAGTAAATACAATAATGCTGGTTTTGCTTTGGCGCAGTGCGTCATCGCTGTGTACCGGAACACCTGCACTGATGCCAAAGCTGGTAGAAAGGGCCTGTTGATAATTCAAATCACCGGTTCGCACCATTTGCAGCATCGCTTGTTCAGCCATATATACCTTGTGGCGGTCATGGGCGGGCGCTTGTGCCGTATTGGGTACCTGTGGCATAGATTCACTGTTGAGTTCGCTCAAGCTCAGGTGTTCCCCTGTCAGGCAGTAGTGGAGCATCAGGGTGTAGCGGTTCAGAATCGTGCTTTGCAAAACGGGTACACTTTTGATGACTTCATATAGCTGCATGGTCCAGGCTACACTGGTTTCCATCTGGCTGTAATATTTCAAGCCGCTTTCAATACCGCGCAGTGATACATCCTGATAGAATACCGGGCCGATGACCCAGGCGCGATTCAAAGTGTCTCCTTCTTTTTCAAAGGCAGCGGCCCACATCATGCCCAGCGCAGTTCCCAGGCTTACGGGTGCCGTATGGGTTCTGCCGTATTCCAGCATCTGCTGCTTACAGCCAAACAGATCAAACGCACCGGACAGGAACGCTTCATCCGGGCAGTTGCTTTTTACCAGGGTGCCGTCAGAAGCGTAACACCATGTATATACATTTTCGCCGCATTGGATCAGTTCTGATAAGAGCATGATATTCTGGAAAATATCCTTTTGATACACTTTGATGCACCTCGCTTTTTACCAGTATAACATGAAACAGGGGCCGCCGTACAGGCAGCCCCTGTGTTAAAGCATCTCTACTTTTTACTGTGCATACCCGCCCAGCACGGCAAGGCTCGGTTTCGGGGTGCGCTCCATCGTTTCGCGGTTCACGGCAATCAGGCCAAAGTTCATCGCATAGCCTTTCTGCCACTCAAAGTTGTCCATCAGGCTCCAATGGAAGTAGCCCTTGACGGGCATACCATCGGCAATGCAGCGCTGCACGCCCGCCACGGCCTGCTCAATAAATGCCACGCGGCGGGTATCGTCGGCGGTGGCAATGCCGTTTTCAGTGACGATGAGGTCGCCCTTAAAGTCCTCGGCCACCTTGCGGATGACGTTTTCCAGCGCCTGCGGATAGAACTCATAGTCCATCTGGGTCAGCTCCGCGCCCTGCGGTGCAGGAAGCTGGCCCTGCGGGCCGTACAAGGTGCGGGTATAGTTCTGTACGCCGAGGAAGTCGTCGTCCTTAATATAAGGCAGATAGTGGGTGAATTCTTCCTCCCATGCGGCGGCGGCAAAGCTTTCGCCGCCCGGCTGGGCCTGCAAATCGTGCAGGGAGAGCGTCAGGCCGACTTTCACATCGGGGCAGACAGCCTTGATGGCTTCGCGCGCGGCAGCATGGGCGCGCATGACCAGCAGATCACCCTCCGGCGTGCGCTCGCTGACAAAGATTTTCGGCTGAGGGTCACCGAACACACCTGCGTTTTCGGCGGCGGCATATTTCATGTTTTCCATCATCTTTTGGAAGTTCATGCCCACCTGCACGGTGCCCTCGGCAGATTTGCCTGCCGAAGCAGCGGCTTTGGCGGCCTGCTCGGCCATCAGGCGGAAGCGCTTGCTGATCGCTGCCAGCTGCAGGCCCATGTTGGCTTCGTTGATGGTGCAGACATAGTGCAGCTCGCTGCCCAGCTGCTCCATCACATAGCCAACATAGCGCTTGAAATCGGCAACGGTGGATTCGGCCTCCCAGCCGCCCTTGGCGATCAGCCACTTGGGGCTGGTGAAGTGCAGCAGCGTTACGACAGGCTCAACGCCGTGCGCTTTGCAGCAAGCAATCACCTTACGGTAATGCTCAATTTCGGCGGAATCAAACTTGCCCTCCTCCGGCTCAATGCGCGCCCACTCAATGGAGAAACGGTAGGCATTCAGCCCGGCATCGGCCAGCAGCCGGATGTCCTCTTCATACTTATTGTAGTGGTCACACGCGATACCGCTGGGCTTGGTAAAGCTGGAATGGGGCAGCTGCTCCTGCGCCCAGTAGTCGGAATGAATGTTATTACCTTCGACCTGATGGGCGGCGGTGGCAGCGCCCACGAGGAATCCTTTTTCAAATTTCTGCATGGTATTTCTCCTTCTATATAATGTGAAAACGGGTCGGGAATTTTCTGTGCTTGTATCATACCATATTACAAATCGTCTGTAAGTGCATTTTTTAGCAAAACAGGATAAAAATTCGTGCATGCTGCAAAAACACACGAATTTTTAGTTCTTGTGTTTGGATTTTTACCCCACGTTGCATTTTTGCTTCTGGTATAGTGATGTCAGTAGGAAAACCACTGCGGAACCCACATAAGGAGGAAAACGAAATGTTCAAAAGAAAACCCACTGCCTCAGAAGTTGACGGCGTACAATACCGCCGCGCCAAAACATGGCAAATTATCCTGTGCGCATGCAATGCGCTGCTTGGCCTGACGGTCTACTCCCTCATCGGTATGGCAAGCTACTCCGCCAGCATCGGCTATGGTGTTGCCACTGCGGCGGTCGGCGTTATCCTGACCGCCACCCGCATTTTTGACGCTGTCACGGACCCGCTGGTCGCGTTCCTGTATGACCGTGTGGATACCAAGTTCGGCAAAGTCCGCGTACTGCTGGTTGGCGGCTACATGATTGAAGCGCTGGCCCTGTGGCTGATGTTTGATGTCATGTCCAGCAAAGGCTTTGGCGTGGTCGTGTTTACCCTGCTGTACATGCTGTATGTTGTGGGCATGACCATCAACAACATGACCGTGCAGACCTTACCGCCGCTGCTGTCCAACGATCCACAGCAGCGCCCGACCATCGGCGTGTGGAACACCGTTTTCAACTACTGTGTTCCGATGGTGTTCTCCATCGTGCTGAACGCCGTGCTGCTGCCTATGTGCGGCGGAACCTACAATCAGCAGTTCCTGTCTTCTGCAGTGCATATTGTCATGATCGTCGGCGGCATCGGTACGATTTTGACCTGCATCGGCATTTCCAAGTTTGACAAACCTGAAAACTTCGAGAGCATCGGCAAGCGCGAGCCCCTCAAGCTGAAAGACATGATCGAAGTGCTGAAGCACAACCGCCCGCTGCAGTGCTACATTGCTTCTAACGCTTCCGATAAGATTGCCCAGCAGGTCGCCAGCCAGTCAATCATCGGCACGATGCTGTTCGGTATCATCATCGGCAACATGAGCCTGTCCTCTATCCTGAGCGTGATCGCCATGCTGCCGTCCATTATCTTCGCAGTGTTCGGCGCCAAGTACGCCGGCAAGCACGGCAGCAAAAAGGGCATCGTGACCTGGAGTGCCGTCTGTATGGCCGTTGCCATTATCATGATTGTCTACTTCGTTGTCATTGACCCGACCAAGATTGCTTCGATGGGCCCCATCATGATTATCTACGTTTTGCTGACTCTGGCTTTCAACGGCGCCAAGATGTGCGTTACCACCTGCGGCACGGCCTTTATGGCGGACTGCATTGACTATGAGCTGTACCGCAGCGGCAAGTTTGTGCCCGCCGTTGTCTCCGGTACTTACAGCCTGCTGGATAAGCTGATTTCCTCTTTCGGCGCGCTGATCGCCACCGCTGCGGTTGCCCTGCTGGGTTACACCACCACGATGCCCCAGCCCGGTGACCCCTGCACCACTCCCCTGTTCTGGATGACGATGTTCCTCTACTTCGGTCTGCCCATCATCGGCTGGATCGTCTCGCTGGTCGCCATGCGCTACTGCGACCTGGACAAAGCCAAGATGGTCGAAGTTCAGAAAGCCATTGCGGAAAAGAAAGCCGCTGCCAAAGCAGAGGTCATTGCCGAAAACATGAAGTAAACATTCCCCATAAACCGAAAGGGCGCATAACGCTCTTTCGGTTTTGGAGGTTATAAGACAAGGAGTTATTTTTCCATGAGCAAGACGATTCTTTTAGATACCGGCTGGATTTTTTCCAAGGAAGGCCGCGATGAACCCGTTACTCTGCCCCACACCTGGAACGCCATCGATGGCCAGGATGGCGGCAACGATTACTACCGCGGCACCTGCTGTTATACGACCATGCTGGAAAAGCCTGAAATCCCCGCCGGCGGCCGCGCCGTGCTGCAATTTGACGGCGTTGCGATGACCGCTGGTGTCTACCTGAACGAGCAGAAAGTGGCTGAGCACAAGGGCGGCTACTCCACCTTCCGTGTGGATATTACCGATGCCCTGCACGACGGCAAAAACCTGCTGCGCGTGGAGGTGGACAACAGCGACAATGACACCGTTTACCCGCAGAAAGCCGACTTCACGTTCTATGGCGGCATTTACCGCGATGTTACGCTGCACATCGTGCCCGCCGCCCATTTTGCACTGGCCGCAAACGGTGCAGTGCCGGTTAAAGTTACCCCTATTGTGACCGACCTTGCCGAAAAGCGCTGCGAAGTGACGGTGGAAGCCGCTGTGGCAAACGCTGAAACCGTACACTTTACGCTGGACGGCCAGGAAACCAGCGCCGCGGTGCAGGACGGCACGGCCAAAGCCGTATTCACGCTGGAGCATGCCCGCCTGTGGGATGGCATTGAGGACCCGTATCTTTACACCGTTACTGCGCGGCTGGATAATGGCGAGACCGAGACCGTACGTTTCGGCTGCCGCAAGTTTACAATCGACCCGCAGAAAGGCTTTATCCTCAATGGCCGCCCCTATCCCCTGCGCGGTGTTTCCCGCCATCAGGACCGCAAGGGTGTTGGCACTGCCATTACCAAAGAGATGATGGAAGAAGATATGGCGCTGATTCTGGAAATGGGCGCGAACACCATCCGCCTTGCCCACTACCAGCACGCCCAGGCATTCTATGACCTGTGCGACGAGAAGGGCGTTGTGATCTGGGCGGAGATCCCTTACATCACGATGCACATGACGAATGGCCGCGCCAACACGCTGAGCCAGATGGAAGAACTGATCGTCCAGAACTATAACCACCCCTGCATTGCGGTGTGGGGGTTGTCCAACGAAATAACCGCAGCGTCTGCCGTTAATGAGGAACTGCTGGAAAATCACCGTGCACTGAACGATTTGGCACACAAGCTGGACCCCACCCGCCCAACTACGATGGCGAACGTGTTTATGCTGGAAATCACGAGCCCGATTTTGGAAATCCCCGATGTGAACAGCTATAACCTCTATTTTGGCTGGTACCTGGGCGAGCTGGACCAGAATGATGACTTCTTTGACGAGTACCACGCCAAATATCCCGACCGCTGCATTGGTTTCAGCGAGTACGGCGCGGATGCGAACCCCGCCTACCAGACGAGCACCCCCGAACGCGGCGATTACACCGAAACGTATCAGTGCGTTTACCACGAGCATATGGCCAAGATGATTGCCGAACGCCCATGGCTGTGGGCAACCCATGTTTGGAATATGTTTGATTTTGCCGCCGATGGCCGCGATGAGGGCGGCAAAAACGGCGAAAACCAGAAGGGCCTTGTTACTTTCGACCGCAAAATCAAAAAGGATGCGTTCTACCTCTACAAAGCCTATTGGAGCAAGGAACCGTTCGTCCACACCTGCGGCAGCCGCTATGTGGACCGCGCCGAGGATGTGACCGAAATCAAGGTTTACTCTAACCTGCCCGAAGTTTCGCTGTACAAAGACGGCCAGCTTGTTGAAACGCAAAAAGGCGATAAAGTATTTACGTTCAAAGTTCCCATCAGCGGCAAGCACACCTTTGAAGCCCGCGCCGAGGGGTATTCCAGCGTGATTCTCGTCAACCGTGTGGCCGAGCCGAACCCCGCTTACGCGATGGCAAACCGCCAGGTCGTGAACAACTGGTTTGACGGCGAACTGGACACGACCTGCTGGAGCATCAAGGACAACATGGCCGCCGCGATGGCTGACCCCCACGTTGGGCCCATCTTGCAGAAAATGACCGACCAGGCCGCCGCCAGCCGCGGCGATGTGGCCGCCGCCGTGAAAGATAACCCGGCGCTGGTTGCTATGATGGAGCGCGCCATGAAGCGCATGACGATTGAAAGCATGCTCAAACAGGCGGGCGCGGATATCGAAAGCATGAAACAGCTGAACCGCGTTTTGCAGGGCATTAAAAAGCAAAACTGATTCATTGCGAAAAAATATCCTCAAACACGAATTTCTGGCTTTCAAAAAATATTGCGTACCTCTACAATAAAAGAAAAAAGGAGGATATACCATCATGAAAACCTACTGCAACCCGCTGGATTTGGGCTACCGCTACCAACACATGAAAGAGGGCCCGCGCGTGGCGGGCTTCCGCGAGGGCGCGGACCCAACGCTGGTCTACTTCAAAAATAAATACTATCTGTTCGTTTCCATGTCGGCAGGGTTCTGGTATTCGGACGATCTGCTGCACTGGGACTTCCATTCCGACCCCGATCTGCTGATTTACGACTATGCGCCTGATGTGCGCCAGGTCGGCGATTACCTTTATTTTTCCGCCAGCCGCAAAGGCCGCAACTGCCCCATTCTGCGCACGGCTGACCCGCTGACAGAGCCGTTTACCGAGGTCAGCACCTCGTTTGAGTTCTGGGACCCCGATATGTTCCTGGATGATGACGGCCGCGTGTATTTTTACTGGGGCTGCTCCAATATGTCCCCCATCTGGGGCGTGGAGCTGGACCCGGAGACGATGACACCGATCGGGGAGAAGAAAGAACTGGTCTTTGGCCGCGAGAAAGAACTGGGCTACGAGCGCCCCGGCGACAACGGCATTGTGAACAAAGAGGCCAGCGTGCTGTACAAATCCATGAAGCCGTTTTATAATGAGGAAACGGGCAAGCTGGAGCTGCCGCAGCAGATGACGCAGATGCCGGGCCTGAACGCCGAGGTGCTGACGGCGATGTTCAAGGCCATCGACAAGCCTTATATCGAGGGCGCGTTCATGACGAAGCACGATGGAACGTATTATCTTCAATACGCCTGCCCCGGCACGCAGTACAACACCTACGCCGACGGCGTGTATACATCCAAGTCGCCGCTGGGGCCGTTCACGCTGCAGGCGTCCAACCCGTTTTCCTCTAAGCCGGGCGGCTTTATGACCGGCGCAGGCCATGGCAGCACGATTGCGGACAAGTACGGTAACTATTGGCACGCTTCCACGATGCGCATTTCTGTCAATTATGACTTTGAGCGCCGCGTAGGTCTGTTCCCTGCCGGGTTTGATGCCGATGGTGTGCTGTTCTGCAACCAGAATTTTGCCGATTACCCGTACGCCATCCCCGCAGGCAAGTTTGATACCGCCGCACAAGCTCCCGAATGGATGCTGTTGAGCTACCGCAAGCCCGTGACGGCTTCTTCTACTGCCGAGGGCAGTGACCCGGCGCTGGCCGTGGACGAGGACTGCCGCCGCTGGTGGAGTGCGGGCGGCAATCAGCCCGGCGAGTGGCTGTGTGTTGATTTGGGCAAGGATTGCGATGTGCGGGCCATTCAGGTGAATATGGCCGATGAAAAGCTGGTCGTGGACTTCCCTGCCGATACTTACGGCGATGACCGCAAGACCCGCCATATTGAGACACGCCCGCAGATTTCGCATTATACCGTGGAAACGAGCCTGGACGGCGAGACCTGGACGCTGCGCGAGGACGTCGCCCGCGAATGTTCCAACGGCTACTATGAGTACGCTGACGGCATCCGCGCGCGGTATGTCCGCATGACGGGCGGTGCCCTCCCCTATGGCCAGACCTTACGCATCAGCGGGCTGCGGGTGTTCGGCAACGGCGAGGGCGAGCGCCCCGCGCAGGCCGACGCCAAGGCCGTGCGCGTAGACGCACTGGATGGCAAGGTCAGCTGGCAGCACATCGAAAACGCGCAGGGCTGCAACGTCCGTTACGGCGTTGCCCCCGACAAGCTGTATCAGAGCTGGCTCGTCTACGACGCCGACGAGGTGAAGCTTTCTACCCTGATTGCCGGGCAGGAATACTATGTCTGCGTGGACAGCTTCAATGAAAACGGCATCACGCCGGGCAAAATCATCAAAATGGAGGGCTGAACTATGCCCATCAAAGCAGTCCAGCAGTTTATGCTGGGAACCGTTTTAAGCAACGAAAATCAGGCGCGGGAAACGCTGGCCGCCATGAAGACCGCGGGGTATGACGGCATTGAGCTGTGCGGGTTCATGATCCACCCCATCGGCTTTATGGTGCGGCTGCTGACCAAAGCTGCAGGGATGCCCGTGGGCAAGGGCGGCAACCTTGACTGGCATAAGCTGGTCAAAGATGCGGGCTTACAGGTCGTCAGCCTGCACATCGATTTAGGGTCCTTGGAGCGCGATGCCAAAGCGGTGGCCGAGGAAGCAAAGAGCTTTGGCACAAAGTATGTGGTCATTACCGGCATGTACCGCTTTGACTACGGCGATGAAGCGACCATGCACGACCTGGCCGCGCGGCTGAACAAGGCGGGCGAAGCGCTTAGCAAAGAGGGCGTGGAGCTGCTCTACCACAACCACAACTGCGAGCTGCGCCATGTGAACGCCGAAAAGCGCGCCTATGATATTTTGATTGAGGAAACCGACCCGCAGTACGTCAACTTTGAGTTTGACAGCTACTGGTTTACCGAGGGCGGCGCGAACGCCCTTGCGTGGATGCAGCGCCTTGGCACGCGGCTGAAGCTTTGGCACATCAACGACCGCGGCACCCGCATTTCCGGCAGCGCCGTGACGCCGATTTTGAAAACCGACAGCATGGAGCTTGGCACCGGCAACATGGATCTGGACAGCCTGATGGAACAGGCGCTTGCCGCCAATGTGGATGCCGTGATTCTGGAGAGCCACCGCAACTGGGTGGATAACTCCCCCGTCAAGAGCTTGCAGGTCAGCGCAGAATATCTGAAAAAGCATATGTAACAAGCACACCCCCTGCCCAATGCGGACAGGGGGTGTGCTTGTATAATGCGTTGTTTTTATGTGTTCTGAATGGTATACTTAGTGCAACAAATCGGGATTGATGGAGGCACTATGAACACAACAAAACAAGCCATCCATGCTGCGTTTATCACTATCTACCGTAGGAAATCATTTGACAAAATGTCTGTTAAGGAACTGTGCATCCAGACTCCGGTAGCGCGGACGACATTTTACGAATACTATGACAACCTTGGAACGCTGAAAGCGGAGATCGAGGACGAACTGATCGGTGGAATTTTGAAGATTGCAAAAGAGACCACCGAGGGGGACTTTGCGGAAATGAACCTGAATGTGTTCTTCTCCCGAACGCTGGATTATATCAAATCTCACTGGGATGAAAATTATGCTTTTCTGGTGGCGCAGCCGAACCTTGCTTATATCGCCAAGTGGAAGGATGCCATCAAGTATCACTTCCGACTTCGCTTTCCGGAAAAAACGACTGTGCCAAATCACGGACTTATTATAGAGGTCATTGCTTCGGCGGTCATTGGCGCGTACACCTACTGGATGGAGCATCCCGATGAGGTGGACACGCAAAAGTTGGCGGACATCAGTGTGCAGATGCTTTCCGCTGCAGAACAGATCATCTGAAACCAAAGTCCGAACACTTTTGGAAAATGTGTCGTTCCGCTTGTCTGCTGTTTTTTATATAATGGAAACACAGAAGAAAAAGGAGCGATATATCATGGCAAAGATCAAAATTCATGTATTCCATACCGGCGAGGTGTGCGTAGCACCGGAACTGCCGTTTGGCGGCGAGCATTGCAGTACTATCAAGGCGTCCGGCGTGTTTGCAAAAAAGTCGGAACGGTTGTGGCTGCCGGTATCAGCCTACCTGATCGAGTGTGACCACGGGAAAATTCTTTTTGACTGCGGCTGGCATCGGGATATGAGCCCGGATGGCATATTTGATAAGGGCGCACAGGTCAAGTCCCTCGGTTCCCTGCCGCTATATGTGACCAATCAGGGGCGCATTGAAAAAGGCGCAGCCATCAATGAGCAGTTGGCAGCACTTGGCATTCATCCTGCCGACCTAGATTTGGTGTTGCTGTCTCATCTGGACTGCGACCATGCAAACGGCTTGAAGATGGTAGCGGATGCAAAGCAGATTCTCGTGTCTAAGGATGAATTGAACTTTGCAGAAAATGGCACACCAGTCAACCGCATCCGCTACAACGCAGATTGGTGGAGCGGCACAAAGATGCAGACCTTTGACTGGAATGGTACGGAAGGCCCTGCGGAAAAGTCCTACGATGTGTTTGGGGATGGCAGTTTCGTCATGGTGAATATCCCAGGCCACTCCAAGGGGCTGTGCGCTCTGAAGATCACTGACTCGGACGGACGGTTCGTCCTGCTTTACGCGGATGGCGGCTATGCCCGAAAATCGTGGGAGCAGCTCATAACATCCGGCATCGCAGATGACAAAGTGGTGCAAAAGCAATCACTTCAATGGATTCGGGAGCAGAGCATGGATGCAAACTGCGTGGCATCCCTCGCCAACCACGACCCCGATGTGCAGCCGCACGTCATTGAGCTGTGAGGTTGCCGGTATGAGAAAAACAGCACTTATCACCGGCGCATCCAGTGGACTGGGGCTGGAGTTTGCGAAACTCTACGCACGGGAAGGTTATGACCTTGTGGCAGTAGCCCGAAGCGAAGGAAAGCTCTACAAGTTGAAAAACAAGTTGGAGAAGCAGTATGGCAATCATGTATGGGTTCTGACGCAGGATTTGTCCCAGCCAGATGCCGCCTACGAGGTTTTTAATTATACCTTGGAGCAGAATATCACCATTGATGTACTGGTCAACAATGCTGGGTTTGGTGACTTCGGCAATTTCTGGGAGGTGGATGCCCAGCGGCAGACCGATCTTCTGCAAGTCAACATCATAGCACTGGTGCAGCTCACGCGGTATATTCTGCCCGGCATGGTGGAGCGCAGACATGGCAGGGTGCTGAATCTATCTTCGGTCGCAGCATTCAGTGCCGGGCCGAGGATGTGCCTATATTATGCCTCGAAGGAGTTTGTACGCAGCTTCAGTGAAGCCGTTGCCGAGGAGGTGCGCGGTACGGGTGTTACGGTGACTGCGCTTTGCCCCGGCCCCACCGCCACGGGATTTGAACAGGCCGCACAGATGAAAAACTCCCATATGTTTTCCATGTTTAAGCCTGCCAGTGCAGCGGCTGTTGCTAAAGCTGGCGTTCGTGCCGCACAGAAAGGAAAAGTACTCCGTTATTATGGCTGGCCTACCCATGCGGTAAATATTGCGGCACGGCTGCTGCCAAGGAG
>CAVFVI010000008.1:0-92255 GCA_963626055.1 Acutalibacteraceae bacterium
CGATTCGTTGAGCTGAGTATACCATATTTTCCAGTGAAAAAACAGGCTGATATAGCACAAAAGGCAGGATACCACCGCCATGGTGATACCCTGCCTTTGTTCGTTCATGTTTACCGTTCCGAGTAGTCCTTCCTCAGAACTTGTCGGGGCAAGGCCCCTCCATCTGCTAACGCAGACCATTCTGTTGCTCAAACACCCCACTGGGGTGTTTGTTGCTATCGCAAACGCAAACCTCCGATAAACAAAAAACGTACCCGAACCCTTTTTCATAAAGAATCGGGTTCGGGTACGAACTGTATGGTGGAGGATGGGGGACTCGAACCCTCGACCTCTGCGATGTGAACGCAGCGCTCTAACCAGCTGAGCTAATCATCCATAACGAACAAGTAATATTATAGCCGGGAACGGGGCGTTTGTCAAGCGTTGGGCAGGGATTTTTTTGCAAAAAAGCCAAAACGCGGGAACTGTGCGCTGCAAGGGCAAAATCCGGGGCATAAATAGAATCAGGAATTATGGTGCGGGTGCTATATTTATTCATACAATTTCGTTTATAATAAAAGGACATTCCAATATTGTTGTAAAAACTGGGGGAGAGAGCTTTGTCAAAATTACAGATGCCGCGCCCGGCGGGCAAACAGCCGGCCACAGCCCAGCCACAGCCCGAACGCCCGCAGGTGCCGCCGCTGGAAACGGACCCAACCAAGGGTCTGACCGCGGAACAGGCAGCCCAGCGCATGGCGGCGGGGTTGGATAACCGGGCGGCGGCTTCGCCGACCCGGAGCGAAACTGAAATCATTCGGGATAATATTTTTACCTTTTTCAATCTGGTTTTTATCGTGCTGGCACTCTGCCTGGCGCTGGTGGGGTCCTTCGCCAACATGACCTTTTTGGGGGTCGTGATTGCCAATACCATCATCGGCACGGTGCAGCAGCTGCGCAGCAAACGTACGGTGGACCAACTGACCCTTGTGGCGGCGCATAAGGTGCGCTGCCTGCGGGATGGCAAAAGCATTTTGCTGCCCAGCGAGGAACTGGTGCGGGATGATATCGTGGAGTTTACCTCCGGCGAGCAGATCTGTGCGGACGCCGTTGTGTGCACCGGCAGCGCCCAGGCAAACGAGGCCCTGATTACCGGCGAAGCGGAGCCGGTGCCCAAGAATGTTGGCGATGTGCTGCGGTCCGGCAGCTTTCTGGTATCCGGCCGGTGCACCGCGCGCCTGACCCATGTGGGGGCCGAGAGCTATGCCAGTAAACTGGCAACCGAAGCCCGCGAGGGCGGCCACAAGGTTGCCAAGGGCGAAATGATGCGCTCGCTAGACGGGCTGATCCGGGTGATCGGCATTGCACTGATCCCCATGGGCGTTGTGATGTTCCTGAAGCAATATGTCAGCCTGGAACTGCCGCTGCGGGATTCGGTGGAAGCCACGGTGGCAGCGCTGATCGGCATGATTCCCGAAGGGCTGTATCTGCTGACCAGCGTGGCCCTTGCCGTCAGCATGGTACGGCTGGCGCAGCGCAAGGTACTGGCGCAGGATATGAACTGCATTGAAACGCTGGCCCGCGTGGATGTGTTGTGTGTGGACAAGACCGGCACCATTACCGAAGCCCGGATGGAAGCCGGAGAGCCGCTGCTGCTGGCCCCCGATGCCTGGCCGCAGGATAGGGTATACACCGCGCTGCACAGCATTTACGCCGGGACCGAACCGGATAACGATACCGCCCGTGCCATGGTGCAGCGTTTTGGCAAACAGAACGGCACGCCCTGGCCGCGCCAAAGTGTGGTGCCGTTCAACTCGGCATACAAATGGAGTGCTGCGACCTTTGCCGAGGGCAGTTTTGTGGTGGGCGCACCGGAATTTGTGGCCGGTGCCCGCTATGCCGAGCTTGCCGCGCAGGTGGAGCCCTTTTTGGAAAAAGGCAGCCGCGTGCTACTGCTGGCCCGCTGCGATGCCGAGCCGGACCCCAAGGCCGGGCTGGACGCTGACAAGCTGGAGTTTGTAGCCCTGCTGCCCGTTGCCAACCGCATCCGGCCGGAAGCACCGGAAACGTTCCGCTATTTTGCCGAACAGGGCGTTGCCGTCAAGGTTATCTCCGGCGATAACCCCGTTGCCGTCAGCGAGGTGGCCCGCCAGGCGGGCATTGAGGGCGCGGAGCGTTATGTGGATGCCGCAACGCTGGATACCGATGAAAAAATTGCCGAAGCCGTGCGCACCTGCACGGTGTTTGGCCGCGTGACCCCCGCCCAGAAGCGCAAGTTTGTGAAAGCGCTGCAAGCGGATGGTCACACCGTTGCGATGACGGGCGACGGCGTGAACGATGTACTGGCCTTGAAAGATGCCGACTGCGGCATTGCCATGGCATCCGGTGCCCAGGCCGCCAGCCAGGTGGCCCAGCTGGTGCTGCTGGAATCGGATTTTTCCGGCCTGCCTGCCGTTGTGGCGGAGGGCCGCCGCGTGATCAACAACATTCAGCGGTCGGCATCGCTGTTTTTGGTCAAGAACATTTTTTCGTTCCTGCTTACCTTTATCTCGCTGTTCATCACCATGCCGTACCCGCTGCAGCCGCTGCAGCTTTCGCTGCTGTCGATGGTCACCATCGGCATCCCGTCCTTTATTCTGGCGCTGGAGCCCAACCACGAGATGGTGCACGGCAAGTTCATCCTGAACGTGCTGCGTGCAGCCCTGCCCGGCGGTTTGAGCGACCTGCTGCTCATTTTGGGCATTGAAGCCTTTGTGTTCGCGTTTGAGCTGCCCATCGGCACCCTGACCACCCTGACAACGCTGCTGCTGCTGGCCGTTGGCATGGCGGTGCTGTGGGATGTGTGCAAGCCGTTCACCGTGGCCCACGGTGTGCTGTGGGGCGGTATGTTGGTTTTGGCCGGTGCAGCGATCGCGCTGCTGGGCGGGTTCCTCGGCTTGGAACGCCTGGATATGCGCGGTATGCTGATTCTGATCGTCTTTTTGATGCTTGTGGTGCAGACGCTGCACAGCATGGAGCGCGGCCTGACCGCCATTGGCGATGCCGCCACGCTTGTGTGGAAACGCCTGCCAAGAAAGAGCAAAGCGGAAGAAAAGCACTGAATTTCCGTGCAGAAGCACAATAAATAAAAGATGGCATGTACCACCCACGCATACGCGTGCAGTACATGCCATCTTTTTTGTTGTCCGGGAAGCAGCTGTGAATGGGGGCTTAGAAAAAATTACACTTCCAAAATCTCTGCCAGTTTCCCTAAATCCGTATAATCCCCAATCACTGCATCTACACCCAGCGCTTCCAGTTCGGCGGGCTTTTTCATGGAGGCAATGCCGATCACCTTTTTTGCTCCCGCGCGCTGGGCGGATTCAATGCCGGCGCCGGAATCTTCAAAAATCACACAGGTTTCCGGTGCAGCGCCAAGGCGCTGGGCGGCTTTCAGGTACAAATCCGGCGCAGGCTTGCCGGGCAGGGTGCCATCGTTGTAAACCACTTTGTTCAAATCAAACCAGCGGTCTAGCCCCAGCGTTTCAAAAAAGAAACGAACATTGTTCCCGCAGGATGCCGTGGCAATCGTGCGGGGAATGTTGTGCTCTGCAAGAAAATCCAGAAATTCCACTAAACCGTCCGCCAGCTTGTAATCCGGGCTCTGGCGGCAGAGGGCGCGGTAAATCGTTTCCTCGGCTTCCTCTTCTTCGTCCACTTCCTGCTGGGTAAAGGGACGGCCAAAGAAATACTCCAGGGTGTCACCTGTATTGCGGCCATGGACCCAGGTCTGGAACTCCTCCGGTGTAATGCGGCGGCCGAGTTTTTCCGTCATGTACTGCTGCCATGCTTTCTCCTGGAACGCTTCGTCATAGAACATGGTGCCGTTAAAATCAAAAATAACGTTAAGCATGCCGGGCTCCTTTCTGTATGGGGGTCAGCGCTTGCCGCCGCGCTTTAAGCGCTGGTCGGTGCCAAAAAACTTGAAGATCTGGCAGCTGCCCAAAATGCGGCTGGCTACTTTTTCGGTGTAGCGGGCTTCAAAAATGGAACTGTCCACAATGTTGGAGGTGTAAATGGTGGGCCGGTGGCAGAGCATGCGGGTGTTGATCAGCTCATACAATACGCTGATGGTCAGCTGGCTGATGTACTCGGTGCCCAGGTCGTCCAGAATCAGCAGGTCGGCTTCCTTGCAGGCATCCAGCCAGGGGTCTTCGGCGGCACGGTCAAAGTGTTCGCGCCCCAGCTGGGCGGCCAGCGCGGCGGAACTGGTGTACAAAACATCAAACCCGCGGTTCAAAACCGTGTCCGCGATGGCAAGCGCCATGTGGGTCTTGCCCAAACCCGCGCTGCCAATAAACATCAGGCCGCGGCTTTCCGGTGTAAAGTTGTTGGCGTACCGCTGGCAGTAAGCCAGCACTTTGCCCATATAGTCCCGCGGGGTGCCGCCCAGTTCCGGCTCCGGTTCGGCGGGGTAGCGGTCCAGCTCAAAGGTATCAAAGCTGCACAGGGCCAGCGGGCTTGCGGCGTTGATCTCCTCCCGCCGCAGGGTGCGGGCTACTTCGGCCACACAAGCGCAGGGGTGGCCGTTCACCATGCCGGTATCCTTACAGATGGGGCAAGTGTAGCGCGGAACAAAACCATCCGGCCCAAGGCTCAGCGCGGCATAAGCGGCTGTCAGGCGTTCGTTCGCCGCTTTCAGCGCTGCGGCTGCGGCGGTCTGGTCTGCGCCGCGGGCGGCGGCCAGCGTCAGGGTCAGCCCGGCATGGGTGCGGGCGTCCTCGGCGGCGCGCAGCTCCGGGTGGGCAACCAGCGCTACGGCACGGTCACGCTCGGCTGCGGTCACAGCCTGCTGGCGGCGGGCCGCAATGTGGCGCAGTGCTTCGCGGAAGAGTTCATCTTTGGTGCGCATGGCTTATCCCTCCGTGTCATCGTCAAAAACATCGTTCCAGTTGGTCTGGAACAGGTCGGCTTTGGGGGCGGCGGGCTTTGCCCCGGTGGTCAGGATGTTGCTGCCCGCCAGCTGGCCCTGGCCGCGCACCGCCGATACCGTGGTCAGCCCCTGCGCGTACCAGGAGCGCAGAATGCCATCCACATAGCGCACTGTGCGGTGATTGTCCGCCCGCAGCAGAGCTTCCTCGATCATGTCCGCGCCAAAGCGCCAGTCCTCGTGCCAGCGGGCAATGGCCCCGCGCTCCCAGCGGCTGAGCTGCGCGGGAGCGATGCCAAACAGGGCGGCAGCTTCGGCGCACCAGCTTTCCCGCTGGGCCTGCTGCTTTAAGTAACGTTCGGCGTCCTCGCCAGTTTCTACCCCGGCGTCCCGCCATTTCAACAGCTCGCGGCTCAGCGCGCCAACGGTGCGGCGGCCCTGGCGGGCAACCTCGGCGCAGCAGAGCAGCACAACATCCGGCTGCCAGCCATCATTCAGATACAGGCTGACCAACCGCTGCATCTCGGCCCGGCTGAGCGCCTTGCCGAATGCAGTCTGCGCTTCCTCGCACAGGACTGAAACGTAAGGGTCGTTCAGGGTGGTAAGGTCAATGGTGGCGGCTTTCTGCACTTCGGTCTTGGGCAGGGGAGCATCCCGGTCGCTGACCAGCAGCCCGGCACCGGCCCAGTACTGCATGGCACGCTTGGCGGCTTCAATGCTGGGCATGCCAAGGTCCCGCGCCATGGTGCGGGGATCGGTTCCGCCGCCGCCCAAAAGATACAACGCGGCACGGATGGTATCGCCGTCCGCGCGGGCCAGGTGCGCGAACACCAGCCGCGGCACGGCAACGCTCTCCCCATTTTGTTCCGCCAGCCTGTAACCCATGGCGTCAGATCCCCCTTTTACCCCAGTATAATATTAAATATTATACCATTGGCGGGGTAGGGTGTAAAGCGGCAAAACAAGACAGCAAAAACGCAAAAAATAGCAGTTCAACCAAATTACTGCCCGGCATTTTGTACGGAATTGCCACCAAAAAGTTCTTGCATATGGGGATGTTTTACAATAAAATAAAAGAAAGAGAGTGATTTATCGGTTGAAATGACAGAATAGGAGTGAAACACATGGCAATCAATATGGTCAAATTACCCACCAAAAAACAGGATCTTGTACTGCGCGTGGCAAAGGGGCACTTTGCCACAAGCCACAGCCATATCAATTATTACCTGGACGTTACCATGCAAAAGACCCGCCTTTCCGAAGCGCGCGCCGTGGCATTGGAACTGGTCAACTCTTATACCCACACCACCATCGTGGATACGATCCTCTGCCTGGACGGCACCGAGGTGATCGGCGCCTGCATGGCCAGCGAGCTGACCCGTGACGGCTATGTGAACATGAACGCCCACCAGACCATCTATGTGGTCACGCCGGAACACACCACCGGCAGCCAGCTGCTGTTCCGCGAAAACACCTCGCCCATGATTGCAGGCAAGCATGTGCTGATTCTGGCGGCATCCGTTACCACCGGTTATACCGCGCAGGCGGCTGTGGAAGCCATCAACTATTACGGCGGCCAGGTGGTTGGCATTGGCGCTATCTTTGCTACCCAGACGGAGTGCGCGGGCTACCCTGTCACTTCCATCTTTGACCCCAACGACCTTGGTGACTACCAGAGCTATGATTCCCGCGAATGCCCGTGGTGCAAACAGGGCAAGCGCATTGACGCACTGGTCAACAGCTTCGGGTATTCCAGCCTGTAACCAAAAGGGTGGCAGTTGACATTTGCCGCCGCGGCAGGTATACTGAACCATATTAAAAGTAAAGCTGTCATTCATCACCGGATGAATGAGGAAAACGGCATCCAGGAACATCCGCAGGTACGGCGCACAGCGCTATAAGGATGTTCCCGGATGCTGTTTGTTTTGGGGAGGAAAGAAAAATGGAACTGGTCGTGAAACAATTTTATGATTTGAGCCTGGACGAGCTGCACGCAATCTATAAACTGCGCTCCGCGGTGTTTGTTGTCGAGCAGACAAGCCCGTACCAGGATGTGGATGATGCAGACAAGGCGGCGTATCATATCTGGCTGCAGGATGAAAACGGGATTCAGGCTTACGCGCGGGCGCTGCCGCCGGGCGTGACCTTTGCGGATGGCTCCATCGGGCGTGTGATTGCCGTCAAGCGCCGCTACGGCCTTGGCAGTCGGATCGTGGAGGAAGCCATCCGCGTGGCAAAAGAAAAATGCGGGGCCAGCCAGCTGACGATTGAAGCCCAGGTGTATGCCCGCGGGCTGTATGAACAGTTTGGCTTTGTGCAGACATCGGAGCCATTTTTGGATGCCGGGGTGCCGCATATCCAGATGCAGCTGAACCTGCAATAAAAATTGATAAAAACCTCTTGACTCTGACGCTGCGTAATAGATTATGCTAAAACTACCGCGAAAGGAGGGGGCACCCATGATGACCGTAAGTGAAGTAAGCCGCCTGACAGGCGTGAGTATACGCACCCTGCAATATTATGACAAAATCGGCTTGCTGCACCCAAGCAGGTATACCGAAGCAGGCTACCGCCTGTATGACGATACAGCGCTGGCCGCCTTGCAGCAGATCCTGCTGTTCCGGGAACTAGAGTTCCCCTTAAAAGACATCAGGCGGATCATGAGCCAGCAGGGCTTTGACCGCGAAAAGGCGCTGACCCAGCAAATTGAACTGCTGACACTGAAAAAGCAGCACCTGGAAAGCCTGATCGACCTTGCCCGCGGGATGCAGCAGACAGGAGGAAAACCAATGGATTTTACCGCATTTGATACCACAAAACTGGAAGAATACGCCCGCCAGGCCAAACAGGCATGGGGCGCAACGCCGGAATACCAGGAGTATGAAGGCAAGAGCGCCAAACGTACCCAACAGGAAAGCAATACCATCAACGCCCAGCTGATGGCGATTGTGGCGGCATTTGGCACCTTGCAAACCCGCCCGGCCGATAACCCGGCGGTGCAGGCACAGGTGAAAACGTTGCAGGATTTCATCACACGGCACTATTATACCTGCAATAAGCAGATTCTGGCCCAGCTGGGGCAGATGTACGCGGCGGGCGGAGAATTTACCGCCAACATCAACGCCGCAGGCGGCCCCGGCACGGCAGAATTTGCCGCAAGAGCGATTGAATATTATTGCAAGGTGGAAGAAACACAGTAAGCAAAGCGGCACCCGGAAAAACTGGGTGCCGCTTTTGCTGTCACAAAATGCGGGGATGGCGTGTTATAGAAGTGAAAGGCCTTTCTGAATCAGAAGAAAAGGGGGGAAAGCGATGTTTTCGGCGGATACCTTGCAGCAGGTGTTCATACAGGATTATGGCCGCCTTTGTGCGCTGGCAGAGCGGATTTTGCAGGACGGTCACCTGGCACAGGACGCCGTGCAGGAAAGCTGGCTGCGGCTGAACCGCGCCCGACCTGATACAACCGATGCGGAAAAGCTGCGCCACCTGCTGCTGGTAACGGTACGCCATACAGCCCTGAATATGCGCCGGAGCCGCTGGGCCGAACCGGCGGAAGATGCAGTATTTACCGCCCTGCCGGATGCTGCCCCACTGCCGCAGGAACAGATGGAACGCAGCGATGCCGTGCGCAGCTTGTTGGCGGCGATGCAGACGCTGGAAGAGACCGATCGCGCCATCTTACAGCTGCAATACGGGCAGGGGATGACCGGGGCGCAGATCGCGGCAGCGCTGGGGCTGCATTCTGCCGCAGTGCGCCAGCGCAGCCACCGCGCCCGGCAAAAGCTGAAACAATTACTGGAACAGGAGGGCCTGACCTTATGAAAGAACCATTGGATGAGCTGCTGGTGCAGGCGTGTGCTGCCCAGCAGCGCGCGGAGCTGACGGCGTTGGAACAGCTGGAACCAGCCAATGTGCCAATGCCGTTTGTGCCGCAGGTGCACCGCACACCCCGGCGGCTGCTGAAAACGGTCATCATAGCCGCCGTCTGCGCAGCGCTGGCGACAACTGCCTATGCTTTTTGGGCAAAAGTTGCCGTGATCCTGGAGGGCAGCCGGGCATACCTTGCTGTTCAGGAAGCCCCGCAGGGCGGTATCCCCATGGAACAGATGCAGCTGACCTGGCTGCCGGATGGCTGCACAGTGACATGGGATGACAGCACCTATCAGGAATATGGTGTGTACTCCTGCCTGATTGATAACGGCAAGCAGGGCAAAGAACATCAGGTGCTGGGCCTTGCCCAAATGCCGCTGGAAAACAAAGTCAACATCCAGGGCCGAGGGCCGGATGATGCCATTACTGCGGAAGATAAAGCGAACATTGAACAGCAGATTGTGATTGCGGATGATATTGCCGCCCTGACTGCGGATGAGATCCAAAATTGCAGCGTGGTGACATGGACAGCAGGGGACAGCTATTATGTGGCATCGGTGTACCGTTGGCAGGATAAAGAAGAAGTGGTGGAGATTTTGCGGGGGATACGGTAAGAGCAGATGGCTACAATACCCGCCACACTGTAGGGCGCGGTCACCCGACCGCGCCGAACCCTGGGCCAGGTTGCCATGAAAAATATGGGAGAAGCAAATAAATTATTTGTAGGGGGCGGCGTCCCCGACGCCCCGGAAGAAGCCTAGTCATAAATCCCATGATGAGAGATAAGCCGGGCTCCGGAACGGTCAAGACCGTTCCCTACAGTGCGAGACAAAAGCTCGCCGATCTTGTTACACTACCTCACACCCCAATTTTTTGAGCGGCGCGCCCGCGCCGCGGTCCACCAACATTATTCTTTATTATTTATTCTTTCTTAATTAAACAAAAATCCGCCCCTTTTCTGCAAAAGGAGCGGATCTTTTAATTTAACGGATTACGCTGAAAGGGGGGGGGCAATCAAACCAAACCGTGGTTGCCCAGAACTTCCTTGGTGTCGCGGGCAATCATCAGCTCTTCGTTGGTCTCAATGACCAGGGTGCGGACCTTGGCGCCCCAAGCGGTGATTTCCACAACGTCCTTGTGCTGCTTGTGGGCGTTGGCGTTCTTGTCGGTATCCACGCGGATGCCCAGCCAGTCCATGTGGTGGCAGATCTTGGCGCGGGAGTCAGCGTCGTGCTCGCCGATACCGCCGGTGAACACGATGGCGTCAACACCGCCCATAGCGGCAATGTAGCTGCCGATGGTCTTCTTGATCTGGTAGTTCAGCATATCGCTGGCCAGCTGTGCGCGCGGGTTGCCGGCTGCTGCTGCTGCCTCAACGTCACGCTTATCGCTGGAAACGCCGGAAACACCCAGCAGGCCGGACTTCTTGTTCAGGATCTCGTCCAGCTGGTGGCCGGTGATGTTCAGGGTGTACTTCAGGTAGTTGACCACAGAGGGGTCCAGGTCGCCGCAGCGGGTGCCCATCATCAGGCCGGCCAGCGGGGTCATGCCCATGGAGGTATCCACAACCTTGCCCTGGTCAACTGCAGCAATGGAAGAACCATTGCCCAGGTGGCAGGTGATCAGCTTCAGGCGGTCGATGGGCTCTTCCAGGTATTCGGCAGCGCGGTGGCTGACGTACTTGTGGCTGGTGCCGTGGAAGCCGTAACGGCGCACGCCGTACTTCTCGTAATATTCATACGGGATAGCGTACATGAAAGCCTTCGGCGGCATGGTGGAATGGAATGCGGTATCAAACACGGCAACATTGGGGATATCGCCAAAGACCTTCTTGGCGGCCTCGATACCCAGGATACCGGCGGGGTTGTGCAGCGGGGCCAGGGGGCTCAGCTCGCGCAGGGTCTCGATCACTTCGGGGGTGATCAGGCAACTGGCCTGGAACTTTTCGCCGCCGTGGACCACGCGGTGGCCGATGGCGTTGATCTCGCTGACATCATCAATGACCTTGCCATCGCCGGTGGTCATCTTCTTCACAACCTCAGCAAATGCTTCGGTGTGGGTGGGGAAGATGGCCGGGGTGGTGGCCTTATTGCCGTTGGCTTCATGGGTGATCATGCTGCTTTCCATGCCGATGCGCTCGCACAGGCCCTTGCACAGCACCTTCTCGCCTTCCATATCAATCAGCTGATATTTCAGGCTGGAAGAACCACAGTTGATAACAAGGATCTTCATTGGATTTGTCCTCCTTCAAAATTTAAGAACCATGCCGGGCGGGACCCGGTTTTTGTATTGGCCCTTTTGTATCAGACAAATTTATTATATAATGAAGCAGAAAACATTGCAAGGCTCTTTTCGGCACAAGCGAACAGAATTTGCGGAGAATCAGGGGTAGACGATATGAATTTTGCCGGTATCATTGCAGAATATGACCCGTTCCACAGCGGCCACGCATTGCAGCTGCGCATGCTGCGGCAGCGGGGAGCCAGCACCATCGCGGTGTGCATGAGCACCGGCG
Organism: Acutalibacteraceae bacterium; assembly: GCA_963626055.1. Lineage (GTDB taxonomy): Bacteria > Bacillota > Clostridia > Oscillospirales > Ruminococcaceae > Gemmiger. Next base: position 11,274 of record CAVFVI010000008.1, read on the forward strand.
CCGTGCAGCGCGGCGGGGTGCCCATCCTGCCGGAAGCTGTGCGGGTGCGCGCGGCGCTGGATGCCGGGGCAGACTTGGTGGTGGCGCTGCCCGCCCCCTATGCCAACGCCAGCGCAGAGCAGTTTGCCGCCGCCGGGGTGCACCTGCTGGCTGCGCTGGGGTGCGATACCCTTGCGTTCGGCGCTGAAACCCCGGACCCCGCCCCCTTACAGGCCGCGGCTGCCGCGCTGTGCAGTGCGGCGTTCCCGGCGGCGCTGCGCAGCCGGCTGGACAGCGGCCTGCCCTTTGCCGCCGCCCGTGCCGCCGCCGCTGAAACGTTGTGCCCCGGCGCAGCGGATCTGATGCAAACGCCCAACAATATTTTGGGCATCGAATACTGCAAGGCTATTTTACAGCAGGGGGCAGCCATGCAGCCGCTGCCCCTGCCGCGGCTGGGCGCAGCCCACGGCACGGCCCAGACCGGCCAGGTGCAGGGGCAGGCACTGGCTTCGGCTTCCCATATCCGGCAGCTGGTGCATACGCAGGGGATCGAGGCTGCCCGCCCCTTTGTGCCGCAGGCGGCCATGGAGCTGTACCGCCAGGCCGCGGAAGAAGGCCAGCTGGCGGACCCGGAAAAGTTCAGCACCGCGGTGCTGACTTTGCTGCGCACCAAAACGCCGGAGCAGCTGCACACCTTGCGCGGCGCGGGCGAAGGGCTGGAAAACCGCCTGTATGCCGCTGCCCGCGAAGCAGAAACGGTAAACGACCTGTATGACCGCCTGAAAACCAAGCGTTACCCCACCGCCCGCCTGCGACGGCTGGTGCTGGATGCCGTGCTGGATGTGCCCGCCGCGGGCCTGCCCGCGCTGCCGCCGTACCTGTTGGTGCTGGGGGCGAAGCGCAGCGTGCTGCCGATGTTAAAGCACGCAAAAATACCGGCGGGCACCAGCCTTGCGGTTTTGGCGGGACAGGACCCGAAACTGCAAATTGCTGCTGATATGCACAGCAAAGCGGTCGATTTTTCGTTACTTTGCCGGTACAAAACACAGCCCATGGGGCTTGCGTACACGGCGCATGTAGTGCTATTATAATATAAGTATGGATAAAAAGTGCGCAGAATTGAAACTTTGTTGCATTTTTAACACGCAAAATCGTTGCGAAATGAGGAGAAACAATGGCACTACATGTCATGGACGAAGCCAACCAGTGTCTGGGTTGCAAAAAGCCGCGCTGCCAGCAGGGCTGCCCTATCCAGACCAACATCCCCGAAGTGATCCGCCTGTTGAAAGCCAACAAGCTGGACGAAGCGGGCCGCATGCTGTTTGAAAACAACCCCCTTACCACAGTGTGCAGCCTGGTGTGCAACCACGAAAAGCAGTGCGAAGGCCACTGCGTGCGCGGCATCAAGGGTACCCCGGTGCATTTTTCGGTCATTGAAAACTACATCTCTTCCACCTATGCCAGCCAGATGAACCACGGCCCGGTGCCCTCCAACGGCAAAAAGGCGGCCATCATCGGTTCCGGCCCGGCGGGCCTGACCATTGCGGTCATTCTGGCGCGCTATGGCTATGATGTGACCATTTTTGAAAGCCACGATAAAATCGGCGGCGTGCTGCGGTACGGCATCCCGGAATTCCGCCTGCCCAAAAGCGTGCTGGATGACTTTGAATACCGCCACCTGCGCCTGAAAGGCATCAAGGTGCGCCCCAACACTGATGTGGGCAAAGCGCTGAAAATTGACGACCTGCTGCGGGACGGCTATAAGTCGATCTTTATCGGCACCGGTGTGTGGCGGCCCAACGCCTTGCACATCAAGGGCGAAAGCAACGGCAATGTTCACTTTGCCATCAACTACCTGCAAAACCCGGATGTTTACCACCTGGGCAACAGGGTCATCATTATTGGTGCGGGCAACGCGGCCATGGATGTGGCGCGTACCGCCATCCGCCATGGTGTGCGCCATGTGCAGTGCTTCTCACTTTCGCAGCACATCACGGCCAGCGAGTACGAGGCCAGCTATGCCAAGCTGGAGGGCGTGGAGTTTGTGTTCAACAAAAAGCCGGTGGAAATCACCGATCAGGGCGTTGTGTTCCGCAGCCTGAACGAAGCCGAGGACGGCACCCTGACCGAGGAACCCGGCACCGAGATGCTTTACCCGGCGGACAGCGTGATCGTTTCCATCAGCCAGGGCCCCTGCACCACCATCACCGAAAGCACCAATGGGCTGGAAACCAACGAGCGCGGCCTGTTTGTGACCGATGAAGTGGGCCACACCAGCCGCCCCGGCCTGTTCGCTTCCGGCGACGCCGTCAAGGGTGCCCGCACCGTGGTGGAAGCCGTTGCCTACAGCAAAAAGGTGGCCGAAGCTATGCACGAGTACATGCAGACCCTGCCGCCGGACCTGCCGGATGAATACGCCAATGTTCCGGTGGCCCAGAACGATGACGGCAACTAAACTTAGAAAATAGCCATAATCATAAACAGGGCGGTCAGCAGCCGGTTGCAGGGGTTCCTGCAAAAGCGGCTGCCGGCCGCCCTGTTTGCTTTTTGTGGATGGGGGAGATAAGCGGGTGTTATTCCGTTCCGCACAGCTCAAATTCGTTTTTGCGGCAGCGGATCAGACCATCGTCCCGCATTTTGCCCAGCTCTTTGGAAAGTGCGCTGCGGTCCAGGTTCAGATAATCCGCCAGCTGCTGGCGGTCAAACGGGATCGTAAAATGTGTGCTGCCCGCCCGCACCGCCTGTGCGGAAAGATAGGTTAGCAGCCGCCCGCGCGCACTTTTGGGGGCGGTGCATCGGATGCGTTGGGAGAGCGCCAGATTTTTCTGCATGGAAAGCAGCAACAGGTTGTGCAAAAACTTGGGGTACCAGCTGGCGGCGGTGTTTTGCTGCTGCAGCATGGGTACAAGATCCAGCCACAAAATTTCGCACGGCTCCGCGGCGGCCACATCCACCATCAGCGGCTCGCCGCACAGGGCATAAGTTTCGGCAAACGCCTGCCCGGCTTCCACATGGCTCAAAATGCTTTTGTTGCCCCACAAATCGTTGGATTCCACGTTCACGCTGCCGCTTTGCACAATGCCGATCTCGTGTACCACGCGGCCTGCATGGTAGATCAGAGCGTTTTTGTCATAGCGCTGCACACGGGTGCAGTGGGCGGCGCGCAGAGCGGCAAGTTCGTCCGCCGTCATGCCGCGGAAAAGCTGGATGGGGGTGTTGGCTGATTTTTCCATGGGGGCTCCTTACTTTTTGTGGTTATAACCACAGACTTGTTGGTCTGATGGCATTATAATACAAGCACAGCAAAAAGAAAAGAGCAGCGCGCCGCATGGTGATGCACGGCATGGAACGGCGCGGAGAAAGGAACACCCTTATGATTCGCAAAATTATTCAGATCGATACCGATAAATGCAACGGCTGCGGCGCCTGCGCCAACGCCTGCCACGAAGGCGCTATCGCCATGGTCAACGGCAAGGCCAAACTGATGCGGGATGACTATTGTGACGGCTTTGGCGACTGCCTGCCCCATTGCCCTACCGGCGCTATCACCTTTGTGGAGCGTGAAGCCGCCGCTTATGATGAAAAGGCTGTGGAGGAAAACAAGCGCCAAAAGGCCGCAACCACCCAAAAGCGGTTGGGCGGCTGCTCCGGCAGCGCGGCCCGCAGCGTGGCCCACCAGCCTGCGCCGCAAATGCACCATGGCTGCCCCGGCAGCCAGATGCGCCAGATGCAGCATAAGGCGGAACCGGCAGGGGAGGGCATGCCGGTGCTGCAGTCCCAGCTTTCTCAGTGGCCGGTGCAGATCAAGCTGGTGCCGGTCAACGCCCCTTATTTTGACGGTGCCAAACTGTTGATCGCAGCGGACTGCACCGCCTATGCTTACGCCAACTTCCACCAGAAGTTCATCCGCGGCCATATCACACTGGTGGGGTGCCCCAAGCTGGACGATGTAGATTACAGCGAAAAGCTGACCCAGATCATCCGTGAGAACAACATCCAGAGCGTGACGGTGGTGCGGATGGAAGTGCCCTGCTGCGGCGGGCTGGAACGCGCTGCCAAAACGGCATTGCAGAACAGCGGAAAGTTCATCCCGTGGCAGGTCGTCACCATCTCCATTGACGGCAACATCCTCAGCGAACTGTGAGAAAACCATAAAAATAAAACTGCCTGAATCGTTTGCGGTACAGCGAACGGGTTCAGGCAGTTTTTTTATTCTTTTAATGTCACCGGCGGGCACACGACCGGCAGCGGCTTGCCCTTTGCGGCAAACAGTGCGGCGGGCAGTAACAGAATAAACGGATCAGCGGAGAACAAAAAGCATTTGTTTTCCATCAGGAAATAGACAAGGATCACCGTCAAAAACAGTGTCTCGCCCGTGCAGCGGTGTTTGCACAGCCGCCACATCAGCAATAAGAAGATGACCCCGATCACCACAGCGCCCAGCACACCCTTGTTCATTGGGATGGCGAGAAAAGAATTGTCAATGGCGTGGTGTTCATCGCCATCGGTGGCAAGGCCGCCCAAAAAGGTGACGGCTTTGGGCATGGCATCGTGATACCAGCCGGGCACCCCGTCCTGCTCCGGATGGAAGAGGGGATACCCCCAGAACACATGGTGCCAGATCTCGAACCGGCCGGAAAGCAGGCCGTTCAATTTGTCCAGCAGCGGGGTGGCGGTCGGGTTGGCCGGGTCAAACAGCCGCCCGGCCAACAGGCTGAACCCCAGCGCCAGCGGCGCAGCGGCCAGGGCGATGGCGTGCCAGATGCGGCTTTCAAAAAAAGCGGGCAGGGCACGCTGCAGCAAAAACAGAACCAGCAGCAGCACCATGGCAATGCCGGCCCCGCGGCAGCCAGGCACCAGCAGCGTGTAAGCGGCCAGCGCGGCCAGGCCGCCCCAGTCCCACCAGCGCAGGCGCGGCCAGCGCAGCCAGCCCCAGGCGAAAAACACCCCGGCCAGCCGGGCACCGTACCCGTTGTAATGGCCGTAACCGTAATCCCAGTTGCGGCAGTAATACAGATAGGGCACCAGCGGCGTTGCGGCATGCAGCAGCTGCACCACCAGCAGCCCACCGGCCGCCGCGGCAAGGTAAACCCGCAGCACCCGGCGCAAATCAACATCCTTGGCACCAATGCCAAGCAAAACGGCAAACAAAAACCATTGGTCGTGCCCGTATGCGGTGGTAAACACCGCAAAGGCGGCCAACGCTGCTGCCGTCAAAACCTGCTGCCTGGTCTGCCATTGGGTCAGCAGCAGGCTTTTGGCAGCCAGCAGCGCCGCCGCCGCTGCCGTTAAGGCGATGCGGCACAGATGGCTGAATGTTGGCAGCGTGTTTTGAATATTGGAACTGAATACTTCCGATAAAACCAGCAGCAGCGCCACGGCGGCGCAGAACACGCGCTCGCCCCTGGCCTGTGCCGCAGGGCTGACCGGGCGGAAAAGCCGGTCAGGTGGTTGTATGGTCATCAAACCGGCCTCCTTTCAGCATGGTACGGCTTGAATTTTGTATATACTTTTTAGCATACACAAATAGTATACCATAGTTTTGCGCAAAAGAAAAGCAGGGCCGCGTATATTGCAATGGTATAGGTGGGAAATGAGGAATAGTAACTTATAACACTTTTCAAAGAACTGGATATGTGATATAATAAACATAAATAAAGCAAATTTTGCGATTATATTGTGAAAGCTGTCTGTAATTTGACACTTGGAAGATGTAAAACATTTTAATAAAGAAAGGAGAAAGTATGTATTCGGTAACAGCAAGAATCGCTATGATAAAGCAACCTCGTGGTGGATATTTGAAACCTTCGCTATTACATGTGCGTGAGCTAAAAGATGAAAAGAATTTGCGAGAAGAAGAGAATGTTCATGCAACGATAGTGGGGTTGACAGTTGACTATTTGACACGATACATGATGGGGGTTGATAAGAAAAAGGCTTTTAGTATTTCGTGCTATGGAGCAATGATTGCAAACATAATCGGGGGACGGCCGGGGGCCCAAAAGGAAGCAGAAAACTATTTGTCTGCAATAAACGGGATAGATGACGCATCCATTATAAGCGCCTGCAAGTTAGTAACATTCGATGTTTGGAAAAGGAATGTGGCAGTCGCAGCGCTTGCAAAAGATGCAGATAATACGAAACCGGACGAGAACACCATTAGAAACATTCAAATCATGGTAATTCGGAGTTTGAAATTTTGGAATGAATATGGACCTATAGTAAAAGATGGTTTTACGTTTGAACAAAATGGCTATAGCAAAATAGTTAGTTCAGGCGATGGCGATTATTTAACCAGCGATACTCTTTGGGATTTTAAGGTATCAAAAGCAAAACCAAACAGCAAACATACTTTACAATTACTGATGTATTGGATTATGGGGCAGCACTCCGGCAAAAAAGAGTTTAAAAAGATAGATAAAATAGGCATATTTAATCCGCGCTTAAATACGGTCTATACATATGAAATGAAAGATATACCGCCCGAAACAATACGCGAAATTGAAAATGATGTTATATGTTATGAGTAACTTTTAAGAAAATGGCTACCCTCTCAAGCAATAAGAGGGTAGCCATTTTTAATAAATATTTGTATTTTGATTACTGATGAAGACTTATTCTACCCCGGTCTCGGCGGCGTACTCTTCAATCAGCTCGCGTTCCAGGAACGGCGTTTTAACGCCCTCGCGGTCGCGGTAGGCTTCGTGGCCTTTGCCGATCACGGCAATCAGGTCGCCCTCCTGTGCGTGATCAATGGCGTAATGCAAAGCATCCAACCGGTCGGGGATCTCCACATACTTGGCGTCCGGGTTGCCCTTGGCCATGCCGGTCTTGATGTCCGCGATGATATCCTCCACTTTTTCAAAGCGGTTGTTGTCCTCGGTCAGGATGCTGAAATCCGCCAACTTGGCGCACACTTCACCCATGCCGTAACGGCGCAGCTTGCTGCGGTTGCCGCCGCAGCCAAACACCACGACCAGACGGTTGGGCTTATACTCCCGCAGGGTTTCGATCAGGCTTTCGGTGGCGGCCTCGTTGTGGGCATAGTCGATCAGGATGGTGAACTTGTGGCTGATGGGCACCAGCTCCACACGGCCTTTGACGAGCGCTTTCTTCAGCCCCTCGTGGATGGGCGCATCCGCAAGGCCCAGCACTTTGCCCACACCGATGGTGGCCAGGGCGTTGTAAATGCTGAACAGGCCCGGCATGCCCACCTGTACGTCCAGTGTGTGGCCGTCCGGCTCGGTCAGGGTGAACTCAACGCCTAGCATCTCCTTGTTGCGCAGCAGGCGGTACTGTTCGCTGGCGCGATAGTCCACCTCGGGGGCGTGGATGCCATAAGTAACCAGCTTGCAGGTGTGGCCTTCCAGCAATGCTTCGGTGTTGGGGTCGTCCGCGTTCACCACGCCGATGTCACAGCGCTGGAACAGCTTGCCTTTCCAGCTGCGGTATTCCTCAAAGCTGGAATGCTCACCAGGGCCAATATGGTCCGGATACAGGTTGGTGAACACGCCGACTTTATAATGGATGCCCGCCACGCGGTCCATCATCACGCCCTGGCTGGAAACTTCCATCACGCAGGTATCGCACCCCGCATCCGCCAGCTGGCGCAGAATCTTTTGCAGTTCATAGCTTTCGGGGGTGGTGTTGTTCAGGTCATAGTGGTGGCCGGGGTAATACACGCCGTTGGTGCCGATCATGCCCACTTCGTGGCCTGCGGCTTCCAGCACAGCTTTGATCATGTGGGTGGTGGTGGTTTTGCCCTTGGTGCCGGTCACGCCAACCATCGTCATTTCCAGCGCGGGACGGCCAAAATAGGCGGTGGAAAGCAGCGCCATGGCGTAACGGGTGCTCTCGAACTTGACCACGGTCACATCCGGCAGGGTAGCCAGAACCTCAGCGGGCAGGTTGTGCTGGATGGCCAGCACGGCGGCACCTTTGGCGGCAACGTCCGCGGCGTAATCGTGGCTGTCCCGCTGGGTGCCGACGATGCAGACAAACAGACCGCCCGGCGTAACTTTGCGGGAATCATAATAAATATCGGTCACTTCGGTATTCAGGCTGCCCTGAACAAGTGTGTAGTCCAGATTTTTCAGCAGTTGTTTTAACAGCATGTTGTTATCACCTCAGCGTTTTACAAAGTATTCATCGTACCAGACTAAGAACATAAAAATGCACCAGATCTGCCGCCAGTTATCCCGCTTGCCGGAAATATGCTGGTCCAGCATGGTGTTCAGCTCTTTTGTGCGGAAAAACTGCTCCGCGGCGGGGGTGTTGAACGCCTTGCGCACAATGCCCGCATACTGCTCATCCCGCAGCCAGGCGCGCACCGGAACAGGGAAGCCGAGTTTCTTTTTGTCTGCCGTTTTAGCGGGGATGGTCTTTTCTGCCGCGCCGCGCATGGCGATTTTGGTTTGGCTGGCGTTCACCTTGCACTTGGTTGGGATATGGCTTGCCAGCTCAAACACCTTGCGGTCCAGGAAGGGCACGCGCAGCTCCAGGCTGTTGGCCATGCTCATCTTGTCAGCTTTCAGCAGGATATCGCCCACCATCCACAGGTTCAGGTCGCAGGTTTCCATCTGGGTCACAGCGTCCTGCCCTTTGGAAAGCTCAAAGTACGGGCGGGAAAGGTCGGTGGGCAGCTTGCCGGGATGATAGTTTTTCAGCAGTTTTTTCTTGCGGTGCTCATCCATCAGGTTGGTGTTGCCGATGTAACGCTCGGCCAGCGGTTTGCCGCGGCGCACCAAAAAGTTGATGCCATGCACCGGCGGCAGCAGATCCGCCACCGCGCCAATGGCCCGGCGGATGGGCAGGGGAATTTTGTCATACCAGGTCACGGTAAAGGGCTCTTTATAAATATTGTATCCGCCGAAAAATTCATCGGCACCCTCGCCGGACAGGCAGACTTTGACCTGTTTGGAAGCTTCGCGGTTGACAAAGTACAGCGCGACCGAGGCAGCATCCGCCAAAGGTTCATCCATGTGGTACTGGATCTTGCCCAGGTTGGCCCAGTATTCCTCCGGCGTAATGCGGTAGGCGTAATTCTTGACCCCGATATGCTTGGAAAATTCCTGCGCATAATCGGTTTCATCGTACTGTTTGTTGGCAAAGCCAACGGTGAAGGTTTTGTCCACATGGGCCAGCGCGGCCATATAGCTGGAATCCACGCCGGAAGAAAGGAAGCTGCCGACCTCAACATCGGCAATCTTGTGCGCCTGCACACTTTCTTTCATGGCGGCGCTGATCTCATCCTCCCACTCTTCCAGCGTGCGGGAATCATCGGGATCAAACTTGGGCTGCCAGTAGCGCTGCACCGTCAGCTGCCCGGCTTTCCATTCCAGCCAGTGGGCAGGCATCAACTTTTTGACGCCCTTGAAGAAGGTATCCTCCCCAGGGGAATACTGATAGGAAAGGTAGAGAGGCAGCTGCTCTTCGTTCAGCTCTTTCTTGAAGCCGGGGTGGGACAAAAAGCTCTTGATTTCGCTGCCAAACAGCAGCTCGCCGGCTTCGTTCTGATAATAATAGAACGGCTTGATGCCAAAATGGTCGCGCGCGCAGAACAGCGTTTCGTTTTTGCGGTCCCAGATGGCAAAGGTGAACATGCCGCGCAGCTTTTGCAGCATCTCCTTGCCCCACTGCTCGTACCCGTGCAGCAGAACTTCGGTGTCGGACCGGGTGGCAAAGGTGTGCCCGGCGCGCATCAATTCGGCGGTCAGTTCCTGGAAGTTATAGATCTCACCGTTAAAGATCACGGCAAGGTTCTGGTCCTCATTGAACATGGGCTGTTTGCCGCCCTCCAGGTCAATGATGGAAAGGCGGCGCTGGCCAAGGGCTGCCGGGCCTTCAATAAACTGGCCCTGGCCATCGGGGCCGCGGTGGGCGATGGCATCCATCATGCCCTGCAAAATTTCCTGCATGTCGGCGCGTGCGCCAACAAAGCCAACAATTCCACACATGGTTATAATCCTCAACTGGCTGCGGCGCTAAAAAACAAACCGCAGGTTATTACTTTCTTGCCCCGGCGGGAACCGGTACTGTTTATACGATATGCCCTATTATACACGGTTCGCGCCGTAAAGAAAAGCACTTTGCGGCGAATGCTGCTGGAATTTTCGCCCACGCAGACAAAAAACGCCGTGCCCACACCGATAAAGCAGGCGATATTGCCGTTTGACATGTGGTGGCAATGGCGGTAAAATAAGGGATAACCAAAATGGGAAAGGTTTGGTATTATGTCTGATTTTTTACCGGTACTTCTTGGCAGTGATGCCAATGTTTATGGTATGGCACGCAGCTTTTACCAGCAGTATGGCGTGCGCAGCGTGGCCATCTGCAAGGGTGCACTGGTGGCAACTTCCAACACCAATCTTGTCAAAATTGCGGTGCTGGAACCTGATTTGGAAAACGATGAAACGTTTGTAAAAACGTTGACCGATTATGCAAAAGCCCATGCGGACAAGCCGCTGGTGCTGGTTTCCTGCGCGGACGGCTACACCGTGCTGATGGGCCGCCACCGTGATGCGCTGAAACCCTATTATCACTTTGCCTGCCCGGAGCTGCAAACCGTGCTGGATCTGGATATCAAAGAAAACTTTTACCGTGCCTGCGAAGCGCACGGCCTGAGCTACCCCAAAACGGCAACCTGTAATGCGCAGAACTATAAAAATGTAGAACTGCCGTTTGCGTTCCCCGTTATCATCAAGGCGAGCAATTCCCCGGCGTATTGGAACTGCACCTTCCCCCACAAGAAAAAGGTGTTCCTTGCCAATAACCGTGAAGAATTTGACGCCATCACCGCCGCTATTTACGGCAGCAGCTACCAGGATGAGCTGATTCTGCAGGAGTATATCCCCGGCGATGACAACTGCATGCGTGTGCTGAACGCTTACTGCGGTCTGGACCACAAGGTCAAGCTGATGGCTTTGGGCCGCCCCCTGCTGGAAGAGCAGACCCCCGAGGGCATCGGCAACTATGCGGCCATCTTGTCTGACCCCGAATACAACGATGCTGCCCTGCTGGAAAAGCTGAAAAACTTTTTGGAAGATATGCAGTGGGAAGGCTTTGCCAATATGGACATCAAGTACGATGCCCGTACCGGCGAGTATAAGATGTTTGAGATGAACCCCCGTCAGGGCCGTTCCAGCTACTTTGTCACCGCGGCAGGGTACAACCTGTCCAAATGGCTGGTGGAGGATGTGCTGGAGCACAAGGAACTTGGCCTGACCATTGCCGATACCAAGAGCCTGTGGATGATTGCCCCGTATGGCGTGATCAAAAAGTATTTGAAGGACCCCGACCTGCTGGCCCGTGCGGACAAGCTGAAAAAAGAGGGCAAATGCGCCCACCAGCTGTTCTGCAAAGAGGACTGGAATCTCAAGCGCTGGCTCTGGTATATCCGCAGCCAGCTGAACTACTACCGCAAAACCGCCCGCTACTATGGCAACAAGGGCCTGCGGGATTGATGATGGAATAAAAGCTATCTCACACTGTAAATAAAACCGCTGGCCCCGTAGGGGCGCACATTGTGCGCCCGCTGCCCCTTTTGGCAATCAGGCAACTATGGCCGCCAGCCCAAAACAAAATCAATCAGAACACTGAAATCCTAACGATAGAGAGGGGAAAGCGCCTATGTGTGGCATTACCGGCTTTGCTGAGCGCAACCATAAAGAGGAAACCGCCCGCCGCATTGTAAAAGGAATGGCGGACCTGATCACCTACCGCGGCCCGGACGGCGAAGGCTACTATGTGGACAATCAGGTAGCCCTGGGCCACCGCCGCCTTTCCATCATTGACCTGGAGGGCGGCAAACAGCCCATGTTCAATGAGGATGGCAGCCTTGTCTGCATTTTTAACGGCGAGATCTATAACTTCCAGACCCTGCGCGAGGAACTGATCGCCGCAGGCCATACCTTTGCCACCCGGTCCGATACCGAGGTGCTGCTGCATGGCTATGAGCAGTGGGGCAGCCAGCTGCCGGGCAAACTGCGCGGCATGTTCACCTTCGTGATCTGGGACCAGAAAACCAAAACCATGTTTGGTGCGCGGGATATCTTCGGCATCAAACCGTTCTACTATTATAATCAGGATGGCCTGTTCCTATTTGGCAGCGAAATCAAGAGCTTTCTGGCCCATCCCGGCTTCAAAAAGGAACTGAACGAGGAACGCCTGCCGGAATATTTGAGCATTGAGTATATCCCCAATGAGGAAACCATGTTCAAAAATGTCTACAAGCTGCCCAGCGGCTGCATGTTCACCTGGGAAAACGGCGAACTGACCGTGGAACGCTACTATGAGATCAAGTACCATGTGGACGATTCCAAGAGCCTGGAAGAGTGGGAAAAGATCATCACCGATACCTTTGCCGAAAGCGTTGCCGCCCACCAGATCGCCGATGTTGAGGTTGGCTGCTTCCTTTCTTCCGGTGTGGATTCCAGCTTTGTGGTCAACGAGGTCGCCAAGGGCACCCCGCATGTCAAGAGCTTCTCGGTCGGCTATGCAGAAGAAAAGTATTCCGAGCTGCCGTATGCCCAGGAGTTCAGTAAGGAAATCGGCGTGCCCAGCATTGCCAACAAGGTGGATGCCGAGCAGTTCTTTGAAGCCAACCGCCTGATCCAGTGGTACTTGGATGAGCCCATGCCCAACCCGGCGGAAGTGCCGCTCTACTTCTTGGCCCAGAACGCCCGCAAATATGTCAAGGTCGTGCTTTCCGGCGAAGGTGCCGATGAACTGTTTGGCGGCTACCCCATGTACTGCCAGGCAGTCCACTTTATGGATTACGAGCATAAGGTGCCTAAAGCGCTGCGCAAGGCCGCGGGCGCGGTGGCATCCAAACTGCCGGACTTTAAGGGCAAGCACTTTTTGGTGCGTGGAGCCGAAGAGCCCTGGCAGCGTTATATGCGCGCTAACTATGTTTTCCTGGATCCGGCCGAACGTGACCGCTGCCTGAAAAAGAACTACCACAGCCCCCGCCCGGAACAGTTCTTTAAGCCTTACTTTGATAAGGTGCAGGGCCTGGATGAGCCCACCCAGCTGCAGTGGGTGGATATGCACACCTGGATGCTGTACGATATCCTGCTGAAAGCCGACCGCATGAGCATGGCCAATAGCCTGGAACTGCGCGTGCCCTTCCTGGACCGCAACATGCTGGATGTGGCGCTGTCCATCCCGCAGAAATATCGCTCCGGGAAAGAGTCTACCAAAATCGCCCTGCGCGGTGCCGCCATGAAGCAGCTGCCGGAAAGCGTTGCCCACCGCAAAAAGCTGGGCTTCCCGGTGCCGCTGAACGACTGGCTGCGGGAAGATAAGTACTATAACATGGTAAAGGAAAAGTTCACCGGCCCCGTTGCCGAAAAGTTCTTTAATGTGGACGAGATCATGCGCCTGCTGGATGACCATAAGGCAGGCAAGGCCAAGAACATGACCAAGATTTGGAGCTTCTATTCCTTTATCCTGTGGTACGAGCTGTATTTCGTGAACACTCAGGCCCCGGCTGGAATCTATTAAAAGCCGGGCAGAAAGCCCCGATAAAAACACCGATAAAAAAGTTCAAAAAAATTGAACTTTACTATTGACACAATGCGCCCCATGTGATATTATAATTCACGCAGCATGTTCCCAACAACAGGAACTGACCCGTGCGCGCCCGTAGCTCAGGTGGATAGAGCAACTGCCTTCTAAGCAGTGGGCCAGGGGTTCAAGTCCCTTCGGGCGCATTCTATGGTGCCTATGGCGCAGTTGGTTAGCGCGCCAGATTGTGGCTCTGGAGGCCGAGAGTTCGAATCTCTCTAGGCACCCCACCAAAGACCGCACAGTGATTATGCTGCGCGGTTTTTTCTTTTGCTGGGCCGTCGCCAAGCGGTAAGGCAGAGGACTTTGACTCCTCCATTGCGTCGGTTCAAATCCGGCCGGCCCAACCAAAATCGCTCATAAATTTAACGTGAAAACGTTGAATGTATGGGCGGCTTTTCTTTTTCCTTGAATATGCTAAAACTCCGTTTTCCCGAATTTTCCCGATTTTTACATACTTTTCCTAATGCTTTTAGCGACCTAATTAGCGACTTTTTTAGGAGGAAATTTTTATGTCAGGAAAAGCTCGTCGGGGAAACGGAGAAGGCTCCGTATACCAGGATAAGAATCGTGTATGGCACGCAAAGTTGACAGTTGGCCTGTATAGAAACGGCAAACCCCGTTATAAGGAATTCAAAGGAAAAAGAAAAGCGGATGTAATAGCAAGGCGAGATGCGTACCAGAAAGAGTATGGAGATTTATCTCTTGAATCAGGTGCGAACATACCGTTTGCTGATTACATCACGCGCTGGATAGAGAATGTTAAGCGTAACGAGCAAAGGGAAGCTACATATATTAGAACAGTGAGCACTGCGAATACCTACATCATTCCTATGATAGGTGGGTATAAGGTAGCAGAGCTCACCAGCGATATTATACAGCTCCACCTGATTAACGAGATGCGCGACATGACATGCGAGCGCACGGGAGAAGAGCTCTCGTGGTCAAGCATTCAAAAGGCATATATCTACACCAAAGCTTGCTTAGAATATGCTGTAAAGAATGGTGTAATCACGCGGAACCCGTGCGCGAACGTAACTCTGCCAGCAAAAAAACAGCGCCAACAGCGCGATATACGCTTTTTCGATGAGACCGAGATAGCACGTTTTCGGAAAGCCTGCCGGGAAGGCATGAGCAAGTACGAATGGGTGTTTGAAGCGCTTTTGCTTACCGGTATGCGGGAAGGCGAAATATGCGCACTGAAACCGAGTGACATTGATTTTGAAAACCACCGGATCTTGGTTCATGCTACACTGATAACATCTAAGTCTAAGGGAACAGATGGAAGGATGCACGGTCGCTTTGCATATCAACCACAAACAAAAAACGGTAAAAATCGTTATGTTCCACTAGGGCCGGAAGCGGAAGCACTCTTCAAAAAAGCTGCTGAACATTGCCCGGTGAATGCTTATCTTGTAACACAAACCACACAGCCCTGCAACCTGAGTTATCTGGATAGAGTGTATAAAACGGTTTGTACACGTGCAGGACTTGCAAACGTTCATGGCCCCCATGATTTACGGCACACCTTTGCCAGCAAGCTGATAAGAGAACATGTAGAAATCAAAGTGGTTTCTGAGGTACTGGGCCATAGTGATACCGGCTTTACGTATCGAACTTATGTCCATCTTATTGATGAGCAAAAGAGCAGCCCGTTAGCAGGCATTGTGTGGGGAACCGTTCCGGAAGCCGTTTAACCTAACTCAAGTCAATACACTTAGGCGTTGGTTTGTCCACATGATTTTAGCGCTGTGTTCATTGCTGCAATAGGCACTAGGAAAGTATGTATGGATGCAAAACAGGAATCGTGTGGAATTTTAAACAATACGGTTTAATTTTAAGCCGATAGTATAAGAGCCCGGCAAGAACATAGCGTTCCCGCCGGGCTTGATTTATGCCTTGTAATTTGTTGTATTTTGTGGTATTCTGTAAAAACCGCTTTTGGCGGCAGGCACTGCACACAACGGCAGGCGGTTGGCCCCACTTCCGAAAGGGGGTGAAGCCATGTGAATCACGATGCACATCGGCAGTTTTACTGTTACGATTATCATTAAGAAACGCAAAAACCGCCACTCTGCCAAGTGACGGTTTCGGGCTTTTGCTTGATTCCTAATCCTTGAAAAGAGCCAACCGCTTGTCGCAGTGCCTTTTTCTATTCTCATTATATCCATCTTGCCGTATGGTGTCAAGCCCTGAGCGTTTGCTTGGGGCTTTTTTGCTTGCGAAAAATCATTCGACCAAACGGGAAAATGCCGTCAAATGAACGGCCATGAGCCCTTGAAAGCGGTGCTGTGGGGATTGCTAGCTGCGGGAATATCTATGCTTTCTTAACGCACTACAGGCCTTAAATGGGCCTCTCTGACGCGCTGGAGAGGGATCACAGAAGCCTGGAGTGAGAAGTATCAACCAAGCGCCTTTTGACATAGAATCATTACTTTTTCTTTTTAACCATCCCCCAGTGATAAAAAATATCTGCGCTGTACAGTTGTTTCTGGGGGTGCTGGCTTTGCATGCCATTTTTTTTCGCTGCCTTCCTTTATATGCCAGCCGAACAAGCAGGGGCGCACAAGGCCAAAAACTGACCTAAAATCCAACTTTGCTATGATGTAAGTGTCGAAAGCAACAGCCACTCAGGCAAGGCCCACGGCAAAATGTGAACATGTGTTCCCCCACAAACAAAAAAGAAAGGTCGTAAACACTATGAGCATTGACAGTATGTTGGAACTGGTCAACCAGTACAAAGAAGCCGCACAGCTGATTGAAGCAGCACAGGCAGAGCAGGAACTAATCAAGACACAAATCAAGGCAGAACTTGCCGCACGCGGTACAGATACCTTGCAAGTGGGATGTCACAAAGTCAAGCTATCCGACTTTACCAGCACCCGCCTGGACAGCAAAGCCATCAAGGCCATTGCACCGGCTTTGTTTGAGCAGTATTCCAAAACATTCACAGTACAGCGCTTGAGCATTAGCTGATGGAGGTGTTTATTCATGAAGCAGACAGTTAAAACCAGCCGTGCCGCCGGGCAGTTAGAAAAAATGTTCCGTGCCCTCAACACCCGTTTCTTTGACGGCAAGCTTCCAGAGCCGGTCATTACCCTCAAGAAAATACCCGGTGCCTATGGTCACATCACTTGCGGCAAAACATGGACAGCAGGCACAGAGCAGCGCCACGAGATAAACATCTCAACGGCCATACTTGACCGCCCCATTGAGGAAACCACGGCCACACTGCTGCACGCGATGTGCCACCTGTACAACATGGTCAACGGCATAAAGGATACCAGCGGCAGCGCCAACGCCTACCACAACAAACGCTTCAAGGAAACGGCAGAATCCCACGGCCTTATCATTGAGCATCATGCAAAGTATGGCTGGACTATTACAAGCCCCAGTCTTGAGCTGCTGGACTTCATCGAGCTGCAAGGTTGGCAGGCCATCCAGATGACAGAGGGGCAGAGCTGGCAGGACATGATAGGAACCGGCACAGGAAGCCGTACACCCGGTGCAGCCGATGGTGGTGCCGTCAAGCCGCCCAAACGCCCCAGCAGCACCCGGCGGTGGATATGCCCAAAGTGCGGAACCATCATCCGTTCAACCAAAGAAGTGCGCGTGATATGTGCTGATTGCAGCGTGAACTTTATCCCGGCGGATTAAGCGCTGCCAGACAGAGAGGAACGGGCTGAGTGAGAGTAGGCCAAAAATTAAAAGTACACATCGAAAAAGAGGTACTGCTATGTCACTTGCCCAAAAGCTAAAGCAGCTGCGCCTGCAAGCTGGCCTTACACAAGAACAACTGGCTGCCCGCATGGGTGTATCTTCCCGCACTGTCAAGCATTGGGAACACGGCACCCGCACACCAAGCGCCGTATACCTGCTGGCCCTAGCTGATTGCTTCCATGTGTCTGTGGACTGGCTGCTAGGGCGTACCAGTGAAAGATAGGGCAAATAGAAAAAGAAAGGAGCAGGACATACGCCCTGCTCTTTGTAGGTTTAACTCTCTTTCTTAATGTGCAAAAGTGACACAGCAATTATACTTATTCCGATAGCGATTATAATCATACTGGCAGAATAAGTGATAACCTCAGCAAAATCAGCGACAGAACCAGAGAGCGAAGCAATACCACCATTGACTGCACTAATTGCGTCAACAGCTACGTCAGATGCATTATAAATCTCAGTGTAAAAATCTGCGCCAAACTTTGCAGAATCCACGCTGTATGTGGAAGCGTGGTAGACATCAATATCAAACTGCTTGTCTTTTAGATTAAACCCTATGACCAAAATGACGACGCCAAGAAGCAATGAAATAAGAGCGGCCAGGTTAATCTTGAAACTTTTAGAAGAGGATTTTGTTGGTAAAGCAGTTGCAACAATAGGTGTGTTGATTACTTTATCAGCAGAAGAATCAGCAACTACGGGACACCCACAGTTGGGACAAGTTTTTACAGAATCATCAAGTTCGATTCCACATTCGGGACATTTTATCATGGTTTTACTCCTTTGTAAGTTCAATCCAAGGCAAATAACCAATTAGGTTAATAGAATATTCGGGCATTTGGGTCATTAAAATATCGTCATCTGTACTATCGTACGACTTAATAGTTACCTTTTGGTTGTGAAGGAAAGCAAGTCTGTTTTGGATTTTGCCGTGCTCAGTTTCATCGCCGCCAGCAGTTAATTCCATAGTGTACAAAATCAAGCCATCTTCTCGCTCTGGAAGTGTCCAAACACCTTCACCACGATAATATGTGCGATAGGTACCTTCATCTTTTTGGACAGAAAACGATTTATCAACTGTGTAATCGGTTTCCGAAAGTAGTTTGCTCTTTACAAAGCAAACGGGAGAGACCTCGATCTCTATTCCACGGGATTTATAAGGTAAATCAGCGTAATAAGAATAATTTCCCTCGCCGTTTATGATGGGGATACTTAGGTTGTAATCTGTTTTGCCATAGGTTATATTTTCGATATTGACAAACAAAAAACCATCTAACTTTTTGTTGACATTAACATTGATATTAACATCACAATTTGTTTCACCCCAAGACCAATCGTTATAATCGCTTTCTTTATATTTAACGGATAAGTCAGATGATTTAAATTCCTCTGCCTGATAATAGGCGATAGGATAATATTCGAGAGAAGGATCCTCATCATCCGAAGCGTAAACTTCAAATTTTCCCTCCCCACCATTCACAAAGACAAGCTGAGGATATAATTCTTCATCATAATAAGAACCAATGACGGCGATGAATGGTTTTTTCTGTTCGGAAGTTATAGTTGCTTCGTAGTAATTACCATATGAAGTAGAATTTGTTACTTTCCACGTTGTAATATTTATATCTGCGACGGAAACTGTATTGAATATTCTTTTTACGAGAAAAGCAACTATGCCGACAATGGCTATTAGTGCAATAGCCCCTGTTATAATAGCAACTTTATTTTTTGACTTAGGGTTTGCAGGAGGAGATTCTGGTACAATTACTTCAGGCTCGGTAATAGAATCTTTCTCCTCAGGTGCTATTGGACAACCACACTTTGGGCAATTTTTTGCTTTGTCAGAAATCGTTTGACCACATTCAGGACAATGAATCAACGCCATATTAGTTCCTCCTCTTACTTGATGCTTTATATCACACCAATAAGGAATTTCATAATCACGCACTATGATATGCGTTCACTTTTCCTATAGATAAAAGAATAATGAAAATGTCCTACCAAACCAAAACGGTTACACATACAATTATATATATATATATATATATATATTCAACTGCTTTTCATCTTTTTTGGTATGAATTTCTTGATTTTCTCTCTTTTTAACAAAAATTATAGCATTCTAATAGAAAACGCTGCATGTCGACGCAAAAATTGTCAAGGACTATTGCTCATGCACTCCTTTTCGGTGAGTTTACTTAATTAAAAGAGTTTAGTGCGTATTCTGTAATCTTTGGTGTGGAATTTAGCATGTTTTACACGGGAAGTGCTTTTTCTCTGCACAAATAAATGACGTCTCAAAAGTGAAAACGCCAAATTCTGCTCCGATATGATGGAATAAGCAAAAGCAACCATATTTTTTGTTCGGCACAATCCATCCGCCGGGAGTGAAACAAGACAAGGAACCAGGCTGCACCCACACTTACTTTTAAAGTAAACGCTTTAAAACAACTACTTAGCACCCCCCCGGCAGTCAAAACTCGCTTTCAATTCCTATTGTATAAGTGACCTCATGTCTATAGTTGGGCTCGGAATTTTACCCACTGCCCCTGTCGGGCCCGCGTGCAAAGATTCCTCGCCCGGCTCGCCCAGCAGCGTTAATTGCGGTTAAGCCTGTTCTGGCCGGGAATAAACGCCGTTGACTTATTGCCGCCCCACCGTTATAATAAAGCCAAGGAAGGTGATTGATATGCGTTACCCGTTCATGACCCTTAATGACGGTACAGAAATAACCTATTCAAGCCCGATTCAAAACGGCGATACGATTCAGGTTTGTGTGGATATGGAAACCCCTGTTGAGAACGGCTTCAAGTCGGCAAGCTGCGTTCTGCCCGGCTACCAGTGGAAGAATAACGGCTACTCTGAGCTTGAACTTTCCAGCATGAAGTCTTTGATTAAATCGGTTGCCCACCTCTTAATGCGCTATTCTCAGGAAGGCGGGATTGAGAGTGCCTAGTCTGTTCCGTTTGTTCGGTTATGTTGTTTTCTTTTGGTCTAATGAGGGAAACCCGCTTGAGCCGGTACACGTTCATGTAGCAAAAGGAACCCCGAATGCCAATGCCACAAAGATATGGATTACGGAAGCTGGCGGCACACTGCTGGCAAACAACAATTCTCAGATACCACAGCGTACACTAACGGCTATCATGGAAGTTATTGAAAGCCGCTCTGAGGATATTGTTTCCCGCTGGAATGATATCTTTGGCGAAACCCGCTTCTACATCTGAATAGGAAATACATGCGCTCTGGCTTAATCTGCCGGGGCGTTTTTGTTTGTGATGGCGCATACAGACACATATTTACGCAGCAAAAAGACGATGCAATGCTCTCAAAACACTGCACCGTCCGTAAAGTTTAAACGTTAAGGTTTATATCTGTATCTCCCATTTGCCACAAAAACAAAATCTCCCCTCAAAACCCTGTTGACAAACCAATATTTTATCCATATAATTACCTACAGTAATTATCAAAGATAATTACGAGGAGGGAATATGACAACAGAAAACATGAAGGCGCTGCTGGATGCTTGTTACCAGGCAAAGCGCGTGCGGGAACTGCTGCCGGCGCTACCCAAAGGGGTCAGCCCGTCTTATATCCACTATCTTGATACGATCGAGGAGCTGGAACGCCGCGGCGTTCGGGTAAAGGTTTCGGACATCAGCGATGCGCTGAACCTGCCGCGCCCCGGTGTTACGCGCACGGTCAAAGAGATGGAGGATAAAGGCTACCTGAAAAAAATCGCTTCGGATGAGGATGGCCGCGTAACCTATCTTTCCATTACGGAAAGTGGCCGCCGGCTTTCGCAGGTGCACAACACCGAGTTTTTTGCGCAGCTGGCACCGTTGGTGGCCGACATTTCGGATGCGGATGCAGCCTGCACGATCCAGACGATTGAAAAACTGTACAAAATCATGTCGGAGAGGAGAATTTCACTTGAACACAGATAAGACAGATTTCACACAAGGGAGCATTTTGAAAAAACTTTCCCTTTTTATGCTACCGGTGCTTGGCGCGCTGGTGCTGCAGGCGGCGTATGGCGCGGTTGACCTGCTGGTGGTGGGGCACTTTGGCTCCACAGCGGGGCTTTCGGCGGTTTCCACCGGCAGCCAGCTGCTGAACCTGGTCACCTTTGTCGTAACGCAGCTTGCCATGGGCGTTACGGTTTTGATCGCCCGCTATATTGGCGAGAAGAAGCCCCAGCAGATCGGGGCGGTGCTTGGCGGGGCCGCGGTAGTGTTCGCCATTTTATCGGTTGCGATGTTTGTTTTGCTGGTTGTATTTGCACGGCCCATTGCGGTGCTGATGCAGGCCCCGGAGGAAGCCATTGACCTTACCGCAAGTTACATCCGCATTTGCGGCAGCGGCATTTTCTTTATTGTGGCATATAACCTGATGGCCGCCATCTTCCGCGGTCTGGGCGACAGCAAGTCTCCGCTGTTGTTCGTGCTGGTGGCCTGCATCGTAAACATTGTGGGCGACCTGCTGCTGGTGGCCGGGTTCAAGATGGATGCTGCCGGTGCTGCAGTGGCGACGGTGCTGGCACAGGCTGTCAGCGTGGTGTTTGCCATTGTAATGCTGATCAAAAAAGATCTCCCGTTTACCATCAAAAAGTCGGATTTCCGCCTCAATGTACAGTGCCGCAAGTTCCTGGAGGTCGGTCTGCCGCTGGCCTTGCAGGAATTTTTGACCCAGCTTTCTTTCCTGGCGCTCTGCGCCTTTGTCAACCGCCTGGGCTTGGCGGCATCCTCCGGCTATGGCGTTGCCAGCAAGATCGTCAACTTTGCCATGCTGATCCCCAGCGCGCTGATGCAGTCGATGGCTTCGTTTGTGGCGCAGAACGTGGGTGCGGGCAACCCCAAGCGCGCCAAAAAGGCAATGCTGACCGGCATTGGGGTGGGGCTGGTGTTTGGCTGCGCGGTGTTTGCCCTTGTTATGTTCAAGGGTGACCTGCTGGCGGGCGTTTTCTCCACCGATGCAGAGGTTGTGCAGAAAGGCTTTGAGTACCTGAAAGGCTTTGCTCCCGAAACCATTGTGACGGCAATTCTGTTCAGTATGGTGGGTTACTTTAACGGCAACAACAAAACCCTCTGGGTTATGATCCAGGGCCTGGTCCAGACGCTGCTGGTGCGTTTGCCGATGGCGTATTTCATGAGCATCCAGCCGAACGCCAGCCTGACCAAAATCGGCCTTGCCGCCCCGGTATCCACCACAGTGGGCGTTGTGCTGAACATTGCGTTTTATCTGTACCTGAACCGTGCCGAGCAGCGCAAACAGCGCACGGCGGCATAACAGGGGAGGGCAGTATAACACTGCCTGCAAAATATATAATCAAAAAATCATCAAATCAAAAGGCTGCTGCACCGGGAAAGCCGGGTGCGGCAGCTTTTTGCGTCGAAAGGCCGCATCAAACGAAGCAGCGGAACACCTATTCCACTATCCGCACAATGGCAACAAAATGCGCAAAATGAATCAACCTAAACTTGATTTTTTGTGCATTTAACGCTATGATTAAACCAATGGAAACCATGTTGACAGGATGGATTTTTGCATCCTGAATGACCAATACAACTGGGAGGTAGTTATGCTGGATGTAGCAATCATTGGCTGTGGTGTGGTTGGTGCAGCTGCAGCGTATGAACTGTCGCACTATCCGCTGCGTGTGGCAGTGCTGGAAGCAGAAAACGATGTGGCGGATGGCACAACAAAGGCAAACAGCGCTATCCTGCACGCCGGGTATGACCCGGAGCCGGGCACCCAGATGGCGCGCCTGAATGTGCAGGGCGTGGCCCTGGCAAAAGAGATCTGCGCCCGGCTTGATGTGCCGTACCGCCAGTGCGGCAGCCTGGTTCTGGCGCTGAGCCCGGCGGAACTGCCCCATCTGCAAAAGCTGTATGCAAATGGTGTGGCAAACGGCGTGCCGGGTATTCGGCTGCTGACGGCGGAGGAAACCCTGGCGATGGAGCCGCAGCTGGCCCCCACGGTGGCCGGGGCGCTGCTGGCCCCCAGCGCGGCGATTGTAAGCCCGTGGGAGTTTGCACTGGCCATGGCGGAAGTGGCAGTGCGCAACGGGGTGGAGCTGCACCGCAGCACCCCTGTGACCAACATTGAAAAGATTGATGGCGGCTGGCAGCTGACCACGCCGAACGGCAGTTTCACCGCCCGCTATGTGGTCAACGCGGCGGGGCTGAACGCCCAGGCCATCCACGAAATGGCCGCGCCGCATACCTTTACGCTGGAACCCACCCGCGGGGAGTATTACCTGCTGGATAAAAGCGAGGGCACCCGCGTGAACCATGTGATTTTCCAGTGCCCGAATGAGAACGGCAAAGGCGTGCTGGTAACCCCAACGGTGCACGGTAACCTGCTGGTGGGGCCCAATGCCCAGCCGGTAACAGGGGATGATACCGCCTGCACTGCGGACGGCCTTGCCTTTGTGGCAGCTGCCGCCAAGCGCAGCGTGCCGGGCATCTGCTTTGGCGAGTCGATCCGCAATTTTGCCGGTGTGCGCGCCAATGTGGATACCGGGGACTTTGTGATCGGCGAGGCGGACGGTGCGCCGGGCTTTATTGACCTGGCTGGCATGAAGTCGCCGGGGCTTTCCAGCGCACCGGCGGTGGCAAAAGAGATGACCAAGATTCTGGCCGCCCACAATGACCTGCCGGAACCAAAAACGGATTATAAGGATGGGCGCACCCGCGTGCGGTTCAAGGAACTGCCGCCGGAACAAAAGGCGGAACTGATTGCAAAAAATCCCGCCTATGGCCGCGTGATCTGCCGGTGCGAGACCATTACCGAGGGCGAGATTCTGGATGCTTTGCAGAGCGAGATCCCCACGGTGAGCATTGACGGCGTAAAACGGCGGTGCAACGCGGGCATGGGCCGTTGCCAGGGCGGCTTTTGCGGGCCGCGCGTGCTGGAGCTGATCAGCAAAACACTGGGCATTGACCCCCTGGATGTACTGCAGGACAAAGCGGGCACCAATGTGCTGTTGAGCGAAACCAAAACGGGAAGGGGGCAGAACCATGGTTGATCTTGTAATCATCGGCGGCGGCCCGGCAGGGCTGGCGGCAGCGTACAGCGCGTGGCAGCACGGCCTGCGCGATATTTTGATTTTGGAACGTGATGCAGAGCTGGGCGGCATTTTGAACCAATGCATCCACAATGGTTTTGGCCTGCATCGGTTTGGCCAGCAGCTCACCGGCCCGGAATACGCCGGGCGCTATATCGAGATGCTGCGCACCACCGGCGTGCGGGTAGAACTGGGCACCATGGTGCTGGAAGTGACCCCGGATAAGCAGGTGCATTGCGTCAGCCGCAGCAAAGGCTACCAGATCATTCAGGCCAAAAGCATTATTCTGTGCATGGGCTGCCGGGAACGCACCCGCGGGGCCATTGGCACCCCCGGCACTCGCCCGGCGGGTATTTACACCGCCGGTGCAGCCCAGCGCTATGTGAACATGGAAGGCTACCTGGTGGGCAAGCGGGTGCTGATTTTGGGCAGCGGCGATATTGGCCTGATCATGGCGCGCCGCATGACGCTGGAGGGAGCCAAAGTGCTCGCCTGCGTGGAAGTGATGCCCTATTCCGGAGGGTTGACCCGCAACATTGTGCAGTGTTTGCAGGACTTTGATATCCCGCTGTACTTATCCCACACCATTGTGGAGATTCAAGGCAAGAACCGGGTGGAAAAAGCCATTGTTGCCAAGGTGGACGAAAACCGCCGTCCCATCCCCGGAACCGAGATGGAGTTTGATGTGGATACCATCCTGCTCAGCGTGGGGCTGATCCCCGAAAACGAGCTGACCCGCCAGGCAGGCATTGCCATGGACCCCCACACCAAAGGGGCTGTGGTGTATGAGAATATGGAAACCGAGATCCCCGGCGTGTTTGCCTGCGGCAACGTGGTGCATGTGCATGACCTGGTGGACTTTGTCTCCGGCGAAAGCGAAACCGCCGGCGCGGCCGCGGCAGCCTATGTGCAAAATGGCGAGACAGAAGACGAAACCGTTCTGCCGCTGGCAGCGGGGGAGGGCATTGGCTACACTGTGCCGCAGCATATCCGGCTGAACGGCGTGCAGAAAAGCGTGAGCGTATCGTTCCGTGTGCGGCGCAATTATGGGCCCAGCACCATAACGGTGCGCTGCGGACCAAACAAGATTGCCGCCTTTAGGCGGGAACGCCTGGCACCGGGGGAGATGGAGCACATCACGCTGCCCAAAGCCCTGCTGCAAAAAGCGGACGGCCCACTGACCGTTGCTGTGGAGGAGGTGCCGCAATCATGACAGAAACAATAAAAGAGCTGATCTGCATCTGCTGCCCCAAAGGGTGCCACTTGCGGGTGGATACCGCAAATGACTATGCCGTGACCGGCAATGCCTGCCCCAACGGTGCCGCATACGGCAAGGAGGAACTGATCCACCCCACCCGCATCATTACCAGCACCGTGCGCATTGCGGGCGGGCTGTACCCGCGCTGCCCGGTCAAAACCGCGCAGGCTGTGCCCAAGGAAATGATGTTTGCCGTGATGGCTGCGCTGGATGCTGTGGCACTGCAAGCCCCCGTGCATACCGGGGATGTGGTGCTGCCCAACGTGTGCGGCACCGGCGTGGATGTTGTGGCAACGCGTAACATGGAAAAAGTGGAATAAAAAACAGTGGGCAGTCAGCCCCGTTTACCCATCAACAGGGAGGTTGAAGATGAGCAGATATGTTCTTGCGCTGGACCAGGGTACCACCAGCAGCCGGGCAATCCTGTTTGATAACGAGCAGAATATTATTGCCGTGCGCCAGCGCGAATTTGAGCAGCTATACCCCCAGCAGGGCTGGGTGGAGCACGACCCCATGGAGATATGGTCCAGCCAGTACGGCGTAATGAACGAAGTGGTGGCCCAAAGCGGCGTGGACGCGCACGATATTGCCGCCATCGGCATTACCAACCAGCGTGAAACCACCATCCTGTGGGAAAAGGCGACCGGCCGCCCCATTTATAACGCCATTGTGTGGCAGTGCCGCCGCACAGCGCCGCTGGTGGATGAACTGCTCAGCCAGCCGGGCATGGCGGAGTATATTAAAGAAAACACCGGTCTTGTGCCGGACGCCTATTTTTCCGCAACCAAAATCAAGTGGATTCTGGACCATGTGCCGGGGGCACGGGAGCGCGCCCAAGCAGGGGAAATCCTGTTTGGCACGGTGGACAGCTGGCTGGTGTGGAAGCTGACCGGCGGCAAAGTGCATGTAACAGACCGTACCAACGCTAGCCGCACCATGCTGTATAACATCCACAAGCTGGATTGGGACGATACACTGCTGCAGGCGCTGGATATCCCGCGTGCCATGCTGCCGCGCGTGACGGATTCCAGCGAGATTTACGGGTATACCGATCTGTGCGGCGTACAGGTGCCGGTGGCCGGTATTGCGGGCGACCAGCAGGCCGCACTGTTTGGCCAGGGCTGCTTTGCCAAAGGTGAAGCCAAAAACACCTATGGCACCGGCTGCTTTTTGCTGATGAATACCGGCGATACCATCTGCCGCAGCAAAAACGGTCTGCTGACCACCATTGCCATCAGCCTGAACGGCAAGGTGGAGTATGCGCTGGAAGGCAGTGTGTTTGTGGGCGGGGCCGTTATCCAGTGGGTGCGCGATGGCCTGCGCATAATCCAGGAAAGCCGGGATTCGGAGTATTACGCCCAAAAGGTGCCGGATAACGGCGGGGTGTATATTGTTCCGGCCTTTACCGGTTTGGGCGCGCCCTATTGGGACATGTACGCCCGCGGGGCCATTGTGGGCATTACCCGCGGTACCACCCAGAACCATATCATCCGCGCGGCGGAAGAATCCATCGCTTACCAGAGCTATGACCTGGTGCATGCCATGGAACTGGATGTGGGCCAGCCCATCACCGCCCTGAAAGTGGACGGCGGCGCTTCCCGCGACCAGTTTTTGATGCAGTTCCAGGCGGACATCCTGAACAAAACCGTGCTGCGCCCCGCCATCCGCGAAACAACGGCCCTTGGCACTGCTTACCTGGCGGGCCTTGCCACTGGCGTGTGGAAAGACCGCGAGGAGATCCGCAGCCTGTGGCACTGCAACATGACCTTTACCCCCAACATGGAAGCCCCGGAACGCGAAAAGCTGCTGGTCGGCTGGCACAAAGCCGTGGGCCGCAGCCGGGATTGGGCGGAACACGAATGAAAGTTAGGAGTTAGGAGTTAGGAGTTGGGGACGAATTAGAAATGAGTGATTAGAAATTTGAAAAATGAAAAGCTCCCGGTAGGGTCAGGTGAACCCGCCGGGAGCTTTCCATATTGCGTATGTAAAATTGGGGGTATGCTATAAAATGTTAAGTAATAGTTACCACATCCATCGTTCCGGTATCTGGATGATATTTGAGCGCAATCGTTGTTTTCCGCAGGCATCGGAATCCATCTGTTCCGAATCGAAAACAAAGCATGTTTCAAATTTGTTCTTATCCTGATTGGGGACCAGCGCACCTTTTAACGAATCATAGGAAATATTTTTTAATGTGAGCTGTTTTTGAAGCCGTTCAAATCCTTCCTGAATCGTTTTATAAACCGCCTCGTCATTAAGCCCAAAGGCGGATTTCATCACCGGATACAATAAAAAGCCTCTGGCATTGAAGGTATAAATCATAAGTTTCCCCTTCAGTTAGTGTCAGTTCTATCGCGCAGATTCAAACATAATCGTGGAGCGGGCAGATATTTTCGTTATCGTTTTCTTCCTTGCGTATTTTCCCCTTGGCTGATACAATGTAGAAAAAACAGTTAAGGAGCATCCCCAATGATTCGTGAAATTTGCAAAGATGAAGCTTTTCTTGCGCAGAAAGCCGAGCCCGCCACGGCGCTGGACCTTGGCGTGGCACAGGACCTGATGGAAACGCTGATTGCCCACAAGGATGGCTGTGTGGGCATGGCGGCAAACATGATCGGCGTGAACAAACGTATCATCGCCTTCGAGAACGACGGCGAATACATGGTCATGTTCAACCCCGTCATCGTCAAACAGTCCGGTGCCTATGAAACGGACGAAGGCTGCTTATCCCTTACCGGTACGCGGAAAACCAAGCGCTACAAAACCATCAAAGTGCAGTGGCAGAACGAAAAGTTCCAGACGCGGCTCAAAACATTTACCAGCTGGACGGCGGAAATCATCCAGCACGAAATTGACCACTGTGAGGGAATTTTGATTTAACCTTTTCTTTTTTCCCCGTTTAGTTTTCATTCAGCAGGTTCGGCGGTTTCAAACCTCTTTCCAGTGTGCCTCAATGGCGTCGCGGTTCAGCTGCTCGCCGATCACGATGATCACTTCCTGCGCCTTGGCAATGGGCTTTAATGTCATGGCATCGCGGCTGGCGTTCAGTTCCAGCCAGCCATCCCTCTCCGAAGTGAACCCTTTGATGCGCATAATGCGCCCACAGGCGGTATCGGCAAACAGCTCGTTCACCACCTCTTTCAGCCGCGGCAGGGGCAGATGGCGGTCAATAAAATAGAGCGAAGAGAACACATCGTGCTGGTCAAAGTGCATTTTTTCATAGCTGGCCTGCTTGCTGCCGCAGGCGGCAACAGCGGCCAGGTCCTGCGGGGTCAGGTCATCCCAGTTTTTGCGCAGCACATCCGCGCCAAAGCGGCGGGCGCAGCCGTTTTGCTCCAGTGCCTTGTTCAGGTACTCCACCGTGGAATCCATCTCGGCCGGGGTGGCCAGCTGGCTGCGGCTCAGCACCACCATACCGGCGTTGGCGGTTTCGGATGCCAGCAGGTAGGCCGACTGGGGCGAAAGCTGCTGCTCCTGCTTGGCATCCACAATGGCGATCACATTGCCCATGCGGTACCACTTATCCAGCGGTTCATCGTGCAGGATGTCAAAAAATTCATCCACATCAAAAATTCCACTTGGCTCAATAATGACCCGGTCGAACCCCTGCATGGCCAGCGAGATCAGCTTGGTGCGCATCCGGCGCTGGTGGGTATCGCAGTCGCACCCGCCGCTGATGCTTTCCATATCGCAGTGGTCGCCCAAAATATCCTGCAGCAGCATAACATCCACATTGACGGCGCCGAAATCATTTTCCAAAATGCAGACGTTCCAGCCCTGCTGGACCATATAGCGGGCATAATGCCGCATAAAAGTCGTTTTGCCGGAGCCAAGAAAGCCGGTGATCAAATCGACCTGTACCATAATTGTTCCCCTCCCGGTTATTGTAAAATTACTTGTGGCTGTATTATACCATATTCTGCACGGTTTGCCTAATCAAACTGACACACAAAAGAAAAGCCGCCGCACAGGTCCCTGTTCCTGTGCGGCGGTTTTTCCTTGAAAAGAAGAAAAAAGAGAAAGAGGAGTGGATGAAAAAAGTCTGCGTTGTTCCCCTGGGCATTTGGCAATGCCTTAACGGTGTTCGGGTCCCTGTTCCCTTGCACCGTTCCTTTTGGGAACAACTATAGAATACCCGATAGATGTGAACAATTCGTGATAAAAAATTCAACAATTTGCAAAAACGCCGCGCAATTTTCCATGTTGGAGCAGCGGTGGGCATTATTCTTCTTTTGCGGGGTGTAAATTCGGCCCGCAATACGCTATAATGGTGGTACATTGCGGCAGCAGCCCGCTGCCACGCAGGAGGGAAAACACCATTGGCAAACCGAATTAACTATGAACGCGTGATGGAAGAAACCATCGCCGCATTGGAGCGTGATGGCCAGCGCCCGCAGCTGCTGCTGCACGCCTGCTGTGCGCCCTGTTCCAGCGCCACGCTGGAACGCCTGACCGACCATTTTGACGTTACCATTTTATATTATAACCCCAACATTGCCCCGCCGGAGGAGTACCACCGCCGGGAAGCGGAACTGGAACGCTTTGTGCACGATGCCGGGTACGCCGCCCGCGGCATCACGGTAGTGGAGCTGCCGTATGACCCGCAGGAGTTTTACACTGCGGTAAAGGGGCTGGAAAACGAGCCGGAACGCGGCGAGCGCTGCACGGTGTGTTACCGCATGCGGCTGGAACGCGCCGCCCAGTACGCGAAGGCGCACGGCTTCAACTGGTTCACCACCACCCTTTCCATCTCCCCGGTCAAGGACCCGGTGCGGCTGAACACCATCGGCTGCGAGCTGGCCCAGCGGTACGGCCTGAACTACCTGCAAAGCGAGTTCCGCAAAAAGGATGGCTACAAGCGCAGCCTTGCGTTGAGCGCAGAATACGGCCTGTACCGCCAGGATTACTGCGGCTGCATTTTCAGCAAGCAGGAACGCGGCGTTTGATTGCAAAGTTTTCATTGCAAGGAGGAATGTTCCATGCCAAAACATGTTTTAGTGGCTCTGCCGTTGAGTGATGCCCAGCGCAGCGCTTTGCAGGCAAGTGTGCCGGAATATGATTTTACCTTTGCCCAAACCGAAACCGTCACTCTGCCGCAGGTGTTGGCGGCCGATATCATAATGGGCAACGTGCCGGTGGAACTGATCCGCCAGAACCACCATCTGGAATGGTTCCAATCCAACTTTGCGGGGCCGGATGCCTATCTGGTGCCGGGCGTGCTGCCGGAGCAGTGCCTGGTGACCAACGCCACCGGCGCTTACGGGCTGGCCATCAGCGAGTGGATGTTGGGCTTGTGGCTGGGGCTGCAAAAGGACCTGTTTTTGTACCGGGACCGCCAGGCACAGCACAAGTGGGATGCCATCACCCGCCAGGTGCGGCCGGTGGCCGGGTCCCGCGTGCTGTGCGTTGGCATGGGGGATATCGGTTCCAACTTTGCCACGCGCGCCCATGCCCTTGAGGCCGAAGTTGTCGGCGTGCGGCGCAGCGTGCGCCCCGGCGACCCCTGCCCCGATTACTGCCTGCGGGTGGTGCCGCAAAGCGAACTGGACGCCGAGCTGCCGCAGGCTGATTTGGTTGCCCTGAGCCTGCCTGGCACGCCGGAAACGCTGCACATGTTTGATGCCGCCCGCCTGGCCCGCTGCAAGCTGGGGGCCATTTTGCTGAACGTGGGGCGCGGTTCCACAGTGGACTGCCTTGCCCTGGCCGATGCCGTACACAGCGGGCATTTGTTCGGTGCAGCGCTGGATGTAACTGATCCGGAGCCGCTGCCGCCGGACCATCCGCTGTGGAACGAGCCGAATGTGATCATCACCCCGCATATTTCCGGGCGGTTCAGCCTGGCAAAAACGCTGGATAACATTGTGGATATCTTTATCCATAACCTCAAGCTGTATGCCGCCGGGCAGCCGGTGGACAACCAGGTCAGCCGCACCACCCATTATGTCAGCGGCGGCAATGGTGGCCAGCGGCTGGTGTGCGGTATGCCGTAAAGAATCCTGTTTTGGGCCTTTTTTCGCCAAAAGATTGCACAACTCCTCCGGGTATTGTAGAATAGTGGTATTCACTGATTCTGCATACCACAGAGGAGTTTTTTATGTTATACGAACTGTTCTGGCTGTTTTTGGCCTTTTCGTTCCTGGGCTGGTGCCTGGAAGTTACTGCCACCGCGGTGCGGCTGGGCCAGTACCGGGACCGCGGCGTGCTGCATGGGCCGCTGTGCCTGGTTTATGGCGTTACCGGCTGCCTGATTACCGTTGCCCTGCGGGAATTGAGCGGCGGGTGGTTCTTTCTGTTTTTGTTCAGCGCGCTGTATGCCACGGTGGTGGAATGGATCGCCGGGCACTTGCTGGAGCATTACAGCCACACCCGCTGGTGGGATTACTCTGACCGCAAATGGAACCTGGATGGTTACATTTGCCTTTCGGCTTCCATCGTCTGGGGTGCTTTGGGCCTGGCAACGGTCAAATGGCTGGTGCCACTGCTGGTGCGCTGCTACCAGCTGGTGCCCACCGGACTGGCGCATATTCTGTTGTGGATCTTTGCCATTTTGCTGGTCATTGACCTGTTGGGCACCGCGCTGACCCTGGGCGGCCTGCGCTACAAACTGCCCCAGGTGGATGAAGTCAACAATCGCCTTGCCAACCTGACGCTGCGGCTGGGGCTGTGGATCTTTGACCGCACCGAACGCCGCATGCGCACCAAAGCCCCGCAGCTGAATCTGGTGCACCCCAAGCGCGCAAAAACCACGGTGTTTGCCGCCGGGTGCAGCTTTTACAAAATCTTTTTGCTGTTTGTCATCGGTGCGTTTTTGGGCGATATCACCGAAACGATTTTCTGCCGCGTTACCGCCGGGTATTGGATGAGCCGTTCCAGCCTGGTGTGGGGGCCGTTCTCCATCGTGTGGGGCCTTGCCATTGCACTGGTCACCCAGGTTTTGTACAAGTACAAGGACCGTTCGGCGTTCTGGCTGTTCGGTATGGGCACCCTGCTGGGCGGCGCTTATGAATACCTGTGCAGCGTGTTTACCGAAATCGTGTTCGGTGCGGTGTTCTGGGATTACAGCGCCCTGCCGTTCAACCTGGGCGGGCGCATTAACCTGCTGTACTGCTTTTTCTGGGGGCTGGCCGCCGTGGCATGGTTCAAGGTGCTGTTCCCGCCGCTGGACCACCTGATTGAAAAGCTGCCCCGCCGCGGCGGCACCATTTTGACCTGGTGCCTGGTGGTATTTATGGCCGCCAACATGATCGTCAGCTCCGCCGCGCTGATCCGTTATGATGCCCGCTTGGAGGGCGTTGCCGCCCAGACCAGCCTGGATGCCTTGCTGGATGAGCATTTTGACGATGCCTACATGCAGCGGGTCTACCCCAAGCTGGTGCACATGAGTTGAAAATTGGCCATAGAACGCCATACATAAATAACAGGCCCACGCCGGGATAGTTTTCCCGCGGCGTGGGCCTGTTTTGGTACCGAGTGGATATTACAGAACCACCGTTGAACGGAGATTTTGTAAAAAATAGGCAAGTGTGTACTAAAGTGTGTACTTGCAAAAGTAAAAGCCGTAGACTCTGACGAATCTACGGCTCTTATTTTGGTCGAGGTGACAGGACTCGAACCTGCGGCCTCGTGGTCCCAAACCACGCGCGCTACCAGCTGCGCAACACCTCGTGAACATTTCTATTATATCTGTTCACGCCGTGTGCGTCAAGTGCTAAATTTGGGGGATAGCGGGGGGAGAGACGGCAGGCACGCACAATATGCGCTCCTGGTGGTCTCAATAAGTGCAAGTGTTCTTGCTGAAACGATTACCCGTTTACACGCTGCCCTTGCCGATGCCCCATTTTTTGAAATACCGGCCCATGCTCTTCAGCTGCATTTTGAACTTGCCCACGTCCCGCATGGGGTCGCGGTGCCAGGCGTGGGTGGCGGTGAACTGCGGCAGCAGGTAAACGAGGCCCTGGCGC
This sequence comes from Acutalibacteraceae bacterium, assembly GCA_963626055.1. Lineage (GTDB taxonomy): Bacteria > Bacillota > Clostridia > Oscillospirales > Ruminococcaceae > Gemmiger. The sequence continues at coordinate 44,827 of CAVFVI010000008.1, forward strand.
AGGGCGCGCTGGGTCAGGTCGGCATCCTCCACATACATAAAGTATTCGGGGTCAAACCCGCCGATGGTTTTGAACACATCGGTGCGGATGGCGGCAAAGCTGCCGGTGCAGAACTCAATGGGGTGGGGGATCGTCAGGTCCTCATCCTGCATGGTGTAATGTTCGTCAGCCTTTTGCATCACACCGCCAAACCGTGGGGCCAGCTGGCGGGCCAGCAGCAGCCACGGCGTTGGTTTGCGGCGCGGCAGGTTCTGGATGCGTCCATCCGGGAAATAGAGCTGCGGTGTGGCCATCACAACGCCGGGGTGGTCCAGCAGCCACTGCGCCATCTGGGGCAGGATATCATCATGGATAACAACATCCGGGTTCAGGATAAAGTGTACCTCGCTGGTCAGTCGGTCCATAATGCTGTTGTGGCCCTTGCCAAAGCCGAGATTTTTGGGCAGGCAGATCACCTGCACGCGCGCATCGCCAAAATCGGTCTGGGCCAGGCGGGGGCCGCAGCCGTCCGGGCTGGCATTATCCACCACATACAGGGCAAAGTCATCGCCGGGGGTGTTGGCCAGCACGCTGCGCACGGCGGCGCACACTTCATCATAATCACAGTATGCCACAATACAGGCACTGATCTTCGGCATACGTCCTCCTCAGGTGCGGGGCGGGTCCACCACGGCTTCCAGTTCATCCAGGTCATAGGGGGTGTTCTGGTAGACATAGTAGTTCAGCCAGTTGGTATACAGCAGGTGGCCATGGGCACGCCAGCGGAAAATGGGGTCCTTGCTGGGGTCATCGTCCGGGTAATAGTTGACCGGCACATGAATCTCCTTGCCCGCTTTCACATCGCGGCGGTACTCGGCATCCAAAGTGTATTTGTCATATTCCGGGTGGCCGATGACAAAGATTTGGCGGCCGGACTCAGTGGAAAGCAGCATGGGGCCGGCAATATCGCTTTCGGCCAGCATGCGCAGCTCCGGGGCGGCATCGATATCCGCCCGGTTCAGCCCGGCCCAGCGGCTGTGCGGGGCATAGAATACTTCATCAAAACCGCGCACCAGCGGGTTGGAGGGCCGCACCACGCGGTGCTCCAACACGCCGAACATCTTTTTCGGCAGGTGTACCTTGCGCACGCCGAAATGGTAATACAGCCCGGCCAGCGCACCCCAGCACAGGTGGATGGTGGAATACACGTTTTCGCGGCTGTAATCCATGATCTCGCACAGTTCGTCCCAGTAATCCACATCCTCATAGTCCAGGTCCTCAATGGGGGCACCGGTAATGATCATGCCGTCAAAGCGCTCATTGCGCACCGCATCAAAGGTTCTATAAAATGCCTTCATATGCTCCTGCGGGGTGTGGGTGGTATCATGGGTCTTGGTCTGCAAAAAGGTCAGCTGCACCTGCAGGGGGCTGTTGGCCAAAAGGCGTGCCAGCTGGGTTTCCGTTACAATTTTGGTGGGCATCAGGTTCAAAATCAGGATGCGCAGGGGGCGGATCTGCTGGGTCTGCGCGCGCTGCTGGTGCATGACAAACACATTCTCGCGCGAAAGTTCGCCATAGGCGGGCAGCTCTTTGGGAATGATCAAAGGCATAAACAGTAAACTCCTTAACGGTCAGATCTGGTCAAGTGCCTGGGCAATATCGTGGATCAGGTCGTTCTTATCTTCCAGGCCGCAGCTCATGCGCACCAGGTCGGGCTGAACACCGGCAGCAATCAGCTGCTCATCGTTCATCTGGCGGTGGGTGGAGCTGGCAGGGTGCAGGCAGCAGGTGCGGGCATCGGCTACATGGGTCTCGATGGCGGCAACTTTCAGGTGGCCCATAAAGGCAGCGGCGGCTTCGCGCCCGCCCTTTACGCCAAAGCTGACAACGCCGCAGGAACCATTCGGCAGGTATTTTTCAGCCAAAGCATGGTATTTATCGCCCGGCAGGCCGCAGTAGTTCACATAGGCGATTTTCGGGTGGTTGGCCAGAAATTCTGCCACAGCCTGGCCGTTCTCGCAATGGCGGGCCATGCGCACATGCAGGCTTTCCAGGCCAAGGTTCATCATATAGGCGTTGATGGGGCTCTGCACGCAGCCAAAATCGCGCATCAGCTGTGCGGTGGCTTTGGTGATGAAAGCGCCCTCCTTGCCAAAGTGCTCGGCATAGGTAATGCCGTGGTAGCTGTCATCGGGGGTGCACAGGCCGGGGAACTTATCGGCGTGGGCCATCCAGTCGAACTTGCCGCCGTCCACAATGGCACCGCCCAGGGTGGAACCGTGGCCGTCCATGTACTTGGTGGTGGAATGGGTCACAATGTCGGCACCCCATTCAATGGGGCGGCAGTTGACGGGGGTGGCAAAGGTGTTATCCACAATCAGCGGCACGCCGTGGGCGTGGGCTGCGTTGGCGAACTTTTCAATATCCAGCACCGTCAGGGCAGGGTTGGCGATGGTTTCGCCAAAGACGGCCTTGGTGTTGGGCTGGAACGCGGCGTTCAGCTCTTCCTCGGTGCAGTCCGGGGAAACAAAGGTGGCGGTAATGCCCATCTTTGCCATGGTGACAGAGATCAGGTTGAAAGTTCCGCCGTAAATGGAGCTGGAAGAAACGATGTGGTCGCCCGCGTTGCAGATGTTGAACAGGGCAAAGAAGTTGGCTGCCTGGCCGGAACCGGTCAGCATACCGGCGGTGCCGCCCTCCAGCTCCGTAATCTTGGCGGCGACGGTATCGCAGGTGGGGTTTTGCAGGCGGGAATAAAAATAACCGCTGGCCTGCAGGTCAAATAGCTTGCCCATATCGTCAGAGCTGTCATATTTGAACGTGGTGCTCTGCACAATGGGAATCTGGCGGGGTTCGCCGTTGCCGGGGGTATAACCGCCCTGTACGCACAGGGTATTGATGCTGTATTTGCTGGACTGATCCATAATCTAACATCCTTTCCGCAAAAGCGGTAATATTTAACCTTATTGTAAAGGTTTTTGTGGGTAAAATCAAGGGCGGAGGGGCATAGTTGCCATAAAACAGGAAAGCAGCACAAAAATGCCGCCCGATTTTGGGCAGACGGCGGGGTGCTGTGTTCAAAGGATGCGGCTTAATCCAGCATCCCCACTTCCGTATAATTCGGGGTGCCGGTCAGGTAATCGTCATACGAGATGAGCCCGAAATAGCGGTGGGAGGACTGAATCGTGTAGGGCGCACCGTCCGTTCCGGTTGTGGTGCGGGTGTATGGCTCCGCGCGGCAGAGCACCAGCAGCCGGTCTTGCAGCTGGGCCAGGATGGTGGTTCTGGTATGGTCGTACCCGTTCCAGTTCAGCGGCGGCAGGGCGGGCTTTTCCGCTACAGTGCCTGCAGCAAGGTCAACCAGGTAAACCGGCGTTTTGGCCTCGGCGTTATCGTCCGTCCAGTCGTTGGAATAGTACTCCACAACCAGCTGGCCGTTCAGGATGCGGGTAATTGTCACGTCAAACGCACCGCGCCCCTCATATGGGTCGGGCGGCAGGGTATCAGCAACAACACGGGTCTGCCGGTCGGCCAGCCCGGTGGCAGTCAGCTGGCCGGTGGTGTAGTCATATTCATATAAAGTATCATCCAGCACGGCCGTGCTGAAGTTGGTGGTGCGCCCGGTGGAACCATCGGCGATGGGGTATTCCCGCAGCAACTCGGCTGCGCCGGTATCGGCATCCAGCAGATACAGGCAGGAAGTCTGGGGTTCGCTGCTGTCATAATACGGGGACACCGCAACCACCAGCTGCCGTTCGGTGCAGCCAACGATGTTGGCGGACTGACCGTTGGCATCCCCGGCGTCAAACAGGGTGGTGATGCCGCCGGTGGACAGGTCAAGCCGTTTGACGCGATCATAGCTGTCCCCGCTGGGGCAGACGGAAAACCAGAGGGAAGACCCATCCGTGTAGCAATAGGAACTTGAAATGTAATTGCAGTGGTACAGTACCTGCTCCACGCCGTAATCCTGGTTCAGTCGCACAATGGACATGCCTTCAGTATCATATCCGTAAACGAAAGAAAGATAGGTGCCGTCCCCAACCGGGCAGGGTAGCATGACGGGCACACCGGAGAAAAAGCAGGCCGGGCAGCTCTGGCTGTCATGCGTGCAGCCAGAAATATGGCAGGCCGGGGCCTGCGTTCCGGTCTGATAATCCGCATAGAGCACCTGCTGATAATCCCCCGAAGCGGCAGTTATGCTGGTATAATATCCGTTTTCATCCCCCTGGTACAGCGGGCGCAGACCGGGCAGGGCGGGTTCTTCCGTTGGCTGCGCGGCAGCGGGGGAGGGGGCGGGCTCTGCCGCTGCGGTGCCCGGTGCCGCGCTGCATCCGGTAAAGGTAAAGCAGACGGAAACAAGCAGCAGGGAAGCTGTGCGCACAGTGTGCGATGCAGTTTGTTGATACATCTTGGACCTCATAGGGTAAAACCTCCTTATGGCGTCAAAGTTCCACGGTAAGCGGCGGCATCCTGGGGCGAAAGGGACGCTGCTGAAATCCGCAGCCCCTGCCCGCTGCGGGCCACGCAAAGGTAAAGCTGGGCACTGACGCTGTAGCGCACGGCGCAGGGTTCGTGCAGCTGCAGGGGCAAAACTTCCCAATCGGGTATCCCATCCCCGCCTAAAAATGCGGCATAGGCATCCGCGATTTCATCCAGCGCGGAATCCACAAAAGTACACTGTTCCGTCGTAACCCCAATGGGCAGGCCGCTGGCGGTTAGGATGATGGTGACATGGTTCCCCTCGGATGCAAAAAGATATTCCGTCTGGCCGGTATCATCGGTATAGGTGGTGCAGCCGTCTGTCTGCCGGATGGCGGAAAGGACCGTATCTGCCATATTATCGGGCAGCACCCCGGCAGTTTGCAGCTGCTGCACCGCGGCAAGGGCGGGGGCGGCATCGGCCTGCAGGTTGGGGGCAGCATCCACCATGGTGCGGGCGGCATTCTGCCAGGTCACGCGCCAGCAGTATAGTTCCCGCGCGGCGGGGCAGCTGCGCCCGGCGGGGCTTAGCGCTTCGGGGTCCTGCTCCACCGCAATGCTGCGCCCGGCAGTTTGATCCAACATGGCAAAAAACGGAAGAGGCAAAGCCAAAGCCGCGGCAGAAAGCGCAGCGGCCACAGCCAGCAGGCGCAAAGAGGACAGGGAAAACTTTTTCATTTTCCTCATGGCAGCACCTCCGGCTGGCTGCCAGCTTTTTTCAGGCAAAAGCTGACCGTGGTGCCCTGGCCGGGTGCGCTTTCAAATTGCAGTGTTGTGCCGTGCAATGCGGCAATTCTGGCGCACAGCGCAAGCCCCATGCCGCTGCCGCCCTGCTCCCGTGCGCGGGATTTATCTACCATATAAAACGGCTCGGTAATGCGGGCCAGTTCCTGCGGCGGAATGCCGCACCCGGTATCCTGCACGCGGATGGTCAGCTGGGTGGGCGCTTCTTCCAGCAGTACTTCTACCCGGCCATCCGGCGGGATGGCTTTGCGGGCGTTCTGGATCAGGTTGTACAGCATATCGCATAACAGCTCCGGCTGGGCCAGCACCACGGCATCACTGCGGGGCAGGATGGGAGCCGGGCTGCCCTGGGGCAAAGCGCGGAGCAGGCTTTGCAGCACACGGGCCAGGGGGACCGCTTCCAGCTGCGGGGGCTGCTGTTCCAGGCCCATCAGGGCCAACAGGTTCCCACTCAGCGCTTCCAGCCGTTTGCTTTCGTGGTAAATGTAATCGGCGGCGGTGCGGCGGGCGGCGGGGCTTACCTCGCCGCTGCGCAGAATATCGGCAAAGCCAAGGATGCTTGTCATCGGGGTTTTCAGTTCATGGGTAAACGCGGCAACAAAATCATCTTTCTGGCGGGCGTTCTGCTGCAAAGCCTGCACGGTACTCTCCACGGCCTGGGCCATCTCGTCAAAGCTGCGGCTCAGGCTGGCAATTTCATCGCTGCCATGGATGCCGGTGCGCTGGCTGTAGGCCCCGGCGGCGATCTGGCGGCTGGCCTGCTCCAGCTGTTCCAGCGGGCGGGTCATGCGGCGGCAGAGCAGCAGCACCATGCCCCCGGCCAGCACCATGGCCAAAAGCTCCACAATTAGGGCGTTCCGGATGCGGGCCTGCCGCGCCTGCCACACGGGGGCGGCATCCTGCGCAATGACTAAAGTAATGCAGCGTTCCGGCAGAACAACCGTTCCGGCACAAAGCAGAGTATGGCCGCTGGTCAGCACCATGCGCGGCTCGCCGTCCTGGTTCAGCAGATCTTCCACTTCCGCCAGGGGAACCCCGCAGGGCAGGGCATAATAGAGGGAGACATCATCCGCATATGCGACGCAGGCAAGGCCGTTCTGCTCCGTTATGGCTTGCAGGTAGCTGCCCACCCGCGCGGTAAGGCTGCCGCTGCTGGGTGTGACCAGCGTGCGCTGCATGGAGCGGCTTTCCCGCTGCCAGTCTGCGGACAGGGTATCCTGCGCGGTGTGCAGCTCCTGGCGGAACTGCTGCCCAATCAGCACCGTGTTGCACAGCGAAAGCACGACCGCCAGCACCACCAGCAGGGCAAGGGTCAGCTTGTGGGCAAACTTCATGGCGAAACTCCTATTTTATATAAGGATGGAAGCAAAACTCATTCCCCGCGCTCCAGCACATACCCCACGCGGAACACGGTGCGGATCTCGTTTTTCCAGCCCAGCTTTTTGCGCAGCCGCTGGATGTGCAAATCCAGCGTGCGGCTGTCATACTCGGCATCCAGCCCCCACACGCGCTCATAAAGCACTTCGCGGTACAGCACAATACCGCGGTTGCGCAGCAAAACTTCCAACAGGTCGAACTCCCGCGGGGTCAGGTGCAGCGGGGTGCCGCCGCGCGTTACCCGGCGGGCGGCCGGGTCCAGCACCACATCAAAGGCTGCAAGTGCTGCCTGGGCTTTGCCGCAGCGGCGCAAAACGGCTTCCACCCGCGCCACAAGCTCGGTGGGTTCAAACGGTTTGGTGATGTAATCATCCGCGCCAAGGTGCAGCCCCCGCACGCGGTCCGCCACTGCGGTTTTGGTGGTCAAAAAAATCACCGGGGTCTGCACGCTGCGCAGGTAATCCAGCAGCTCGTACCCATCGGGGCCGGGCAGCATGATGTCCAGCAGGGCCAGATCATAGGTGTTGGCTTCGATTTTATCGGCGGCCTCGGTGCCGGTGGCCGCTTCGTCACAGGCATACCCCGCGCGTTCCAGCGTCAGGCGGAGCAGGGCGCGGATGGGCGCTTCGTCATCCACGATCAAAATGGGTTTCATGGGCGGCTCCTTTGTCATTTCGGCTTTTTGTGCTTCTTCACTTCCTGATTCTACTGTATACTTGTATCCAAAATCTTGCAAGATGGAAAACGCCCGAAAAAGCAGGAAACTTTTTGACAGTTCATAAATCTTTTTCAATTTACCCTATTGACAACGGATGGCTATGTGCTACAATATTAGCAGTCGAACAGATAGAGTGCTAATAAAGATAAAACTTCCGCATAACGCCCTTGAACCTGCAAGGATATCAAGCCGCCGGGCGCGAAGCAGCACTTGAAACCGCTCGCTGCTAATAGATAGAAAACCATTATCGTTGCCGATAAAGGAGGTTTGCGATATGAATACCAACCAATTTACCCAAAAAACGATGGAAGCCCTGCAGGCCGCCCAGCGTTTGGCGATTGAATATTCCAACCAGGCGTTGGAACAGGAACACATGCTGGTGGCCCTGACCCAGCAGCAGGACGGCCTGATCCCTCAGCTGCTGACCAAGATGAATGTTGACCCCGGCACCTTTGAAACTGCCGCAGCGGAAAAAGTTTCCCAGCTGCCGCATGTGACGGGTTCCGGCCGTGACCCCGATAAAGTCTATATCTCCAATGAGCTGGACCAGGCCCTGACCGCCGCTGAAAAGCAGGCCCAGCAGATGAAGGATGAATATATCAGCGTGGAGCATGTCTTTATGGGCATGCTGCAGCGCCCTGGCCGCGTGGCTGGCGAGCTGTTCAAACAGTTTGGCATCACGCCGGAAAAGTTCATGCAGGTGTTGTCCGCCGTGCGCGGCAACCAGCGCGTGACCACCGATAACCCCGAATCCACCTATGATGCCCTGAAAAAATATGGCCAGGATCTGGTGGAAGCCGCCCGTGCCAACAAGCTGGACCCCGTCATCGGCCGTGATTCCGAGATCCGCAACGTCATCCGCATCTTGTCCCGTAAGCGCAAGAACAACCCTGTGCTGATCGGTGAAGCCGGCGTTGGTAAAACCGCCATTGCCGAAGGCCTTGCCCAGCGTATCGTGCGCGGCGATGTGCCCGAAAACCTGAAAGACCGCACCGTGTTCAGCTTGGATATGGGCGCACTGGTTGCCGGTGCAAAGTACCGCGGTGAGTTTGAGGAGCGTTTGAAGAGCGTTCTGAATGAAGTCAAAAAGAGCGAAGGCAAGATCATCCTATTCATTGATGAGCTGCACACCATTGTGGGCGCCGGTAAGACCGACGGCGCAATGGATGCCGGCAACATCCTGAAGCCGATGCTGGCCCGCGGCGAGCTGCACTGCATTGGCGCCACCACCCTGGATGAATACCGCCAGTATATCGAAAAAGACCCCGCTTTGGAACGCCGGTTCCAGCCCGTTATGGTGCAGGAACCCACGGTGGAAGATACCATCTCCATCCTGCGCGGCTTGAAAGAGCGCTATGAGGTTTACCACGGCGTTAAAATTCAGGATGGCGCGCTGATTGCGGCGGCAACTTTGTCGAACCGTTATATCACCGACCGTTTCCTGCCGGATAAAGCCATCGACTTGGTGGATGAAGCCTGCGCTATGGTCAAGACCGAGCTGGACTCCATGCCCGCAGAATTGGATGACCTGAACCATAAGATTACCCAGCTGCAAATCGAGCAGGCTTCTTTGCAGAAAGAAACCGACGAACTTTCCAAGCAGCGCCTTGCCGCCATTGAAAAGGAAATGGCCGAACTGCGCGATTCCTTCAACTCCAAGAAAGCCCAGTGGGAAAACGAGAAGAACGCCATCAATAAGGTGCAGAGCCTGCGCGCCGAGGTGGAAACCACCAAGGCCGAAATTGAAAAGGCGACCCGCAACGGCGATTACGCCAAGGCCGGCCAGCTGCAATACGGCAAACTGCCCGACCTGCAGCGCCAGCTGGAAGCCGAAGAAAAGATTGCTGCCGACAAGAAAGAACAAAGCCTGCTGCGTGACCGCGTAACGGCCGAAGAAATCAGCCGCATTGTGGCCCGCTGGACCGGCATCCCGGTGGAAAAACTGGTGGAGGGCGAGCGCGAAAAGTTGCTCCGCCTGCCCGAAGTGCTGCATCAGCGCGTGATCGGCCAGGACGAAGCCGTGCAGAAAGTTTCGGATGCTATCCTGCGTTCCCGTGCCGGTATCGCAAACCCGAACCGCCCCATCGGCAGCTTCCTCTTCCTTGGCCCCACGGGCGTTGGCAAGACCGAGCTGGCCAAAGCGCTGGCCCAGGCTCTGTTTGACGATGAGAAGAACATGGTACGTATCGATATGACGGAATACATGGAGAAATTCAGTGTGTCCCGCCTGATTGGTGCGCCTCCGGGATATGTGGGTTATGAGGAGGGCGGCCAGCTGACCGAGGCTGTGCGCCGCCACCCCTACAGCGTTGTGCTGTTTGATGAGGTGGAAAAAGCCCACCCGGATGTGTTCAACATTCTGCTGCAGGTCCTTGACGATGGCCGCATTACCGACAGCCAGGGCCGTACCGTAGACTTTAAGAACACCATCATCATTCTGACCTCCAACCTTGGCTCTGATGTGATTCTGGAAGACCTGGAAAAGAACCGTGCCAACGGCAAGAACGAACTGTCCGCCGAAGCGCGCGACAAGATCGACCTGCTGCTCAAGCGCCAGTTCCGCCCGGAGTTCCTGAACCGTCTGGACGATATTGTCTACTACAAGAGCCTGACCAAGGAAGAGATTGGCGGCATTGTGGACCTGATGCTGGCTGACCTGCGCAGCCGCCTGGCTGACAAGCAGCTGAACCTGGTTGTGACCGATGCAGCCAAGAGTGTGATCGTGGATGACGGCTATGACCCCATCTATGGTGCACGTCCGCTGAAGCGGTATATCCAGGCCAATGTGGAAACCATGATTGCCAAAGAGATCATCGGCGGCAGCCACCTGCCCGGCGATACCCTGACCGTGGATGCCGAAAACGGCAAGCTGGTCCTGCGCTAAGCGCAAAGCGGTTCAGCAATGCTGAACAAATAGCCTAAAACAACATCCCCTGCAGGTACGGAATCACTTCCGCATCCGCAGGGGATGTTTATTTTTTGGATGATTTTGATTTTGTTGCTGGGATGCAGTGCTGTGAAAGCTGCATTTCATATGGCTCCGGAACGGTCAAGACCGTTCCCTACAGCGCGTTTTATTATGTGTTGCAAACCCATAAAATATCTGTAGGGCGGGATGCCCTCATCCCGCCGCAGAGAAACCCTGCTGGTTTGTGCTGTCCCTGCAAACCATCTGTAGGGTACGATGCTCGCATCGTCCCGTGCAGCCTGTGGCATTGGCAAACTCTATACTTGAAAACCAGGTGCTCCAAAATCTGAACCATGGAAAACCCGTGTTGATTTGTATTGTGCCTGCAAAATCAATTACTTGTTTTTCCTCGGCTTCTTTCTCACACTGTACCCGAACGATCCCAATTTGCGGCCCAGCGCCAGATAATCCCCGTGGGAATATACGATCAATTTTGCTTTGTTCAAACAGAGCTTGCCGCTTTCGTCCAGCAGGCGCTCGTCCACATCCACGGCAACAACTTCGGCCAAAAACAGGTCGTGGCTGCCCAGCGGGATCACCTGGGTCACTTTGCACTCCAGATTGACCGGGCTTTCTTCCACCAGCACGGTGCCAACCTTGGCAGCGGGGGCGGGGGTCAGGTGCATGGCGGCAAATTTGTCCACATCGCGGCCGCTTTTTACGCCGCACCAGTCCACCGCGCGCACCAGGCTTTCGGTTGGCAGGTTGATGACGAACTCGCCGCTTTCTTTAATTAAATGGTGGCTGTACCGCTCCGGCCGCACGCTGATGGACACCATGCTGGGCTGGGTGCAGATGGTGCCGCACCAGCCCACCGTGATCAGGTTGGGCGCTGCAGCGGGGCCGCAGCTTACCAGCACCGGCGGTTCGGGGTTCAAAAGGGTGGAACCTTTCCATACTTGACGGCTCATAGTGTATCTCCTTGTTTTATCATTACATTTTATAATATCAAATATCAAATTTATGGTATCAGAATTGGGCCAATAATACCTTTCTGCCGTAGGGGCGCACATTGTGCGCCCGCGGCCGTTTGCCCTGTATACGGCCTTTGGAGAAAAGCGCGGTAACCGTTAGGTAGGCGGGCGCACACTGTGCGCCCCTACTAGCGCGGTAATTCTAAAACTTTACTTCTTGTGTTCTAGAGACTTTCTCCATTTTGCTTTGTTACTAAACGACTCTAATTTTTTAGATAGAACAAAAAATAAAGTATTAGTCTTAATGCACTACTACGGTCTCTATAGAATATGTAGGCTCTTTTCCGGTGCGAGGGTAATGCGTGTTTACTCTTCCGCCGCACGGAAAAACAGCCCCTCGGATGCGGCAATCGGCGCAAGCAGCTGCTGCATTTCGGCGCTGGGGTGGTAAATGCTCAGGTTCAGGCAGTCCCAGTCAAACACCAGCAGGGCGTTATCATCGGGGAACAGGCAGGTCAGCGTGCCGGAATGGCAGTCCATGATTTCAGCAATGATGTGGTCGATCAATTCCGGCTTTGGCTGGTCAACCCAGCCGCCGCCCTGCGGGATGCAGACGCGGTAATAGCACATCAACTTGAAAATTAGGCTGGAAAATTTGTCTTTTAACGCGGTGTAACGCGGGCTGTTCAGCAGACAGTATTCCACATCAAAATACTGCCCGCCGCAGTTTTGCGGCACCGTGCGGGGCAGGTAATCCACAATATAAACGTCTTTGGTTAATAGTTCTTCCACCAGGGCGTCCATGGCGGCGGAATTCAGCGGTGCGGCAGGCATAGGCTCTCCATTCTGGCTTTTGGTGGTCAGGCGTTTTTCAGGCGATCTTTATCCAACAGCTTAAAGCTGCCGCGCCATGTCTCAATCAGGCCGTCCTGCTGCATGCGGCTCAACTCCCGGCTCAGGGCGCTGCGGTCGCAGTTCAGGTATTCGGCCAGCCCGGCGCGGGTCAGCGGGGTGGTAAAGGTATCGTTCCCGGCGCGGTGGGCTTCATCCAGCAGCCACAGGCTGATGCGGGTACGCAGGCTTTTGCAGATCAGCAGTTCCACCCGGCGGTCCAACGCAAAATATTTATCGCTGATGGTCAACACAAGGTTTTGCATCAGCTGCAAATGGGCGCTGTGCAGCTTGGCACAGGGGCGGATGATCTTCTGGTACGGCAGGTAGATGGCAAGGCAGCTGGTGGTGGCCATCACGGTAACGGGGCTTTTTTGGCTGGAGCCGGAAAGCACATCCCCAAACAGCCCGCCCGGCCCCATGCGGGTGATGGCAACGCTGGTCCCGTCCGGCGTGTTTTTTACGGCGGTAATGCTGCCTTCCAGTAAAATGCCGACCTCCCGCGTTTCGTACCCGGCCAGCAGCAAAATTTCGTCCCGCGCATAGCGCCGCACGCGGGGGGCAAAGCAGTCCAGCAGGGTATCCAGTTCGTCCGGGCGCATGCCGCGCAGCAGCGGCGTGCGGGCCAAAAGCGGGTAATACGGGTGCAGATCCATACGGGTGGCAGCCTTTCTGTTGTTTGGGAAAGTACGGCCGCCATAGCAGTTTGTTGCCACGGCAACCGACAAGATGATTTAATTATAGTATAGTAACACCGCAAAAGCAAGTGCGCCTGGCAATACCGGGCGCTTTTGTACTGCCGGAACCCCCGGCAGCCAAGAGGGAAGCGTACCGTGCGCGGCACGGTGCTGCATGGAATCAGGAGGATGTAATATGTTCAAAAAGTTGATCTCTGCTGTTGTGGCAGCGGCCCTGTGTGTTTCGCTGGCCGCCTGCGGTTCAACGGCTACCAGTGAATCTGCCGCTGAAGCAACCGCCGCCCCGGCCCCGGCTGCTACCGAAGCCCCGGCCGAAGAACCCGCCAGCGCCGAAACCGCTGACGGCGCGCTGCGCGTTGCCGGTCTGAAAGGCCCCACCACCATGGGCCTTGTGAACCTGATGGCTGGCGAAGATGCCGCTGATTATGATTTCGCCATGTACGGCAAGGCCGATGAGATCGTGCCGCTGCTGGTCAAGGGCGAACTGGATGCAGCCGCTGTGCCTGCCAATCTGGCCGCGACCCTGTACCAGAAAACCAACGGCGCCATTGAGGTTGCCTGCATCAACACCCTGGGTGTGCTGTACGTTGTGGAAAACGGCGAGACCGTGAACAGCGTGGAGGACCTGAAGGGCAAGACCATCGTGACCACCGGCAAGGGCACCACCCCGGAATATGTTCTGCGCTATATCCTGACCGAGAACGGCGTTGACCCGGATAACGATGTGACCCTTGACTTTTACAGCGAAGCAACCGAGGCTCTGGCCCAGCTGCAGGCCGGCACCAGCACCATCGCCATGCTGCCCCAGCCCTTTGTGACCAGCGCTCTGGCTCAGGTCGAAGGGCTGCGCGTTGCCCTGGATATGAACGAAGAGTGGGAAAAAGTTGCCGGTTCCAAGCTGGTGACCGGCGTTCTGGTTGCCCGTAAGGACGCTGTGGAGGCTGACCCCGCCCGTTTTGCCGCCTTTATGGATGGCTATAAGGCCAGCGTGGAGGCTGCCAACACCGACCTGGAAAGCACCGCCGCCCTGTGCGAAGAATACGGCATTGTGGCCAAGGCTGCCCTGGCCCAGAAAGCCCTGCCCAACTGCAACATCGTGTTTGAGACCGGTGACGAGATGAAGGCAGACCTGGAAACCTACTTCAACGTTCTGTTCGCTGCTGACCCCACCAGCGTGGGCGGCCAGCTCCCGGCAGATGACTTCTACTATGCCGGCTAAGGCGCGTAACAACAAAACACCAATGTGGCAAACCCTGCTTGCCGTCGCCTTTTGGGTGGCGGTGTGGCAGGGTCTTGCCGTTTGCATTGGTCATAACGGATTGTTTTTGGCCACCCCGCTGCAAACGGTGCAGACATTGTGGCGGCTGCTGCCCACGGCAGATTTCTGGCACCGGGTCGGGTTCAGCGCGCTGCGCATCTTAACGGGCTTTGTGCTGGCGGTCACGGTGGGGCTGCTGCTGGGGGCCTGCGGGGCACGGTGGCGCTGGTTCGGCACCCTGGTTGGCCCCGTTATGCAGCTGATCCGCGCCATGCCGGTGGCAAGCTTTGTCATTCTGGCGCTGCTGTGGGTCAGCGGCAAAAACCTTTCGGTCATTGTCAGCTTTACCCATGTGCTGCCGGTTATTTATGCGGGTACGGTGGGCGGCATTGCCGATACCGACCCAGCCCTGCTGGAAATGGCAAAGGTCTACCGCCTGCCGCTGGGCAAGCGGCTGCGCTATATCTGGCTGCCGGGGGTGTTCCCGTCTTTCTGCGAAAGCTGCATTGCCGCCATGGGCATGTGCTGGAAAAGCGGCGTTTCGGCGGAAGTCATCGGTTTGCCGGACCACAGCGTGGGCGATGCGCTTTACCGCGCTAAGATTACCATTTCCACGCCGGAAGTGTTCGCCTGGACGCTGGTGATCGTGCTGCTGTCGGCCACGCTCAGCACGCTGGCGGCATGGGCACTGCGCCGCGCCAAGCGCGCCCTTTGCGGGGAGGTGGAAGGATGATCGAAGTAAAACATCTGAACAAAGCCTTTGGCGGTGTTCCGGTTTTGCGGGATCTGAACCTGACGGTAAACGGCCCGCTGGTGTTGATGGGCCCATCCGGCTGCGGCAAAACCACCCTGCTGCGCATCCTGATGGGGTTGGAAACACTGGATTCCGGCACCGTGCAAGGGGTGGGAAACATTGGTGCGGTCTTTCAGGAAAACCGCCTTTGCCCCCAGCTGACCGCGGCGGGCAATATCTGTCTGGTAGGCGGGGTAAACCCGGCTAAGGCCCAGCAGGAACTGCAGGCCCTTGGCTTTACGCAGGCGGAACTGGCCCTGCCGGTGGCAAGGCTTTCCGGCGGGCAGCAGCGGCGCACGGCACTGCTGCGGGCGCTGCTGTGCCAGCCGGTGCAGACCCTGCTGCTGGATGAACCGTTTACCGGCATGGACCCGGAACTGGTCAGCCACGCCGCTGCCGCGGTCGTGCGCCTGGCCGCCGGGCGGGATACCGTTCTGGTGACCCACGATGAACACGCCGCTGAACTGTTGGGGTGGCAGGTGGTTCGGCTGGAAACAGTGGGAAAATAAAAGGTTTATTGAGTAATAAGCAAGGCTTTTTTAACGGCGGGATGAGGGCATCCCGCCCTACATAGCGTTTTAATGGTTGTTCCCAATTATAAAATGTTCTGTAGGGAACGGTCTTGACCGTTCCGCGCGCCTGTTTCATATGCTATAATAAATTGGTTGCAAGCCTATACGGCGAGATTGGCTTCCCTTGAGGGAAGCTGTCACCGCAGGTGACGGAAGGGTGGCTCCACACGCAGGGCCTAATATATTAAGGCTATCGGCAGCCAGAGGGCTCTGTGCCCGCAGGCGCGTTTCGGAGGCCAACCGAACCACAGGTTCGGCTCTTAGGCCGGAGATGGCCGCCCTACCGCGTAGTTGCCAACAAATGTGCGATGCTTTTTTGCGTCCATCTGGGGCGTCGGGGACGCCGCCCCCTACAAATAGGGGAACGTACATTACAAATTTTGAATATGTAATATGGTAAGGTTTCTTCGGCGGGGTCGGGTGACCCCGCCCTACTGCGCTTTTAATGTGTGCGGTAAACCATAAAATGGCCTGCGAAATCCCCATGACGTAATGCCAATTCCAATTTGGCAATGGGCATAGATTTACCGCTCACCCGTAGGGGCGCACATTGTGCGCCCGCTGCCGTATGCCATATTTCAAAGCAAAATATCCGGCACAGCTCCACAAAATAACGCTTTCTACAAATAAGCAATTTTTCTTTATAATTATAATTCTCTAAAGTTTAAGAACACAACACAAACGGCATGTTCCCCTTGGCACCGCAACTGGTGCACAAGGGAACATGCCGTTTGCTGATGATGGATTATAAAGAGTGTTAGAAAAATAATACTGCAATAACAGAGCCCAAAACCTTGTTGCAAAAACTCTGCTTATTCCTCAATGCCCGCTTCCGGCTCCTCGTCCTCCAACAGGCGCAGGCCGGCGGTGGAGGTGACGGGCAGGGAAAGGATGACCGAACGCGCCTTGCTGGCGGTGCCCGCCTGGTCCATGATGGCGCGCATGATGCGGTTCTTATCCTCGCGCTTGACCACGATCAGCACCATTTCTTTTTCGGCGGCGAGAGAAACGCCCAAAAACTGCTCGGCGCGTTCCATGCCGGTGCCTTTGGCGTGGATGACGGTGCCGCCGCCTGCGTTTTGGCTGCGGGCCGCATCCATAATCAGGCCGCTGTAGCCCTGGTTGGCAATCACGATCAACAGCTCATACTTGGTATCTTTCAAGGTGGTTTCCTCCCCAATCTGGAAATCCTGGTCTTCGGTCAAAAATTGCAGCGCCCGCTTGCCGCCAATGCTGCTGACAGGGATGGTGAATGCAATGCCGGTGCCGGGCACATCAATATTCATTGTGTGCTCCAGCTGTCGCTTTACCGCTTTCCAGCGGGAATCGGTAACGGTGGTAAAAATTACGGCTTTTTCGGTGCGTTCCAGCCCAAGATAGTTCAGCGTTTCGCTTACGGCGGTACCGGCACCAACGGTGGTCAGACTGACATGTACGTTCTGCCGCTGATACAGCGCCACAAAATCCGGTGCTTTTTTGCGGTCAGTAATGGTAATCATCCAGGAAAGCTGGCTCATTCAAACATCCCTCCGTTACAGCTCAATAATAGCGTCTTCGGGCAGACTGACAAAAGCATCCACATAAGCCTGCTGCGTGCGGGAAGCATGGCGCTGCTTGAGCTGGTAAGTCAGGCCAAGGATCTGGATGGTGATCAGCGGGGTCATGGCCACCATGGCCACCACGCCAAACGCATCCGTTACAATGTTGCCGCCCACAGCCAGGCAGGCACCCTGGGCCAGCGGCAGAAGAAACGTTGCCGTCATGGGGCCGGATGCCACGCCGCCGGAGTCAAATGCGATGGCGGTAAAAATTTTGGGAACGAAGAAAGACAGCCCGATGGCGATGCCGTAACCCGGCACCAGCATCCACAAAATGGAAATGCCGGTCAGCACCCGCAGCATGGCCAGCCCAACGGATAAGGCCACGCCGATGGAAAGGCTGGCCCCCATGGCCTTGGCGGAAATGGCGCCGTCGGTTACTTCCTCCACCTGCTTGTTCAGCACGTACACGGCAGGTTCGGCCTTGACGATGAAATAGCCGATCAGCATACCAATGGGGATCAGAACCCAGCGGTAGGGCAGGGCGGCCAGCACCTGGCCCAGATAGTTACCGGCAGGCATAAATCCCACATTGGCACCGGTCAAAAACAGAACCAGCCCGATATAAGTATAAAACAGGCCGACCAGAATTTTGCCCAGTGCTTTGCGGCTCATGTGCAAAGCGGCAAACTGATAAACGCCGAAAAAGACCATGATGGGCAACAGGGAAAGGGCAATCTCCTTAAAATAAGTGGGCAGCCCCACCATAAAGAGGTCCCACAGCTCCACCGAGTCCTGAATATCCGGCAGGAACGCGGCGGTATAGCTGCTTTCGCCGGGGTTGTAGGCAATGCCAAGGATCAGCACAGCCAGGATGGGGCCGATGGAACACAGGGCAACCAGACCGAAAGAGTCATCCGCGGCATGGCGGTCACTGCGGATTGCGGAAATACCCACGCCAAGCGCCATAATGAACGGTACCGTCATGGGCCCGGTGGTCACGCCGCCGGAGTCAAACGCCACGGCAAGAAAATCTTTGGGTACAAAGGCCGCCAGCACAAATACAATGGCGTACAGTGTTACCAGCAGCGGCGGCAGCGCCATGCTGAACAGCATGCGCAGCAGCGCGATAACAAGGAAGGCCCCCACACCGGCGGCGACTGAAAGGATCAACACCAGATTGGGCACCGACGGCACCTGGTTGGCCAGTACCTGCAAATCCGGTTCCGATATGGTAATGATGAAACCGAGGATAAAGCCGATCACAATCATCTTGGGCAGGCTGCGGGTTTTGGTCATGGCGGAACCGACCCGCTCGCCCATGGGGGTCATGCTCATCTCGGCACCAAGGGTAAAGAACATCATGCCAAAAATAATCATGACCGCCCCAAGCAGAAAACACAGCAGTACACTGGGGGATAGGGGGGCGATGGAAAAACTGAGAACCAGCACGATAGCAACAATGGGCAGAACAGCCTGCAATGCTTCCACCAGTTTTTCTTTCAGCTTTTCCCGTAATTGTAAGCGGGAACGCAGCACACGGATAACCTCCAATCTTAACTCAATCTTAACATGATAATAGTGTAACATATCATTAGGGCAATAAGGAAGAGATGTTGTCTGAATTTTTTGTGAATTTCACGCTGCAGGGCACACAGCAGCGGCCGGAACCGCAATTTTTGAATAGGAGGTTGAAGCAGGAAACGAAAAAGCAACTTAACAAACAACGGAGATGATAACCGAAAACTTAAGAATCTTCAGAAAAACAGGGAAATGTGCGCCGATCGGCCCTATCCCGCTTTTTATACTTGCGTAACGGGCAAAACCATGGTATGATATTTCTTGCGCAAATACTTCCCGCAGGGAGTCTTATGGTGTAAGAAACCGGAAAGGGAGCATGGCGCCCGGCAGCCGTTGCCCTTGACGGCTGCCGTTTTTTTGTCTGCGCGGCTATGCCGCGCAATCGCGCGAAGCGCGATGCAAAAAACAGCCGGAGCGCCGAGCGAGGATGTTCCTCTGTTCCCCCGCCGCCCAAAGGCGGCGAATGGGTGGAGGCTGCAACCCCGCCTTACCACCAACAGGCTATACTGCGCAATGCAAAAAATGTAAAGCGTCTCTAACGTATAAGCTATCCCGCACAAACAGCCCTCTCCCCAAAGTGTAGCCCACCGCCCCATACGCCGTTAAAACAGGCGGCTGATCCCTCCCTTGTATACATATCCCACAAAATTCATGCACAATCTTTGTCATATTGTGCGCGCAGGGGTAGACTTATTGCGGCAAATAGCATATACTTAATAAATGTTGTTCGCTCACCCCATGCGGGCCGGGCAGCAACAAAAATACCGAGCCGTTTACAAATTGAAAACAAACCGAATGTAAGATATTTTTAGAATCCATCAACCAAGGGGGCCAAACGTATGTGTGGAATTGTAGGCTTTACCGGCAGCGCACAGGCTGCACCGATCCTGCTGGATGGGCTTTCTAAGCTGGAATACCGTGGGTATGATTCTGCCGGCCTTGCTGTGCAGAACGCCGCCGGTAAAATTGAAGTGGTCAAGGCCAAGGGCCGCCTGCGTGTGCTGAGCGAAATGACCGATGAAGGCAAAGCCGTGCAGGGCAGCTGCGGCATTGGGCATACCCGCTGGGCAACCCATGGCGAACCCAGCGTGGTGAACGCACACCCGCATTACAGCCGCGACCAGAAAATTGCCATCGTGCATAACGGCATTATTGAAAATTACCAGGAGCTGAAAACCCGCCTGACCAACAAGGGCTTTACCTTTGCATCCCAGACGGATACCGAGGTGGTGGCCCAGCTGCTGGACTATTACTACACCGGCGTTTCGGCGGGGGACAGCCTGGATGCCATCACCCGCATGATGATGCATGTGCGCGGTTCCTATGCGCTGGGCATCCTGTTTGCGGACCAGCCCGGCGTGGTGTACGCAGTGCGAAAAGACAGCCCGCTGATCGTTGGCAAGGCCGAAAACGGAAGCCTGATCGCGTCGGACGTTCCGGCCCTGCTGAAATATACCCGCACGGTGTATTACATTGACAACCTGGAAATCGCCCGCCTGACCCCGGACAGCATCGAATTTTTCAACATTGATAAAGAACCGGTTGAAAAAGAAGCCAACACCATTGAGTGGGATGCCGAAGCTGCCGAAAAGGGCGGTTACGAGCACTTTATGATGAAGGAAATCCACGAACAGCCCACCGCTGTGCGGGATACCCTCAGCCCCCGCATCAAGGATGGCCGCATTGATCTGAGCGAGCTGGACCTGGATGAGGAAGCCATCAAGAACGTGCGCCGCATGTATATCATTGGCTGCGGTTCCGCCTACCATGTGGGCGTTGCGGCACGCTATGTGTTTGAAAGCCTGGCCCGCCTGCCGGTGGAAGTAGATGTGGCCAGCGAGTTCCGCTACCGTGACCCCGTGCTGGAGCCGGATTCCATGGCGGTCATCATCAGCCAGAGTGGCGAAACCGCCGATACCCTGGCCGCCCTGCGGGAGTGCAAGGAGCGCGGCGTGCGCACCATCGGCATTGTGAACGTGGTGGGCTCTTCCATCGCGCGTGAGGCTGATGCAACCCTGTACACCTGGGCCGGGCCGGAAATTGCCGTTGCCACCACCAAGGCGTACAGCACCCAGCTGGCGGCGTGCTACCTGCTGGCCGTTGAGTTTGCCCGCGTGCGCGGCAAAATCGAAGAAGAAAAATACGCCGAACTGGTAGCCGAGTTGCAGATCCTGCCGGATAAGATCGCTAAGACGCTGACGGATAACGAGCGCATCCAGTGGTTTGCTTCCAAGTATGCTTCCGCAAAGGACGCTTTCTTCATCGGCCGCGGGCTGGATTACGCCGTGGCACTGGAAGGCAGCCTGAAGTTTAAGGAAATCAGCTATATCCACTCGGAGGCTTTCGCCGCGGGCGAGATGAAGCACGGCCCGATCTCCCTGATCGAAAAGAACATGCTGGTGGTGGGCGTGCTGACCCAGCCGGACCTGTACGAGAAGATGGTATCTAACCTGGTGGAAGCCAAGAGCCGCGGCGCTTATATCATGGGCCTGACCACCTACGGCAACTACAGCATTGAAGATACCGCCAACTTTACCGTATATGTGCCCAAAACCGACCCGCATTTTGCCACCAGCCTTTCGGTGGTGCCGCTGCAGCTGCTGGCGTACTATGTCAGCTGCGCCAAGGGCCTGGATGTGGATAAACCCCGCAACCTTGCCAAGAGCGTTACGGTAGAATAAATCTTGCGCCAACCGAAGCGATGTTGCTGGCCTGACAAAAATAAACGCTGCATTTTGTGCACTTTTTACTCCGCTTGCCCTGCTGGAAACAGGACAAACGGAGTAAATTTGTGTTATAATAACAGAAATTATGCAAATACAGTTGCCCCGTGTGGCAAAGATGTGGTAAAATAATTCGCTATGCCTTGGAGCTGGAAGATATTCCAGCAATGAATGGCAAGAGAGCACTGCCGGAATCATTGTGGAGCTTGGTGCTTTAATTTGGCGGCCTGATATAGGCGACACCAATAAAACTTGAGACACTAGAGAGAATAGAAAAGCAGCCGCTGTGTTGGTATGGCGCAGCGGCAGAACGGCGCAGGCGCTGCGCGGCAGCTGCGGGTAAGGGCAGCTGCATGGATAAGATTGAAGAAACAGGGAAGAAGATGCAATGAAACAAAAAAACAGGCAACTCATCAACGGCTTGCCGCGCCGCATTTTGTTAATGCTGCTGGATTGCGGGCTGATTGTGCTTTGTTATTATCTGGCCATTCTGCTGCGGTTTGACGGCGAGGATTCCGTTGTTCCCGCCGCCGTGCTGCGGGCCGAAGTAACCCGTGCCATGGCCCCCATGCTGCCATATGTGCTGGTCATCTATATGATCGTGTTCTGGTTTGGCGGCCTGTATGAGATCATGTGGGAGTATGCCGGTATGCGGGACTTAGCCCGCCTGACCTGCTTATCAGGTTTGGCAACGGGTTTTATCCTGCTGTTTGACCTGATTTACCGCACCCGCCCCATCAGCGGTACGGTGCTGATTCTGGGGGCAGTGTTCAACACGGCGGCCATTGCGGGCGTGCGATTTTTGTGGCGCTTTGTGCGCACGGCCACCCGCCTGCGCAAAGACAGCCGCGCCAAACAAAAAAGCAACGTGGCCCCGCGGGATGCAACCCCGCTGCTGATCGTTGGCGCTGGCAACGCCGGTGCCTGGGCGGTCAACCTGTGCAAAAGCAAAAACTCCAGCTTTGGCAACCCGGTCGTGATCGTGGATGACGACCTGACCAAAAAGGGCCTGCGCGTGCAGGGCGTGCCGGTGCGCGGCACCATTTCGGATATTCCGGAGCTGGTGCGCAAGTACCATATTGTGGAGATCATCATCGCCATCACCACGCTGAAAGGCGAGCGCCTGAACGAAGTTATCAACCTGTGTAACTCCACCCACTGCCGCGTGCGGATGCTGTCCGACCCGCAGGCGGTGGATGCCAACGGCAAGCCGATGGTGGCCGGTCTGCGTGAACTGAACACATCGGACTTCCTTTCCCGCGATGAAGTGCAGCTGAACAACGCCCAGATCTCGGAATACCTGCATGACAAGGTGGTTCTGGTCACGGGCGGCGGCGGCTCCATCGGCAGTGAGCTCTGCCGCCAGATCATGCGCTACCGCCCGCGCCAGCTGTTGATTTTCGATATTTACGAAAACTGCGCCTATGAGCTGGAAATGGAACTGCACAACAAATACGGTGCAGATATCAACGTTGTCACGCTGGTTGGCTCCATCCGCGATATCAAGCGCCTGGATGAAGTGTTTGAAACCTACCATCCATCTGTTGTGTTCCATGCAGCCGCTCACAAGCATGTGCCGCTGATGGAAGTAAGCCCGGCGGAAGCCGTTAAAAACAACGTGTTTGGCACCAAAAACCTGCTGACCAGCGCGGCGGAACATGGGGTAGAGCGCTTTGTGCAGCTTTCGACCGATAAGGCGGTCAACCCCACCAACGTCATGGGCTGCACCAAGCGCATCTGTGAAATGCTGATCCAGCCCTTTGCCAAGAACACCTCCATGAAGTGCATGGCCGTGCGCTTTGGCAACGTGCTGGGCAGCCATGGCAGCGTGATCCCGCTGTTTGAGGAGCAGATCAAGAACGGCGGCCCGGTCACCATCACCCACCCGGATATCGTGCGCTACTTTATGACGATCCCCGAAGCCGCCCAGCTGGTGCTGCAAGCCGGCGGCCTGGCCCAGAGCGGCAGCATTTATGTGCTGGATATGGGCGAGCCGGTCAAGATCATGGACCTGGCAACCCGGCTGATCCGGTTCTATGGCTATGAGCCGAACGTAAACATGGAAATCAAGGTAACGGGCCTGCGCCCCGGCGAAAAGCTGTACGAAGAGCTGATGCTGGATTCCGAGCAGGACCGCATGACCAAAACCGCCCACGATAAAATTTTTATCGCCCCGCCCATGCAGATCGACCTGGCAGCATTCTATGAGGAACTGCAGAACCTGCGCCACTATGCGGAGCATAATGACGAGGGCGTGGTGCTCAGCCTGCAGCGCATTGTGGGCACTTATCACCCCAACCGCGTGGTGAACGAGGACCACACCGTAAGCGCCGCCCACGGCAACACCGAAACCATTGATAAAGAAGAGCTGCAAAAGGCGCTGGACGAACAGCACTCCGCCCAGCCGAACGCCCAGTAACGGCGGCCCGGCGGGGCCTGCGGGCGCAAAACCTTCCCCAAGGAGGCTTGACTTATGTATGAATCCTGCATCAAGCGTTTGCTTGACCTGATTTTGTCGCTGGCAGCCTGCGTGGTGCTGGCGATCCCGATGGGAATCATTGCCCTGTGGATCAAAAAAGATTCGCCGGGGCCGGTGTTCTTTAAGCAGCGCCGGGTCGGCCGCGGCAAAAAATGTTTTAATATCTTAAAGTTCCGCACCATGCGCGGGGATACCCCCCACGATGTTCCCACCCATCTGCTGAAAAACGCGGACAGCTATATCACCAAAAGCGGGGCGTTCCTGCGTCGCACCAGCCTGGATGAACTGCCGCAGATTTATAACATCGTGGCGGGGCAGATGTCCATCATCGGCCCGCGCCCGGCGCTGTATAACCAGTATGACCTGATCGCCGCGCGCGATGCCGTGCACGCCAACGATATCCGCCCCGGCCTGACCGGTCTGGCCCAGATCAATGGCCGCGATGAACTGCCCATTGATGTGAAAGCCCGCTATGACGGAGAGTATGCCGCCGATATCACTTTCCTGAACGATGCAAAAATCTTTTTGCACAGCATTACTTATGTGTTCCAGCGCCGCGGCGTGGTGGAAGGCGGCACCGGCGCCATGCAGCAGGCCGAAAACAGCAAAAAAGAGCAGAAATAGCCCCCGTTTTGGCAATTTAACCAAAGGGAAAACCACTGCAAAACCAACATATTTTGCCAAAAAATCCAAATTAACCAAGAAAATATTGAGTTTTTCGTTGAAATATGTTGCAAAAGTCAATCTGATTGTGTAAAATATACATTGTAGTTGAATCTATTTGTGTCAAAATAACAGCAATGAGCCGATGGGAGCTTCTGTTCGGCCATTGTCAATCTGCATATAAACATGAAGGAGAGGCAGTATTATGGCAAACAGGGTATTCCAGAACGTGGTCTACCAGATGAAGGACGCGATCGACCGCGTGGTAGGCGTGGTGGACGAAACGGGAGCCGTCATCGCCTGCTCCGAGCTGGGGCAGATCGGCGAAATGCGGGAGGGCTTTGCCGTTGCCCGCCTGACGGCCGGGGATGCCTTTGAAAAGGACGGCTATGCCTATCACCAGTTCTCCAACGCCAAGCATAACGATTACGCTGTGTTTGTGGAGGGCAACGACCCCACCGCCGCCCAGTTTGCTTCGCTGCTGTCCATCAGCCTGCAGAGCATCAAGCAGTACCACGATGAAAAGTTTGATAAAACCAATTTCATCAAGAATGTGGTGCTGGATAATATCCTGCCCGGCGATATTTACGCCAAAGCACGGGAACTGCACTTTGTCTCGGATGTGCAGCGCGTAGTTCTGTTGATCCGCGTTACCTCCGGCAACGATATTTCCGCTTATGATGTGGTCAGCAGCCTCTTCCCGGATAAGCAGAAGGACTTCGTGTTCAACATCAGTGAGACGGACACCGTGCTGGTGAAAGAAATCCGCCCCGACAACAATACCCGCGATATGGAAAAGCTGGCAGCTTCCATTGTGGATACCCTGCAGGGCGAACATTATATCAAGGCGGTTGTCGGCATCGGCACCCCCATCAACAACATTAAGGATCTGGCTTCCTCCTTTAAGGAAGCACAGATTGCCATGGAAGTTGGCAAGGTATTTGATACCGAAAAACAGGTCATCAGCTATGATCACCTGGGCATTGCCCGCCTGATTTATCAGCTGCCCACCACCCTGTGCGAAGCATTCCTGCGCGAAGTATTCAAGCAGGACAGCATTGATTCGCTGGACTCCGAAACGCTGTTCACCATCCAGCGCTTCTTTGAGAACAACCTGAATGTGTCCGAAACCAGCCGCGGCCTGTTCGTGCACCGCAACACGCTGGTCTACCGCCTGGAAAAGATCAAGAAGCTGACCGGCCTGGACCTGCGCAAGTTTGACGATGCCATCGTGTTCAAGGTAGCCCTGATGGTCAAAAAGTATCTTTCCTCTGACCCCGCACGTTATTAAGATACAATTTAAGATGTTCTTCACGCGTCCTCTGCCTGGAGGGCGCGTTTTTGTTTGCGGATTGCCGGGCAAATTGCGCAGGAAAGTGCAGCGTGCGCTCCGGCCCGTTTTTTGAGTGAGAAATCTCTCTTGAAAAAAGCGTTGCTGTGTCAAGGCGGCGGGGAGAAACCTTGCCGGTTGCCGCAAACGCCGCAAATTATTTGTAGGGGACGATGCTTGCATCGTCCCGGATAACGGACTTTGCTGTATATTGCGCCACATTATTCTCCACAAAGCGAGGGGCGCACCTACGGGTCTCTATAAGGCAAAACATTGGCAACATGCATAATATGCATGTTCTACCTGCTGTTACGCCATCTGGCTGAAAAGGTGTGTTTTGTTTGCAGAGTTTCAAGGAGAAAGGCTGGGCAGATAAGCTGAATGCAGAAAAGTAAGACTGGTAGGAAAAAGCGAATAGGTGGAGAAACAAGTGCAAGCGTTCCACTTCAAAGCACAAAAAAGTAAATCCCTGACCGTCCGTAGCCCGCACAGGTCGTAAAATTTACAAAGTTTCCACAAATTGCCCAAAGGCACAAAATTGACGCAACCGCGATATATTCCGCAAGGCACCCGCCGCACGGAATCTTGACGGGGCGGGTTTCCTATGGTACATTATTAAATGTATCGTTTTGCCCTGGGGTGTAGTGTACCATTTTGCACGCCATGGCCGGGAAGTATTGTATTGCTTTAGGAGCGCCATTCATGATCGATTTTGAACATGTTACCAAAGTATATGAAACCCAAAATGATGAAAATGTGGCGTTGGAAGATATCAACATCCACATTGATGAAGGGGAGTTCGTTTTTATCCTGGGCCATTCCGGCGCGGGCAAATCCACATTCCTCAAACTGATCCAGATGGAAGAAAAGCCCACCGAGGGCAAAATTTATATCAATGACCAGGATCTGACCACCATCAAGCGCCGCAAGGTGCCTTATTTGCGCCGCCAGATGGGCGCTGTGTTCCAGGATTTCCGCCTGATCCCCACCATGACGGTGTACGAGAACGTGGCTTTTGCCATGCGCGTGACCAACATCAATAACAAAACCATCAAGAACCGTGTGCCGTTCGCCCTCAGCCTGGTTGGCCTGGAGGATAAGATGGACCGCCTGCCGGATGAACTTTCCGGCGGCGAGCAGCAGCGTGTTGCCGTGGCCCGCGCTCTGGCCCACGGCCCCAAGCTGATCATTGCGGACGAGCCCACCGGCAACATTGACCCCGAAATGAGCATGGATATCATGCAGTTGTTCGAGGCCATCAATAAAGTGCATATCACCGTTGTGGTTGTTACCCATGAACACGAGCTGGTGCACAAGCTGGCCGCCAAGTATAACAACCGCATCATCACGCTGGCTAACGGGCATGTGGCATCGGATACCGCCCACCCCGAAGTGGCGCAGGAGTACGAAGAATGGCTTGCTGCCCGCCAGAACGATGATGAATACGAGTACGAGGACTAAGGAGGGGTAGACCATGCGTTTTTCCAGTTTTACCTACCTCGTGGGGCAGGGCCTGCATAACCTCAAGGCAAACAAAATGATGACGCTTGCCTCCATGGGCGTGCTGATCGTCTGCATGATTTTGGTTGGCGCAGCGTTTTTGTTCGGTGCCAATGTTGATTCCATGGTGGCTTATATCGGCGAGCAGAACGAAACCGTTGCGTTCATCAATGATGACGCCGATACCGCCGCTGTGGAAGAGGCTATCCGCAATATCCCGCATGTGGCCGGGGTGGAGTTCATCTCCAAGGACCAGATGCTGGACGAGTACAGCCAGCGCCTGGAAGGTTACACCAACCTGAAAGAAATGTTCCAGAACGATAACCCGCTGCTGGCCAACTATGTGGTGCGCGCCGATGAACCGGCGAATATTTCCGGCGTGGCCGCAGCTTTGCAGAATGTGGACGGCGTGCGCGCGGTCAACTCTCCGCAGGCGATGTCTGACCTGTTTGTTTCGCTGCAAAAGGCAGTTACTTATGTCTGTTATGGCCTGGTCATCGTGCTGGCAATCGTCAGCGTGGTGGTTATCAGCAACACCATCAAAATCACCGTGTTCAACCGCCGCAAGGAGATCGGCATCATGAAGCTGGTTGGTGCAACCAACGGCTTTATCCGGTTCCCGTTCTTTGTCGAGGGCGTTACCTCCGGTTTGATCTCTGCGCTGATCGCTTCCGCCATTGTGTGCGGTGGGTACTATGCCGTGTATGAATGGTACGGCAAGAATCCCACCAACCTAACGGCAATGTTTGGCGGCACACTGCTGCCGCTGCAGGACCTGTGGTATTATGTTGTGCTGGGCTTTATGCTGTTTGGTTTTGTGCTGTGCGGCATTGGCACCGCAACCAGCATCCGCAAACATCTGCAGGTCTGAGCGCCCGGCGCTTGCCTTGCACTTTTTGAACCACCCAAACCCGTTTTACCCGCATCCCACCAAAGGGGGAAAGTTGAAAATGTCCATTGCCATCCACCGCAATGTGCGGCGCGCAGGGGCTGCGCTGATGGCTGCCGTGGTTGCCGCGGCGCTGTGCCTGAACGCTGCCATGCCGGCCCATGCTGATGATAAGCAGAAAGAGCTGGAAAACAAAAAGAACGAGCTGCAGTCGGAACTGGACCAGATCCGCCAGCAGCTGAAAGACGTTGCCAGCGATAAAGCCGAAGCCGAGCAGCAAAAACAGCTGCTTGTGCAGGAGAAAAACACCATCAAGGGCCAGATCGATGCGCTGAATGACCAAATTGATGATATCAGTGCGCAGATCGTGGAAAAAGAACAGCAGATCACCGATAAGCAGGCTGAAATTGACCAGAAGCAGGCGGAATACGATGACCGCTGGGCAAAATATAAAGAGCAGGTTGTCAGTATGCAGATGCTGGACCAGGGCGGCGGTATTGCGCTGCTTTCCACGGCGGAAAACATTTATCAGCTGTTGACCTTTGACCAGGTGCTGCAGGATATTTCGGATGCCAACACCCAGGCCTGTGAGGATCTGGAGCAGCAGGGCATTGAGCTGACCAACGAGCGCACCCAGCTGGAAGAAGCGAAGGCATCGCTGGAAGCGGACGAAGAAGAGCTGCAGAACCAGAAAAGCCAGCTGGACAGCAAAACCCAGGAGCTGGCCAGCAACATTCAGGCCCAGGATGCCAGCATATCCGCCGCCGCAGCCCAGGAACAGGCCCTGGAAGAAGCCAAGAGCAGCAAACAGGCCGAGTTCGATAAGGCCGCTGATGAACTGGACTCTTACCTGAAATCCCTGATTGCCCAGACCCAGAAAAACTATGCCAATGCGCCCATCAGCTGCTCGCTGAACTTTATCTGCCCATTGCCGAGTTATAAGTATATCTCCTGCCAGTATGGCAGCGGCGGACATAAGGGCGTTGACTTTGCCGCGCCCGGCGGCACCAACATCCGCGCTGTGGCAGGCGGCGTTGTCACCGTGTCCGGCTGGCACTACAGCTATGGCAATTATGTTATGATCTACCATGGTACCGACGACCAGGGCAACACCTATGCCACCCTGTACGCCCACATGAACAGCACCCCTCCGGTCAGCGTGGGGCAGAGTGTTTCGCAGGGGGATGTCATCGGCTATGTTGGCACCACCGGCAACTCTACCGGCAACCACCTGCACCTGGAACTGCGCGTGAATGGTGCGCGCACCAACCCGCTGAACTATGTTCCGCACTAATGTTATGGTATAGCTGAAAAAGTGCCAGCTGACACTTTATTTTCAGTTATGCCTCTTGGGCCTGACAGCCCGAAGGAGATCGATTCCGATGAACCAGCAAAAACACAAGCTTGTTGTACGCATTGTCTGCCTGGTGATCGCCGTTTTGATGGTGGCAAGCCTTGCCGCAACGGCGTTTATGGCACTGCTTTGATCCGGCAGCAACGCACAACTTTCACGCAAGGGAGCACATTTTCGCTATGAGCAAAAAAGTCAGTCTTGGTGTGGCCGCAACCGTCACGCTGATTGCAATGGCCGTGACCTTTTCCATGACCATGACCGTATCCATGAACATGTTCAACAATACGGTTTCCAGTGTTAAAAACAAGGAGCGCATGTATAACAAGCTGTCCGAAGTGGACCGCTATGTGCGCGCCAATGAGTACTTTGATATCAACGATGATACGCTGAACGATACCATTGCATCCGGCTATATGCTGGGCATCAGCGACCGGTACGCCCGCTACTATTCCGCCAAAGCCTACAGTGAAAGAGTCGGCCTTGCCAATGGCCGCCTGATGGGCATTGGCGTTGCAGTTGTCAAGGATCCGTCCTCCGGCTATGCGCGCATCATCCGGGTGTATGATAACACCCCCGCTACCAACGTTGGTTTGGAAGTCGGCGGCTTTATCACCGCCATCGGCGATACCAACACCCGCAGCATGAGCGATACCGCTGCCATGACCTCTGCCCTGCTGGGGGAGGAAGGCAGCACCGTCAACATCAGATACCTGACCCCCCTGCGGGAAGAGCAGAGCTTTGAAATCACCCACGCCAACTATACCACCCCCAGCATCAGCACCGTGCGCCTGATGGATAACGGCGTTGGCTACCTGCGCATCGATTCCTTTACCTCCGGCACGGCGGTGGAATTTCGCAATGCTGTCAACAGCCTGACCAACCAGGGGGCTACCTCGCTGATTTTTGACCTGCGCGATAACAGCGGCGAAAACCTGAACGCCGCCCTTGTTGCCGCGGATTACTGCGTGCCCTCCGGCCTGATTGCCCAGAGCCAGGATAAGGACGGCAATGTGACCGACCTGCGCATGTCTGATGAAAACGAGATCACCCTGCCTATGGTCTGCCTGGTCAACGGCAGCACGGCATCCGGTGCGGAGCTGTTTGCCAACGCCCTGCGCAAAATGGCCGGGGCCACCATCGTGGGCAGCACCACGGCGGGCAAGGGCGTTCTGCTCAGCGATCCGCAGAGCCTTTCGGACGGCAGCGCGGTGGTTATCACCGTGGGCATTCTGCTGGATAACGAGGGCAAAGACTGGAACGGCACCGGCCTGACCCCGGATGTGGACGCCAGCCTGACCAACGATGAACAGAGCAGCTATTACGACTTTACCGTCGATAACGACCCCCAGATTACCAAGGCCGTCAATGCCGTTTCCGGCGCCAATGGCCAGTAAGCGGGCAGGGGAGACCCAGCCTAAGAGATACCCTAAACACAGTATAAGAAGAAACGGAGTGCCAGCCCCATGCCAAACCTGACGGACCTTTCCACCATTCGTGATGTGTGCGCACGGCACGACTTTGCACTTTCCAAGGGGTTCGGCCAAAACTTTATCATCAACCCCGGCATCTGCCCCCGCATTGCGGAAGCCGCCGGCATTGGCCCCGGCTGGGGCGCGCTGGAAGTCGGCCCCGGTATCGGTGTGCTGACCGAACAGCTGTGCAAGCGTGCGGATAAGGTGGTTTCGATCGAAGTGGACAAGCGCCTGCCGCCGATCCTGGCCGAAACCATGGCTGAGTACGATAACTTTAAGCTGGTGCTGGAAGATGTGCTGAAAGTGGACCTGCGCACCCTGCTGGCGGAAGAATTTGGCGATAAGCCCGTTGCCGTCTGCGCCAACCTGCCGTATTACATCACCAGCCCCATTCTGATGCGCCTATTAGAAGAGAAACTGCCCATCCGCAACATTACCGTCATGGTGCAGAAAGAGGCCGCACAGCGCCTGTGCGCCGCCCCTGGCACGCGTGAGGCCGGGGCCATCAGCTATGCGGTGGCTTATTACGCCAAACCCAAGCTGCTGTTTACCGTGCAGCCGGGCAGCTTTTACCCGGCCCCCAAGGTGACCAGCGCGGTCATCCAGCTGGATGTGCACACCACACCGCCTGTCACCCCGCCCAACGGGGACGAAGCCGGGCTGTTCCGCCTGATCCGTGCGGCGTTTTCCCAGCGGCGCAAGACCGCGGCCAACGCCGTGGCGAACGGCCTGGGCATCTCCAAAGCCAAAGTGAACGCTGCATTGCAGGCCGCCGGGCTGGATATCCGCCTGCGCCCAGAGCAGCTGACGCTGGAAGATTACTGCGCGCTGCAGGCTGCCCTGGCCGCAGCGGAATAAGCGCGGTTCCGAGCGCTGCCGCCCTATAATTCGGCATTGACAAGGTGCCGCAACATGTGCTAGAATACTTAGGTATTCCTAAGGATTTCTTAGCCGCGCTGGCGTAGCTCAATTGGCAGAGCAGCTGATTTGTAATCAGCAGGTTGCAGGTTCGATTCCTGTCGCCAGCTCCAAAATATCCCGGCAGTTCCATAACTGCCGGGATATTTTTGTATCAATACTACATTTTGTAGCACAAAAAAGATAAAAAGCACCCCCGGCACAGGGGCAGCCCTGGGCCGGGGGTGCGGTATATTCAAGGAAAAATGAGATAGCTGAACGGCAAATACGAAAAGCGGACCTTAGCTCATATTGAGCAGGTTGCTCTTCATGGTTTTCAGTTCTTTTTCCAGCTGGTCTTTCTCTTTGGTGTAGGCTTGGTAGTCCTGCATCTGCTCCATCACGGCGGGGTCGCTGGTGGTCAGGTAGCCGCTGGTCATCGAGGTGGTGGTGCTGAACTTTTTCTGCTGGCCGTTGAAGTCGATGACCAGGAACTGGTCGGTGGAGGGCAGAACCTTGCCCACGCCGAACATCTTGTGGGTCACTTCGCAGCCAGTCAGGTCGGGCAGGGCGGCGGGGTTCGCCAGCAGCTCCTGCAATTTCTGCTCTTTTTCAGCAATCTGCATGCACAGGTCGGCGCGCTCGGCTTTCTGTTTCACAGCCTTGGTGCGCTCCTTGGCGGTTGCCGTGCGGGAGAAGCCCTTGGGGTAATAGCCGTTCACATAGGCGCTGTGCATGATATCATACACCAGCAGATGCAGCTGGTCATTGATGCCGTGCATGGTGCTTTTCAGCCGCTCGGTGTGCAGGCGGGTCAGCTCCTCATATTTGGGCAGCTCGTTCAGCAGGTCATCGCACATGGCGTAATATTGGGTCAGGTTAAAGGCTGCGCCGGTGCCAAAGTCTTCGTCATAGCCGAAATAGGCGGCCCAGGCTTTGGCTTCGGCAGGAACAAAGAAGTAGTTATCCTCCGGCTCCAGCAGGCTCAGGTACAGCGCGGCGCTGCCGGCTGTCTGGGTGAACTTGGCCATGCGCGGCAGGCAGCGGCGGAAACGGCCGTTGACCTGGTCGGCAAACATTTCCACGCGGCCCTGGCGTTTTTTCAGGTCACCGTCATCATCATTGAACAGCCAGCGGAAACACTCGCGCACAAGCTCAACTTCCGTGGGGCGCATCATCAGGGCCTGCATGCCGCCAATGGGCTGCAGGGCGGGCGTGTCCATCACGGCACGGGCCTGCTGCGTGGCCTGGGCAAACATGGCGGGGAAATCCACCGCGTCAATATCCCAGTTTGCGCCAAAGCAGTTGATGGCTTCCCAAACGCCATTTTCCGCGGTTTCGCCTTCAGTCAGGCTGCGGATATACGGGGCAAGGATCGTGTTCAAAGTTTCAGTGTTCAAGTTCAAAACGTGATACCCTCCAATGAAATGCAATGAATTGCCGCCGCCCGCCGCAAGGGTTTTTCCTGGACGACAACTTTCCTATTATACGAAAAAATCAGGGCTTTCGTCAAGGCATCACGGCGCAAAAAAGGCCGAAAAAAGCACCGGCGTGCAGCTGGATACACCGCCGGTGCCAGGCAATATAATATGAGGAAAATACAGCAGGAACAAAGGCGGAAGCCGGCCCTGCAAAGGGCAGGCCGCCAAACCGTTCAGCTATGGAAAAAGCCGATGGCCGGGTTGGTAAAATCAATGATGAGCAAAAACGAGATCACGGCGATCATGGCAATCAAGCACAGAAACAAGCGCCGCAGCCAGCGGTTTTTATCAGCAAGCATATCCCGGTACTGCTTGTCTTTGCTCTCAATCTCCCGCATGTACTGCTGGCGGGTGGTATCCAGGGTTTTGGTATAATAGTTCTGCATGGTAAGCAGCAGCTGCATCACGTTGGAATCCAGCAGCTGGCTGTTTTCGCCCTCCAACTTTTGCAGCCCGGTAATCGCATCCAGCGAGCCATCCATGGCGGCAACGATCGCGGCAACATCGCGGAAGCTGGGGTTCTCGGTCTGGCCGCTCAAAATGCGGTTTACGGTGCTGATGGGCACCCCGCTTGCACTGGAGATTTGCTGCAGGGTCAGGTTCTGTTCGGATTTCATATGTGAACTTGGCCGCTATACTGCTTTTGGAATCGCGGCCCAAAAGCAGGTGCCGGATGGCTGGCGGCAGATTGCGTTTGTTCCAGATATTTGTACCAATGCCCAACAGGCACAGCGCCTGGCACAGCTGTGCACACAGGGGCAGCTGGAACCCATCCACCTGATGGATGTAATAGAAGATTTTGTGGCAGACCCTTGTTCCTGGCCATAGAGGGCCGATTGGCCGCAGAAATGTGAAAATCCCCCGGATCGTATGGGATCCGAGGGATTGCGTTTTTATAGGAGCGTATTTTATTTTTAGTGAGCAACAGGGAAGGATGCGGCGGCCAGAGGGCTCTGCGCCCGCAGGCGCGTTTCGGAGGCCAACCGAACCACAGGTTCGGCTCTTAGGCCGGAGATGGCCGCCCTACCGCGTGGTAAACAACAAATGCGCGATTATTTATACGTCCGTCCGGGGCGTCGGGAACGCCGCCCCCTACAATATTACAGCAGCTGCACCCCGGTGCGCTCGCACACGGCTTTGGTCTCGGCATCCCACAGGCTGACCTGCACTTCGCCAATGTGGGCTTTGCCCAGCAGCAGCATGCACAGGCGGCTCTGGCCAATGCCGCCGCCCATCGTCAGGGGCAGCTTGCCCTCCAGCAGCATTTTGTGGAACGGCAGTTCCGCGCGCTCCGGGCAGCCTGCGGCTTCCAGCTGGCGGGTCATGGCGGCCTGGTCCACACGGATGCCCATGCTGGAAAGTTCCAGCGCACAGCCCAGGGCTTTGTGCCAGAACAGGATATCGCAGTTCAGCGTCCAGTCATCATAGTCAGGGGCGCGGCCATCGTGGCGGATGCCGCTTTTCAGCTGGCCGCCGATCTGCATGATGCAGACGGTGCCATGGGCGCGGGTAAAGGTGTTTTCACGCTCTTTGGGGGTCAGGTCGGGGTACAGGTCTTCCAGCTCCTGGGTGGTGATAAAGGTCGGCTCACGGGTCAGGCGGACGGCTTTCAGCTCAGGGAACTTCCAGCGCAGCTCGTCTGCGGTGGAGCAAACGGCATCCACAATATCACGCACGGTTTCCTGCAAAAAGGGCAGGGTGCGGTCCTTTGCGGTGATGACCTTTTCCCAGTCCCACTGGTCAACGTAAATGCTGTGCAGGTTATCCAGCTCTTCGTCGCGGCGGATGGCGTTCATATCCGTGACAAGGCCCTGGCCGGGGCGGAACCCGTACTCGGCAAGGGCATAACGCTTCCATTTGGCCAGGCTGTGCACAACTTCGGCATGCTCTTCCAGGCAGGGCACATCAAAGCTGACGGGGCGCTCCACGCCGTTCAGGTCGTCGTTCAGGCCGCTGCCGTTCAAAACAAACAGCGGGGCGGTAACGCGCTTCAGGTGCAGGGCGGCACACAGCTTTTCCTGAAAGATGGTCTTGATGATGCCGATGGCCCGCTGGGTATCGTACAGGCCCAAAAGATCATGATAGTTTTTGGGAATGGACGTTTTGGACATAAATATTCCTCTTTTCCTCTCTACTTACAGGGCAGCGTGTGGCTGCACCTTGAGCCGGAACGCCAGGCTGTGACAAATTCCGGCAAATTACACCGCATTTATTATAATCCCTGCGTCCGTCTGCGTCAAACAAAATCCGCCAATGACGTACAAGGCGTAAAATAAAATCCAAAGATAACGGCCCGTACTGCGTTTTTGCAGCCGGGCCGTTTGAACGATCGGGGGTTATGCAGCGGGGCAGCGCCGGGCGTTATGCCTTGGCAAACTGGCTTGCGTACAGGTTGGCGTAAAAGCCGCCCTTGGCCAGCAGCTCCTCGTGGGTGCCGCGCTCGATGATGTTGCCGGCTTTCATCACAAGAATCTGGTCGGCGTTTTTGATGGTGGAAAGGCGGTGCGCCACAATAAAGCTGGTGCGGCCTTTCATCAGTTCCTCAAAGGCATCCTGAACCAGTACTTCGGTACGGGTATCAATGCTGGAGGTTGCTTCGTCCAGAATCAGGATGGGCGGCTTGCGCAGCATAACACGGGCAATGCAGAGCAGCTGCTTCTGGCCCTGGCTGATGTTGCCGCCGTCCTCGGCAATCACGGTATCATAACCCTGGGGCAGGCGGCAGATAAAGCTGTGGGCACGGGCACGCTTGGCAGCGTCAATGATCTCCTCGCGGGTGGCATCCGGCTTGCCGTAAGCAATGTTATCGGCCACAGTACCGGCTTTCAGCCAGGTCTCCTGCAAGACCATGCCCAGGTTGCCGCGCAGGGAATCCCGCGTTACGGTGTCAATGGGGTGGCCGTCCACTTTCAGGGTGCCGCCGTTGATCTCGTAAAAGCGCATCAGCAGGTTGACCAGCGTGGTTTTGCCGCAGCCGGTGGGGCCGACCAGGGCAATGCGCTGGCCGGGCTGAACGCGCAGGTTCATGTCCTCAATCAGGGGTACATCCGGCACATAGCGGAACTTGACATGGTCGAATTCCACGCTGCCCGCGCCGTGGGGCAGGGTAACGGCATCGGGGGCATCGGGCAGGATGGGGTCTTCGTCAATAAAGTCAAACACACGCTGGGCGCAGGCCAGGGCGTTCTGCAGCTCGGTCATAACGCCGGAAATATCGTTGAACGGCTTGGTGTACTGGTTGGCATAGTTCAGCAGGACCGAAAGCTCGCCGACTGTGATGCCGCCGCCGATGGCGGTCAGTGCGCCCACCACGCCAACAGCGGCATAAACCAGCGAGTTGACAAAACGGGTAGCAGGGTTGGTGATGGAGGAGAAAAAGGTGGCCTTTACACCGCAGCTTTGCAGGTCCGTGTTGATCTTGTCAAAGCGCTCTTCGGCGCGGCTTTCGTAACCAAAAGCGCGGACAAGATGCTCGTTGCCGATCAGCTCGTCCACCAGGCCGGTCAGTTCGGCGCGGGTCTCGCTCTGCACGCGGAACATATCATAGGTGTGCTCCGCAATGAACTTTGCCACAAAGATGGAAAGCGGGGTGAGCACCACAACGATCAGGGTAATGCGCCAGTCAATGGAAAGCATAAAGCCCAAAGTGCCCACAATGGTCAGAATACCGGTGAACAGCTGGGTAAAGCCCATCAAAAGGCCATCGCTGAACTGCTCCACATCGGTGTTGATGCGGCTGATGGCATCGCCGGGCTTGTGGGCATCCATATAGCGCAGGGGCAGGATCTCCATGTGCTGGAACGCCTGCACGCGGATATCGCGCACCACCTGGAAGGTGATGCGGTTGTTCACCATGTTCATCAGCCACTGGCAGATGGAGGTGACACACACGGTAACGCCGAACTGAATGGCGATTTTGCCCAGGGCAGGGAAGTCAACATTGCCCTGGCCCACAATCAGGTCCACGCCGCGGCCCGAAAGAATGGGGGCATACAGTGTGGTGATAACGGTAACGGCGGCAAGCAGCAGGGTGAACAAAACCAAACCGCGGTACGGCTGGATCAGCTTTAACACGCGCTGAATGGTGCCTTTGCTGCCCCGCAGGGAAACACGCTTTTTCTTTGCATTGCTCATAGGGTCTTTTCCACCTCCTCGCGGCTCAGCTGGCTCAGGCAGATCTCACGGTAAACATCGCAGGTCTTCAGCAGGTCGGCATGGGTGCCGCTGCCCACCAGATTGCCGTCATCCAGCACCAGAATGCGGTCCGCACGCTGCACGGCGGAAGCACGCTGGGAAACAATAAACACCGTCATGCCATGGGTCTGCTCTTTCAGCGCTTTGCGCAAAGCAGCGTCCGTGGCAAAGTCCAGGGCGGAGGAACTATCGTCCAGAATCAGCACCTGGGGATGGGGCACCAGCGCGCGGGCAATGGTCAGGCGCTGGCGCTGGCCGCCGCTGAAATTGCGGCCGGCAGTTTCGACCGGTTCATCCAGCCCTTTGGGTTTGCTGCGCACAAAATCGGCTGCCTGGGCAATTTCCAGCGCCTGCCAGATCTGTTCGTCGGTGGCATCAGGGCAGGCCCAGCGCATGTTGTCCCGGATGGTGCCGGTAAACAGCATGGCGCGCTGCGGCACAATGCCGATCATCTGGCGCAGCTGGGCAAAACCGTACTGCTGCGCGGCATGGCCGAACAGTTGCACGCTGCCGTTGGTGCAGTCGTAAAAGCGGGAGATCAGGTTGATCAGGGTGGATTTGCCGCTGCCCGTACCGCCGATCACGCCGATGGTCTGGCCATCCTGGGCGGCAAAGCTGATGTCCGTCAGGCTGGGGGCACCGGCGCCGTGGTAGGTAAAGTCCACATGGTCAAAAGCCACCGCCGGGGCACCCGCTGCCGGGGCAAGGGCGGCTGCGGCAGGGTCGGTCATCGTGGATTTCGTGTTCAGAATCTCCGAAACACGGATGCCGCTGGCCAGCGCACGGGTAATGGAAACCACCAGATCGGCAATGCGCAGCAGGTTGATCAGAATCTGGTTCATATAGTTGATCAGCGCAATGATCTCGCCCTGGGTCAGCGCACCGCTGTTTACCTGCAGGCCGCCGCGCATCAGAATGGCGATAACACCCAGGTTGACGATGAGATAAGTCAGCGGGGTCATCATGGCAGAAATGCGCCCGGCGGTCAGCTGGAAAGTTTTCAGCTTGTCGTTGACCGCGGTAAAATCGGCGATTTCGTCATCCTGCCGTGCAAAGGCGCGCACCACGCGGGCACCGACATAGTTTTCGCGGGTCAGCAGGGTTACTTTGTCCAGCGTGTTCTGGGCGGCGCGGTACTGGGGCACCGTCACCCGCATGATCAGCCAGACCACCAGCGAGATGGCCAGCGTGACCAGCACGAACCAGAACCCCATGGTGGGGCTGATGACAAACGCCAGGATCAGCGCGCCGATCACGATGAACGGGCAGCGCAGCAAAAGGCGCAGCGTCATATTCACGCCGTTCTGCAGCTGGTTCACATCGCTGGTCATCCGGGTGACCAGCGTGGGCGTGCCGATGCCGTCCAGCTCGGTGTAAGAGAGGGTATCGATGTGGCGGAACAGCGCCCCGCGCAGCGCCGTGCCGTAACCCAGCGCAGCCTTGGCGGCAAAATACTGTGCCGTCAGGCTGGACGCCATACCCACAACCGCAAGCAGCACCATCAAGCCGCACTGCTTGCCAATATAAGCCAAATCCCCGTTTTTGATGCCCACATCAATGATGTTGGCCACCACAAGGGGGACCAACAGCTCAAAGCAGGCTTCCAGCATTTTGAACAGCGGGGCAAGGACCGTTTCTTTTTCGTATCCTTTCAAAAACCGCAGCATGTTCCGCATGAACGCACCAACCTTTTGT
Source organism: Acutalibacteraceae bacterium (assembly GCA_963626055.1). Classification (GTDB taxonomy): domain Bacteria; phylum Bacillota; class Clostridia; order Oscillospirales; family Ruminococcaceae; genus Gemmiger. Next base: position 84,014 of record CAVFVI010000008.1, read on the forward strand.
ATTATCAAATTATATGCCCAAAAACAGAGCATACTTTTTAATCATACAACAGTTGCGCCCAAATGCCAAGTTAAAAAAGCGCAATAAACCCAATATTTTTTGCGCCCGGCAACAAAAACAGCCGGGATGCCGCTGCCTTGCCCGGTTTCGATGATTATTTGCGCCCCGCCCGCCTATACTTGCAGTGGGGCAACCCGCAACGCTGCAACATGTAGGAGGGCAGAGGACACCATGTTTTATTATCATAAAGGTTTAACCCGCGCCGCACGGCGCACCGTCGCCACCGCGATCACCATCGCAGGCCGGCAGGGGTGTACGGCGGTGGATACCGGGCACCTGCTGCTTGCCATGCTGCAAACCGGGCGGGGCACCGCGGTGGAATTTTTACGCCGCAAACAGATCACGGTAACGGCGCTTTCGGCCTGTGCATCTCAGCGGGCCTGCACGGGCCGCCCGCTGCACCTGCGCGGCCGGGACCTTGCACCCGAAAGCCGCAAGGCGCTGGAATTCGCTGTTCTGGGGGCCCATGCCGCCCGCGTAAACAAAGCGGAAAACGAACACCTGCTCTGCGCCATGCTGGAAGATTCTGCCTGCACGGCCAGCGTGTGGCTGGCGGGCCTTGGGCTGGAAGTCCCCCGCGCCGCGCGGGAATGCCGCCAGCTTTCCGGCCAGCTGGTTTTGCCCAGCAGCCCCCGCATGAGCAGCACCCGCGGCAGCCGCCCCAGCGAAAAATACGGCCGCGACCTGACCCGCCTTGCGCAGGAAGGCCAGCTGGACCCCGTGCTTTGCCGGGATGATGAGCTGGAACGGATGATCGAAATTTTGTGCCGCCGCCAAAAGAACAACCCCTGCCTTTTGGGGGAGCCGGGCGTGGGCAAAAGCGCCCTGGCCGAAGCCCTGGCCCAGCGCATTGCCGCCGGGCAGGTAACGCCCAGCTTAAAGGGCAAGCGGGTGCTGGCGCTGGATATGGCGTCTATGGTGGCGGGTACCAAGTACCGCGGCGATTTTGAGGAACGGTTCAAAAACCTGCTGGAAGAGCTTTACCGTGACCGTTCCACCATCCTGTTTATTGATGAGATCCATGTGATTGCCGGTGCCGGTGCGGCGGAAGGCGCTATCGATGCCGCCAGCATCTTAAAGCCGATGCTGGCCCGCGGGGAGATCCAGCTCATCGGCGCGACCACACCGGAGGAATACCGCAAGACCATCCAGAAAGATTCCGCCCTTGACCGCCGCTTTGGCAAGGTGGATATTGAGGAACCGACCCCGCAACAGGCGGAAAAGATATTGACCGGCCTGATGCCCCGGTATGAACGCTACCACGGGGTGCGCATCCCGCAGGAGGCCATCCGCGCCGCGGTGGAGCTGAGCGTGCGCTACTTGCCGGGGCGATTCCTGCCGGACAAAGCCATTGACCTGCTGGATGAAGCCGCCGCGGCGCTGCGTATTTCCGGTGGGGAGCAATCCATGCTGCCCGGCAGCAAAATGCCGGTGCTGACCTCAGCGGAAATTGCCAAAGTGGTGGGCAAAGCCAGCGGTGTGCCTGCCGAGCGGGTGGGGGAGGCCGAACGGGTGCGCCTGGACCAGCTGGAAGCCCGCCTTGCCGCGCAGGTGATCGGCCAGCCGCGGGCGGTGCATGCCGTGGCGGCGGCCATCCGGCGCAGCCGCACCGGCCTGCGGGAAGCCGGCCGCCCCATTGGCGCAATGCTGTTCCTGGGCCCCACCGGCGTGGGCAAAACCCAGCTGGCCCGCACCTTGGCCCAAAGCTGGTTTGGCAGCGAAAAAGCCCTGCTGCGGTTTGATATGAGCGAATATATGGAGCAGCACACGGTGGCGCGGCTGATTGGCGCGCCACCGGGCTATGTGGGGCATGATGAGGGCGGCCAGTTGACCGAAGCCGTGCGCCGCCGCCCTTACAGCGTGGTGCTGTTTGACGAAATTGAAAAAGCCCACAGCGATATCCAGAATATCCTGCTGCAAATTTTGGAGGATGGCACCCTGACCGATGCCCAGGGGCGCAAGGCGGATTTTTCCAACACGATCATTCTGCTCACCTCCAACCTGGGGGCGCGCTGCCTGGCAGGGCAGGCCAGCCCGCTGGGCTTTGGCGCTGCCGCCGAAGAAACCGCCCGCCGCGGCAAAAAGGCATTGCAGGAGGCCAAAGATTACTTCCGCCCGGAATTGATGGGCCGCCTGGATGATGTGGTGCTGTTTGACCCGCTTGGCCCGGCCCAGCTGGCCGCGATCGCGGACCGCCTGCTCTGCGAACTGGAAGAGCGCGCCGCCCGCCAGGGCTATATCCTGCGCCATACCCCGGCGGCTGCCGCGGCGCTGGCAGGTGATACCGTGCCGGCTTATGGTGCGCGGGAGCTGCGCCGCAAGGTGAGCCGTGCGGTGGAGCAGGCCCTGGCCGACCGCATTGCCGCCGGTACCGCCCGCCCCGGTGTGTTGTTTGTGGCGGACGCCGCCCTGGACGGACACATCACCCTGACAATGGGAGATGTGGCGGCATGTGCATCGTGAAGCGGGGGAGAGTGGGGAGTGGTCAGTGGATAGTGGAAAAAGCAGCCCACCCCCCAAAATATTCCGTAGGGAACGGTCTTGACCGTTCCGAAACACGACAAATACTGGACACTGAAACACGAAAAGAAAATGCCTTAAATGCAACCCTAAAATAGACAACAAAAAATCTGCCCGCTTTCCCGCATCAAACCGGGAAAACAGGCAGATTCGTTATTTTGTGATTTTATTATACTCTGGATAACGGCGCATTCACAAATCTTACGCTTTGCCCACCATCATATCACAGGCTTTGTACAGGTCGCCGCAGCTCATGCAAACCACAAGGTCGCCTTCGCGGGCGTTCTGCTTGACCCAGTTGGCGGCGCTTTCCAGGCCGTCAACCACAATGCTGCCGGGAATCTTGGCGGCCAGGTCTTCGCTCTTCACGCTGCCATCGTCAACCTCGCGGCTGCCCATGATCGGCAGCAGAACGCACTGGTCGGCCTGGCGCAGCACGGCGGCAAAGTCATCCATCAGGGCCTTGGTGCGGCTGTAGGTAAACGGCTGATGCACGGCGATAATGCGCTTGTAGCCCATCTTTTGGGCGGTTGCCATGGTGGCGGCAAGTTCGGTGGGGTGGTGGGCGTAATCATCCACCACGGGGGCACCGTTGCATTCGCCCTTGATCTCAAACCGGCGGCCGGTGCCGTGGAACTCTGCCGCGGCACGCTCGGCATCGGCAGGCTGCAGGCCCAGCGGGCGTACGCAGCAGCACATGGCCAACGCATTATAAATGTTGTGGCGGCCCGGAACACCCAGCTTGATGTGGGCGAACTGCTCGCCCAGTTCCAGAACATCAAATTCATAGAAGCCGGGGCGGTATTCCTGAATGTTCACTGCGCGGAAGCGGGCTTCCTCATTGATGCCGAAAGAGAACACCGGGCGGTCGATGGAGTTGACCACATCCACCGTGTTGCGGTCGTCCATGTTGAACACAACCGTGCGGGAAAGCAGGGCAAACTTCTGGAACGCCATCTTCAGGCGGCCCATCGTGCCGTAATATTCCAGGTGGTCGTTATCAATGTTCAAAATAACGCCCACAAACGGGGTCAGGTGCAGGAAAGTTTCGCTGTATTCGCAGGCTTCGATCACAACGTCATCGCCGTGGCCAGCCTTGCCGTAACCGCCGATCAGCGGCAGCTTGCCGCCAATCACGGCGGCGGGGTCCTTGCCGGCCAGTTCCAGCATGGTGGTGATCATGCCGGTGGTGGTGGTTTTGCCGTGAGTGCCGGAAACGCAGACGCTGTGGGAATACATGCGGCTGACATAGCCCAGCATCACGCTGCGCTCCACGGCGGGAATGCCGCGGGCGCGGGCAGCTTTCAGTTCAGGGTTTTCATCATGGATGGCGGCGCTGTAAACCACCAGCTGGGCATCGCCCAAATGGGCGGCGTCGTGCTCCAGATATACCGTCACGCCCATGGCGCGCTCGGCCTTGGTGATCTTGGTTTCTTCCACATCGCTGCCGGAAATGGTCAGCCCGCGGCTGTGCAGGATCTGGATCAGGGGATAGGTGCCGGAACCGCCGCAGCCGATAAAATGCACATGCTGCACACCATCAAGCAAATGGGGATTATAGCTGCCGATAAAAGACATAAGTTTCACCTCAAAAAAATCAGGCGCAGCCGCAGCTGCCAGCCTGGCAATCAGTTCGTTTGGCGCATGGCGCTATGATTTTTATATTATAAAGGTTTTTCGCTGCAAAATAAACACTTTTTTGAAAATTTCTGCTATAATAACCAAAAATGCCAGCCCAAAGGCACCCAGGAGGTACCCGATGAAACATAACCTTTTTGTTTGGGGCACAAACCCGCAGCCGTTCCGCGGCAAGGCGGACAGCAGCATCGTGCTGCCCATCAGTGTGGAAGAAATGGCCCGCATTGGCATTCCAGCGCGCAAAATCCCCCGCGTGCGGGAAGAACTGCAGCGCCTGATCGCAGCGGACCCCGCGCTGCGGGACCGCAAAATGGTGCTGCAGCTGGCCAAGCAGATCGCGGCTAAAATTTTGTGATGTGCGAAGCGCGCTGATAAAATTCGGCAGTTGTGCCAAATTTGTTCCGGCTTTTTTGGCGGCAGTGTTGCCACTGCCCGCGGCCCGTGTTATAATAAAGGCCTGACGGCGCACCGCGCGCCGGTTAAATCGCTTTGTGTGGCAGCCAGCCATGCGGAAGGAGTTAAAAAATGAAGAACAGCGAAAAGACTCTGGACATGATCGTCAACCTGTGCAAAAACCGTGGTTTCATCTACCCCGGCAGCGAAATTTACGGCGGCCTTGCCAACAGCTGGGACTACGGCCCCCTGGGCGTTGAGTTCAAGAACAACGTCAAAAAGGCATGGATGAAAAAGTTTGTGCAGGAAAGCCCCTACAACGTCGGCCTGGATGCCGCTATCCTGATGAACCCGCAGACCTGGGTCACCACCGGCCATGTGGGTAACTTCAGCGACCCGCTGGTAGACTGCCGCGCCTGCAAGAGCCGCAACCGTGCGGACAAACTGATCGCTGACTGCGAGCAGGGCCAGAACGTGGATGTGGACGGCATGACCTTTGACCAGATGGATGAATTTATTGCCACCCACCCCGAAGTTGTCTGCCCCGTGTGCGGCAAGCATGACTTTACCCCCATCCGCAAGTTCAACCTGATGTTCAAAACGGCTATCGGCGTAACCGAGGATTCTTCCTCTACCTGCTACCTGCGCCCCGAAACCGCACAGGGCATTTTCGTCAACTTTGCCAACATTCAGCGCACCACCCGCCGCAAGCTGCCGTTCGGCGTCTGCCAGGTGGGCAAGGCGTTCCGTAACGAAATCACGCCGGGCAACTTCACCTTCCGTACCCGCGAGTTCGAGCAGATGGAGTGCGAGTTCTTCTGCAAGCCGGGCACCGACCTGGATTGGTTCGCTTACTGGAAAGATTACTGCGAAAAGTGGCTGCTGTCCTTGGGCATCAACAAAGAAAACCTGCGCCTGCGTGACCATGAGCCCGCCGAGCTGGCTTTCTACAGCCGCGCTACCACCGATATCGAGTACGCTTTCCCGTTCACCGACTGGGGCGAGCTGTGGGGCATTGCCGACCGTACCAATTACGACCTGGGCCGCCATCAGGAAGCATCCGGCAAGAGCCTGGAATACTTTGACCCCGAAACCAACGAGCATTACATTCCTTACGTCATTGAGCCTTCCCTGGGCTGCGACCGTGTGGCACTGGCTTTCCTGTGCGAAGCTTATGACGAGGAGCACCTGACCGACTCCAAGGGCAAGGAAGATGTGCGCACCGTGCTGCACCTGCATCCGTTCCTGGCACCGTTCAAGTGCGCTGTGCTGCCCCTGTCCAAAAAGCTGGGCGATAAGGCCATGGAGATCCGCAACGAGCTGGCCAAGGACTTTATGGTGGATTACGACGATGCCGGTTCCATCGGCAAGCGTTACCGCCGCCAAGATGAGATCGGCACCCCGCTGTGCATCACTGTAGACTTCCAGACCGTTGGCGACGACAAGGTGGAAGCCGACAACTGCGTGACCGTGCGTGACCGCGACACCATGGAGCAGATTCGTATGCCCATCAGCGAGCTGAAGGACTACATTGCCAAGAAAGTTGCTTTCTAAGCAATTTTGCGCGTTTTGAAAATTCAGCATTGCTGAATCATCAATGAAATACCAAAATACCCGTACAGCCTAAAACTGTGCGGGTATTTTTGTGTATCGGTGTATTGTGGAAAATAGAAAACTAATATTTTGCTCTTTGCCTATAGAAAAGCTTGGAACAAACCCTGTACCCACCCTGCCAGAAGCCACCGGGCATAAAAATATTTGTAGGGGCCGATGCTCGTCATCGGCCCGCATGATGGGCGGCAACGGATATTTAACCCTGAAATGTGGTGAAAGGCGGCGGGCGCACAATGTGCGCCCCTACGGAGAAACAGGATAAAATAATTGCGAACGAGACCTGTTAATTTTGATGCAGAGAGCAGTGGGTGAGCGGGGGAGAATAGCGGGCGGGCAGGGGAGAAAACAGCGCAGAACGACTGGAGACAAGCCAGCTTTTTGTCATCCCCATGTAAAAAGGCGGAAAAATGTGAAATAATTGTTGACAGCCCCCCAAAACAATGTATAATGAAGCTTGTGTGTTGCATCTGTTAAACATCAGAACACATTGGCGTTGTATGTGCTGCTGCAGCTGCCGCGTTTGCGGTGGTGTAACAAACCTTTTGCGGGGCGGCATAATTGGCGCTGACCCACCGGGAAAAGCCGGCGAGCCGGCATCAAGGAGGCCCGAGGTGGGACCAAATTCCGCAAAGGGGGATGCAGTAAAAATGAATGAAATTGTATCACTGAAAGACATTGTCGTCGATTTTGACGGGGAAAGAATCTTGGACGAACTTTCCCTTGACATCCACGATAAGGAGTTCGTTACCTTCCTTGGCCCTTCCGGCTGCGGCAAAACGACTACCTTGCGTGTGATCGCCGGGTTTATCACCCCAAAATCGGGCAATGTCTTTTTCGATGGCAAGGATATTGCCTCGGTACCGCCGTATAAGCGGCAGGTGAACACCGTGTTCCAGAAGTACGCACTGTTCCCGCACCTGAACGTGTACGAGAACGTGGCCTTTGGCCTGCGGCTGAAAAAGCTGCCGGAAGAAACCATCCGCCCCAAAGTGCTGGAAATGCTGGAAACCGTGGGCCTGCGCGGCTTTGAGCGCCGCAGCATCAACCAGCTGTCCGGCGGCCAGCAGCAGCGCGTGGCCATTGCCCGCAGCCTGGTCAACCAGCCCCGTGTTCTGCTGCTGGACGAACCTCTCGGCGCTTTGGACCTGAAGCTGCGCAAGGAAATGCAGCTGGAACTCAAACGCCTGCAGCGTGAGATGAACATTACCTTTGTGTATGTTACCCACGACCAGGAAGAAGCCCTGACCATGTCCGATACCGTTGTTGTCATGAACAAGGGCAACATCCAGCAGATCGGCAGCCCGCAGGATATCTATAACGAGCCGCGCAATGCCTTCGTCGCCAAGTTTATCGGCGATTCCAACATTGTGGACGGCATCATGGAAAAAGACTTCCTTGTCAGCTTTGGCGGGCAGGAGTTCACCTGTGTGGACCGCGGCTTCAAACCCCGTGAGCCGGTGCAGGTTGTCATCCGTCCGGAGGACGTGGATATCGTTCCGCCGTCCGCTGGCAAGCTGACCGGCCTTGTGCGCGAGGTGATCTTCAAGGGCGTGCATTTTGAGATGCACGTTGACGTGGAAGGCAAAGAATGGCTGATCCACTCCACCCAGGCCAGCCAGCCGGGCGAGCTGATTGGCATGAACATTGGCCCGGACGAGATCCACATCATGTCCCGCGAGGAGGTGTGATGGGATGCTGCGTTCCAAAGCTTCGCGCTGGGCTGCCGCACCGTACCTGGTGTGGATGGTCCTGTTTATTGTGGTGCCGCTTGGCATCGTGGTGTGGTATGCCCTGACCAACAGCGATGGTCAGTTCACCCTTGCCAACCTGACCAGCATCGGGCGCTATGCCTCGGTTTTTGGCCGCAGCCTGCTGCTTGCGGCGGAAGCCACCGTCATCTGCCTGGTGCTGGCGTTCCCGGTGGGGTATTTCCTCAGCCGCCTGCGTGCCAACAAACAGCATATCATGCTGATGCTGGTCATGCTGCCCATGTGGATGAACTTTTTGCTGCGCACCT
>CAVFVI010000009.1:0-30277 GCA_963626055.1 Acutalibacteraceae bacterium
TGCTGGATGAACTGGAACATGAGTTTCGGCTTATCGAGCGGCGCAGGCAGGGCTTAGGCTTTGGCCGTATCAACTGAAAGGAGGGCCGATGGGCAAGAAATTACAGAAATATCTGGATGAAGCCGAAAAGACCGAACAGCAGATTGCAGAACTGGAGGAACGGCTGAGAACCATCCGGGCAGCGCAGAAAAAGGAAGAGGACAGCGAAATCATCCGTGCCATCCGCAGTACCAAGATGGGCGGGCGCGAACTGCTGGCTCTGCTGGACAACATTCAGGCGGGCAATGTGACTTTCTTGACCGCCGTAAACAACGCTTCGGGAGAAGCAGAAACGGAGGAAGTGCTTGAAAAAGATGCTTAAAAGGCTGGGCGTTGTTATCCCCAGCACAATTCTGAGCCTGCTGATGGCGGTGGGCTTTTCGACCCCGGCCTTTGCTTATGTGGACAAGGCCGAAACGGAAGAACCCGTGCAGGTGGTCGAGGAAGCAGAACCGACGGAAGAAGAAAAGATTCCGTTCACCATCGCGGGCAACGGCGAGGTGGAGGACAACATCGTGGACGATCCCAGCAAGGAGTTCTTTACAGTCAAGACCAAGGGTGGCAACACGTTCTTTCTGGTAATTGACCGGGCGCGGGACAGCGAAAACGTCTATATGCTCTCGATGATCGACGCGATAAGCCGTAGGCGTTCGGCTGCGAACACATTCATGTGGAGCCAGATAGCCAAAATCCAAGATTTTGTGCGTACCGTGGGAATGGGGAACGGAATCCCCATCAAGATTGCCGGGAACGAAAAATCACGAAAGTGAGTTTTGAGTTACCATAGGCGAATCTTGCTCTAAGCCAGAAAAGACCTGTCTTTTACCGTATGCCGTAGACCTATCAAAAGAAGTCCTTCTATAAATAGGAATCCGCAGCCCCGATTTGGAATACACTTTTCAAAATTTTTTGAAATTTTTTCAAAAATTGTATTCCAAAATGCCCGTCTGGATTCCTATTAGTAAAGGGGGATTGATTCCATGAAGCAGAAAGAGCAATTTGACGAAAAGCCTAAACAGGAGCATACGGAGCCTGTGCATCACAGAAAAGCGGTTATCAAGGGCATTACCGTATATGAATCGTTCCGGCCGGAGGGCAGCGAACTGTGGGATTGCCTGTTACAGAGTATGGGAAAGCACTGAAAAAAGAAATTTTGAAAAAATGTGCGCAGCAGCTTGATTTTTGCGTCACAGCTTGGTAGAATACAGACGGGTTAAGTAAATAAGTGCAATCATAAGCCATTAACTTTCTGGATTTTACCATGCAATTTGCGTGGGGACAGGAGGTTTAATGGCTTTGTTTTTTTATAAGGAAAAGAATAAAGACATACGGGCAGCGGCCTATCTGAGATTGTCCATCGAGGACGGCGACAAAGCCGAAAGCAACAGCATCGGCAATCAGAGAGAACTGATTCGGGATTTTGCAGCAGAACACCCTGAACTGCACCTGACAGAAGAATACGCCGATGATGGCTACACGGGAACGAATTTTGAGCGTCCGGGTTTTAATCGGATGATGGAGGATATTAAATCCGGCAAAATCAACTGCATCATCGTCAAGGACTTATCCCGACTTGGCCGTAACTACATTGAGATGGGAAAATATCTGGAACAGATTTTCCCGATGATGGGGATTCGGTTCATCGCCATCAATGACAACTATGATAACGCCAACGCTGAGAGCAACGATTCGGACAACATTGTGGTTCCGTTCAAGAATTTGCTGAACGATTCTTACTGCCGGGATATTTCCATCAAGGTGCGCAGTCAGTTGGACATTAAGCGGCGCAAGGGTGAGTTCATCGGTGGATATGCAATCTACGGCTACTGCAAAGATGAACGGAACAAAAATCAGCTGATAGTAGACGACTATGCAGCGGATATTGTTCGCTCCATCTACCGCAGAAAATTGGAAGGCATGAGCGCACAGGCGATTGCCGAGCAGTTGAACAGTGAAAATGTACTGGCTCCCAGCGAGTACAAACGGCTGTGCGGTTTGAACTATCACAGTGGCTTCAAAGCTGGCACTCATGCGAAGTGGCAGGCAATTCAGGTGCTTCGGATTCTGAAAAATGAAGTCTACACCGGGACGATGGTGCAGGGCAGGCGGCAGAAGATCAATTACAAAATCAAAAAGATTCGGGATGTGGAAGAATCCGGCTGGATCAAAGTTCCCAATATGCACGAAGCAATCATTCCGCAAAAGCTGTTTGACACTGTGCAGGAAGTTTTGAAACTGGACACCTGTGCATCGAAAGGCCAGCAAACGGTAAATCTGTTTTCGGGCATTGTGCGCTGCGGCGGCTGTGGACAGAACATGGTGCGGCGCACGGTATCGAAAAATGGGAAAAAGTATATTTATCTGCACTGTGTCACAAACCACAACGGTCTGGGCTGTTCCTCGCACCTTATCAGCGAAAGCAAGCTGGAAGAAGTCGTGTTGGCCGCATTGCAGGGAAAAATCCAGCAGATCAGCGGACTGGAACATCGGCTCGATGAAATCAATGAGATTCCGAAGAATGAACGCAGACTGAAATCTGTGGAAGAACATCTGAAACTGCTGGAGCAGGAAGAACAGAAATACCAGATATTGAAAATGCGATTTTTCAGGCACTTAAAAAGGAACTCTCCCCGCTGGATGTCCTCTATGGAGATATTCAAAAGGAAGAACAGGATTTGAAGGAAGCCCACAAAAAGGCAAGCCGCCGCAAAACTTTGATGGAGCAGGAACTTAAAAATCTGAAAGGGGAGAAGATGCGGATGTACGAAGAATACGCAGCAGGGATGCTCCCACTGGATACCTACAAACAGAAAAAGCAGGAATGTGATAGACGGATTTCAGAGGTGCAGGAGCAAATTGAACAATCCAAAGTGGAAGAATCCACTAAGAGCGTTGTGCCGAGAACCGTGCGCGCAGCGGCAGAGCAGGCAGAAAACTTTTTGAATGGCACTAGGCTTACGGCAAGTATGGTGTCGGCGTTCATTGAAAATGTCTTTGTATATGATGGTGGGCGCATTGTGGTACGGTTCAAATATGAGCAGAGCATCCAAGATGCTGTAAAAGCGTTACACACAGACTGAATTTCAAAAAAGGCTGCGTTGCCCATGTTGTAACATTAAAGAGTGTGTTATAATATGGGCAACAAAACAGCCGGAAAGAGGACATTATGAAAGCGATTCGATGGCTGTTAAAATTGGTGCTAGTGATTATGACCCTGCCACTGATCCTTGTTGTGTGGCTGATAAAGTGGTTTGTGGTATTCCTGCATCATTGTTCGGCATGGATTTTCTATTTGCTGGGTAGTGTGCTATTGGCAACGACGATTCTTTCGTACCTCATGCAGCAGTCGCAAGGAATGGAAGCGCTTCAAATGCTGATCGGTGGATTCGTGATTTTTATGATACCGCAGGTGGTCGGCGGCGTGGTGGTGCTTCTGGAACTGGCGGCAGTAATGCTTCGACAGGTATGGTACATATAAGGATGGACTGTCGACAAAAGTAGTGGTATAATTATCTTAATAAACATGATGTTTCGAGTGTGATTTGAGAAGGTGTCATAATGAAGATAAAAGACAAAATAAAAAAGGCTCTCGAAAAAGTGCAGGATAGCATAGTTACACTTGTGATTGATGCGATTGTTGTGGCAGTGGCGCATCAGTTGCTCCCTTTTCTATCTTCAGCTGATGAAATCGGAGGGAAAGTAAAATTCTTTATCCTGACAGTGCTGTTCCTTTTGATTTTTGCAGTGTTGCTGATTATGAAGAAAGCGATTCATCGCTATGCTTTTCATATCACAAAAGAGAATGCAATAATGGAATATCAGCGCGATAAAATTGTTTTATATCAAAAATTTTCGTGCTATACAACGCTAGTTAAAGCGAGAAAAATGCACACACGAAAAACGTGGTTCTCAAATGAGAAATTCAAATTCCGAGCGCAAACAGAAGGATTCTACATTAAACCTTATAAGAAAATCGGATATGATAATGAGTATTACATTGTTTTTCCGCGAGATTATAAATTCCATGAGCCGATTGAATTTGAAACGAAGTTTTGGGGCGAAAACAAGAATTGTAGATATGAGAATTTTTATTGGGTTGACATTGAGTGCCCGATGGATTTGTTGGTGCTAGAAGTTCGATTGCCTAGAGAGTGCTGTACAGGAACAATAAAGAAGAAGGTGTTCTTTAAACATGAAGAAGCACAGGGTAGTACAGTAGAAGTAGAAACATTTGATGGCGTATATACTTGGGAAATAAAAAATCCAAAACTCAATTGGTCTTATGTTCTGGAATGGGAATGGTCGAAGCCAGAAAAAGAGAGGATAATGAAAAATAGAAAAATGTAATGGTAGAAAATGGCTTCTTGCTTGACCTGAAGAACTTGTCCTTGGAACTGCACGAATAAATAACAATGCCCGTCTGGGTGAGAGGATTCGTAAATCTTCTCGACCAGGCGGGCTTTTCATTCCGCAGGAATGTGAGGGTTAGAGGTTGAGCGTTTCTACCCATGCAGACAAGTCAGCTTTGCTGGAATAAGCACTGAACACTTTGCCGTGCAGCAATTTTGCACCAGAGCAGCTTGGCGCAAGTTTTTCATTGGTCTTGCCCATGCCGCTGCCGCCGGAGGTGGCAAAGGGGATAATCGTTTTACCTTTCAGATTATAGCTTTCCAGAAATGTATTGATGATGGTGGGAGCAACATACCACCAGATAGGGAAGCCGACAAAGATGGTGTCATACTCGTCCATGTTATCACGTTTGGCGGCGATGGCAGGGCGAGAGGTCGGATCGCTCATTTCGATGGTGCTGCGGGATTTCTTGTCCATCCAGTTCAGATCGGCCTTGGTATAAGGAACTTCCGGCTGAATCTCAAAAATGTCTGCACCGATGGCATCTGCCAGATTTTCAGCAACTTTTGCGGTGACACCGCTGGCAGAAAAGTAAGTGACAAGTCTTTTACTCATGATAATGCACTCCCTCTTGACAATTTTGTATAAGATAAGTATAGCACGGCAGGAAAGTAGCATCAAGCGGTTGACCATGATATAACATCAACGACAATGTAATAACATGGACAACTTAAAACATGAAAAACCTTAGTAATGATGCGAGTTTACAGCTTGTCTTAACTCTAATATTGCATCTTAACTTAAAAAGAGTTATAATACAGAAAAAGAGTTAAGATTGGAGGTGAACACATGGAGTATCTCGATAAAGTCCTCGGAATTGAAGTTGTCTATATGAATGGTAAGTTTGAACATTTGCCCAATTTTATAGCCACAAGGTATCGTTTGCAGATGGCTTCTATGAATGGACAAAGGGTGATTTTCCTTTATCCTAAGACAGAATTGGAGCAGGTCGAAGTGCTGAAAAAGCATATTGCTCGGATACAGAAAAATGAGAATTTGCCTGTTGTGCTAGTGCTAAATGAACTTGGCTTTCGTCAGAAAGAATATTTGATTCGTGAAAAAATTCCCTTCATCGTAGAAGGAAGGCAGATTTATTTGCCTTTCATGGCACTGTATTTGCAGGAACGATGCAATGCTGAAAAAAAGCCACGGGAAGAAATACTTCCCTCGGCACAGATGCTTCTATTGCGTTTCATTTATGGAGGCGCACAAGAACTGTCTACAAGTCAGGCTGCGAAAGACTTGGAACTGACACCTACTTCTATATCGAGGGCATCGAAACAGCTTGAAGAAATGGGATTGCTGCATATAAAGAAAGTGGGTGTGCAGAGAATTCTGCAATCTGAGGATTCTCCCAAAATGTTGTTCCAAAAAGCAGGAGATACACTGCTGAATCCAGTAAAACGAACGGTTTATATTCCGAAAGAATTAGCGGGAACAGACCTGTTGGAAAGTGGATATTCAGCATTGGCAGAGTGTTCCATGCTGAACGCACCGAACGTCAAATGCTATGCAACAGAAAGAATCTCTCAATGGAAAGATGTTATGACAAATAGCTTGCAAGATTCGCAGGTGCAAGTGGCCGTAGAAATGTGGAGATACAATCCCCGAAAATTGTCCGCACGAAATATTGTAGACGAACTTTCGCTGGCATTGGCATTGAGGGAAGATGCAGATGAACGGGTTGAAGAAGCAGTAGAAGAAATGCTGAATGAACTGTGGAGGAAGATAGATGGTTACAGGAATTGATAGTTTTAAGGAATGGTTCAAAGGCAGTGAAGAACAATATGCCATCATTGGAGGAACGGCGTGTGACATTCTGATGACGGAAGAAGGCTTGGACTTCCGAGCAACAAAGGACATTGATCTTGTTTTGATTATAGAAGCAGTTGACGCGAATTTTGGAAAGAAGTTCTGGGAATATGTAAAACAGGCTGGATATGAACATTGCAATAAAAGTTCGGGTGTACCGCAGTTTTATCGGTTTAGCCACCCAATCTCGAATCAGTATCCTGCGATGATTGAACTTTTCACACGAAAGCTGGATGCAATTCAACTTCCAGAAGATGCAGTTTTAACGCCATTGCCGATGGACGAAGATATTTCAAGTCTGTCTGCTATTCTCTTGGACGATGATTACTATGAATTCTTGAAACAGGGAAAAGTTACTGTTGATGGAGTGACCGTTTTGGATGCGGCATATTTGATTCCGTTTAAGGCAAAAGCATGGATGGATTTGACAGATCGCAAGGCCGCAGGTGAACACGTTGATAGCAAAAACATCAAGAAGCATAAGAACGATGTTTTCCGCTTGACGGAATTGATTGATCCAACGATCAAGATTACAGCTCCCCAAGGAGTTTATACGGATGTTCAAGAGTTTGTGCAGCGGATGCAAAATGAAAGCGTTGACGTTAAGCAGTTGGGGCTGGTAGGGAGAACGAAAAATCAGATTTTGGACGAACTAAAAGATTTGTATATAGCACAGTGATTATAGAGCCATTTCAGTTGTCATGCAGAGATGCAGTGACCTGAGATGGCTCTTTTCTTTTGGATAAAGGCTCATTGAAGCCAAGGGCAGATTGAAAACTGCTTTGGCTTTGATGAGCCTATTTTTGTGCTTTTTCAAATTTATTTGTGAAAAAAGTTGTCCAAGACTTGACATCGGGCGGAGCTGAAGTTCTCAGGAACCATCTGGTCATAGGTGTTATCGTCGTTCATCTTCCAATCAACGCCTTCAAAGCCAAAGGTGAAGGTCTGGCCGTACAGGCCGGAGCCAGGAACAACTTCCTCAGTGGCAAAAGCGATATCGAAGAGTTTGCACAGCTCGTCCACATACTGGCTATCCTTGTTGATGAACATGCCGGGCTTGTTGCGGTAGTCAATATTGCCAGGCAGTTCTTGGGTCTGGCTATATTCGCTGGTCAGGGGAGCCAGGCAATCCAAATTGTCCCAGTTACCATTCAAATCGTCCTGACCCAGGAGCTGGGCAGCAGCGGCTTTCGGGAAAGCAACTTGACCGCCCTTAGCCAGCTGTTCAGAAACAGAGTTATCCATGGTCAGCCACTCGCGGTTCATGAGTTCTTCATCATAAAGCTTATGCAGGAACTCATAATAGCGCTTGGTCTGGTCGGTGATGGGAGCATATACAACATTGCCGGTGCCGTCATCGTCAAAGTTCAGGTTGTGCAGGTCGCCAAAAGCGCAGAACAGCATGGGAACCATGCCGGTATCAGCACGGGTATCAAGAATCAGGCTGGGAACGCCGTTCTTCTCTTTCAGAATCTTCAAATCCTCGTAAAGTTCATCAACTGTTGTGGGGGGATTCTCAATGCCTGCAGCTTCCGGAACATCATGGCGGTAGTAAGGACGGCAGCTGGTGCTGGTGGAGCTTGTACCGGAAACAGTGAACAACTTGTACATCTCACCGTTCAGCTCAACGGAGGAAGCACGGGCTGCGGGGAAGTCTTTCAGGGTCTGGGCCAGGTTGGGCATAATGTCCAGCTTATCCAGGTAGTTGACGAAGCGACCGCCCTGGATGCCATAGTCATTGACCTGGCTGGAAGTCAGCTCTCCGGTGTGGAAGAAGTCGGGCCAGTCATTGCCAGCCAGATAAGTTGCCAGCGAATCCGCGTCAATGTTGATCCACTTGATATTGATGCCGGTGATTTCAGAAGCTTTGTCCCAAACCAGGCGGCTTTCGCTGATGCTGTCATCCGCGCCAACAACCAATCCGGTAACGGTGATGGGTTCATCAACAATGGGGTAGGTAGCAACGTAATCGCTGGCAGCAGCGGCATTGTCGATTGTTTCGTTTGCGGTAACAGTGCTATCGCTGCTTGCGGTGGTGGTGCTGCTGGCTGCCGGTGCAGCAGAGCATCCACATACGGATGTCATCACGGCTGCGGCCATGCCGAGGGCTGCAATTCTTTTTGTTTTCATGGATTCTTCCTTTCTTTGTGAGTGCGTTTATTTTGTGCCGATCAACGGTTGCCCGTTATCAGCCTTTTACCGAACCAATCATGACGCCTTTGTCAAAATATTTCTGCAGGAAGGGGTAAACCACCAGCAGCGGAACCGAGGAAACGACCATGGCGGAGTAGCGCAGCAGCGCTTCGCGGTCTGCCATCTGGGCGGCGTATTCTCCGGCGTCATCCATCAGGGATGCGGTCTGCGCCAGCGTCATGATGCGGCGCAGGATCACCTGCAGGGACATTTTTGCGGTATCCTGAATATAAATCAGGCAGTCCATGTAGCTGTTCCACTGGCCAACCGCCACATACAGCACAATAACACCGATCAGCGCTTTGGACAGCGGCAGAATAATTTTAACAAAGGTCATCAGCGGGGTGCAGCCGTCAATTTCAGCGGCTTCTTCCAGCTCGTGCGGCATGGAGGAGAAGAACGAGCGGCAGATGATGCAGTTGTACATGCTGAAGCAGCCCAGAATCACGATCGCTGCGCGGGAGTTGTACAGGCCATAGGATTTGACCTGCAGATAGGTGGGGATCAAACCACCGGAAAAGTACATCGTAATCATGAACAGTGTCATAAAAATGCCGCGCCCCGGCAGGTTGGATTTGCTCAGCGCGTAACCGGTGGGCAGCGTAACGCACAGGCTCAACAGGGTTTTGGCAATCGTGTAAAAAATGGTGTTGCCGTAACCGGTCAGGATATCTTTGTTTGTAAAGACGGCCTTGTAGCCCTCCATCGTAAAGCCGACAGGGAAGAACAGCACCTTGCCCGTGGCAACCATGGTGGGGTTGCTGATAGAGTTGGAAAGAACCAGGATCAGCGGATAACCGATGATTGCAATCAGCAAAAGGGCAATGATGGTAACAATCACATCAAACGCGGTGATGCCTTTCAGTTTTCTCTTGGTTTTCATTGTAACATTCCCTCCCACTGATCAGAACAGGCTGGTGTCGCTGATCATCTTGGAAATCTTGTTGGCAATCAGGACCAGTGTAACGTTAATGACGTTGTTGAACAGGTCAACCGCCGCGGCAAAGCTGTAGTTGCTGTTGATCAGGCCGCGCTTGTACACATAAGTGGAAATAACTTCTGCTGTTTCGATGTTCAGGTCGTTCTGCATCAGATAAACTTTTTCATAACCAACGGAAACAATTTTGCCAACACTCATAATCAGCATAATAATGATAGTGGGCA
Source organism: Acutalibacteraceae bacterium (assembly GCA_963626055.1). Lineage (GTDB taxonomy): Bacteria > Bacillota > Clostridia > Oscillospirales > Ruminococcaceae > Gemmiger. Next base: position 9,619 of record CAVFVI010000009.1, read on the forward strand.
TCAGAGCAGGCAGGTTGATGTGGATGATCTTCTGCAGGCGGGTGGCGCCGTCCATGTCGGCGGCTTCGTACAGCGTGGGGTCAACGCCGGACAGCGCAGCCAGATAGATGATAGCGCTCCAGCCCATGCCCTGCCAGACGCCGGACCACACATACAGGTGGGGGAAATAAGCGGGGTTGGCCATAAAGTAGTTGCGCTCAAAGCCCAGCATTTCCAGAATGGTGTTCACAACCCCCTGCGAGGGAGAAAGCATGCAGTTCAGCGTGCTGACCAGAACGACCAGCGAAATGAAGTGCGGTGCATACAAAATTGTCTGGGTGAATTTTTTGAACTTGCCGGTCAGTTCGTTCAGGATCAACGCAATGATGATGGGGATGGGGAACCCGACCGCCAGATTGTATAAAGAAAGGGTCAGCGTGTTGCGGATCAGCGTGCCGAAGTAGTAACTGTTAAAGAAATCCGTAAAGTTGCGGAAGCCGATCCACGGGCTGCCTGCCACACCAAGGGACATTTTGTAATTCTTGAATGCAATCTGCAAGCCGTACATGGGGGGCGTAACAGAACATCAGAATGTAGATCAGGGCGGGCAGCATCATTAAGTAGTAATCTCTGTTTCTGCGGAGCCTGGTAACCAGTTTGCCTCTGGAATTTACCATGGCGGCGCTGCCGGAAGCCGGTGCATCTTTTGCTTTGAATGGACTTTTCATAGAGTCGTTCTCCTTGCGTTGAACTGTTTTTGTGGATGAGGCGGAAGCTTTATCCGGCATCCTCACGGTGCCGGCTTGGATTGATTCCAGCATACCCACAAACGGTTTTTTCTTCAAGAATAGAATTTTGCAGGGGTGATAAACAGCAACAAACACCACAAAAAATATCACACTTTTACAGTTGATTCTGGCAAAAGCGCCGCAATATTTTGCAAAAATGTGTAAATTGCCCGCAAAAAAAGACAGTTCATGCACATTTTGTATAAAGGAATGGCGGCTTTTTTCGTCATATTCACGGCGGCAAAAATGGCAGTAAAAACGCCGCCCGGTTGACCGGGCGGCGGGAAGAAGTGTGACTTTTTGCGAAATTTGTTGTTTTTTGCAGCGTTACTGCTTCCGGAACGTGGACGGAACGGTGCCGGTATAAAGCTTGAATGTGCGGGAAAAGTAATTTTCGTTTGTGAAGCCGGACATCAGGGCGATTTCCCGCACGGGGTAATCCGTTGTCAGCAACAATTCTTTGGCGTATTCCAGCCGCTTGGCGGACAGATATTCCGCAAAGCCAATTCCCATCTCACTTTTGAACATACGGCTCAAGGTGTAGTTGGAGATCTGGAACCAGTCGGCAACCTGTACCTGGCTGATTCCCGCATCACGGAAGTTGGCATCCATATATGCCAGGATCAGCTGCAGCATTTCTTTCTGCTTTATGCGCTTCGGGGATTCCGCTTTTTCGGCGGCTGGGGCCTTTTTCTGCTTCTTCTTGCGCTGTTCCACACAGTTGCTGAAACTCTGCTGGATGTTTTCCAGCTTATCGCAAACAGGGCCGGTGTAAAGCTCGCCGCTCGTGCTACAGTTTGCCTGCAGCCAATCTTTCAGTTCCTGTTCCAAAGCGGAGGGATCCTGCTGCTCCATAAAGCAGATCAGAACGTTACAGTTGCCCTCGTACCAGTCGGTGACAAAAACGCGGGCGTTACAGCTTTGTTCCAGTTCTTCGGTCAGCTTTTTTGTCATTTCGCTGTTCACGAAAGAGTAGCCATCCATCAAGAACACACAATAATACTGGTGGCTGTTCGCAACACCCAGCTGCTGGATCTGCTCTGCCGAAATAGGCACCCCGTACAGCAGGTGGTTCATCAGCAGGTCCATGATCAACAGCTGCTGTTCATCAATTTTGGATACATTGGCGGTCATTTTGTTCAGGATCAGCTCAAACTCTCATTGCCGCCGTTATAGTCAAACTTTTCTATCAGCTCCTGTACCGGCTTGTAAGAAACATAGATCGCCGCACCGCCTATGACCAGCATCAGTGCCACCATTACAACCAAGATCAGCCACATACTGTTGAACAGTGTAATGATCTCGTCCTGCAAAGACATATGCCGTTACAGACAATTCTGGATAACGGCTGTTGATATCATAGCGCATCTGCTGGCGAACCCCCATGGTTCGTTTCCAACCGCTTTGCTGCAAAACGGTATCGGCACTTTCTTCCGGCAGGTCGCCCCAGGAAAGCAAAACCGTGTTATCTTTATCCCGCAGATAATACGAGATGCCTGCACCGCCAACCATCGCCATGGAATCTTTTACATCTTCCGGCGAAAGAACATAGAAGACCATGGCCGGATCACTGCTATAACCGATACGTGTGCAAACGCCAACGATAAGGCGGCTGTTTTGTGCACCGCCCGGCTGCGTTGTGGCAAACAGCGTGTCCCGCAGCTTGTATCGGTCCGCAGAAAAAAGTGCTGCAAAATCCGAATCCAGATCGGTCTGACCGGTATACTTAAATAAAAAGTCCGATAATGTGCAGGAATATTCTGAAGTAATAAACCGCTGGTCATTATAGCTGTAGATGCCCCAGTCGCTCACATCTGTGCGCGGGTAGTGTTGGCGCAGATCCTGGGTCAGCTGGTAAATGCGGTACGCCTCCAACTGGCCGAAGCCGTTTATCAAAAGGCTGCTGCGCTCCCGGCTATCCACACTGATACGGACTGCGTAAGACTCCAGTTCCTGTATTTTGCGGTCCAGCAAGAAAGTATAAGTCGTAAATGCCCGGTTATAGGCTTCCTCGGTGGATTTTTCACGGTTTGTCAGTGTATAGTTGCGGAACACCGCAAAAGCAATCAGCGCGGGGATCAGTACACCAACCAGGATCACAACTGTTAAACGCCGCAGATATTTTCGTCCTCTCACATTTCATGCTCCTCCCGGTTATATCTTCCGATACCATCATATACACCATAATCCATTTTCCGTCATCCTGTGCCTGCCGCTTGGCACATTCTACTTTTATATTTTTATAATAGCACACAAACATGGCTTTGTCACGGATTGAACCGTATCACATGGCAGGTTTCTACCGCGGGGCTCCCGTTCCGGTTTCCGCTCTCCTCTATATTTCGCTAAACATAGCTTTAGCGAAATTGCATATCCGGCTCAAAAGCCCTGCCCCTTGCCCCGTTCCTGTCTCTAAATCACATAAAGTTCCTCCCGGCATCATGTGCAGCAACATCTTTAGACGGCTTATAACTTTATAACAATTACACTTTATGTACACTTCATGCTTTATTCATCTATCCTATAATAGCTTATAAATAATAGCTTATAAAATTATAACCTATCAAACTATTATACAATAAGCAAAAAGTTCCGGTTCAACGTGTCATCTGGCTGAACCGGAACTTTTTGCTTTCCATCTTTTTTGTTTTTTATTCCGCCGTTTGGCTTGCTGCGCCGTCCGGAATTGTTGTAACCAGCGTTTCGCAGCTGCCGTTTACCGCGTATTTTCCGCTGTCAGCGGGCAAAAAATAACTTTCTCCTTTGTTTACCTGCACTGTCTCATCGCCGCAGGTCAGGCTGCCGGTGCCATCCACAAACAGCAGCGATACAAACGAGGTTTCATCTGCCGCACCGTCAAACGGCCCATTCTTGACATCCACGGTAAAATAATCGCACTGCGCCAGATGCCCGCCAAAATCGTGGCGGATCGGCGGGGTACGCATCGTCACATCCAGCGCCTTTTCCACATGCAGGGCGCGGGGCTTGCCATCGGCTCCAACGCGGCCATAATCGTAAACGCGGTAGGTCACGTTGGAGTTTTGTTGTACTTCGGCCACAACGATCCCCTTGCAGATGGCGTGCAGCGTGCCGGACGGGATAAAAAAGCAATCACCTTTCTGCACAGGTACAGCGTTCAACACCTCGGTTAAAGTATTGTTTTTAATGCGCTCGGCAAACTCTTCCTTGGAAATTTCGTGGGCAAAGCCATAGTACAAAAAGGCCCCCGGCTCACAGTCCAGCACATACCACATCTCGGTTTTGCCGTACTGGTGTTCATTTTTCAGAGCGTAATCGTTGGACGGGTGCACCTGAATGGACAGATTGTTCTTTGCATCAATGAATTTGGTCAGGATCGGGAACTGCTCAAATCTTTCGCAGTTTGTGCCCAGGCAGCCGGGGTGCGCGGCGATATAATCGGCCAGCGTACTGCCATCCGGCAGATAGCTGGGCCCGTCCGGATGGCAGGAAAGCACCCATGCTTCGGCCAGCGGGTCCAGATCGCTCTGCACACCAAAATCCATGCGCAGGCGGCTGCCGCCCCACAGGTAATCTTTACAGCTGGGCGTCAATTTTAATATTGCCATGGTTCACCCCTCCTGTTTTGCCAGCAGCGCCGCGCCGATCACCCCGGCCCGGTAACCAAGGGTGCAAGTCGTAATTCGGGTATGCTTTTTGGCGAACTGGTTACCGAACACCATCGGCTCCATGGCAGCGCGCAGGGGTGCCAGCAGGTTTTCGCCCTGGTTGGCCACCCCGCCGGACAGGCCGATGACTTCCGGGAAGAAGATATTGATGAGGTTCGCCACCCCCACAGCCAGATAGTGGATGTAGCCATCCACGACCACCTGCCCTGCTGCATCGCCCTGTGCGGCAGCGTCAAACGCGGTGCGGCCGGTCACATCGGCTTCGGCGAAAGCAAGGGTATTCAACAGGCTTTGCGGGTGGGCGCGGCGGGCTTCCCGCGTCATGCGGATAAGTGCCGTGGCACTGGCCAGCGCTTCCAAACAGCCGGGGCGGCCGCAGGTACAGCGCGGGGCGTTGGGTGTATCCAGGATGACCATGTGCCCAGCTTCGGAAGCCGCGCCGGTGTAGCCGGTCAGCAATTTGCCGCCCAGCACCACACCCGCACCAACTCCGGTGCCCAGCGTTACCACAACCGTGCTTTCGGCGTTGCGGCCGCAGCCCGCCAGCGCTTCGCCCAATGCGGCCACGTTGGCATCGTTGCCAATATGTACCGGCAGGCCGGTTTTGGCGTTCAGGTAATCCGCCATGGCAAAATCGTGCCAGTCAAGGTTATTAGAATACAGCACCACGCCGTCATCCACTGTGCCGGGGCAGCCCACGCCGATGCCCGCAACCGGCTGCCCTTCCGCCAACTGCAAACATAACGCTGCGATATCATCGCAGACAGCCTGCGCCGTTCGGGGCAGGTTGGTGGGGGGTGCTTGCTTCTTTTATAATCTCACCGTTCGCCGTTACAAGGGCGGCTTTGATGTTGGTCCCGCCCAGGTCTACGCCAAGATACAGCATTCCGTATTTCCTCATTCCTCATAATTGAAATAGGCAAAATCCGCATGGCTGCGGTGGGCATCCATATCCTGGGCGCAGATGCCCACCATTGCGCCGGTAAAGGCGCAGCGGCCGCGGCGGGTTTCAACGTAATCATCGCTCAAATGGTCGGCGGGCTGGGGGCCGCCCAGGGGCTGCCAATCGCCGTCTACCTTATAATAGAATTGCGCTTCTGCACCGTTGACCACGGCTTTCAGTGTAATTTCGCCATCCGGCAGTGGGATTGCTTTGCTGCCATAGGTAAAATCTTTGAAATCACACCGCATAATTTGCAGCGTGCGTGCGCCGATGCGCTCATCCCAGGTGATGTAGGCATAGATCCAGTCGCAGGTATCATAAAAGAGCACCAGCCCCGCCACCTGTTGGAAATTCTGCGGTGCAAAATCAATTTTTGTTTCTGCGGTGAAGGCAAAGCTCTGCCAGCGCCGGGCAAACAATGTCTGTTTGTGGTGGCTGGAAAGTGTCTGCCCGCCGTACAGCCGCAGCCAGCCGGGGCGGGCCGTCAGGCTGTAATCGGTTTCAGCCGCCAGCGGGGTGCGCAGTGTTTTGAAGGTATGGGGCAGCGGCTTATCCGGTGCAAAGGTCACGGCCTCGCTGTGGTCAAGGATTTGCTTCACGTCCCCTGCCGCGGCGGGCGCGGGGATGACAAGATCCGGGTGGTGGGTGCCATTGGCCAGGCGCGGCCAACCATACACCCACTCAATTTTTTGCAGTGCTGTTTCGCGCCCCAGCGTGCAGTTTCCGCGCGTTGTCAGGGGGCGGGCGCAGATGTGGGTAATGTACCACTCGCCGCCGATCTCGATAAAGCAGGCATGGCCGCTTTTTTGCAGCGGGTTGGTTTCGTCATCCCACGCGGTCAGCAGCGGAAAGTAGGGTGAATCCTCCCACGGGCCGTCCAGCGTTTTGGCGCGGGCAACAGTGGCGGCGTGCAGGTAGCCGGTGCCGCCCGCTGCGCAGAGCAGGTAATAATAGCCGTCTTTTTTGAGGATCTGCGGCCCTTCGCAGACGCCAAGGCTGGTACCGCGGTAAAAATGCCTGCGCTCCCCCACCAGCTGGCGGGTAACGGGGTCAAACTCCTGGATGACCGTCCCGGCAAAGCCGGGATTTTCCAGCCGCCAATCGAACAGCATGTTCAAGAAATAATGCCTGCCATCGTCATCATGGAACAGCGATGGGTCAAACCCGCTGGCTGTTACCAAAGTTGGCTTGCTCCACGGGCCGGTGATGGCCGGGGCGGTGATCACATAGTTCAGCGTATCCTTGAACGCAGTTGCACTTTTGACGTCGGTGTAGACAAGCCAGAACAGCCCCTCCGCATAGGAAAGATGCGGTGCCCACAGGCTGCCGGAGTTATAGTTGCCAAGCAGCCCGCTGGGCACCAGTTCCGGCCGGTCAATGGGCGCGGCCACCCACTGCCAGTTGACAAGATCTTTGGTGTGATAAATTTCAATACCGGGCCACCATTCAAAGGTGGAAGTTGCAATATAATAATCACTGCCCACGCGCAGGGCACTGGCATCCGGCGCAAAACCGGGCAGGATAGGGTTCTGGATGGTGTTCATTGCGGCACCTCTTTATTTTTCTGTACTGTTTTCATTGGTTTCAAAAATAAAATCGGCAGCGTCAAAATCCGCCAGGCCGCCCACGGTCAGCTGGCCTGCCAGCTGGTGGGGCGTTGTAGATGGCGGTCAGCCCGCCTTTGGTAAAACGGCTGAATTGCTTCCGCATGCTGCAAGCTCTCCTTTTACCACAGGTAAATTTCATCCCCGGTCAGTTTTAACAGTGCTTCGTAAAAATAATAGTCACCATAAGTAAAGTTGACGTTATGCTCTTTGCCGTGGTAGTCGGCGCTGCAATACTGTAAGTAGCCATCATGGGCTTCGTCCCAGTCGGCGGTATCGTCCAGCGCGTGCAGCATTTTCAGTGCGGGGGCAAGGTATTCATCCTGCTTTTCCGGCATCAGCTTTGCCAGCTCGATCAACCCGCAGGCGGCCACGGCGGCGGCAATATCATCATAATAGTTCGGCTCGGCAGGCTGGCAGAAATCCACCGGGATGCGCCCATCAAGCGGGATGTGGGCAATAAAATATTCGGCCACTTTCTGGGCCATTGCCAGGTAGCGCACCGCGCCGGTGTGCTTATAGCTCATCACAAAGCCATACAGCGCCCAGGTCTGGCCGCGGGTCCAGCTGGAACCCTGGGCGTACCCCTGGCCGCCGTAATCGCGGATGAACGCACCGGTTTCGGGGGCAAACTCCACGATGTGGCACACACTGCCATCCGGCCGCACAAAGTTGGCGGCCACGGTATCGGCATGGGTCATGGCAATTTTTTTGAACCGCGGATCGCCGGTTTCCTCGCTGGCCCAGTAAAGCAGCGGAATGTTGAACATGCTGTCAACGATCACCCAGCCGCGGGTATCGGCATCCGAACCGGGGATATCGTTCCAGGCGCGGATGTACCCCACCGGGTTGAACCGCCCGGCCAGCAGCTGCGCGGCGTGCAAACCGCGGCGGCGGGCATCGGCATTTTGGGTCAGGCGGTAATCCGCCACAGCACTGGGCAGCCACATAAAGCCGACATCATGGTGCAGGCCGTAATAGGTCTTAAAGCATTCATCCAGTTTTTCTTCGGTATAGCGGGCGATCTCGGCATAGCGGGCATCGTTTGCGGCATGGTATGCCTGCCACAGCATCCCGGCCCAAAAGCCGTTGGTCCACCAGCAAAGGCCATCGTCGGGGTTGTATTGGCCGCCATCGGCCTTATTATTGTGTACGCCATTTACGGCGCGGTTAGGGATTTTCTCGGCGCTGCGCTCGCGCACGGCACGCAGTTTGTGTTCAAAGCGGGCAGCGGTATCTTTGGCCCAGTTCTGTTCGGCTGTATTCAGGTTCAGCATGTTTTTCTCCTCTATATCGTCCTGATTATTTTTGATACAGTTCGGGGCGGCGGGCATCCAGCCGGATGGCGTGGTACGCCGCGGTTTGCGTCAGGTCAAGTTCGCAGCTGACCAGCGCCGCACGGTCAGCGGGGCCGCGGGCGGCAAAGGCACCATCCGGGGCAATCACGCTGCTAGGGGTGCGGGGGGCTTCAATATCGCCCCAGCCGGGCACCGCCATGGCCGCGGCGGTAAAAATGCCGTTCTCATAGGCGCGGGCTTTGCCGTACAGGTCGGCCTCCCACCCCCAGGTGGGGCAAACGACCAGCTGCGCCCCGCGCAAGGCCAGGCTGCGGGCAACCTCCGGGAACTGCATATCCCAGCAGATGCAGACGCCAAACCGGCCAAAATCTGCATCCTGCACGCACAGTTCGCTGCCCGGTGTAAATACATCGGCTTCGTCCCCGGCCAGGTGCGTTTTGCGGTAGATGGTTCGCAGAGCGCCGCTGCGGTCAAACAGCAGCGCGGCGTTATAGGTCCCCGCTTCGTCCCGGTAGGCAGCGCCCGCCACCAGCCAGGCGTTTGCAGCTTTAGCCGCCTGGCCCAGTGCGGCAAACTGTGGGTCATCGAGCCTGAGGTACAGCGCCCGGTCCGCCGCCCGGTTATGGTTCGCCGTGCGGATATAATTGATGCACTCCGTTGTTACCAACAGGTCATACTGCTGCCCCGCGGCCTGGGCCAACAGGGCAAGATTTTGTTCCACCTGCTGTTTTTGCATGGCACGGCATTCCGCAGTGGTAAATGGGAACGCCGGGTTCAGGAAATCATACATGGCGTTATGCTTGGTCTGAACAAGGCCCAGCTTCATAATAAACACCCCCGTTAGCCTTTTAGGATATCCCCTAAGGTGTCTCTGAAAACAAAGAAAATGACGCATATTTCGCAAACACAAGACGAATTCCAAGGCTTTTAATGCGGAATCCGGCTGCGTTTGTAGAAACAGGCTAAATTTTTGACTTTTCAGATACACCCCTAGTATAAGGCCAACGGGGGTGTTTGTCTGCTGCCATTATGTACCAAACCATGCAGGGTGTTGGATTTTGAACACTGGTGTTTGAACATCTATGCAGCGTTATTTTTATCAAGATATTGCTGTACCTGGCGGGCGATTTCGGCCCGCACGGTTTCCAGGGCGATGGTTTCGCTGCGGGCGTGCATCTCGTCAATTTTGGCCTGGGTTTCGGAGCCGTAAGCGCCATGGCCAAAGGCGATGAAATATTCATTATACAGGCTGTTCAGCCCGGCAATTTCAATGGCGATGGATGTTGTGTTCAGGGTGAACCCGGTCAAGGGGGAAGCGGTGTAGCTGTTGGGGTCAAAGGTATATTCCAGCAGTGCCTTTTCGCTTTCCGGCAGGGCTGCATCCACCCGGTGGTGCTGCGGGTTCCAGGCAAGTTCATACGCGGGGAAGTTGAACGCATCCGCCCCGGCAGATTCCAACAGGGTGTATTCCCCCTCGCCTTCCGCCTGCCAGTCGGTGCCCTCCACGCCATAGTTGAACAGGTCAATGCGGGCCCAATCGCTGTACAGCCAGTCCAGAAAGCGCATCGTTTCCACCGTGTTGGCGCTGTAGGATGGCACGCACAGATAGTTCCACGCGGCATACGTTGTGGGGATGGCCCCCGCCGTGCGGTTTTGCAGCTGGAATGCTTCGTCATACGGCCAGAACGCAACTTCGGCTTCTGGTTCGATGGCACGCAGGTTTTTCTGCACCTGGCCGGTGCCGCTGCCCAGCGCCGCTTCATACGAAGCTGCTTTGCCCTGCAAAAAAGCGGTGGTTCCGTTTTCTTTCAAAAGGCTTTCCGGGGCAGTCCAGCGGAAATCGGCAGCGTTTTGCAGCAGGTAGTCATCCAAAAAGTTCTGCTGCCAGCCTTCCGGCATAGCGGCAAAATGCGCATCATCATCGCCGGGGAACACCACATCCAGCACATTTTTTCCATCCGCGGAGATCAAAATCTGGGCCGGATAGTCCCAAAAGCTCCAGCCCTGAACATTCCAGGCCCCTTGCTGCTGCAGCGTTACTTCCGGCAGGTTGTACTGGTAAAACCCGCGGGAGCCCAAAGAGAGCGGCTCCATGGTTCCCTGCTGCGCCACAGCGGCCCAGTAGGTTTCCAGCTGTTCGCGGCTGGTGATGGAATCAAACGGCAGGCCCAGCGTTTTGAGCAGGTCTTTGCGGTAAAAAATGCCCGGCACATCGTAATAGGTATTGGTGAACGGGATGGCATAGGTTCCGCCGCTGATCCGGTTGGCTTCCAGGTATTCTTCCGGGAAAGCGGCCTGGAGGGCGGGGTATTCGGCACTGTTAAAATAATTTTTCAGGTTCTTATAGTTTTTCTGCTGTACCTGTGTTGCCAGGCTAAGCCACTGCGCATCAAACACCAAATCATAATTATCGTGCGCCGTCAGGCTGCGGGCCAGCTGCTGGGCGTAATCGGCTGATTCCACAAAGGTGAAATCCAGCTGCCAGCGGTGGGCATCGTCCATCTGGGCGTACAGGGCAGCCAGCACGCGGTCCATGCCGGTCGCTTCCCCCCGCAGCATAATGTGGATGGTGGGCACCTGACTGTTTTCCGCCTGCTGCGCGGACGTGCCGGAAGTGCTGCAGGCTGTGGTGCACACCAGCGCCGCACAGGTCAGCAGCGCCAGCAGCCCCCGCCATATTTTCTTTTTCATTGGGCTTCACATCCCTTCTGGTCCGGGTTTTCCCGCTGGGCTTTGCGGTATTCGGTCGCCGTCATGCCGGTTTTGGCTTTGAACACACTGTAAAAATAGCGGTGGTTATAATAGCCAACTGCCGCGGCAATATCCTTGGTGGAAGTGTTGGTCGTTACCAGCAGCTCCATCGCGCGTTCCAGGCGGTATTCTGTCAGGTAGTCGGTGGGGCTTTTCCCGGTAGCATTCTTGAACACGGTGCGCAGGTAGTTGGGTGAAAGTTCCGCATAGGCGGCAATATCCTCGGTGTTCAGCATGGGGTTGGCGTAATTGGTTTCGATAAATTTTTTGATGCGCTCGATCTGCGTTTCTTTCTTTGTCTGCGCTTCGTTGTTGCGGATCTCGATCACCTGGCTGCAGTATTCCCTCAGCAGTTCTTTGCGCTGGTCCAGCGTATCGCATTGGGCCAGCATCGTGGTCAGCACGCGGTAGTTGGGCAGCTGGCGGGTGCCCTCGTGGGCGGCGGCCATGCTGTGCACGGTGCGGCTCAGGCTGATGGCCAGCTGGGTGGTTGCCATGTTGATGGTATCCAGATTTGCCAACGCAAAGTGGTCAAAAAAGTGGTCCAGCTCTTCGGCCGCCTTGGCGGCGCTGCGGCTGCGCAGTGCCTGTACCACCGCGGCGTCGGTATCCAGTGGGTACTCCGGCGTCAGGGTTTGGCGGGCGGCAATATCGCGGTAGAGGATCACGCTGCCGCACCCCTGCACCAGCCGATACCCCGCCGCCGTCATAGCGCGGTTATAGCTGGTAACCAGCTCCGCAACAGCCGGGGCAGCGCCGCCAAAACCGCAGGTCACAGTCTGGTGCAGGTGTTCTTCCACCGCGGCGCACAGGCTACGCAGGGCTTCGGCAACCGCCGGTTCCTTGGCTTCTTCCATGCAGAGCAGCACGGCGATCTGGTCGTTATCCACCTCGGCGCAGTAAGCATGGCCGCAGGCAGCCAGCAGTTCTTCCGCCATATTGGCAACTGCATAGCGGAACAGCGCCAGGTCCTGCACGTTATGCGCCTGGCTGAACACTCCAAAATCATCGATCAGCACCACCACGGCGGCATATTGCGCGGCGGGTTCAATTTCCATGTTGGCCAGCTGCTTCCGGCACTGTTCTTCATCAGTATAGCGGCCAAACATCAGGCCGGTCAAAATTTCGCGGCGGCGCATGCGGGCCATCTGGCGGTTATCCTGCGCCAGGGTTTCCATCTCGGTATACAGCGATTCATAGGTTTTGCCCAAAAAGGCAACCTCGTCCATCGGCACCGGTTCAGGCTCCGTTCCGGCGGGGTGTTCTGCTTCCGCATGGCTGCGCAGGCTGGTCACCAGGCTGGAAAGCGGCTGATAGATATACCGGCTGACCATGCCCGCCAGCAAAAACGCCACCACCAAAAACACCGCGGAACAAATCAGCGCAAAGCTGCGGATATAGGCCACGCTGGCTTCCACCTGGGTGATTGGCGTGATACGCAAAAAGCTGAACCGCAGCCGTGGTGCATTGCGTACTGTAATCAGGCATTCCTGCCCCTCCCACTGGGTTTGGAAAGAAAATTCCTGCTGCTCGGCATGTTCGGTGATCTGCGCCCACAGCTCGCTGCCATAAATCGAGGTGTTCACTTTTTCGGGGTCTGCATTGGCAAGAATGCTGCCGTTTTCGGACACGATATAAAGGTCGCCCGGTGTTTCCAGATCCTGGGTGATCAAATCGATCAGGCGGCGTTCGTTCAGGTTGACCACCATACCGCCCATGGGGATCATGACGGCGTTGCGGCGGGAGAAGATCAGGCTGATATAATAATGTTCCTGCTTTTGGCCGCCTGCTGTGGCAAACACGGTTTTGCGCGGCAGAAACAGCGTGTTGGAATTTTCATTATAAAATTGGAAGAGCCGCAGCGCCTGGGTGTCATAAAAATCATTCAGTGTGCTGATGGTGCCATCGCTGGCATAAACACGGTTTGCTGCGCGGTTGACAAAATAGACCGATTCCACACAGTCCACCCCGCTGTTGATCTGTTTGAACAGTTTGGCCGCGGTCAGGGCATGCTCGGTTGCCTGGGTATCCTCAAACATCACGCCGGTCGCTTCGTAAGACTGGTACATTTTATAATAGGTCTCATATGCTGTGTTCAGCATATAATCCGCGGCGGCGTATGCCTGGCCCAGGGCATCGTTGTTGCGGCTGATGGTTTCCTGCGTGGCCTGCCTGGTCAGGTAGGCAGTCAGCACGCCGGAAAAGATGCTCAGCAGCAAAATGCTGCCCGCAAGGTACAGCACCAAAATCCGCCAGAACATGCGTTTCTGGTGGAACAGCGCGTTGGCCTTGTGCAGGATGGGCGGCAGGCTTTTCATGGGCGGGGGGCTTCCTTTCTTAATATCGTTCTGGCTCTGGCTTATGCTCGGAAGTTCACTTCTGATTTTGCCGAATCATTGTATCGTGGACCTGTTTTTATTATAGCAAACCACTGATTTTTGACAAGGCCCGCCCAGGTCACAAAACCACCGATTTGTGTATAAAAAGCACCTCCTGCGTGCCAAATGGCTTTGTTAAGCCGTTTTTTCGTGTACAACATCCACCACACCCCGGCGCAGACGGGTATTTTGACTTGTTGCGGGCCTTGGCATGCGGTATGATGCAGACAAGGAACAAACCTGCAGACAAACACGAAAGGAGCTGGCGAACATGCCTGCAAAAACAACTGCAGCTGCACCGCAGCAAAAGAAAAAAGAGAAGCACGGCTTCCTGTTTGAGATCAAAAAGAACTGGGTCCTTTACTTAATGACCGTCCCCGGAATTTTGTTCTTCCTTATCTTCAGTTACATCCCGATGGGCGGTTTGGTGATGGCATTCCAGAACTTCAACCTTGTTAAAGGCATCTTTGGTTCGGAGTTCGGCGGCCTGAACAACTTCAAGTTCCTGTTTGCTGATGGCACTCGCCAGACCGTATTAAAGGTCATCGGCAACACGCTGTACCTGAACATCCTGTTCATCTTCTTCAGTACGCTGGCTTCGGTCGCGCTGGCCATCATCTTTAATGAGGTCCGCGGCAAGCGGGTCAAAAAAGTAACCCAGACCCTTTCCATCCTGCCTTACTTCGTTTCCTGGGCCGTCATCGCCCTCTTCCTGGAAGGCTTCCTCAAAGCGGACGGCGGCATGCTTTCCACTTTCCTTGCCCAGCACGGCATGAACATCAGCTTCTATTCGGACCCCGGCCCCTGGCGGCTGATCCTGGTTATCATGAAGATCTGGCAGGGCGCCGGCTATAGCGCGATCGTTTACATCGCAACCATCACCGGCATGGACCCCGGCATCTATGAAGCTGCCGAGATCGACGGTGCCAGCCGCTGGCAGCAGATCATCCACCTGACACTGCCCATGCTGAAACCCACCATTGTTCTGATGACCCTGTTCAGCGTCGGCCGCATCTTCTATGGCGACTTTGGCATGATCTATGGCCTGGTGCAGGATAACAGCATGCTGTTTGCCACCACGGACGTTATTGATACCTATGTGTACCGCATGCTGCGCCAGCTGAACAACTACGGCATGTCCACCGCTGTCGGCCTGATCCAGAGTGTGCTTGGCTTTGTGTTCGTTTACTTTGCCAACAACCTGGCCCGCCGCTTTGAACCGGATTCCGCTATTTTCTAAAGTGTATCTGAAAACCAAGAGGAGTGTTTGTTTTATGGCATCCACCACACAAACTGTCAAAATCCGCAAGCCGTTGGGCGACCGTGTTCTGACCGTTGTCTGTTACGTTATCGCCATTGCGTTTGCAATCTGCTGCCTGATCCCCTTTATCATGGCGCTGGCGGCATCCTTTACCAGCGAGGTTGGGCTGGCCCGCAATGGTTTTGCCCTGTACCCCACCGAGTTTTCGGCCCAGGCGTACAAGCTGCTGTTCCGAACCAGCCAGATCTTTCAAAGTTACGGTGTTTCGCTGTTTGTCACCATTGTGGGCACCTTCCTCAGTCTGGCTGCCTCGGTGCTGCTGGCGTACCCGCTTTCCACCGGACAGCTGAAGTACGGCAGCAAGATCAACTTCTTCGTCTACTTTACCATGCTCTTCTCCGGCGGCCTGGTTCCCTCCTACATGCTGATCTCCCGCTACCTGCACATGAAAGACAGCATCTGGGTGCTCATCATTCCCATTTTGATCAACCCGTGGAACATGTTCCTGCTGCGCAACTTCTTTACCAGCATCCCAGCCTCCTTGGCCGAATCCGCCCGCATTGACGGTGCCAACGATTTTACCATCATGTGGAAGATCATCCTGCCCTGCGCTACCCCGGCGCTGGCCACCATCGGCCTGTTTTACGCCCTGGCTTACTGGAACAACTGGTTCCAGGCGCTGATGTACATTGATAAATCCGCCCTCAAACCCCTGCAGGCCATCATCATGGAGATGCTGCGCAACACCGAATTTATGAAACAGATGGCCGGTCAGATCGGCATTTCGTCGCTGGATCTGCCCACCACCACCAGCAAAATGGCTACCGCCATGGTCACCATCGGCCCCATCGTTCTGGTTTACCCCTTTGTTCAAAAGTACTTCACCAGCGGCATCATGGTTGGCTCCGTCAAGGGCTGATCACTGCAAATCACACTACCAATTTTGTATCTTAAGCCCGCGCTCAACGGGCAGACGATAAAACGCTTACTGATTAAAAAGGAGGACCCCCATGAAAAACACACTGAAACGCGCTGCTTCCCTGGCCATGACCGGTGCGCTCGCTGCCAGCCTTGCTGCCTGCGGCGGTTCCGCATCCACTGCATCCACTGGTTCCACCACCGCCGCATCCGGCGGCAGCGGTGCCCCCGCTGAAACCACCCTGAAAATCTACATGTTCGGCCAGGCCGAGGGCTTCGACGCCGTCAAACAGAAGTTTGAGGAAGAAACCAAGGATACCCTGAACATCAAGCTGGACATTGTCTGGTCCGACAGTAAGACCCACCGCGAAAAGATCCCCCTGATGATGGCCAACCAGGAAGAAGCCGACCTGGTGTTTGATGCCTACTGGATGAACCTTTCCACCATGCACAACCAGGGTGCTTACGCCAGCCTGAACGAGTACTTCAATAACCCCGATTACCCCGGCCTGCAGGCTGCGTTCAGCTCCGATTATCTGGAGCAGGTCACTGATGCTGACGGCAACATTTTCGCCATTCCCTTCACCCAGGCTGCTGAGGATATCCCCGTCATCGCCTACCGCAAAGACCTGGCCGACAAGTACGGCATCACGATCGACTCCAACGAAAAGCTGGAAGAATACTTCCAGGCGGTGCAGGCAGATATTGACAACGGCACGCTGACCATGGTTGCCCCGTTCGGCATCGGCGGTACCCGCGGCTTCTACTGGCTGGACCATGATGTGTATGAAAAGCGCACTTCCAACGTGTTCAGCATTGATTCTTCCGCGTTCGGCATTGGCATGGAGATGGAAGCTGCTGTTTCTGACGATGGCAAAACCGTGCTGGGCGTTGCCACCCTGGGCGACCCGGACGAAGCTTATGCCGCCTTCCCTGCCCCGTACAACAAGAACACCCGCACCGACCGCGTTGTGAACAAGCTGACCAAGTGGGCCAAATACACCGAGGCGGATGCCCAGACCGAGGACGACCCCAAAACCAACCTGTTCTATGCCGGTAAGGTTGCCGCCATCGAGGGCAACATTGCCAGCTACACCGATTACGATAACGCTGTAAAAGCCCTTGGCGGCGAGCTTGGCGTCTATGTTTACAACCAGAACATGCGCGAAGGCAAGCCCTTTGTGCCCGGCCCCCTGACCGCATGGAACTTCCTGTGCGTACCGCAGCAGAGCACCAAGAAAGACCAGGCCATGCAGTTCCTGAACTGGCTGTTTGAAGACAGCGCCAACCACGACCTGTTCGAGCTTGGCATCGAGGGCACCGACTGGGAAGCTGTCGGTACCGATGAATACCGCAAGATCAGCGGCAGCAACTACTCCTTCCCCGGCTACGAGATGACCTGGAACCCCAACTTCATCCGCACCAACGCTGACCTGCCCGATGATGCAAAGGCAATCGTCAAGTACGGCAATGACCCCGATACCTACCTCACCAGCGCCATCGCAGGCTTCACTTTTGACAACACCGCCACCCCCGAACTGCAGACCGCTTACGCCGCAGTTTCCGCCATCCAGACCGAGTACCAGCCCCAGATCATGCTGGGCCTGACCAAAGACCCCGCCGCCGCACAGGCACTGGTGGACGAGTACTACCAGAAGGTAGAAGCCGCCGGCCTGGAGACCGTGCGCCAGGCAGTGCATGACCAGCTGCAGGCATTCCTTGACAGCCGCAACGGTTAATTTTCTACACATTCACCCTGCAGGGGGCCTGCCGCTTTACCGCAGCAGGCCCCCTGCTTTTGTTATAGAGAGTGGTTATAAATGAAACAATATTCTGCCAAAATTCCCCTGATGTTGGTCGGCGTGCTTTTGATGGGCGTTTCGGTCCGGCTGCTGGTGTACGCCGATATGGGCACTGACCCGTTTACCACCGCCTGCCTTGCGCTTTCGGCCCGGCTGGGCTGCCTTTTGGGCACAGCGGAACTGTTCGCCAATGGAATTTTATTCGCCGTTGTGCTGCTGTTTGGCCGGGCGCAGATCGGCCCCGGCACCCTGGCCAACATGGTGCTTGTGGGCTATGTTGCCGATTTTACCGGTTGGTTGCTGCGGGCGGCCGGGTTGTATCCCCCGCAGCGCATGGCCGGGCGGCTGGTGCTGATGGCCGCCGCCCTGGCCCTGTTCGTATTTGCTGCATCGCTGTATATGAACGCCCAGCTTGGCACCGCCCCGTATGACGCAATGGCATTTATTCTGGCCAAACGGGCACCGGCGCTCCCCTTCCGCCTGGTGCGCATTGGCTGGGACGCGCTGTGGATTATCCTCACCCTGCTGGCGGGCGGCAGGGTTGGCCCGGTCGCCCTTTTGATTGCGCTGACAATGGGCCCAACGGTAGAGCATGTTGGAAGATGGCTGAACCAACGGATTGGAGGAACTGCTGTATGAAAAACGATCCCTGCCCCGGAACACAGCGGCTTTGGTACACAAAGCCTGCCGCCGCCTGGCCGGAAGCCCTGCCAGCCGGAAACGGGCGGCTGGGCTGCATGGTGTTCGGCGGTGTTGCGCACGAACACATCCAGCTGAACGAGGACAGCCTGTGGAGCGGCGGCCCGCAGGACCGGCTAAACCCAGACGCCCGCGCCACATGGCAGCGCGTGCGCCAGCTGATGCACCGCGGCCAGATTGCGGAAGCTGAACAGCTTGCGCTGGATGGTATGTCCGGCACGCCGTGCGGCATGCGGATGTACCAGCCTTTGGGGGACCTGCGGCTGGATTTTATCGGCCTGCCGGATGCCGCGGAGCACTATGAACGGGAGCTGGATCTGGAAACCGGCATTCTGCGGACTTCGTTTTCCGTTGCGGGGAATGACTATCTCCGGGAAGTTTTTGTTTCTTACCCCGATGAATGCTTCGTGATGCGGCTGCAAACCACTGCCCCGCAGGGGCTGCATTTCCGCTGCCGCTTGGAACGGGAACAACTGGACCAAACCGGCCACAACGGCGCGCAGGACCTGTGGTTTACCGGCTGTTCCGGCAGCATCCGGTTTGCCGCCGCGCTGTATGCCGATGCAGCGGGCGGCTGTGTATCCGCTGTGGGGGATACACTGATCGTGGAACACGCTGCCGAAGTAACCCTTTACCTTACCGCCGCAACCAGCTATCGGGAAGCCGACCCGCGTTCCGCCTGTACCGCCGTGTTGGACCGGGCAGCGGCCTGCGGGTACCCTGCCGTCCGGGCGCATTATGATGCCGACCTTGCCGCAAACTTCCACACCATGGCCCTTACCCTGAACAGCCCGCCGGAAACGGCCGCCCTGCCGATGGATATCCGCCTGCAGCAGGCTGGAGCCGGGCAGCCGGATGCCGCGTTTGACGCCCTGTATTTCCAGTATTGCCGCTGGCTTTTGTTCTGTTCCAGCCGTCCGGGCAGTTTGCCCGCCAACCTGCAGGGCATCTGGAATGATTCCTATTCGCCGCCCTGGGGGGCAAAGTTCACCATCAACATTAACCTGGAAATGAACTATTGGCCCGCTGATCTCTGCGGCCTGGCTGCCTGTGAATTGCCGCTGTTTGACCATTTGGGGACCATGCTCCCGAACGGGCAGCGTGCCTCCCGCGCCATGTATGGCTGCCGCGGGTTTGTGGCGCACCACAACACCGACCTTTGGGGCGATTGCTGCCCACAGGACCGCTATCTGCCCGCCACATTCTGGACAATGGGGGCCGCCTGGCTGTGCACCCATATCTGGCAGCATTACCTGTACACCATGGACCAGGATTTTTTGCAAAAGATGTTCCCCATTCTGGAGCAGGCCGTGCTGTTTTTCGAGGATTTTCTGGAACTGACACCGCAGGGCTTCTATGCCGTCAATCCCTCGGTCTCGCCGGAGAACGCCTACCGCGCCAAGGATGGCACCGAAGCGCATTTTTGCATCTGCCCGGCCATGGACAGCCAGATTTTGCACGAGCTGATGGAAAGTTACCTGCTGGCTGCGGAGCAGCTGCACATTGCCGGTGATGTGACCGAAAAAGCTGCCGACATCCTGCACCGCCTGCCGCCCCCGCAGATTGGCCGGGATGGCCGCCTGTTGGAGTGGGACCAGGAGTATGAGGAAGTTGAACCGGGGCACCGGCACATCAGCCATTTGTATGCCCTGACGCCGGGGCACCAGATCAGCCGCAGCCACACGCCGGAACTTGCTGCCGCCGCCGAAAAAGCGTTGGAATATCGCCTGAAAAATGGCGGTGGGCACACCGGATGGAGCCGGGCTTGGATCATGCGGTTTTGGGCGCACCTGTACCGTGCCGCCAAGGTGGAAGAAAACCTGCAGGCGCTGTATCACTCCTCCACCTTCCCCAACCTGATGGACAGCCACCCCTTCCGCGGCGGATTTGTGTTCCAGATTGATGGCAACCTGGGAGCCGCTGCCGCCATGATCGACTGCCTTGTGGAGCAGGACCAGCTGGATGGCCGCCCAGAGCTTATCACCCTGCTCCCCGCGCTGCCGCCCAGCTGGCAGGATGGCCGGGCGCAGGGCATTGGGCTGCCGGGTGCGGTAACGCTGGATCTGGAATGGCACAGCGGCCAGCTGACCCAGGCTGTTTTTACCGCCCCGCAGGCCTGCCGCCTATCGGTCCGCTATCAAACACATTCCTGGGTGCTGGATCTTTTGCCCCAGGAACCATATGATCTTGCAATTTCAAAAAGCGTGGAGATGTAACCCATGCCGAACCTGACCATTTTTGACCTGCAGGATTATGGTGCCATTTGCCAACGGCACCGCCAAGGATACCGCTGCCGTACAGGCCGCCATTGATGCTGCGGCTGAACAGGGCGGCACCGTGCGGCTGGCGGGCGGTGTATTTGTTTGCGGAACGCTGTACCTGAAAAGCAGCGTCACGCTGGAAGTTACCGCCAGCGCCACCCTGCTGGCCAGCCCGGATATTGCCGATTACGGCACCAACACCCACCACAACCGCTACCGCAATGAACCGTGCCTGTTACTGGAAAATCTGCACTGCAAGGCCCTGCACCCGGATGAGCGGCCGTCGATTTTGACGGAAAGCTGAAATCTGTTGGGCTCAAAGTAATCCCC
>CAVFVI010000009.1:30287-85269 GCA_963626055.1 Acutalibacteraceae bacterium
CTTGCCCTCCAGCGCTCCTTGAACCCAATGCCAAAATACGCTATACTTTATTGTACCAATGAATAAAAAGGCAGCAAAAGCGCCTTTTGGCAGGAGGTAAACATGCTCAAGCGGCTCAAATATTTTCAGTCGGTCGTGCGGCTGAGCAGCTTTTCGGCGGCGGCTGAGGAAAACTTTATCTCACAGTCTGCCATCTCCCAGCAGGTGCAGACGCTGGAAAAAGATCTCGGCTTCCCGCTGTTGGAGCGCAAAAACCGCACCTTTGCCCTGACCCCGGCCGGGGAATATTTTTACCAGAAAAGCCTGCTGCTGACCGCTGATTACGAGCGCATGTGCCGCGAAGCCGCCCGCATTGCCAAAGGCAGCCAGGCCGCGCTGAAAATTGGCTACCTGCGCAGCTATTCCGGCGGCGAATTCCAGCGCGCACTGGAAGTGTTTGCGGAAAAATGCCCCGATGTCACAGTTTCTATCGCATACGGCAACCACGAAGAGTTATATCAGATGCTGCGCACCGGCCAGGCAGATCTGGTGATGAACGACCAGCGGCGGGCGTTCTCGGATGAATACATCAACCTGGTGCTGACCACCTGTTCCAGCTGTGTTGAGGTTGCCGCCCGCAGCCCGCTGGCGCAGCTGAAGCAGGCCACCCCGCAGGAGCTTGGCAACGTGCCCTGCATCCTGGTCACCTCCCCTGCCCAGCGGGAAAACGAACAGGAATATTACCGCAACGTAATGGGCATCCAGAGTGAATTTTTGTACGCGGAAACGCTGGAAGAAGCCCGCCTGATGGTAATCGGCCGCAAGGGCTTTTTGCCGGTAGAGGGCGGAACGCTGGCTTCCATGGGCAGCAATTCCATTGTGCGGGTTCCCTTAGTGCGCGGCGGCAAGCCGATTTTGCGCACCTACTGCGCTTTCTGGAAAAATACCGCAGCCACCGGCCCCGTGCAGGACTTTGCCGACATTTTGCAGGCCCAGTTTGCCGCACCGGAACCGTAATTATTTTATCACACTCAATATCACACAAAACCACCTCCGCTCCAAAGCGAAATGCTGCTTTGGGGCGGGGGTGGTTTAAGGTGTGGTCAAAGCCTTTTATTGGTTTTTGGCCCGTTTACCCGTCAATCCAGCCGGAACACCTGTTCCAGTTTGGGCTGGGCACCGGTCACGGGGTCCATTTCCAGTTCCAGAATATCTTTCATGTATTCGTTCCAGCGGTCCACCACGGGGCTTTCCGCCTGAACTTTCTCGGCGTAAGCCACGCCTTTTTCGCATTCATAATAACCGAACAGTTCATCGTTGCAATAAAAGATGCTGTAGTTGCAGATGCCCGCATCTTTTAAGACCTTTACCATTTCCGGCCAAATTTCCGCGTGGCGGCGCTGGTATTCAGCTTTACAGCCGGGTTTGATCCGGCCTTTCCATGCCATATGTTCCATTTGGGAACCTCCGATCCAAAAGCATGCCCTGCCGCCCGGTCAGGCGTTGGCATCCTCTTCTTTGGTAAGGTCGTTGGGCTGCTTTTTGGCCCAGCGGTCCTTAAAGTAATGCGCTGCCAGCTTGGGGGTGCGCTCCCGTGTGAACAGGCCCTTGCGGTTGCAGCTGCCCACGCGCATGGGGCCCTGCTGGGTGGAAAAATCCGCAAAGTTCCACGGCCATTCGCCCACCACAAAGGCGCGTTCGTCCAGGCAGCCATTGATGGTCTTATAGTATTCCACCTGGAACTCCTCGGTGAACATTTCCGGCGCAGCACCGTGCAGGCCCGCCACCGTATCCGCGCCATACTCCGAAAGCACCAGCGGCTTATCAATGCCGGCCCAGAAATCCAGTTCCTTCTTGAACGCATAGGCTGCATTTTCCAGGTCGCCGCTCAGATTGTACCAGCCATAGTAACGGTTGATGCAGACCACATCCATCGTGCGGGTGGTGATATCTTTGGTATAGTCGTTCTGGCAGCATACCATGGTGACCGGGCGGTTCTGCGGGTCCAGCGCGTGGGCCTGCTCATACAGCGGGCGCCAATAATCATAGGCGCTCTGCGGGAAATGCTCGGTGTCCGGCTCATTGCCAAGGCTCCACAGCACAACGCAGGGGTGGTTTTTATCGCGCTCGATCATCGCGCGCAGCACCGCGCTGTGGTAGGCTTTGAGCGGGAATGTCTGGTACGGGTCGCACGCGGCACCGGCACCAATGCCAACGGCAGGCGTTTCGTCAATCACCACAATGCCCAGCCGGTCGCACAGGTCGTACACTTCCTCGGCATAGGGGTAGTGGCTCATGCGCAGGCAGTTGGCGTTCAGCCACTCGTACAGTTTCAGGTCGGTCACGGTCACACAGGCATCATAGCCGCGGCCGCGGAACGCCGAATCCTCGTGCTTGCAGGGGCCTTTGAAATAGAACGGCTCCCCGTTGATGAGGAACTGGTGGCCGCGCACTTCCACGCTGCGGAAACCAAATTTCTGGCTGTACACATCCTGGCCAAAGTGTACCACAGCGGTGTACAGGTAGGGTGTACCGGGGCGGGGCTGCCACAGGTGAGCGTTCGCCACCTGCACTGTGCCTTCGGCACCATCGGCACCGGCCACCGGGCGGCCGTCCGCATCCAGGATCTCGAGATGCACTTCACCTGCACCCATGGTATCCACCGTATAGTTCAGCGTGCCGCTGGCATCCGCCGCAAGGGTGATGCCCTGAATGTAATCTGCCGGGGTGGTGTACAGGCGCACCGGGCGGGTGATGCCTGCATAGTTGAAAAAGTCAAAGTTCGGCAGGTTGACGCCCTGCAGCTGCTGGCGGGCCTTGCCTGCTTCCACGGCGGGGATGCCCGCATTGTCGGAGCCAAAGAACGCGGTACCGCCCTCATTGCCAACCGGCAGGGTGCTGTGGCCGATGCGGTTATCCACTTCCACGTCCAGCGTTACCGTTTCACCGGGCTGGGCCAGTGCGGTAATGTCCGCCTCAAACGGCAGAAAGCCGCCGCGGTGGGTCACGATCTCTTCCCCATTCAGCCGCACAACGGCGTTATGGGTCACTGCGTCAAAGCGCAGTACGCGGCGGGCACCCTCCGGCACGGTAAAGGTCGTGCGGTAATAGGCCATGCCGTAATGGCGGCGGAACTCCGGGTCCGGGCTTTGGTCATTGTAAGAAGCCGGCACCGCAATGGGCTGCCAGGGCTCATTGGCATTAAAGCGGAAATCCCACACGCCGGAAAGATCCTGCACGCGGCGGACCAAATTAGACTGCGGATACATTATAAAACACACCTCTCTATTGATTTTGTATGGCGGGAGAGCTTTCCCTTCTCCCCCGCGGGAAATTATTCTTTGGCCCGGCTTTCCACTGTGGTAGTCAGGCTCGTTGTGCCCACTGGTATCTCATACTTCATGGCCGGTATCACCGTGTTGGGGTCGTACAGGTTGGTATTGGGGTAGGCGTTTACCAAAAAGCCCTCCCCTGCGCTGCCCTGCACGGAGCAGCTGCAAAAAGCGTTCTGCGCGCTTGCCCAGGCACCGCTTGCCGCGGCAGAAAATTCCGCCGCAAATTTGGGCACCGCAAAACCACAGTCATAGGCAGTACAGGCGATGCTGCTTTCCACCGTATGGTTGCGGATATGCCCCCACGCGGTGGGGATCAGCTCGGTGGTAACGTGGATGCCGGGGAACGGGCTCCACTGGCTCAGCATCCGGTCCCCCATCAGGATAAAGCTGGCACTGTGGCGGCGCACAAAGGTCCAGCCGTCGATCACGAAGGCCAACATGCTGTCCGGTGCGGCCTGTTCCAGCTGCACATAACTGCGGCTGGCGGAAAAACCGAACCGGGTGTTGTAAACGAACTTGCCGTATTTTTCCACAAACTGGCCGTGGTCGCCTTTTTCATAATTGGCGGGCGAATAAGCGTTCAGCTGGCCATCCGGCAGGCGCTGCAGCAGCAGGTCTGAGCACGGCTGGGAAACCACGCCCGGCGCGGCCAGTTCCGCGGGCAGCGGGGCAGCTTCGGCAGACCAGAACGGGTGGTCATCCGGCAGGGCCAGCAGCATAAATACTTTCAGGCCCCAATACGGGCTGCCGGGGGCGTTATACTGCTCGGCCATATACTGCTGCGGGTAGCCGTAACCAATGGTCAGCACGCCGTCACGGTCAAAGATCGGCTTTTGCAGCCACCAGTTCAGGTTACGCACAATGATGCCTTTCATCACCGGCAGAGGCAGCGGTTCCAGCCCGGCCCAGATGCAGGCGGAATAGAACGCGCTCTGCCCAATGCGGTAGGTCAGGCTGCGGCCAAAGGGCAGCGCCGCGCCGTTTGCATCAAACCACTGGGCAAACTGGCGGCCAAACTTTGTGGCACGGTCCCGGTAAAGTGCCGCGCGGGCGGGGTCCCGCTTGGCGGCAAACACGCTGTACAGCACGGTATAATACTGGATGGCCCAGGGGTTATAGTAATCCTTTTGCGGTTTGATATCCGCCGGACCATCGGAGTACCAGCCGTCCCCCACATACCACTTGTCCACTTCGGCCATATCGGCGGCGGCCCGCTGCATATCGCAGGGCATGTTCACCGAATCCAGCGCCAGATCGACCAGCACGCGGAACAGCAGCCAGTTGCAGCCGGGCAGTTCGTGATGGTTGATGGTATCCAGCCATTTGGCCAGGTCGGTTTTCTGGGCATCGCTCAGCGGCTGCCAGACTTTTTCCGGCGTTTCCAGGATGGCGCAGGCCAAAGCGGCCATCTCAACAAAAAGCTGGTCGTAATCATTGGGGTCGCCCCAGTATTCCGGGCTTTCGGGGTCGGTGCCATTGGCAAGGCCTTTCTGGTAGACGGCCAAAAAATCGTCGGCCGTTCCGCCGCCTGCCCACAGGGGGCCAAGGGCCCACAGCGGGCGGGAGAACGCTTCCATCTCAATGGTGCCGGCCGGGTAGGTTGCGCCAGTATCGCCCAGGTGCAGCCGCGCGCCGCCAGCGGAATACAGCGGCAGCAGCGGGTCCAGAATTTTGCGGGCCAGCGCGGTAAAATCAGACTTTGTATTCAGATTCATACGTATCACCAATACAATTCCCAATCTTTGGTCAGGCGGGTCAGTGCTTCCATATAGAAGTAATCGCCCCAGCTGACACATTCGTCCACACCTTCGGGGGTGCAGGTATTATAGGGGCTCTTTTTGCTGTAGGTGCCGTGGCGCACCAGGCCAATGCCCTGCGGGCCGTTCTTAACAGCGTAATGTTCCGCCACGCTGCCCAGCATCTGGGCGGACAGCTTGGTGTATGCGGCGGCTTCGTCCGCATCAACATACTTGGCAGCTTCCAACAAACCGCAGGCCACAATGGAAGCGGAGGAAGAATCGCGCGGTTCGGTATCGCCGCTGGTAAAGGTCATGTCCCAATAGGGCACCAGGTCTTCCGGCAGGCGCTCCAGATAATAGGCCAGCACCTTGCGGAAGGCATCCAGGTACTCCGGCCGTTTGGTGTAGCGGTAGCTGATGGCCGTGCCGTACACGCCCCATGCCTGGCCGCGTGCCCAGCAGCTGTCGTCCTTATAGCCCTGGCAGGTAGCGCCGCGCACCGGGGCGCCGGTCTCCGGGTCCATAAAGAAGGTATGGTAAGTGGAACCATCCGGGCGGATGGAGTTTGCCAGACAGGTGGTCACATGCTTGTGGGCAAGGTCGGCATAGTGGGCATCGCCGGTGGTCTCACTGGCCCAGTAGAGCAGCGGAACATTCAGCAGGCAGTCGATAATATAGCGGTAGTTATCCCGTGCGCCCAGCGCGCCCCACGCCTGGAAGAACTCGCCTTTCTCCTGGAAGCGGGTGCAAAGCTGGTCGGCGGCCAGGATGGCGGCCTTTTTGCCTTTTTCGCTGCCGGTCAGCTTATACGCTGCCACGCAGGACGGGCTGTACAAAAAGCCCATATCATGGTGGTCCACTTCGATTTTGTGCTCAATGCGGTAAAGGAAGCTGTCCACCAACGTCAGCGCTGCATTTTTGAACGCTTCATCGCCGGTGCGCTCATAGCTCAGCCACACTTCGCCCGGCCAGAAGCCGCAGGTCCACTGGTTGTTTTCGCACTGGGGGTAGATATCATTGACACTGGAATGGTTCTGGCAATGGTCGGTATAAAGCGGCAGGTTCTGGCGCACCAGCGCCACAGCCGTGTCCAGCGCCTGTTCGGCCTGCTGTTTGGTCAGGGCCGGGTTGGGATATGTCTTTAACATAAAGGGAACCTCATTTCAAAACAAATACGGGGCACAGGGCTTTCGCCTTGTGCCCCGTTGGATTGGGTCTTGGTTTTCATGCAGCGCCGCACAAATTCCATCTTGTGCAGCAATGCCATTTTAGCCCTTCAGGCCGGAGGATGCAACACCCTGCACGAAATACTTCTGCAAGGACAGGAAGACGATCAGCACCGGGATCAGGGCAACAACGGATGCCGCCATGATCAGGCCATACTCAGCCGAATACTGGCTGATGAACATACGCAGGCCGATCTGGATGGTCTTGAGCTCGGTCTTGGTCAAATAGATCAGGGGGCCAAGGAAGTCGTTCCAGGTGTTGACGAAGGTGAAGATGACCAAGGTGGAAACAGCGGGCAGAGACAGCGGCAGCATGATGCGGGCATAGATGCCGTACTCAGACAGACCGTCGATACGCGCAGCTTCACACAGTTCGGTGGGAACACCCTCATAGAACTGCTTCATCATGAACACGCCGAACGCGCTGAACGCCTGCAGGCAGATGATGGCCAGATGGGTGTTGTTCAAATGCCAGGAGCGCATCATCATGAACTGGGGCACCATGTATGCCTGCCAGGGCACTGCAATGGTAGCAATGTAGCCCAGGAACAGCACATTCTTGCCCTTAAAGTTCAGCTTTGCGAAAGCATAAGCAGCGAACGAGGAAGTCAGCACCTGCAAAATCGTGACAACGATGGTCAGGAAAGCAGTGTTCTTAATAAAGGTAAGCAGCGGAATCTTGGTCCAGATATCCACATAGTTCTGCGGACGCGGGTTCGAGGGGATCCACTCAATGGGGAATGTGAACACGTCCTTGTTCATTTTGAAAGATGCGGACAACATCCACAAGAACGGGATCAGCATCAGCACAGCCACAATGATGAGCAGTGCATAGATCAGCACGCGGCTGACGATGTGCTGCGCCTTCATGGAGCCGGTCTTTTTCTTAACAGCGGTAGTAGCCATTGTATTTTCCTCCTCCCCTTAGTCGTTCGCAGACGAGCCCTTGAACTGAATGATGGTAACAAACAGAACCAGAACAAACAGAACCATGGACACCGCACTGGCATAGCCATACTTGGGTGTGTTGACAAAGGCAACGTTATAAATGTAGTAAACAAGGGTCATGGTCGCATTGCCGGGGCCGCCCTGGGTGATCATGTACATCTGGTCATACACCTTGAAGGATGCGATGGTCAGCATGATGACAACAAAGAAGGTGGTGGGCTTGAGCTGCGGCAGGGTAACATGCCAGAAGATCTGCCACTTGTTTGCGCCGTCCAGCTCCGCGGCTTCTTCCAGTTCGGGGTTGGTGCCCTGCAAACCGGCCAGATAGATGACCATGTAATAGCCCATATTCTTCCATACGCTGAACAGAATAACCGTCAGCATGGCGGTATCTTTACCGGCAGCCCACTTGGGCAGGTTCTCCACACCCAGGCCAGCCAGCAGCTGGTTGACAGGGCCCATGGAGGGGCTGAAGATCATGTTCCACACCGCTGCAACCGCAACCAGGGATGCAACATACGGGAAGAACGAAACCGTGCGGAAGAAGTTGCGGCATTTGACCTGCTGGTTCAGCAGCATGGCCAGGCCCAGGCTGCACACCAGGGTGAGCGGCACGGTGCCGATTGCATAAACCAGCGTGTTGACAAACGCAGCTTTGAAGATCTTATCGTTCAGCAGGGCCGCAAAGTTGCTGAGGCCCGTGAACTCAACAGGGTGAACGCCATCCCAGTTGCAGAAGGAAAGCGCGATGGCAAAGATCATGGGCACCAGCGTAAAAACGCAGAAACCGATGAAGTTGGGAGCAATAAAGCTGTAAGCGATCAAACTGTCGCGGGTGGATTTTTTCATACCGCGCTTCGGTTTTGCCTGCACAGCCTGCGTAGTTTCAGCCATGGGTCATACCTCCCCGGTGTTTTTGGCAATAAGTAAGGGGCAGGCGCGCCCGCCCGCCCCTTGTAAAGAAGAAGGAAAACCTTATGAAGAAGTAAGGAGAATGTCTTGAATTAGCCCAGCAGAGCCTGAACCTGCTCGTTCATGTTGGCAATGCCTTCATCAACGGTCTCGCTCTCGGTCATGATGGCGTCATGCTCAGCGTTCAGGATGGACTCGATCTCGGAAGCCTTGTCAGACAGAGGCATTTCGAGGTAGATGGCGGTGGTGTTCAGAGCCTCCTTGGAGTTTTCATCTTCGGGGAAGCCCTCATTAGAGGCAATAATTTCGCTGGTCTTGTCACTGGAAACAGCGGGAAAATTACCAGCAGTAGCCAAAGCCTCAGCGGCTTCATCAGAAGCACACCAAGTCAGGAAATCAGCAGCAGCTTCTTTCTTCGTAGAGTTTGCATTAACAGCCAAGCTAGTCACTGTGCCCAGAGTGGAGCCGGCAGGTGCATCGTCCGGATGAGGATACTTGACAATGCCGAAGTTGACAGGCTCAACGCCGTTGGAAGCAGCTTCTTCGTTGTACTTCTGCAGGGTTGCGATGAACCAGGAGCCCATGTTGCACATTGCAGCCTGGCCATTCTCAAAGGCGCCGGAGTAGTGCAGGTTGGAGGTCTTCTGCTCGCCGTAGTTGGGGATAACGCCATCGGCCTGCTCGCTCAGGACCATCTCGTAATAGGGCTTCAGGAAGTCATAGCTGCCGTCAATAATAGTGTTTTTACCATCCAAGATGCCGAACAGGGTGGTGGTGGAGCGCCAGGTGTGATAGATGTTGCCGTAAACGCCGGTCTTTTCGTAAACTTCGCGGATCTTGGCGTCAAAGTCGTCCATGGTCATATCGTTGGTGGGGTACTCGATGCCAGCCTGATCGAAGATGTCTTTGTTGTAATATACAACCCAGAAAGAAGAGATAAACGGAACAGCGTAGTAGTTGCCGTCATCTGCAGTCAGCTGCTCAATAACACCATTGAACTTGGATGTATCGATATCAAGTGTGGTGTTCAACGGCTCCAGAACACCCAAGTTAATGAGGTTGGCATAACCGGGAATGTCCTTGATTGAAACGATGTCCAGCTCACTGTTGGCACCGGCCAGCTGAGTAGCCAGCTGGGTCATATAGTCGGTAGAGCCAAGATCCACCATGTCAAACTTGACGTTAGGGTGGCTGGCAGTGTAAGAGTCTGCCAGCGCGCTCCACTGGGAAGTGGAATCCTTATCCCACAGAGCCCAAGTCAGGGTAACGCTCTCATCGCCTGAAGCAGTACCTTCCGTCGCAGTTTTGCTGGAAGCAGCGCTGCTTTCAGCGGTAGACTCTGCAACGGAGCTAGAAGCGGCGCTGCCGCCGCAGGCTGCCAGGCTCAGCGCCATGGTACCGGCCAGGCCAAGGGCTGCGATCTTTTGCATTTTCATGATATTTTCTCCTCCTAAGTAAGAAAATCATTTGCGGGAAGGCTTTATCTTTGGTAGAGGGCCTGTCCCTTTCGTTGTCATTATAATACACCTTTGCCCCAGGGAAAGGGATGGTCAATTTGGGGTTCAGTCTGCACTTTTTACGGCAGTTCCCGCAATCGGTCTCCAAAAATATGTACTATTTTTAGAAACCTGCAAAATTTATCTTTCTAACAGTTATGCAAATAGAATTGTGTATGGTTTTGTCTGATTTGTATAGTTTTTTTGCTTGACAGAATTCGGGTGATACAGTATCTTTTATATATAAAAAGGAATAAAGAATCATGAATCATGGTTGTATGATACCCACAGCGTCACATTTCAATCAGGTCAGCTGCTCCGGCAAAAAGCATTCCGGCCAGAGCTGCCAACCTATTTTATTCGCGCCGCCGCGGGCGGCGCACCGACATTATTCTTTATTCATTATTATTTATTATTTATTATTTTTATAGTAAAAAGTCTATCACAAGGAGCCTTTATGGGCAAATATAAATTTCAGCGCAGCAGCATTCAGGTGCGTGTTCTGGCGCTGACCCTGCTGTTCACCCTGGGTGTTTCCATCGTCATTGCCATCAGCAACATGCGCCAGCTTGCGGCGGAGTGGGAACGTACTACCTTATTAAATGCAGAGTATGCGCTGCAAACGGCCGCCACCTCCATCCGCCGCGACATTGAAGAGGTGGATGACCTGGCTGGTTGGTGCGCCTATAACCCCAGCATGCGTACCTATTTATTAACGGATGTCGGAAGCCACAACCAGGCGCTTTCGATGTACCCCACAGTATCCGCCAAATACAATTCCCTGCGCACCATGCAGTACGTACAGCGGTTTGTGCTGATCAACGCCGCGGGGCGGCAGATGGCTTTCGGCACCGCCGTTACCAATACCATCGCTATGACACCGGAAGTTCTTGCCCGCATCCCCGGTTACGAAGAAGACTATTCCGGCTGGGACTGCATCATCCGCGACCCCATGGCGCTGTCCTCTCAGGCGTTGGACTGTATTCCGCTGACCCGCAAACTGACGCTGGCCGGAACCCGCCGCGAAGCGCATGTTTGTGCTTTTGTCTCCCCTTCCCTAATCACAGCAGCACTGAAAGGTTTTTCCATGATCGATGGCAGCCGCCTGCTGTGGCAGATGGGCGGGCAGTATTACAGTATCAGCGGCAACACCCTGACGGAAGAGACCCTGCCCGCAATGTCCGCCGCGCGGCTGGATGCCGATACGCTGGATGACAGCACCGAGGTATATACCATCGGCAGCGGCAATGATGCCCGGCTTGTGGTGCGGTACCCCATCGGCATCCATGACCTGTATCTGATTGAGATCATCCCCAACGGGCCGATGCAGCGCCAGATTACTTACTTATCCACCCCTTTCCTCATCAGCCTGCTGGCCATTCTGGTTCTGGGCTTCTCTCTGGCCTATCTTCTGCACCGCATGATTGCACCGCCCATCACGGCGCTGCAAAACCGCATCGAAAAGATCGGCGGCGGTGATTTCTCGTTTGACCCCACCATTGAATGGGATAACGAGCTGGGCGATATCGGCCGCGGCATCAATAACATGTCGGCCCGCGTTACCGCCCTGATGGACCGCCGCCTGGAGGATGAAAAGCAGAAGCAGGACCTGGAATACCGGATGCTGCAAAACCAGATCAACCCCCACTTCATTTATAATACCCTCAACAGCATCAAGTGGATGGCAACCATCCAGCACGCCCCCGGTATTGCCGAGATGGTCACGGCGCTTTCCCGCCTGCTGAAGAGCGTTTCCAAAAGCAACGAGCGGCTGGTGCCCCTGTATGAAGAGTTCGCCCTGCTGAACGATTATTTCACCATCCAGCAATACCGCTATGGCGGCACCATCACGCTGGATGTCAGCTATATCGAGGATGAATCCCTGAACCGCAGCTGCCTGATTCCCCGCTTTACCCTGCAGCCGCTGGTGGAAAATGCCATTTTCCACGGCATTGAACCCAAGGGCAGCGCCGGCGAGGTAACGCTGCGCGTGGAGTGCGACGCCGCCAATGGCGATGTGCTGATCCACCTGACAGACGACGGCATTGGTATGACGCCCGAACAGGCCGCCAAAGCCCTGCAGGAACCCGGCCCCGAAGAAGCCGCCGCCAAATACCGCCATGTGGGCATGTGGAACGTACACAAGCGCCTGCAATACTCCTTTGGCGAAGCTTACGGCCTGAGCATTGAAAGTGAACCGGATGTTGGCACAATGGTAACGGTGCGCCTGCCGGGGCCGCCCAAAACACAGCAATGAGGTGATCGTTTGACCCGCATATTTTTAGTCGATGATGAGCCGCTGGTCCTGATCGGGATGCAGGGCATGCTGAACTGGAGCGAGCTGGGTTACGAGGTGGTCGGCACCGCCCGCAACGGTGCCGAAGCCCTGAAAGCCATCCAGGAAAAGCAGCCCGATATCGTGGTATCCGACATCCGCATGCCGGTCATGGACGGTTTTGCCCTGGTGGAAAGCTGCCACAAGGACGGTTCCGCCCTGCCGGTGTTCATTATGCTGACAAGCTATGAAGAATTTGACTATGTCAAGCGCAGCATGCGGCTTGGTGTGGTGGATTATCTGGTCAAGATCGACCTGACCGCCGAAAGCCTGTCCGCCGCGCTGGATAAAGCGCGTACCGTTGTGGAAAAGGAGCGGCGGCTGCAAACGCCCGCGGCCCCGGCTGTCAGCATGGACAGCTACCGCGACCGGCTGTTTTTGCAGCTGTACGGCGGCCTGCTGACCGACCGCGCCCAGTTTGATCGCCAGTGCGCCGAGCTGGACCTGCATTTTGATGCCCCACAGTATCTGGTTGCGCTGGGCAGTTTGCAGGCACCGGAATTTTCTACCGAGCAGCTGTTGACATTGAGCACCAGCGTGACCCGCATGGCGGCCGAAACGCTGCCCAAATACCACCCCTGCCGTGTGACCGGCATGGACCTGCGGCATTTCTCGGTTCTGCTGCCCTTGCAGGAGGGCGAGGACCCCGAAGCGGTGCTGACCCCCGTGCTGCGAGCCACCGGCCAGATTTTGTTCAATTATTTCAGCTCCGAAATTTACTGGGCGGTGGGGCGGCCGGTCAATGATATTTTGCAGGTAGCCCAAAGCCAGAAGGACGCTTTCGCTGCCTTGCAGCTGCTGCGCAGCGATGCGCCGGTGGTGTTCTATCATGAGCGCCCCAACACCCCGCTGGACCACCGCGCCCAAATCGTAGCGCAGGTGCAGCAGTACATCCGGGAACACCTTTCCGACCGGCTGACTTTGAACGATGTTGCGGCGGTATTTAACTTCAGCCCCAATTATTTAAGCCAGCTGTTTGCCCAAAACAGCGAGAGCGGCTTTGTGGAGTTTGTTACCGCCACCCGCATTGCCGCCGCCAAGGAGCTGATGGCTTCCACCGACATGAAGATTTACGAGATCAGCAATGAAGTTGGCTTTGAAAGCGCGTTCTATTTCAGTAAGGTATTCAAAAAACTGGAGGGTTCCAGCCCCCGCGATTATATCCAGAGGATGAAGGGATCGTATGTTGACGCAAAAAGTAACGCCGAGCTTTAACACCGTGCGCCCGGCTTTGTATCCGCCGTATGCAGACCGCGCCGCGTGGCAAAGCCTGCCCGCCGCACCGCGGTGGAAAGCTGCCGGGCAGGCCGCTTTGGCGGATGCCGCCGCGCTGCCGGGGCTGCCGCTTTCGCTCTGGCTGCAATTCACCCAGAACGGGGACCGCGCCAAGTGGGAGCACGCCTATTTTTCCCGCCGCCGCACCCTGTGTGCGCTGGCCATGGCCGAAGCCGTAACCGGCACCAGCGCGTACCTGCCCGCCATTGCGGATACCGCATGGGCCATCTGTGAGGAAAGCGCCTGGCAGCTGCCCGCCCACAACAGTTATATCCGCGATACCCCGCAGCTGCCGCTGCCGGATGTAACCCGCCCCATCATTGACCTGTTCGCCGCCGAAACCGGCGCGCTGATTGCCACCGTGTACGGCCTGCTGGGGGATGCCCTGGACGGGTACGCCCCCGGTTTTGCCGTGCGGCTGAAACAGGAAGTGGAGCGCCGGGTGCTGACGCCTTACCGCACGGCACACTTCTGGTGGATGGGCAACGGCGATGAACTCATGTGCAACTGGACGCCATGGTGCACCCAGAATGTGCTGCTGGCCGCCGCGCAGTGCGCCCCGGCGCAGGATCTGCCCCTTTATGTCAGGCAGGCGGCGTATAGCCTGGACTGTTTTTTGAAAGATTACGGCCCCGATGGCTGCTGCAGCGAGGGCGCGCAGTATTACCGCCACGCGGCGCTGACCCTGTTCAACGCGCTGGACCTTTTGTGCCGGATGGCCCCCGGCCTGTTTGACGATGTGTGGACGGAGCCAAAGATCAAAAACATGGCGGAATACATCGTCAATATGCACATTGCCGGGCCGTATTACCTCAACTTTGCCGATTGCAGCCCGCTGGCCGGGGCGCGCGGCGTGCGGGAATATCTGTTTGGCCAAAAGGTAGCCAGCACCCCGCTGATGACGCTGGCCGCCCGCGATTGGGCCAATGTGCTGCATTCCCCGGACCCCGACCGCCTGCACCACCCCGATGACAGCGAGGGCATCAACCTGTATTACCACATCCAGGCCGCGCTGGCCGAACCGGAGGTTCTCGCCTTTGCCCAAAGCGTCTCCCCTGCCCCGCCGCGGGATGTCTGGTACCCCAGCGTGGGCATCCTTGCCTGCCGCCGCGGTGCTTATGCGCTGGGGGCCAAAGCCGGAAACAACGCCGACAGCCACAACCACAACGATGTTGGCAGCGTGACCCTGTACAAAAACGGCCAGCCGCTGCTGATCGATGTGGGGGTGGAGACCTACAGCAAAAAAACCTTCAGCCCGCAGCGGTACGAGATCTGGACGATGCAGTCCAGCTGGCACAACCTGCCGGAGTTTGACCCCGATGGTGCCGCTTACCAGCAGCAGCCCGGCGCAGAGTTTTCCGCCCGCGATGTTGCGGTTACCGCCGCGCTGGATGGCATCACGATGGATCTTGCCCCCGCCTATGGCGCGGTGCCGGGGCTGGGCAGCTATCGCCGCCGTGTGCAGCTCACCGAAACCGGGTTGACGCT
Organism: Acutalibacteraceae bacterium; assembly: GCA_963626055.1. Classification (GTDB taxonomy): domain Bacteria; phylum Bacillota; class Clostridia; order Oscillospirales; family Ruminococcaceae; genus Gemmiger. The sequence continues at coordinate 45,021 of CAVFVI010000009.1, forward strand.
GGACGATGAGACCGACTACCCCGGCACTGCGGCCTTGACCTTGATGAGCGTGGAACCGCCCGCGGTTGAGGGGAATACCGTACACTTTGGCGCGCTGGCTGCCGCCCGTATGGATGGTGTCGCACGCATTGTGACCGAAACGGTGCCTATCACCGACGCCCGGCTGCGCCAGGCCTGGCCGGATACGCTTTACCGCACGCGGGTGTATTTCCGCGGTGCGCTGCGCGTGGAGGTGCAGTGATGGTGCTGGCCCTGCAGGGCGGCATGGCCGTTGGCAAAACAACCGCCGCGCGTTATGTTGCCGCCCATGCCCCCGATGTGACCGTGTTTTTTGAGGATAACGCCCCGGCCCTTGCGGCCCTGCAGGGGCGCGGGCTTGACAAGCACAGGTTTACAGATTATTGTGAGATCCAGCGGGCTTTTATCCAGCAGGAACTCGACCGCTATGCCCGCGCTGCGGCCTGCCCCTGTGCCCTGATCGACCTGGGGCCGCAGGAGATTGAGTTTTACACCCTGCACTACCCTGCCAGCATCGGGCAGGATTGGCCGGTGGAGCAGGCGCTGGCACCGGAGCTTACCGCGCTGCGCCAATGCCGCATGGACCGTACCCTGTTTTTGCAGGCATCCATCCCGGTTCTGCGCCAGCGCAAGGCGGGCGATGCCACCCGTGACCGTGGATTTTTTGAGCACACGGTGCAGCACCTGCTGCCCGCCAAGGAACGCTGGTTTGCCGCGCAGCCCCGCGTGGATTTTTTACCGACAGACGACCAAACACAACCGCAAACCGCTGCCGCCGTTTTGGCATGGGTGCAGCGCTGCCGAAAGGAGAACGTATAAATGGAACTGTTAAAGCTGAAAATTCTGGACACTGACGGCCAGACCCTGATGACCGCCCCCGGCGCGGAGCAGATCAGCCTTGTTTACATGAACGCCTACAAGCCCGGTGACCGCGTGGCGCTGGAGATCGGCACACCGGGGCAGTATGTAGTCATCCAGTTTGAGGATACCATGGCTCCCGTGCTGGTGTATGTTGTCAAGCGGGAGATCAACTTCCACATCCCGTTTGGCGAGCAGTCCATCACCTACAGCCCCAAGAGCTTTGCCGGGGCATGCCACATCATCCGCGCACGCTTCGCTACCAAGGAAGAGATCGCCGCCCGCCGCAACCTGGCGTTCAACCCTTACGATGAGCACGGCGATACCGGTTTTTACCCCCATGCTTCCGCCAATGTAGAAACCCGCGGCGAAGCCGTGTTTGCCGCCCGCAACGCCATTGACGGCGTATACGAAAACGATGCCCACGGCACCTGGCCGTACCAGAGCTGGGGCATCAACCGCGACCCGAACGCCGCCCTGACGCTGGATTTTGGCCGCGCCGTTACCATTGACGAACTGCGCCTGACCCTGCGCGCGGACTTCCCGCACGACAGCTGGTGGACCCAGGCGACCGTGGAGTTTGACGACGACAGCCGCGAGGTATTGCAGCTGACCAAAACCGCCGCGTCGCAGACCTTTGCCATTGCGCCGCGCACCGTAAAAAGCCTGAAGCTGTTTGAGCTGAAAAAAGCCGAAGACCCCAGCCCGTTCCCCGCCCTGACCCAGATCGAAGCCTGGGGCACAGAAGCCGAATAATATAAATTTAAGACGCCCCGCTAGTGGGCGTCTTTTCGTTTGCCGGCACGGTTTTTCACGGATGCATCATTCTTGCAGATAAATCATAAAAATGTGCATTGTCTTTTGGGGCGTGCGCTGGATAATAGAAGGTGCAAAAAGTATATCTTATAGGGGGATTTGAAACATGGAATTGGCCCATATTGCAGCCCAGCAGGTGCTTGAGCTGCTGCTTATGATTTTAGCCGGTGCTGTCTGCTGCAAGGCCGGGGTCTTTCAGGCGAAAGAACGCTCCGTTTTGTCCAACATTCTTTTGTATCTGGTCGTTCCCGCTATGGTCATCAACTCTTATCTGACCGAGTTTGACCCGGATACCTTCCGCAATCTGCTGGAGACTTTCGCCCTCAGCCTGCTGGCGCTGGGCATCGGGCTGGTCGTTGCCTTTGTTGTCACGCTGCCCGTCAAGCAGAATCAGGCCATCCTGCGGTTCGCCTGCAGCTTTTCCAACGCCGCTTACATGGGCTTTCCCCTCATCAAAGCGATGTTCGGCAATGAGGGTCTGCTTTATGCCAGCGCTTTTGTGACGGTGTTCAACATTCTGCTGTGGACCGTGGGTTACGGCATGGTTTCCGGCAGCCATTCTTTCAAAGAAATCCTGCACAGCATCGTAACCTGCCCCTGCATTCTGGCTGTTGCCGTTGGATTGGTGCTTTACTTGGGACGCGTTCCCGTACCCCAGGTCCTTGCCGGGCCGATCTCCGCCATCGGTGATATGAACACCCCGCTTTCGATGATCATTACCGGCGCCACTATCGCCGCCAGCAATTTGGGGCGGCTGCTGAAAAACCGCCAGCTGCTGTTGGCGCTGGGGCTGCGCCTGCTGCTGGTTCCCGCTGTGGAGCTGGCCGTTTTTGCCCTGCTGGGCGTTACCGGCACCGTTCCCATGATTGTTCTTCTGCTGGAAGCCTGCCCCTGCGTTACCATCACCACCGTGTTCGCCATCCGCTTCCACCACGATGAAGAGCTCGCCGCCGGTGCGGTCGTTTTCTCCACCCTTGCCAGCATCCTGACCCTGCCCCTTTATGCTTTGGTGCTGACTGCGGTATTGAATGTATAAGCATAGGGCCTTTCGTCTGGGGTATAATCCCAAAGCGCGCACACATCGCCAGCAGATGCGTGCGCGCTTTTATTTGTCGTCCTATAAGTTAAACTTATGGATCAAGCCTGAAACTAAAATTGATTGCTCCCCCTTTTTCCTTTATAATAATATCCAGAGGCACTTGTGCAGGAGCAATGCACAGGAATCATACAAAACAAAGAGCAAAACACTGGAAAGGAGCACTTGAAATGGAGAACATCAAAAAGAACTTTGGCTTTGGCTGCATGCGCTTGCCGATGAACGGCGAAGAGGTGGACCTGGAACAGACCAAACGCATGGTGGATACCTTTTTGGACGCCGGGTTCAACTATTTTGATACCGCACACGGCTATATCCAGGGCAAAAGCGAAACCGCGCTGAAAGCCTGCCTGACCAGCCGCCACCCGCGCAACAGCTATATTTTGACCGATAAGCTGACCGCCAACTTCTTCAACTCCGAAGCCGACATCCGCCCGCTGTTTGAAAGCCAGCTGGAAGCCTGCGGCGTGGACTACTTTGATTTTTACCTCATGCACGCCCAGGGCGCGGGCAACTATGGCCATTTCAAGGCCTGCCGCGCATATGAAACCGCCTTTGCCCTGAAAGCCGAGGGCAAGGTGCGCCATGTGGGCATCTCTTTCCACGACCGGCCGGAGGTACTGGAACAGATTCTGACCGATTACCCGGAAGTTGAAGTGGTCCAGATCCAGTTCAACTATGTGGACTATGACGACCCCGCCGTGCAGAGCCGCCGTTGCTATGAGGTCTGCCGCAAGTTTGGCAAACCGGTCATCGTTATGGAGCCGGTCAAGGGCGGCAACCTGGTCAACCTGCCGGAGGATGCCAAAGCTGATCTGGATGAGCTGCACGGCGGCAGCCCTGCCAGCTATGCCATCCGGTTTGCGGCGGGCTTCCCCGGTATGCTGATGGTGCTTTCCGGCATGAGCAGCATGGAGCAGATGCAGGATAACATCGCCTACATGCAGGATTTTAAGCCGCTGGACGAAACCGAGCTGGCCGCCGTCAAGCGCGTGCAGGAAATTTTCAAGAGCAAGAACCTGATTCCCTGCACCGCCTGCCGCTACTGCACGGACGGCTGCCCCAAGCACATTTCCATCCCGGACCTGTTCGCCACCATGAACACCAAGCAGCTGTACCACGACTGGAACGCTGACTACTACTATAATGTCGTCCACACCGCCCCCGGTCGCAAGGCTTCCGACTGTTTGAAGTGCGGCAAGTGCGAAAAAGTGTGCCCGCAGCACCTGCCCATCCGCAAGCTGCTGGGCGATGTAGCAAAAGAATTTGAAAAATCTTGATTGATAAATCCTAAAGGAGGAACCTGCCCAATGGCTGTACTGATTGCTTATTACTCCCGCGCGGGAGAAAACTATTTTGGCGGTGCTTACCGCCATATTCCCGTTGGCAACACCGAAAAAGCTGCCAAAATGCTGGCCGACCTGACCGGCGGCGAGCTGTTCAAAATTGAGCAGGCTGTGCCCTATTCCGATGACTACCGGACCTGCGTTGCCCAGGCCAAAAAGGACTTTCAGTCCAACGCCCGCCCCCAGCTGGCCGCCGTGCCGGAGAATCTGGACGGTTACGATGAAATTTACCTCGGCTACCCCAACTACTGCGGCACCATGCCCATGGCGGTTTATACCTTCCTGGAGCAGTTTGATTTCACCGGCAAAACCATCCACCCCTTCTGCACCCACGAGGGCAGCGGCCTTTCCAATACGGTGCGGGATATCCAGAACGCCGCCAAGGGCGCCAAAGTAGCCAAAGGCCTTGCCATCCACGGCAGCGATGTGGACAACACCAAAGCCACCCTTGCCGCCTGGGTCAAATAAGGAGCACCGGAAACTAATGAACTGTGAAGAGATTCGCGTAGATATCCGCAAAGAGCCCCCGGAGAACCGGGCCGAAAGCCAGCGCTGCAGCAAGCTGCTGTTCCAGATCAACCACACCATGCCGTTCACACCGGAATATGATGCCCTGCTGCAGGAGCTGTTTGGTGCCAACCTTGGGGAAGGCAGTTCCATCACCCCGCCGCTCAGCGGGGCCTGCGTCAGCCAGATGAAGATCGGCAAAGGGGTCATCATCAATTCCAACCTGCTGGCCATGGCCCGCGGTGGCATTACCATTGAGGATCATGCCATGATTGCCGCCAATGTGCAGCTGATCTCCAACAATCACGACCCCTATGACCTGTGGGTCCTGCCCTGCAAGCCGGTGCTGATCAAGGCGTATGCCTGGATCGGAGCCGGGGCCACCGTGCTGCCCGGCGTGTGCATTGGCCGCCACGCCATTGTGGGCGCGGGCTCCGTGGTAACCAAGGATGTTCCGGATTACGCGGTTGCCGTGGGCAACCCGGCCAGAGTGATCAAAATGCTGGACAAAGACAAATTCAGCGACAAAACGGAGGAAATAAAATGAAAAATGTAATGCTTTGGGCCGGTGCCGGGCAGATCGGCATGGCCATTGCCCGCCGCATGGGCGCGGGTATGAAGATCGTGGTCGGCGACAAGAAACTGGAAAACGCCCAGGCCATTGCCAAGATCATGAACGAAGCCGGTTTTGACGTAACGCCGGTGGAAATGGACCTTTCCAGCCGGGAGTCCATCCGCGCGCTGATTGCCGAGGGCCAGAAGTACGGCCCCATCAAGATGCTGGTCAACGCGGCAGGCGTTTCGCCCAGCCAGGCCCCGATCGAGGCCATCTTGAAAGTAGACCTGTACGGCACGGCGGTGCTGCTGGAAGAAGTGGGCAATGTGATTGCTCCCGGTGGTGTTGGCGTAACGATTTCCAGCCAGTCCGGCTGGCGCATGCCCGCCCTGACCGCAGAGCAGGATGCCCAGCTGGCCACCACCCCCACCGAGGAGCTGCTGGCGCTGGACTTTTTGCAGCCGGAGCAGATCCGCGATACCCTGCACGCCTACCAGCTGGCCAAGCGCTGCAACGAAAAGCGCGTGATGGCCCAGGCCGTGGAATGGGGCAAGCGCGGCGCCCGCCTGAACGATATTGCCCCCGGCATCATCGTTACCCCGCTGGCGCTGGATGAGTTCAACGGCCCCCGCGGCGATTTTTACAAGAACATGTTCGCCAAGTGCCCCGCCGGCCGCCCCGGCACCGCGGACGAGGTTGCCAATGTTGCCGAGCTGTTGATGAGCGATAAAGGCGCGTTCATCTCCGGTTCCACCTTCCTTATTGACGGCGGCGCAACGGCCAGCTATTTTTACGGCCCGCTGAAACCAGAAGCGAAGTAATCAGGAAAGATTTATCGCTTATACAAGCAAATATCATGCAGGCAGAAGTGCAAAGGCTTCTGCCTGTTTTTTGTTTTTAGTATTATATATGTCAGGCTGGGAGAGGTGTGGAAATTGCGTTATGCTCGTGGGGGTGCGGCGTATGGCAGGGCCCTGCAGGCGGGACGATGGCAAGCATCGTCCCCTACAAATATTTGCAGCGTTTATCCCCATCCGCAAGGCACTTGCGGCGCAGGGGTGGGCATTGCACCTTGACAGATGTTTGCAGCAGATACCGCAGGCCCCGCGGCGGGGTCAAGTGACCCCACCCCACAGATATTTTGAGGGGCAGCAAATACATGATAAAAGTTCCGTAGGGCGCGTGGTGCCTGCTGTTCCGTTCGCGCATATTTCCTGCGCAATCCGCTATTGATTCTGCCTTTTCTGGGTCTTTTCCAAAACCTCTAGCAAATCTTAATCTCTCGCAGATTGATTCTGATGTGATATCGTGGTATACTTTTTTGTTTGTAACTTTGTTATTGTATATGAACTTTGTTGCGGAAAGAAAAGTTCAAAGGAAAGTTCAGGTGTGGTTATGAAGAAAAAACAGTGTGCGGCCCTGCTGGCCGGTGCCATGGCTGTGGGTATGCTGGCGGGCTGCGGCTCCACGGCAAGCGATAGCTCGGTCAAGCTGGACCCCAGCAACCCCGTATCGCTCACCATCTGGCACTATTATAACGGTGCCCAGCAGGCTGCGTTTGACGAGCTGGTCTCGGAGTTCAACGCAACCGAAGGCAAAGAGAACGGCATCTATGTCGAGGGCTACAGCCAGGACTCTGTCTCTGACCTGGAAACCGCCATCACTGATTCTGCCGCGGGCAAAGTCGGCTCTAAACCGCTGCCGGATGTGTTCTCCACCTATGCCGATACCGCCTATTCCCTGCAGCAGCAGGGCCTGCTGGCCGATCTTTCGCAGTATTTCAGCGCGGACGACCTGGCCGAGTATGTCGATTCCTATGTGCAGGAGGGCTACTTCCAGGACGATGGGGCGCTGTATCTCTTCCCCGTTGCCAAATCCACCGAAATTTTGATGGTGAACACCACCGACTGGCAGGATTTTGCCTCCGCCACCGGCACCACGCTGGATGAGCTTTCCACCCTGGAGGGCGTGACCGCCGTTGCCCAGCGCTATTATGAATGGACCGACGCCCAGACCCCTGATATTCCGGATGACGGCAAGGCGTTCTATGGCCGCGATTCGATGGCGAACTACTTTGTCATCGGCATGAAACAGATGGGCTCCGATATCTTCTCGGTCGAAAACGGCCAGGTCTCCATCAACGCGGACAAAGAGAAGGTTCGCCGCCTGTGGGATAACTATTATGTTCCCTTTGTCAACGGCTACTTTGCCAGCTTTGGCCGTTTCCGCTCGGATGACGTCAAGACCGGCGAGATCTTGGCCTACACTGGTTCTTCCAGCTCGGCCATGTATTTCCCGGATCAGGTAGTTACGGATGACGGCACCCATGATATCGACTATGTTGTGCTGCCCTGCCCCGTGGTGGAAGGCGGCGAAAAGGTCAATGTGCAGCAGGGCGCCAGCATGGCCGTTACCAAGTCTGACGCGCTGCACGAATACGCTGCCTGCGAATTTTTGAAGTGGTTCACCGCCAAGGAAAATAATCTCCGCTTTGTCAGCGCTTCTGCCTACCTGCCGGTGCGCAAGGAAGCCAACACCATGCAGGCCCTGGATGAAGTTGTTGCCGCCAACAACATTGATATCCCCCAAAAGGCTTATGACTGCCTGCAGAGCGTGCTGACCAACTATGACTCTTTGACTTTCTACACCACCAAGTGCTTTGCCAACGGCTACTCCGCCCGCAAGGTGTTGGAATACAACCTTTCTGACAAGGCCACGGCCGATAAAGCCGCCATTGACGAAGCCGTTGCCGCCGGTACCCCGCGCAGCGAAGCCGTTGCCCCCTATGTAACGGACGAAGCCTTTGATGAATGGTACGATGGTTTCTGCGCCAAATTGCAGGAGGCTGTTGGTTCCGCCAACTGATGTCTGAATTTTCTGCCCAAGGTTAAGGAGTTATCCGTATGCAAAAGCACAAGTGGTCATTGATCTATCTGCTGTTGCTGCCGCTGCTGTTTGTTGTGTTGCTGCAGGGGCTTTTGCCGTTTTCTATCCTGATTTCCAGCGGCACCCGGCAGACCATGGAAAAAAATGCGGTGGATATTGACGCCAGCCTTGTGGAAAACAGCCGTGTGATTTTGCAGAACGCCATGGTGGACCAGTGGAGCGGTGTGCGCAATGAGGGCAGCTACCTGGACCACACCCTTGCCGCTTACCTGCAAGAGCATGAGATGGACATGCAGCAGTTTTTGGCAGATGCCGATGCCCAGCGCGCTTATACCGAGCTTGTTATGCCCGAACTGCTGGATAACCTGCGCCGCAATACCGCCTCCGGCGTGTTCCTGATTTTGGCCAACGATGCTGATACCAGCAGCCCGGCTGACTATGTCGGCTTTTTCCTGCGCGATTCCGACCCCACCAACAGTACCGAGACCAACTCCGATATGCTGTTTGAGCGCGGGGACAAAACGCTTTCCCAAAGCGCGGGCATCTCGCTGGATAGTTCCTGGCTGCCCACCTTCAGCTTTATGGGCAGCGATGCACGCAGTGCGGACGACTTTTTCTACAAGCCCTACCTGCTTGCTTTGCAGAACACCGATGTTGACCCCACGGCACTGGCCTATTGGCCCACCCCGTTTGTGCTGGAAGACCACCCGCTGGACAACCACTGGATGATCACCTACTCCATGCCGCTGATCCTGGACGGGCAGGTGTACGGTGTGGTGGGGGCCGAAGTTTCCACCAGTTACATCAACAACACCTATTTTTCCGTTACCGAGCTTGCCCGCGATGAAAATGCCGGGTACGCCCTGGCCATTGACCGCGGGGACGGCACCTACCAGGCCGTGGCGGGCAAAGGCATGCTGTATGACGCCATCAGCCGGGAGGGCGGCCTGTTCACCCCGGAAGAAACCGAGTATCCAGAGCTACTGAACATTAAGGGCATGCTGCTGGGCAGCCAGAAAATTTACGCTGTTAAATCCAATATGCAGCTGTATGACCGCAATGTGCCCTACCAGAACGCCAACTGGGTGCTGTGCGGCTTTGTGACGGAAAATTCCATCTATGGCCTGGGCAGGCGGCTGTACAGCCGCCTGATCATTGCCATTGCGGCCGGTCTGCTTGTTGCCGTATTGCTGATGATCGTGACGGTGCGCCGGGTAACTTCGCCGGTTTACCGCCTGATGGACAGTGTGCGCGGCGGGCCGGAGGGGCTGAAAAACTTCCACGAAGCCAACATCCTTGAGGTGGACGAACTGCACGATGTGGTGCAGAACCTGACCGAAAGCGAGCTTTCCACCGAAACCCAGCTGAAAGAAGAAAAAGAGCGCTACCGCGTTGCGGTAGAAAGCTCCCACGATATCTTCTTTACCTACCGCCAGGATGAGCAGGAACTGGAGATCGTAAACAGTGACCATGATGACGGCATCTGGTCCCTTGCCGCATTTGGGCTGCACCTGCAAAAAGTGATGCCCTACCCGGAGGACCGCAAAGCGCTGGAAGCCCTGCTGAACAGCCGCGAACCCACGGTGCACATTCAGCTGCGCCTGGTGCAGAACGGCCACGCCGAGGGCCTTTGGTACGAGATCACCGGCAACGCCATGCAGGATACCCAGTCCGGCGGGCGGCGCGTGGTGGGCTACTGCCGCAACATCAACGATGCCAAACTGCGCGAACTTGCCCGCGCCGCCCGCCACCAGATGGACCCGGCCACCGGCGTGTACCGGCTGGATTCCGGCCTGGCGGAAATTGACCGCCTGCGGGCCGACCAGCCGGAGGGCTGGCTGCTGCTGACCGATATCAGCGGCTTTAACAGCATCATCCGGGATTTTGGCCTGACGTTCAGCGATGTTCTGGTGGAAGAAATGGCCAAGATGCTGCGCCAGCTGTGCAGCACGGCGGTACCGGGGCAAAGTGTTCTGCTGCGCGCCGGCGGGGACGAATTTGCCGCCTGGCTGCCCGGCCTGACCTTAGAGCAGGCCAAAGCCCTTGTGCTGCAGTTCCAAAACCGCTTTGCCGCCCTGGTCCACCCCGCTGCGCTGGAACTGCGGTTCCACACCGGGCTGGCCGCAGGGCAGCCTGATCTGACCGCCCAGCTCCTGCTGGACCATACCCGCAAGGCATTGGTGGACGCCCAGCGGCGCGATACCAACCTTGTGCTGTGGAACCCCGTGCAGCACGCCGCGCTCCGCCCCCGGCCGTTCAGCGAAATTGTATCCGAAGTTCCCAGCAGCCGCATGGGGCTTGCCTCCCTCACCCTCAGCCTGTTTGACCGCGCTTCCAGCACAGCCTCCCTGACGGCGGCACTGGATTTAACGGTGCAGCGCCTGCAGCAGCAGTTTGCCCTGCAGGATCTGATTCTGACGGACTTCCATCAGGATTATCTTTCCAACAGTGTCTCTTACAGCTGGCAGCCCCTGCCGGACAGCGGCCGCCGCATGGTGTTCCACTGCACCGAGGCCGATTCCCGCATGATGGAGCGCGCCGCCCAGCGCCATACCCTGCTGCCGCTGGCGCAGGTCCACGCGATGCTGCCGTTTGTGGATGCGCAGGCCGCGGGGGCCGCGTTCCCCATGATCGATGACGGGCAGTATTCCGGCTCCATCTTCTTTTTGGGCATCCCGGATTCCATCTTGCAGGATGCCGCCAAAGCCGGTATCCTGTGGGAGATCGGCACCATCATCCAGAACCGCCTGAACCAGACCCACCATGACCGGGCTGCACAGGCCAAATCGGACTTTTTGGCCCGCATGTCCCACGAGATCCGCACCCCCATGAACGGCATCATCGGCATGACGGAAATTGCCCTGCGCCCCGGCCAGACCGAGGATACCCGCATCGACTGCCTGAAAAAAGTCCGCACCTCCTCCGGCTACCTGCTGGGGCTGCTGAACGATATTTTGGATATGTCCAAAATCGAAAGCGGCAAGATGACCCTTGTGCCGGATGATTTTGACATGCAGGAGCTTTTGGATGCCCTGCACCCCGTTTTGGATGCCAAATTCGCCGAGAAAAACCAGCAGTTCCGCACCGATATCCGGTTGACCCACCGCTGGTTCCGCGGGGATGCTCTGCGCATCAGCCAAGTGCTGATCAACCTGCTGGGCAACGCCATCAAGTACTCCGGCCCGGATACAGAAGTTTTGCTGCAGGTCATGGAGCAGCCCGGCCCCACGGGGGCGCAGCTGCATTTTGCGGTGCAGGACCATGGCTTTGGCATCAGCCCCGAAGACCACGAGCGTATTTTCCGCAGCTTTGAACAGCTGGATAACGCCCCCACCCGCCAGCAGGGCACCGGCCTGGGCCTGGCCATCAGCAACCGCCTGGTGCTGATGATGGGCGGCACCATCCACCTGGAAAGTTCTGTCGGCAAGGGCAGCACCTTCTCCTTCACCCTTACCCTGCCTGTTGCAGAAAGCCCGCAGCAAGTGCAGGAACAGCCCGCCGCGGAGCTGGACCTGACCGGCACCCATGTGCTGGTTGCCGAGGACAACGAGCTGAACATGGAGATCCTGCAAACCTTCCTTCAGGATTTTGGCTGCATCCCCGATGGTGCCGTGAACGGCCGCGAGGCGGTGGAAAAGTTCAGCCAGTCCGCACCGGGGTATTACCGCATCATCTTTATGGATGTGATGATGCCGGTGATGGGCGGCCCGGAAGCCACCCACTGCATCCGCACCCTTGGCCGGGCGGACAGCGCCACGGTGCCCATTGTGGCTGTCAGTGCCAACGCCTTTGACGAGGACATCAAGCGCAGCCTTGCCAGCGGTATGACCGCCCACCTTTCCAAACCCATTGAGCCCGCCAAGCTCAAAAAGACGCTGCTGCAGCTGTTAAAAGCTGACGCATAACGGCATTTTCCTTATCAGAACAAAACAGACGCTGAACCGCGTATGACCTTATGGTCATTTGGTTCAGCGTCTGTTCTTGTTTTCGCTGTTTTGGGGCTTGTTTTATTTATTTCGGCGGTAGCCCTGTTCGTCCACGTATTCCGGGTGGGCGGCCAGGCGGGGGTCTGCATCGCCGTAAATGGCGTAATCGCACTTATCGCCGTTGGCGCAGGTGGTTGTGCGCACCAGCCGGGCGTGCAGCAGCTCCATGGCGGGGTAATCCGGGTTGCACAGGGCGGGCATCACTTCCAAAAGGCCGTACTGTTTGGCAAAATCGGCAACCGGGCAGGCGGTAAATTCGTAATAGATCGGCTGTGCCGCGTCATAGGGGCACACATTCATTTTGTAATCATTCCAAGCCGCACACCGCGTTTGGGCCGAAGCAAAGGATTTGTGCAGCAGCTTTTTCACCCACGGGCGGTTGGCGTTCAAAAACGGCAGCGCGTGCATCAGACGGAACGCCGGCAAAAACAGCCCGCCCTCCATCTCCTCAATTTCCGCAAGGCTCGTTTTCTCTTTGCACACCACATAATAGGTCATCAGGGCAATGCAGTCATAGGTGCCCCCTGCCCCGTTGTGGAAGTTCTGCTTCCCGCCCAGGTCGGTGCGCCAGGTTTTCAGGTACTGCACATACTGCCGCTGCACCTGTTCCCACACAGCGTTCTGCTCCTCTTTGGGGTAGTGGAGCGCTATTTTTTGCAAAATGGCTTTTTTGCACGCTTTGCTGTACAGCACATGGCAGCTGCGGTCAAAATCCAGCTCACTGTCCTTCATCGGTTTCCTCCTTGCTGCGCACTTTTTCCATCATTACCAACAGGCCGCCAAACATCCACAGGTTGCCAATGCTGATCCAGGCGGCCATCAGCCCATGGGCCAGCGCATTGTTGCCCGCCAGCTTGACCAGCATGGTGCAGCCCATGCCCACCGGCAGCGAGAACACCCAGCACCATTTGGGGTACGGGGTAAGCCCCTTGGCGAACGCCGAGATCTGCGCCGCGCAGAGCACCAGATAAAACACCAGGAACGCCGCAACACCCGGCAGCAGAAAATACTGCCCAAACCGCACCGTCTGCTGCACGGCGGCTTCCATCCCCTGCGGCAGAACGGATTTATACACAAATACTGCCATCAGGCACGGCACATGCACCCCGCACCCGCCAAACATCAGATATCCGAAGATCCCGGCGCGGTAGGCGTGTGCGTGGCGCGGGGAGCTTTTGGCCATCAGGCGGTAGATTCCAAAGTAGCTCAGCCCCTCCAGCGGGATGCCGATGAACCCCAGCAGTGCGGACCAGAACAGCGTGCTGTCCGGCAATTTTCCGTAAGTATCCAGCCGTTGGGCAAGGCCGGTCAGACTGGGGTCCCACGCGCCGTACCCCAGCATCATATCCCCCACAAACACCATGGCGGAAGCCACCAGCCCGATGCAAAGCAGCTTGCGGATGCGCGGCCAGTCCAGCTCGCTGCTGATACCGATTTCATTATACTGCGTCATTTGTATTTCTCCTGTGGAATTGCGCTCTGCGTACAGCGCCGGGTTATTTTGTGCCGGCTCGAAAGGCAGCGTTCCCTCTCTGCCCCGTCCTTCTTACTTCATCGTTTCCAAAAAGGCATTGATGGTGCGCACATAATCGTCTGCTTTCAAAACCGTGGAAAGATGGCCGCCGGAAACATAGGAGATCTGCGGTTCCTGCATCAGCCTGATCAGGTCCTGCTGCATTTTGCCGGAGAAGAAATCCTGATCCGGCAGGATCAGCAGAATGCGGCCTTTCAGTGCCTTAAAGTCCGCTTCCGTTACCGGGGTCTGGTTCATCAGGTCCGCCAGCAGGCCGGTAATATGTACATCTTTTGCCTGCTCATAATCCTTGAAAATTGTTTCAAACATATCCTGCGCATAGGCAATTTCCTCGGCGGTTTCGTTGCGGATATGCCCCATGCCCAGCTTGATCAGCCGCGGCTTCATTTTTTCATAGTTGCAGTGCGCCAGGTACCACAGCATGACCGGGGCAAAAAAGTATTTCCGTTTCAGGCTTTTCAGCGTTGCTGCGTCCAGCCCGCCGGTGGAGATCAGCACCAGCCCGCCGACCTCGTTCGGGTATTTCTGGGTGTAGATCTGCGCCACCATGCCGCCGTCACTGGCGCCGATGAGCACCGGCTGCCGGATGCCGAGCTTGGCAAAAAATGCGTGCATGCCCACCACAAGCGCCTGGTTGGTTTTCAGTTCCCGCGGGTAGTCAAACAGCAGCACACGGTAATTCTGGGCAAGCGGCTCCAGATAGTCCATCCACATTTCCAGCGTGTTCATGCCGCCGTTCAGCAGCACAAGCGTTGTTTCGCTGCCCTGCCCGGCCTGCAGATAGCGGTACACAGCCCCGTCCACAGTCATTGTTTGGACCGGGTGCGCCGTGGCAAATGTTTTTAGTTTTTCGGAATACAACATGGTTTCATCCTCCTGCCAGACTATTTTTACCTCTTCCCCTCGCGTATCCGCGCGGTGAAAATACATTGCTTTTGTTACCGCTTTTGGTTGCCAGCTGCTTATTTTTCTGCAGACATGCGGGAATGCTTTCGGCATTTCCTCCTGCCCGTTCTGCCGGGCGGGGCTGCTCTTTGCTGCTGCATTAGTCTAGGCTAACCCCATGAAATCATTATACCACACTGCAAATGAATATGCCATCCATTCTGCACCGGGGGAACGGTAATTTTTTCTGCCCTATGCAGCCTCCCCTGCGGCATAGGGAACGCAAAACGCCCCGCAATTCCCCCTTGCCGCAGCACAGGCCTGCTGTTTTCTATCTGGTACGGAAACGCCGAAAATTCCCCCGAACAGGTGCGTGAAGCGGGTATACAGAGCAAAAATGTTTTTGTGCAGCAGACATCTTGGGAAAGTTTCCACACTTTTTCGCTTCGGCAGCGCCCGCCGTTCTCCCGGCTCCCTGTGCCACGGAAAACCAATTTTTACGCTTTTATCGTGGGGTGAACCTTCGCCATTGAACTGTATATAAATTCAAGTTCTTGCACTATATATACAGTTTTAGCGGATTTGTATACACCTTTTTCACCTCCTGCATTTCGTGTGTTTCATTCAAGGACAGATATTTCGTTCTGTTGCTCCGCTTCTCTGCTTTTTCGCTGCGCTCCCGCTGCCTTTTCGCGTTTCGATCTGTGTTTCAGCCATCCTGCCGCGGCCGTTTTGCTTTTCCGCGCTGTGTTTCACTTGATGGGCCGGTCATCCCTTTGGGCCTATGTACACATCCTGTCCGCTTCCATTCGTCACCCTTTTCTTTTTCCTGCACACAAACAGTCCGCCATCTCCCCCTGTATGCTGCTTGTCCCCCTGCCATTCCGCAATGATCCCGCAATTTTGTGCCGAAAGTGCTTTTCCACTTTCCAGCGGCAAAGCATGGTTCTTCGTTTCAGCCCCCACAGTTGTTCACCAGTGCTTTAAGCCGCTAAAACGCCCCTGCAAAGATTCTCCCCGCCGCAATTTTCAACTTTCCGGGCCGGAAATACAGCATCCGTTCCTATGTTTCCACTTCTTTTTGTTCTTGCCACAAGGACACACCTGCTTTGTCCCGCTCTTTTTCCCTCAAAATTCATGGTCTTATTCTACACATTTTCTCGTCCTCATCGTTCGTTTTGTATGCAAATCAGATATTTTTATAAAGATGAAAAAAATATGAATAAAAATCGATGACAACCGCAAGCTGCCGCTATATAATAAGATAATTATAAGGCGGCTGGATTTGTAGGTTTTTGTCAGCCTGTACCGCCGCCAGGAACAACGCATGTGCACACTATGGCCACAGAGCAGCCGTCAGGGCGCCATTCCCTGTGCGGCGGCCGTGCACACGAAAGAAGGAAAACGTAATGGTTAAATTTATCCTGAAGCGCATCGGAACCATGGTGATCGCCATGTTCATGATCATTCTGATCACCTTCACCCTGATGCACTCCATTCCCGGTGGCCCGTTCACCAACACCAAGGGCGTTCCGGAAGAAGTTACCCAGGCCATGGAAGCCAAGTACGGCCTGGACCAGCCCATGCCGGTGCAGTTTGTCAAATATCTGGGCAACCTGCTGCATGGCGATTTTGGCCCTTCCTATAAATACACCGGCAAAACCGTCAACGATTTTATCGCCACTGGTGCGCCGGTATCCGCCAAGCTGGGCCTTGTCACCCTGGTGTTTGTGCTGCTCACTTCCATCCCCATGGGCATACTAGCGGCGCTCAAAAACGGCAAATGGCAGGATATGCTGCTGATGGCCATTGCCACCATCGGCGTTACCATCCCGTCTTTCGTTATCGCTTCCATGCTGATCTATGTGTTCTCCTTTAAGCTGAACGTCCTGCCCACCTTTGGTCTGGACAGCTGGAAGAGCTACATCCTGCCCGTCATCGCCATGGGCGGTTATTCCGTCAGCTACCTGGCCCGCCTGATGCGCTCCAGCCTGCTGGAAGTTATGGGCCAGGATTACATCCGCACCGCCCGCGCCAAGGGCCTGACCGAGTTCGCCGTTGTTACCAAGCACGCCCTGCGCAATGCGCTGATCCCCGTTATCACGGTGCTTGGCCCCACGGTAGCTGGCCTTTTGACCGGCAGCTTTGTTGTAGAAAAGATTTTCGCCATTCCCGGCATTGGCTATTACTTTGTAAACAGCGTTACGCAGCGCGACTACACCACCATCATGGGCGTTACCATCTTCTTTGCTGCGTTCCTGATGGCAATGGTGCTTCTGGTCGATATCTTCTACTGCCTGATCGACCCCAGAATCAAGTTTGACGCGTAATGTTGAGGAAAGGTGAAACACTATGGCAGATTTAACCGCACAGAACAAGTGGGAACCGCTTGCTACCGATAACAGTGACCGTGAAAAGATCTGGTCCAAAAGCCGCACCTTTGCAGGTGATGTCTGGTTCCGTTTCCGCCGCAAGCCGACGGCCATCGCCGGTTTTGTGATTATTATTGCCCTGATGCTTTTTGCATTGGTCGGCCCCCTGTTTACCCCGTATGACTACTCCGTACAGAACCTGGAAGTTGTCAACGTTCCGCCGGTCATGAAGGTTTACCAGATCCCCAACGGCGATTACCTGTACATTACCACCGCCCTGAAAGTCATCTCCGTTACCCCGGATGGCAAGCTGAGCGGCCAGCTGCGCAAGGTGCGCGATGAATCCGATAAATCCATGACCATCTTTGATGCCGACGGCACCGAGGTTGCGCTGTACTATGGCGGCAGCCCCTATGTCATCGCCGATGAATCCACCGGCAGCATCTACCCGTCCAAAACGATGTGGAACAAATCCTACATCCTGGGCACCGATGCCCTGGGCCGCGATGTGCTGACCCGCCTGATGTACGGTACCCGCATTTCCATGCTGGTTGCCTTGATGGCTGCTTTCGTCAACCTCATCATCGGCATTCTGTACGGCGGCATTTCCGGTTACCTGGGCGGCACCGTGGATATGATTATGATGCGTATCGTGGATATTATCTCCACCATTCCCCTGACGCTGTATGTTATCTTGATCATGCAGGTGCTGGGCGCCGGCATCCAGAGCATCATTGTTGCGCTGGGCAGCGTGTACTGGGTGGATATGGCCCGTGTTGTGCGCGGCCAGATCCTGAGCCTGAAGCAGCAGGAATTTGTTCTTGCCGCTAAGACCATCGGCTCCTCCGCCACAACGATTCTGTTTGACCACCTGATTCCCAACGCGCTCGGCTCCATCCTTGTTACCGTTACCATGCTCATCCCCTCCGCCATCTTTATGGAGGCTTTCCTGGGTTATTTGGGCATCGGCCTGCAGCCCCCGCTGGCCAGCCTTGGCACCATGTGCAACGATGCATCTGCCAACCTGCGCACCAGCCCGCACGAGCTGTTGATCCCTGCTTTGATGATTTGTGTGATCATGTTTGCCTTTAACTTTGTCGGCGATGGTTTGCGTGATGCACTGGACCCGAAGCTGAAGAAGTAAGGAGAGCAAAATGAGCGAAACGATTTTGAAGGTAGAGGATCTGAAAACTTCCTTTATGACTTCTTCCGGCGAAGTGCAGGCTGTGCGCGGCGTCAGCTTTGAAGTGCATAAGGGCGAGATCCTTGGTATCGTCGGCGAATCCGGCAGCGGCAAGAGCGTTACTTCGATGTCCATCCTGCGCCTGCTGGCCGATACCGCCCGCATTAAAAACGGTAAAATTGAATTTGAAGGCACCGATCTGACCAAAGTCAGCGATAAGCAGATGCGCGAAATCCGCGGCCAGAAGATTGCCATGGTGTTCCAGGACCCCATGTCCAGTTTGAACCCGCTGATCCCCGTTGGCAAACAGGTTGCCGAAATGATCCATGTGCACCACCCGGATATGAAGCGCGAGGAGCTGCAGGCTGCCACGCTGGAGCTGTTCCGCGAAGTGCGCATTCCCGAAGCCGAAAAGCGGCTGAAATCCTACCCGCATGAATTTTCCGGCGGTATGCGCCAGCGCGTTATGATCGCCATGGCGCTGGCCAACCATCCCGACCTGCTGATTGCGGACGAGCCCACCACCGCCTTGGATGTGACGATCCAGCACCAGATTTTGAAGCAGATGCGCTCCCTGCAGGAAGAATACGGCACCAGCATCATCTTTATCACCCATGACCTGGGCGTTGTGGCTGAGCTGTGTGACCGCGTTGTTGTTCTGTACGGCGGCCTTGTGATGGAAGAAGCGGAGATCAACGATCTGTTTGAAAACCCGCTGCACCCCTACACCATGGGCCTGCTGGCCTCCATCCCCGGCCTGACCAAGGATAAGAGCGAGCGTTTGCAATCCATCCCCGGCAGCCCGCCGGATATGACCAAGCCCCCCAAGGGCTGCCCGTTTGCTTCCCGCTGCCAGTTTGCGCGCAACATCTGCGCAGCCGAGTGCCCGCCTTTTGTACAGGTCGGCAGCCGTCAGGCACGCTGCTGGCTGCTGCAGCCGGACGCCCCGACCGAGGGCAATCCCCTGCATGAAAAACTGGCAGAAGCCGAAAGGAAGGCACACTAATGGAACAGCCGATTCTTCAGGTAGAGCACCTGACAAAATTCTTTTCTGTCGGCCCGCACGCAGAAGTTCATGCAGTGGATGATGTCAACTTTACGCTGCGCCGCGGTCGCACCTTTGGCCTGGTTGGCGAATCCGGCTGCGGCAAAAGCAGCTGCGCCCGCACCATCATCCGCATTTACGAGCCTTCGCAGGGCAAGATCATCTTCAACGGGCAGGATATCGCCCATCTCAAGCCCCGCCAGATGCAGCCGGTGCGCCGCAACATGCAGATGATCTTCCAGGACCCGTATGCTTCGCTGAATGCCCGCATGACGGTGCGTGATATCATTGCCGAGCCGCTGAAAGCCCACCACGTTTGCAAAACCAAGCAGGAAATTGACGAAAAAGTCTTTGCCATGCTGAACCGCGTTGGCCTGACGGCGGAACACGCCGGACGGTATGCCCACGAGTTTTCCGGCGGCCAGCGCCAGCGCGTTGGCATTGCCCGCGCCCTGGTTCTGAACCCCGCGCTGGTCATCTGTGATGAGCCCATCTCCGCACTGGACGTTTCCATTCAGGCACAGGTTGTCAACCTGCTGCGTGACTACCAGCAGGCCGAAGGCACCTCTTACCTGTTTATCGCCCACGATCTTTCGATGGTGCGTTACGTTTCGGACGATATCGGCGTAATGTACCTGGGCCAGCTGGTGGAAAGCAGTGATTCCGAAGAGATCTACAAGAACCCGCTGCACCCCTACACCAAGGGCCTGCTGAGCTGCATTCCCATCGCGGACCCCAAGCTGGCCCGCGCCCATGCGGATGCCGGTGTGGAGGGCGACCTGCCCAGCCCGGTCAACCCGAAACCCGGCTGCCGGTTCTGCGGCCGCTGCCCCTATGCAAAGCCCATTTGCAGCGAGCAGACCCCGGCCATGAAAGAAGCCGCACCCGGCCATTTTGTGGCCTGCCACCTGTACTAAGCACTTATCTTATTTTGGTTTTTCCGTTTCTTGTTCCGGCAGCCTGCTGCAAGCCGCCGCAGGGAAACAAAGCTGAATCTGCAACACGGTGCTTGTTCCGCTTTGGCTCCCCTGCCCTGCCTGCTGCATCCTGCCGGTGCAAAGGACGGTAAACATACATCTATCTATTTTCTTTTCGAGGGGGATACACATGAAAAAGAAAGTCATCAGTGCCGCTCTCGCCGGCACCCTGGCGGTCTCCTTGCTCAGCGCCTGCGGCGCTTCCAACGAGCCCCAGAACATCTCCGACGTTGCTTCCTCTGCTGCCAGCAGCGAAGCAACCTCCACCGCCGCTTCTTCTGAGTCTACCGGCGATGCCGCCCAGGAACTGACCTTTGTTCTTGGCAACATTCCCGATGGCCTGGATCCGAGCGTGACCAACAACTCTTTCGCACAGTATGTTCTGATCAACTGCTTCGAAGGCCTTGTTACCTATGACAGCACTGGCACTCTGGTTCCCGGCAACGCTGAAAGCTGGGATATCAGCGATGACGGCCTGACCTACACCTTCCACCTGCGCGATGGCCTGAAGTGGAGCGATGGCAGCGACCTGACCGCCGAAGATTACGTTTACACCATCCAGCGCGTTCTGACCCCGGCCACCGCCGCACAGTACGTCAGCATGGCTACCGATTACATCCTGAACGCTCAGGAGTATTACGATGGCACCGCTACCGCTGACGACCTGGGCGTGAAGGCTCTGGACGACAAGACCCTGGAGATCACCCTGATCCAGCCCACCTCCTACTTCATCGACATCCTGAGCATGTGGACCTTCTCCCCTGTTCAGAAGGCTACCGTTGAAGCCAACGGCGACAAGTGGTCCACCGTTGCAGATTCCTACATCTGCAACGGCCCCTTCAAGGTTGCCAGCATGAGCATGAACGAAAACGTCATTCTGGAAAAGAACGAGAACTACTGGGATGCTGAGAATGTCTCCCTGGAGAAGATCACCTTCCGTTACGTTCTGGACCAGGCAACCGCTCTGACCGCTTACGAGTCCGGCGAGGTTGACGGCGTTGACAGCATTCCTTCCTCTGACTTTGCCCGCCTGAAGGCTGAGAACGCCGGTGTTCAGACCAGCCCCAGCTACGGCACCGTTTACTATGACTTCAACTGCTCTGCCGAGCCGGTGAACAACGTCCTGGTCCGTAAGGCAATCTGCCTGGCCATCGACCGTCAGTCCATCATCGACAACGTTGTGCAGATCGATGCTCAGCCCGCTTACAGCTTCCTGGCTCCCGGCTACTCTGTTGATGGCAAAGACATCACCGAGGGCCGCGAAAGCTTTGGCCTGTCCGCTACCGCTGACGTTGAGGCTGCCCAGGCTGCCCTGGCAGAAGCTGGCTACCCCAACGGCGAAGGCTTCCCCACTTTGAGCCTGAGCTACTATGACAACGACACCGTTAAGAAGGTCGTTGAGGCTATGGCCGAAATGCTGAAGAACAACCTGAACATCAACGTTGAAGTTTCCTCCAACGAGTGGAGCATCTTCTATGATGACGTTCAGAACGGCAACTACCAGGTTGCTGCCATGGGCTGGAGCGCTGACTACCTGAACCCCATGAGCTTCCTGCCCCTGTGCAAGACCGGCGATTCTTCCAACAACTTGTTCTACTCCAACCCGGATTACGATGCCCTGGTTGAGCAGGTCAAGGCTGAGAACGATCCTGCCAAGGCTGCTGAGCTGACCCTGCAGGCTGACGCTATCGTTTCCAACGATTACGCTGTTCTGCCCCTGTACTACAAGTCCAACAACTACCTGATGCACGACAACATCAGCGGTTTCTACATGACTGCTTCCGGCAACCTGTTCTTCAAGGATGTGAAGGTCGGCTAATGCGCTGCACGATTGAAACCAAGGACTTTGGCACCATGGTTTTTACGCTGTACCCGGAATATGCCCCCATCACCGTGGCAAACTTTGTAAAAACTGCACGCAGCGGTTTTTATGATGGTTTGTGCTGGTGCCGCATTGTCAAGGATTATGTCATTCAGGGCGGTTCGCCGGACAATGACATCATGACGGACAGCGATTGGCATATTAAGGGTGAGTTTACGGAAAATGGCGTCAACAACCCGCTCAAGCACATCCGCGGTGCCCTTTCCATGGCACGCGATGATGACTTTGATACCGCCGGCACGCAGTTCTTTGTGGTCCACAAGGACGCTGCCAAGTTGGATGGCCGTTACGCCGCCTTTGGCGAAATGGAGAGCGGTTTTGATGTACTGGATGCCATTGCCAACCAGCCCACTTACGGCCCCGAAACCTGGAACAAGCCCAAGCAGATGCCCGTTATCACCAAAATCACGATCGAAGATTGATGGTTTTGGCTGACCGGCTGCGCTGAATCACCAACACCCCCTGCACCTGAAAGCATTCTGCTTTTTGTGCAGGGGGTGTTTTTGTGTTGTCTGTTGTTCGGTGTCGGGCAGAACTCGGCCGCTTCCCTGCCCTGCTGCGCGGTACAAGGGTGGAATACCTCTGCTTTGGTTGGACGGGAAATGGCAGAAGGATTTGCTGTTCGACGGTTTTGCTCTGGCCTGCCGAGAGGCAAAACGGAGAAACACGCTTAATGCTGCCGATTTTGATACATTAAAGGATGCCCTTTCCTTCTTTTTTCCCCTGGGCGTATCGGAAAAAGCTCTTGTAGCTCTCAACGTTTCAAATTCTCTTGCCGCAGTGCGGGCAGTATTTCCCGTTCGTCAGCATCACCTTGCCGCAATGGGGGCATTTGTTCGTAAACACTTTGCAAACCGCCGATACCAGCATCACACCCCAGCAGGCCGCGCCTATGTATGCTTCGGTGATAATTTCATAATTGCCGTTCAGCAATTTTACCCCCATCACACCCCAGTCGATCACAAACAGGATAATCGCGATTGCAAGTGCCCAGGTTGTAATTTTTTTCATGCAAATACCGCCTTTCTGATATGAAGGATTGCTCCCTGTGGGAACCGGATTGGATGGTTTGGTGGGATATCATAGTTATATTTCTTCTGGTATAGAGCGGCATAAGCGGGCGAGGTTTCACCCCGGCGCGATGAGAGCATCGCGCCCTACAAATCATTTTACCGTTAATCGCTCATAATAAAATAATCTGTAGGGAACGGTCTTGACCGTTCCGGAGGTGCAGCATAGATGCCATCATTACTTTGGCCGCGCAATTACTGGCAAACAAAAAATCATTTTATGCTTGTCCGGGGCGTTGGGGACGCCGCCCCCTACAAATGTTTTGTTCGTTCCCTGCCTATTTGGTATGTGCAATCCGGCCATGTTCCGGCGGGGTCGGGTGACCCCGCCCTACCGGTTATTTTATGGTCCGCTGTGAATTATAAAATGTTCTGTAGGGCGCGATGCCCCATCGCGCCGCAGAGGAACCTGATTCACCCGTTACCAGCCTGCCAATTATTTCATTCTTTCTCACAATTCTCTTAAACCACAGTATATCATAAAAGCTTGCCTTTCTCCATCATTTGCACATGAATTTCCGGAATATTTTTCGTCCGTGCATTCTCTATTTTCCTCACCAATCCGTTCGATCTTCCCATCATCTTTCATCTCTGCTCCGCAGAATCTGCCGGAATATCCGCTGCGCGGAATTCTGTGAATAAAAATCTTTCTCGTCTCCAACGCCCCTTCTCCCCTATTAACATAAAATCAAACCTGTTTATCGCGAAATCTTTCTAACTGCATTTGGCTCCGGTGCGGTATGATACAAACACGAACCGGAGATACTATCGTTAAAAAATCACAAGAGAGCGCAAAAAGGAGATTTTTATGGCAAACGGAAACAAGAGCGCCATGCGGCCCTTTGGCATGAAGGACAAACTTGGTTACATGTTCGGCGATTTTGGCAACGACTTTACCTTTATTTTGTCCTCCATGTTCCTGATGAAATTCTACACCGACGTCATGGGCGTTTCGGCCGGTGTGGTCGGTGTTGTGATGATGGCCGCCCGCTTTGTGGATGCCTTTACCGATATCAGCATGGGGCAGATCGTGGACCGCTGCAAACCCACCAAAAATGGCAAGTTCCGCCCCTGGCTCAAGCGGATGTGCGGCCCGGTGGCCATTGCGTCCTTCCTGATTTATCAGTCCGGTCTGGCCGGTATGCCTTACGGCTTCAAGGTCGCCTGGCTGGCCATCACCTACATCCTGTGGGGTTCCATCTTCTATACGTCCATCAACATTCCGTATGGCTCCATGGCTTCCGCCATCTCTGCCGCACCCAAGGACCGCGCCGAGCTTTCCACCTGGCGCACCATTGGTTCCAGCCTGGCCAGCCTCGTCATCGGCGTGGGCACCCCGATGGTCGCCTATGTTGTTGTGGATGGCAACACTGTGCTTTCCGGCTCCCGCATGACCCTGATTGCCGGTGTGTTCTCCGTCTGCGCCATTCTCTGCTACCTGGTCTGCTTTAACTTTGTGCAGGAACGCGTGGAAACCACCGCCAACACCGAAAAAGTCAACCTGGGCAAGCTGTTCAAGAGCATCGCCACCAACCGCTCCCTGCTGGGCATCATTGCCGCCGCCATCATGCTGCTGCTTGCCCAGCTGACTATGACCGGCATGACTAGCTATGTGTTCCCCAACTATTACGGCAGCGCCGCGGCACAGTCCGCCGCCAGCCTGGTCGGCACCGTGGGCATGCTGCTGATCTGCGCCCCCACTGCCGTTAAAATTTCCCAAAAGATCGGCAAAAAGGAGCTTTCCACCATCTCTGCATTGGCGGCTGCCGCTTCTTACGTTATCTGCCTGATCGTTCACCCCAGCAGCCCGTGGATCTATATCGTGTTCTATGCCATCGCCATGGTTGGCATGGGCTACTTCAACACCGTTGTGTGGGCCATGATCACCGATGTGATTGACGACACCGAAGTCCGCACCGGCGTGCGGGAGGACGGCACAGTGTACTCCGTCTATTCCTTTGCCCGCAAGTTGGGCCAGGCACTTTCTTCCGGCCTGATCGGTGCCCTGCTGACAATGATCGGCTACAGCGAAGCCACCCAGTTTGACCCGGTGGTGACTGAGCACATCTTCAAGCTTTCCTGCATCGCTCCCATTGTCGGCTTTGTGGCGCTGGCCCTGATCTTGATTTTCCTCTACCCGCTGAACAAAGCCCGCGTGGAAGAGAACGTTAAAACGCTGGCCGCCCGCCGCGAAAGCAAGTAACACTGCCATTCTTCTCCTGAAATGTTTATAAGGCCGCAAGGCCGACAGGCACCCGGCCCGAACCAACTTTTGGGCCGGGTGCTTGTTTTTATAGTTCAAACACGTTATACTGTGGTAAATAGCAAAAATGTGCAGCAAACCGCCCGGAGCAGCTTCCGGTGCCCCCAAAAAAGGAGGGACAAGGTATGCAGGTAGATCCGTTGCAGGTACTCACCCGGCTGGCGGCCGCTTATAACATCCCCGCCCGACGTGTCAAGCCCCCGTTTGATGGGCTGGAAGAGTTTGACTATGGGCTGCGCAAAGCGCTGGACCCGGAATTTGACTGGCAGGAGTTCGGCCGCACCCTGCTGCGGTGCACCCCTGAAAAGACCCTGCTGATTGCCGAAGGTACTTTTGAGCTGCTGTTTGCGCTGTTCCGCGTGCCGGATGAGACCGATACCGTTTTTATGCTCGGCCCCTGGACCAATGGGCCCCGCAGCGAAAGATCCCACCGCTGGGCCCAGCGTTACATCGGCGAAAAAGGCGACCAGGCCATTCAGGAATATTATAACGGCGTCTGCATTTTGGCCGATGATTCCTTTTCCACCGCCGTCTACGCCACTGTATCCGTCCTGTTTGGCGATGACTGCCTGCCCGCGCAGGATGTGAAAGAATTTCTGCCTTTCATGTTCACCCCCAACACCCGCTATTTTACCGAGCCGGAGTTTGAGCGGGATATCCCCGTCAGCATGATCGAGCAGCGGTACGAAATTGAAAACAAACTGCTGGACGCCGTTGCCCACGGGGACGAAATGTCCGCCCTGCTGCTCTCCAAACAGTGGGAGCGGTTTTCTCTGGGCAACCGGTTCACGGGTTCGCTCTACCGCGAAAAAAACAAGCTTATCATCCTGAACACCCAGCTGCGCAAGGCCATTGAGCGCAGCGATATCCACCCGTTTTATATTGATAAAATTTCTTCCAGCTATGCCCACAAAATTGAGGCGTTGACCTCCGCTGCCGGTAACGAGATGGCCCGCCAGATGCTGCGCGATTACTGCGCTTATGTGCGGCGGTATTCCCTGAAAGGCTACTCCCCCGCCGTGCAGACGGTCATCAACCACATCAACCTGAATGTGGCGGAGCCGCACACCTTAAAAAGCCTGGCGGCACTTTGCCACATCAGCCCGTCCTATCTTTCGGCGCTGTTCAAGCAGGAAACCGGCTCCACCCTGATTGATTACATCAACAACCAGCGCGTCAAGCGGGCCGCCCACCTGCTGGCTTCCACCAACCGCTCCATTGCCGATATTGCGGAGGAGATGGGAATTTTGGATGTAAACTACTTTGCCAAGGTGTTCAAGCGCATTTACGGCGTTACCCCCACCCGCTACCGCCGCGAGCATAAACAAACGTAATGACATATTTTTTGATGCATTTCAGGAGGAAATCTACTATGAGCAAAGACGAACGTTTTGTAAAAGTGTATACCCAGGGTGCCCTGACCACCACCGAGGTCTGGGTCGATAAAGAGACCGGCGTGAATTATCTTTTCCACGCCAGCGGCTATGCCGGCGGCATGACCCCGCTGCTGAACCGCGATGGCAAACCGGTGGTAACGCCGGTGCCGTGGCAAGATGACCCGGAGCGCTGATCCCTGCGGTAATACCTGATGAAAAGGCGTAACCCCATGCCAGCATCTTTTTGCAGCTGCCGGCATGGGGTTTGCTTGACAAAGTGGTTAGTGCAAACTAATATAATGTTATAAAGTATATTAGTTTAGAATAAGGAGAGAGCCATGAAAATCACCGCAGTTGCAGTTGGCACGCGGGGCGATGTGAACCCGCTGGTTGAACTTGGCGCAGAGATGATAAACCGCGGGCATGAATTCCGCATTCTGGCGCAGGAAGAATTCCGCCCGCTGATCGAGAAAAAGAACGTGACCTATCTCCATCTGGACGGGGATGCCGCGCATGTGATGCAGTATTTGGTGACGGATTATAAGAACAGCGCAGATTTCTTTTTTGGGCTGCTAAAACTCAAACGGGAAAACCCGCGTTTCATGGACCAGACGATGCAGGCACTGGCTGGTTCGGATGTCTGCCTGTACGGCACCTGCTCCGGGTTTGTGCGGGATGCCGCCGATAAGCTGAACATCCCCTGCATCCGCTATTTTTACAGCCCCTATGATCGGACGGATCTTTACTCCCTCTACTCCCTGGAGCACAACACGCCCGCCGTCGCCAAAAGCTATGATGCCATCACCGGCGGTATGCCGATGCTTTCCAACCTGCTGATGGGCCGCTGGCGCCGGAAAAATGGCATCCCGCAGGTGAAAAGTTTTGAACATTATACCGTACAAAACGGTCGCAAGGTGCTCACTTTTTACCCGGTCAGCCCCATCCTGATGCCCAAAGACCCCAAGTGGGGGCCGCACATCCATGTTACCGGCTACTGGTACCACCCGGAGCAGAACGCCGCAGGCTATGCGGCGGATGCCGCGCTGGAGCAGTTTTTGACGCAGGGCGATACGCCCATCTTTATCGCTTTTGGCAAAGCGGAATCCAAAGCGCTGGCCGAACTGCAGGTGCGCACGGTGGAAGCGCTGAAAGAGACCGGCATCAAGGCCGTGGTGCAGGCGTTCCAGATTCCGGAAAAGAAGAACACAGATACGCTGTATTTCGTGGATGCCATCCCCTACAGTTATATCTTCCCCCGCGTGAAAGCGGTGGTACATCACGGCGGCTGCACCACAAACGGCATTGGCATCTGGGCTGGCTGCCCAACGCTGATTATCCCGCTGGCGCTGGACCAATGGTATTACGGCCGAACCGTGCATGAACTCGGCCTTGGCCCCGCACCGCTGTACATCCGCAAAAAGCTTTGCACCAAAGACCAAATCAAGGCCGCGCTGCTGGACCTTACCAGCGGAAAATACGATGCACGCGCCAAAGAGCTTTCCCTCCAGATCCGGCAGGAACACGGCATTGAGGAAGCCATCCAGGCGATCGAAGCGTATGTGCGGTGAGCGGGTTTTGGCCGGGGATTCAAATTAAAAAGTAATAAGAAGGCGCTGTGAGGGGGCGAGAGATTGACTTTGCAGCGCCTTGTTGGGATATCATTTTTGTGAATTATTCGTGCAAAACATTGATATTTTCGTGCAAATACCATATACTGTAATCAGAAATAGGAAAGGAGCTGACAGCAATGGCTACTACCAATATCAGCATTCGCATGGATTCGGAGTTGAAAGCGCAGGCCGATGCACTTTTTAATGAACTCGGCATGAACCTGTCTACTGCATTCAATATTTTTGTCCGCCAGGCAATCCGGGAGGGCGGCATCCCCTTTGAAATTTCGCTGAACCAGCTCAATAAAGAAACGATTGCCGCCATGCTGGAAGCGGAAAGGATTGCAAAAGACCCCGCCGTAAAAGGGTATACCAATACGGATGAGCTGTTTGCAGACCTGAAAGCATGAACGAAACGAAATACGTTGTCAAATTCACAACACAGTTCAAGAAAGACTTCAAACTCGCCGTAAAACGCGGGTTCAAAATAAGCTTGCTGGAAGATATCATCACTCTGCTTGCCATGGGGGAACCGCTCCCCGACAGGAATAAAGACCACGCTTTGACCGGATCTTGGGTGGGGCACCGCGAGTGCCACGTTCTCCCGGATTGGTTGCTTATCTACCGCATCGAAGATGGCGTTCTGGTGCTGACCTTAACGCGCACCGGAACACACAGCGACCTGTTCGGGAAATAGTGCTGCTGTTTTATAATTGGTACCGGCAGTAGATGCCATTGCGCGGATTAGCGTGCAGTGCCTACCCTGCCGGTACTTTTTATATTGTTCATAAAAGGAAGTGACCCCATGATTCTCCAAACCGGGTTCCGCACAGATATCCCGGCATTTTACAGTGCGTGGTTTGCCAACCGGCTGCGGGCCGGGTTTGTGCTGGTGCGCAACCCGTATCATCCGCAGGCAGTAACGCGATATGAAATCAACCCTGATGTTGTGGATCTGATCGGCTTCTGCACCAAAAATCCCGCACCCATGCTGCCGTATTTGGACCTGCTGCGCCTCTATGGGCAATACTGGTTTGTTACCATCACCCCCTATGGGCCGGAAATCGAACCGCATGTTCCGCCAAAAGAAACCGTTCTGCGTGATTTTGTCACCCTTTCCCAAATCGTTGGCCCAAACTGCATCGGGTGGCGGTATGACCCGATTTTTATTTCCAGCGCTTACCCGGTAGAACGCCACATCGCCGAATTTGAACGGATGGCCGCGCAGCTGGCGGGGTACACCAAAACCTGTGTGATCAGCTTTATTGATCTGTATGAAAAAGTACGGCGCAACTTCCCGCAGGCAAGGGCCGTTACCCGTGCAGAGCGGCAAACCTTGGGCCGGGCATTTGTGCGCATTGCCAAAAAATATGGCATGACAATCCGCCCCTGCGCCGAGGGCAAGGACCTGGCCCCCTATGGTGCGGACTGCCGCGGCTGCATGACCACAGAGACCTTTGAAACCGCGCTGAACTGCCATTTACAATTCCCGCCGCAGAAAACCGCCCGCAAAGAATGCGCCTGTTACCTGACAGCGGACATCGGTGCCTACAACACCTGCGGGCATTTGTGCCGCTACTGTTATGCCAATTACAGTCAAACCATCGTTGAGCAAAACATGCGGCAGCATGACCCCCACTCCCCGTTTTTGATTGGCCACAGCCTGCCGGGGGATGTGATCCACCAGGCAAAACAGGAAAGCTGGCGGGTCGATCAAGTCAGTCTGTTTGATTTATTGAATTAAAAAAGAATAAATAATAAAGAATCATGTCGGTGGACCGCGGCGCAGAGGCGCCGCTCAAAAATTTGGTACGCTATTGAAAAATGCAAATGGTAACTTTTTATCATCAAGTATCATAAAAGAACTGCTGTAAGCAGTTCTTATTCAGTCCTGTATTCTATAAATAATTCTACCCAAAATTCTACTATTTCTTCATAAAAACTTTCTAAAATTCTGCCGGGCGCTGTGGTACAATAAAACCATCATAAAAACAACACCCCGCACCATAAACCACAACAAGACAGGAGATTTGCCATGCGTAACGTAATTTCCCTGAACGAAAACTGGACCCTGACCTTCCCCAAGGGCGAACGCCCGGCTGAAGCGGTTACCCTGCCCCACACCTGGAACGCGGTGGACGGCATGGACGGCAACGGCAGCTATCTGCGCACCACCGGTGTTTATACCCGCACCTTTACCGCGCCCAAGCAGCCTTTGGCCGGCGGCCGCACCTATATCGAGGTCCTGGCCGCAGCCCTTTCCGCTACCGTCAAGGTCAACGGAACGGTTGCCACCACCCACGAGGGCGGTTACTCCATTTTCCGCGCTGATGTGACGGATTTGTGCCACGATGGCGAGAACGAGCTGACCATTGAAGTCAGCAACGAAGATACGCCGTCCATGTACCCTGCTTCCGCTGACTTTACCTTCTATGGCGGTTTGTACCGCGGCGTCAACCTGATCAGCGTGCCCAACACCCACTTTGACCTGGATTATTTCGGCGGCCCCGGCATTAAAGTTACCCCCAAACCGGCAGCGGACGGCGGTGCCACGTTTGAAATCGAAAGCTATGTGACCAACCCGGACGAAAACTTCACCGTGCAGTACAGCATTGAAGATCCCTATGGATTTGAGGTTGCTTCCGCCACCCGCCCGGCCAATAACACCGCCGTTACCCTGTACGTGCCCGACGCCGAGCTGTGGAGCATGGACGAGCCCAACCTGTACACCGTGATTGCCCGCCTGCAGCGCCGCAATGAATCCTATGACGATCTGTACGTCAACGTTGGTGTGCGCAGCTACACCGTTACCCCGGACGGCGGCTTTTCCATCAACGGCGTGCCCACCCCGCTGCGCGGCGTTTCCCGCCATCAGGACCGCCTGTACAAAGGCAGTGCCCTGAGCATTGACGACCATTACGAGGATGCCCAGATCATCAAGGAAGTCGGCGCCAACACCATCCGTCTGGCCCACTACCAGCACAGCCAGGATTTCTATAACGCCTGCGACTCCATCGGTTTTGCCGTTTGGGCCGAGATCCCGTTCATCAGCGTGTTCAAACCCGGCGAGGATGCCCACGCACACTGCCGCCGCGAGATGACCGAGCTGATCGTTCAGAACTACAACCACCCGTCCATCATGTTCTGGGGCATCTCCAACGAAATTTTGATCGGCGGCATCAGCCAGGAGCTGGTGGAGCGCCACCACGACCTGCAGAAGCTGTGCAAAGAGCTGGACCCCACCCGTCCCACCACCATTGCCCATGTTTCCCACACCCCGACCGACGGCCCCATGCACCATATCACCGATCTGGAAAGCTACAACCACTACTTTGGCTGGTACGGCGGCAAGATTGAGGACAATGGTCCCTGGCTGGACAAGTTCCACGCCGAGCACCCCGATATCTGCCTTGGCGTTTCGGAATACGGCTGCGAGGGCATCATCAACTGGCACAGCAGCACCCCCCAGTGCAAGGATTATACCGAGGAATACCAGGCCGTATACCACGAATATATGGCACAGGCCTTTGAGGACCGCCCCTGGATCTGGGCCAGCCATGTGTGGAACATGTTCGACTTTGGCTGCGCAGCCCGCAACGAGGGCGGCGTGGCAGGCCGCAACAACAAGGGCCTTGTTACCATTGACCGCAAAACCCGCAAGGACAGCTTCTACCTGTACCAGGCATACTGGACCAAAGACCCGATGGTGCACATCAACGGCCGCCGCTATGCCCAGCGCGCCGGGGAAACCACCGAAGTCAAGGTTTACTCCAACCAGGACAGCGTAACCCTGTACCTGAACGGCAAGGAAGTTGGCACCCAGCAGGCGCACCGCGTGTTCCACTTTACCGTGGCACTGGCCGAAGGCTTTAACACCCTGCTGGCCGTGGCCGGTTCCGCCAAGGATTCCATCACGCTGGAAAAGGTGGAAAAAGAGCCTGCCTGCTACACCCTGCCAGAGTTCAACGAGCGCCAGGAGGGCGTTGCCAACTGGTTCAAGCAGATGGGCAGCCTGGATCTGGAATCCCCGATGGAATTCCCCGAAGGGTACTACAGCATCAAGGATACCATGGCAGAGCTGGCCAAGAGCGAGGAAGCTTTTGCCATCGTTGCCAAGGCCGTAAAGCTGGCCACCAACTTTGACCTGAAACCCGGCGAGGGCATGTGGAGCATGATGAGCGGCATGAGCCCCGAACACATGAGCGGCATGATTTCCACCGACCTGCTGGGGGATAAGTTCCTGCCCAGCCTGAACGCCCAGCTGACCAAAATCAAAAAGTAATCCCCTGCCTTTTTAACCCCACAAAGGCGGACGGAACAGCAAGCAAAAATGCCAGAGCAGCACCCGGTAAGGGCCGCTGCTCTGGCGTTTTTATTGGCGTATTATTGTTATTTTGTCGTCTTTGGTTATCTTTCTTGCTGCGCGCCCGGTTCCGGGGCAAAAAACTGTTTCGCCCTTTCTGCCCCGGCTGCATCCATGGGGTACTGGGCTTTGATGCGCCCATCCTCAAAATGCAGGATGGCGGTGCAGCAGGTCAGCAGCAGTTCCAAATCGTGGGTGATCACATACACGGTTTTGCCCTGCCGGCGCAGGCTTTGCAGCATGGCCGCGGCCTGCTGCATGTGGCGGTAGTCCAACCCGCTGGTGGGCTCATCAAAAATCAGGATATCGCGCTGCGCCGCCAGTGCGGTGGCAATGGCAACCCGCTGTTTTTGCCCGCCGGAAAGGCTCATCGGGTGGCGGTCCTGCAATTCCAACAGGTCCAGCCCGGCCAGGATTTCTTTCGCCTTGTCGGCGTTTTCTTCCGGCATACTGATCAGCACTTCGTCCAGAACGCTTTCGGTAAACAGCTGGTGGTTCACATCCTGCATGACGAGATAGCACAGGTTCAGCCGGTCCTTGGCACGGCAGGGCTTGCCGCCGTATTCCAGCGTTCCGCATGGTTCCAGCCCGCACAGGCAGCGCGCAAAGGTCGATTTGCCCGCGCCGTTGTGCCCAATCAGCCCCACGATCTGCCCGGCAGGCAGGGCGGCATCCGCCAAGTGCAGCGTTTCGGGCGAATTTTTGTAGGCAAAGTTGAAATCATGCAGTGTCATCTGCCGGGTATCCCCCACGCTCTGCGGCAAAAACGGCAGGGCTTCCGGCGCAAAGGTGCGCAGGCCCATCTGCTGGCGGGTAATTTCCGGCAGGGCGGCAAACTCCGCCGCGGTATAGTCCCCGGCAATGGTGCCATCTTTCATGTAGATGAATCGGTCCGCCAGCCCGCGCAGGTAATACAGCCGGTGTTCCGAGATCACCACCGTTTTGCCGCGGGCTTTCCACCCTTCCAGCGTTTTGCGCAGCGTCTGGATGGCCGCGGCGTCCAGATTGGAGGAAGGTTCATCCAGCACAAAGGCTTCCGGCTCCATGATGGATGCCCCGGCGCAGGCAATTTTTTGCTTTTCGCCGCCGGAAAGCTTGAAAATACTGCGGTCCAGCAGCTTTTTCAGGTTCAGTTCCTGCGTTACCCGCTGCAAACCGGAGAGAATTTTCGGCTCCTTCCAGCCAAGGTTTTCGCAGCCAAAAGTGATCTCGCTGGTGGTATCCACGTTAAAAAACTGGCTGCGCGGGTTCTGGAACACGCTGCTGACTTTGGCGGCGGTATCGTACAGCGGTTGGGCGGTAACATCCTGCCCATCCAGCTGCACACGGCCGGTCAGCGTGCCCTCGTAATAATGGGGGATCAGGCCGTTCAGCAGGCGGGTCACGGTGGTTTTGCCGCAGCCGCTCTCGCCGCACAACACCACAAACTGCCCGGTGGGAATGTTCAGTTCAATGTTATGCACCCCGCCGGTAGCGCCGATTTCGCTGTTGTAGGTAAAGGTCACGTTTTGTATTTCGAACATCCTTGCCCCTCCCTTACAGCAGTTCCACAAAGAACAGCGCAAAACTGACGATGCACAGCGCAAACACCACAGCGTCCTGCTTATGGAAGCCGATTTTGCAGATGTTTGTGCGGCGCACCGGTGCGCCCAGCCCGCGGGTCAGCGCCGCGGCGGAAAGTTCATCCCCGATTTTTACCACCGAGATCATCAGCGGCACCACGCGGTACTCGATCATTTTGACCGGCCCGCAGCGCCCCAGCCGGATGCCGCGCATCCGCATAGCATCATGGATGGACTGGGCTTCCTCGCCAATGGTGGGCACAAAGCGGAAGATGACGGACAGCGGGATGATAATGCTCTCGCTGACGTGCATCCGCTCCATGGCGGCCACAAACTCGCTGACCGAAGTTGTTGCCACCAGGTAGGCCGCCACCATGATGCCCGGCGCGAACCGGGTCATGATGGAAGCAACCGCCAGCAGCAAAAACGACGGCATCCCGTGCAGAACGCCCAGTGCCAGACGCTCCGCGGCAAAGCAGACGGCGTACAGCACCAGATATTTGCCCGCGGTTTTCCACTGCCGGGCGCTGCCCAGCAGGGCAAACGGCGCAAGGCTGAGCAGCGGCTTTACCAGGTTCATCCAGCCCTGGTTGCTGGTGCTGAACATCAGGGTCGTTACCGTAACCAGCAGCAGCAATTTTGTGCGCGGGTCCAGCACCAGCCCTTTGCGATCCTGGCCGTACATTACACGATGCCCGCCTTGGCAAAGTGCTTTTTCAGCACAGCCTTGCCAATCAGGCCGCCCAGAATGGCGCACACAAAAATGCCGGCAACCACCAGGACCAGGCTCCACATGGGCATAACGCTCATCACTTTGGCGGCATATTCATCGCCAAAGCTGGCGGCAAAGCTTGCGTAAGAATCTTCGACCATAAAGTACATCGGGATGTAGGTGCCAACCATCCACAGGCTGAACACAGCGTAACCCAGAATGTTCTTGGATGCGCTCTTGTAGCTGCCGCTCTTCATGATCAGGTCGCCCAGAATGCCGGACACAACGCCCACCGGGATACCCCAGTAGCCCATGCCGGTCAGGCCCATCAGCAGACCGCTCAGGATCGCCATCAGGGTGACCATGCCGAATTTTTTAACGCGGGTGCTGAACAGCATGAACGGAATGCCGGTGATCAGCGTCCACAGCGCGCCCAGAATGGGCAGGAAAATGGGCACAAAGCCGATGGGAATGGCCACGCAGCAGCCCAGCACAAAGTAAAGTACGGTAAAAAGGCCCACATTGATCAAATCTTTTGCCTGCAGTTTGTTGTTGTTCATTTTTGTTTCCTCCTGTTTTTTGTTTTGCGGCAGCGTTTTAAGGTACACGGCAGCGCTGCTTTTATTCCTTCAGCTTCCAGCTTGCAGCTTCTTTGCGGCCGCCCACAAAGTCTGCGTAAATGCCGGGCTGGCGGATCAAGTCTTCATGCCTGCCCTGCTGCACAATGCTGCCGTGGTCCAGCACCAGAATCTGGTCCGCGTGGCGCACGGTTTTCAGGCGGTGGGCAATCATGATAATGGTTTTGTCCCGCGTCAGGGCCTCAATGGCCTTTTGCAGGCGGTCCTCGTTTTCGGGGTCCACGTTGGCGGTGGCTTCGTCCAGAATGACGATGGGGGCATCTTTCAGCATAGCGCGCGCAATCGAAATGCGCTGCTTTTCGCCGCCGGAAAGGCTTGCCCCGCCCTCGCCGATCACGGTGTTGTAACCATCCGGCAAGGCGGAAATAAAGTCATCGCAGCAGGCTTTTTTGGCGGCGGCCACCACTTCTTCGTGGGTGGCGTTGGGCTTGCCGAACTTGATGTTATTTTCAATCGTATCGGCAAACAGGTAAACGTTCTGGAACACCATGCTGATCTGGTCCATCAGGGATTCCAGCGTATAATCCCGCACATCCATACCGCCGATCTTCACGCTGCCGCCGTTCACATCCCAAAAGCGGGCAATCAAATTGCACAGCGTGGTTTTGCCGCTGCCGGAAGGCCCGATGATGGCGGTGGTGGTTTTATCCGGCAGCGTTACGCTGATATCGTGCAGGATCTCTTTGTTCTCGTAAGAAAATTTCACATGGTCCAGCACAATATCATGGGTTTTGGGGGCCAGGGCTTTGCCATTTTCGTCCATTTTGGGCATCTGCTCGGTTTCCACTGTGCGGTCAATATCCGCCGCAGCGGTGCGCAGCATGGCAACGCCCATGCCGAACAGCTTGATCTGGCTGAACACCATGAAAGACATCACGATCACCATCAGCGCATTGGCCAGGCTCATGCTGCCGCTGCTCCACAGCGCAATGGCCGCCAGCATCATGCCAACGCTGGCCAGCTGCAAAACAAATTCCTGCGCGGCGGTGTAGGGGGTCATCAGCTGCTCGGCATGCAGGCTGCTCTGGCGGTTGGCCTCCAGGGCGTTCTGCAATTTTTTATCGCCCTTGCCGGTCAGGTTAAAGGATTTGATCACGCTCATGCCCTGCACGGCTTCCAGCACTGCTTCGATCAAAGCGGTCTGGGTCTGCTGGGCTTCCTGCGCAACGGCGATGGATTTTTTCTCCATTGCGGATACCACGCAGAGGTACACCGCAATGCCTGCGGCCACAATCAGCCCAACGCGCCAATCAAACACAAAAATCAGCACCGTAAACACCGCTGTGGTGATAAGGCCGCTCAAAATGTTGACCAGCACCATGGGCACAATGCTTTCAATCCCGCTGACCACCGTGGTGCACACGCCGGAAAGCTGGCCCAGGCTGTTGGCGTTAAAGTAGCCCATGGGCACGCTTTTCAGCCGGTCGGCAATGGAAATCCGGCGGTCCGCCGCCATAAAGTAGCCCGCATGGGTTTGCAGCAGCTTGGACTGGCTGGAAGTGACCGCCCCGCCAAAAATGCTGATGAGCGCAAACACCAGCGCCAGCCACGCGGTGGAAGCGCTGTGCCCGCCACTGGTCAGGGCCAGCACCACAAAGTAGATGGCCCCCACCTGGAACATTTGCAGCACGGCGCTGAGAAAGCTGACGGCTACCGATTTATTGATGTTGGCGGTTTCCTTTCCGGCAAACTGCCAGATTTTTTTGAACGCTGCAATCATTCTGTTTCACCATCCTTTGCACCAATATGGGCCTGCCACATTTGCTGGTACAGGGCGCTGGCTGCCAGCAGCTCAGCGTGGCTGCCCTGCGCGGCGATCTCGCCATCCTTGACCACCACAATATTATCCGCACCGGTAATGGTGGAAAGGCGGTGCGCGATCACGATCACAGTTTTATCCTTGACCAGCCGGGCTACAGCCTGCTGGATGACAGCCTCGTTTTCGGGGTCAATATAAGCCGTTGCTTCGTCCAGAATAATGACCGGAGCATTTTTGAGCATCGCGCGGGCAATGGCAATGCGCTGACGTTCGCCGCCGGAAAGATGCGCGCCGCCCCCGCCTACAACGGTATCATACCCGTGTTCCAGGTCATGGATAAAGCTGTCGCACCCGGCAGCGTGGGCCGCGGCTTCCACCTCGGCATCGGTGGCATCCATGCGGCCCATGCGGATGTTCTCCCGCACAGTTTCATCAAACAGGTAGTTATCCTGCGAAACAAAGGCCACCTGGTCATACAGCTGGGTCAGCGGGATCTCTTTCAGGTCATGGCCGCCCATGGTGATGGTGCCGCTGCCTGCATCCCAAAAGCCTGCCGCTAGCTTGGCCAGGGTGGACTTGCCGGAGCCGGAAGGCCCAACCAGCGCCGTCATGCTGTTGGCCGGGATGGAAAGGCTGATGTTGTGCAGGATCTCTTTGTCATCATGGTAGCCAAAGCTGACGTTTTGCAGCTCAATGCTGTGGTCGGCAAAAGTTACCGGGGTTTCAGCGTGGTGCTGCTCCTCCGCTTTCAGGATGCCATCCACCTGTTCCACCGTGGTGCCCACCTGGGCCAGCGTATCCACAAAGTTGAACGCCGCCACAATGGGCCCGGCCATGCCCAGCGCCAGAATAATGACCGTGATAAAGGTTTCCACGCTCAAGGTGCCATGCAGGTAGAACAGCCAGCCAATGGGCAGCACCGTCAGCATCTGCGCCGGGAAAAACGCATACGCCATCGACATTCCCAGCTGGCTGCGTTTCATCCAGTCAAAATAATATTGTGCGTTGGCAAGCACTTTATCGGTAAAGCGCGCATAGGATTTTTTGCCCTGGTTGAACGCCTTGATAACCTCAATGCCGTTGATGTACTCCACCATAGTGCTGCTCATCTCGTTGGTGGCCTGAACGGCACCGGCAAAGTCTTTTTCGTAACCGCCCATCACCATCATCATAAAGACAAAGGCCACCGGGAACACCGCCAGTGAAAGCAGCGCCAGCCGCCAATCCAACACAAACAGATAGATCACCGTCAACAGCGGAGCCGCCAGGTTGGCCGTCATCTCCGGGAAAAGATGTGCCAGCGTGGTTTCCATGCTGTCCACCTGGTCCACAATGATCTGCTTCAGCTGGCCGCTGGGCATATCCATCACGGTGCCAAGCGGCAGTTTGGGCAGCTTGGCCAGCAGCTGCTGGCGGATGGTTTTCAAAATGGAAAACGTTGCCTTGTGGGAGATGGACAGCGCCCCGTTGTACAGCACGGTGCGCACAAAAAAACCGCACAGTGCCGCCAAAAGCCAGGGCGTATACGCCGCAAGGCTGCGCTGCCCGGCCAGCAGCAGAACAATGATTTTTGCCGCCGCAAAATACGGCACCATGCCGCCCACGCAGCCCACCAGAGCCAGCGCCACCGCAGTGATCAGGCGGCCATGTTCCCTTTTGCCCAGTTCCCAGATGCGGGCGATTGGGCTTTGCTTTTCCATTGCAATTCCTCCTCTAAAATTAGATTCAACTAACTTTATGCTGCATAAAAAGGCTGTAACCGGCCCAACCGGAACAGCCCGTATGCCAATTTTATTCCGCCGCCTGCGGGTCAAAAATTGCTTCAAACCCGGTGTGGTGATACTTGCCAAGCAGGCTGATATACTGCTTGGCCTGTTCCCGGTCCATACCGTGGCGCACCACCTCAAAAATGCCCTCAAAGTGGGATGTTGTAACAATGTGCAGCAGCATTTCCGTCATGGTATCGCCAACTTTGCACGGGTAGCCGGTGGCTTCCATGTATTTATAGGTGTATTCCACCTCAATGCGCACCATCTGGTCCACAAAATTGTGGAACCGCGTGCCGTAAGAAGCATCCAGCAGCAGGCGGAATTCATCCAGATGGTCATACATATAGTCGATCAGGGATTCCATGCCGTGGTCGGCGTATTCCATCATCTCTTTGGACTGGGTTTCGCTGTCCATATTATGGAAATCTTCCTGGATACGCCAAAAGCGTTCCAGCATGCCGTTTTTGGCTGGTTCCACAATGGCGCTGAACAGCCCCTCTTTATCGTGGAAGCGCACATAAATGGAGTTTGTGCTGGTGCCCGCCTGCGCCGCAATGGTGCGCAGTGAAGCATCGGTATAGCCGTTTTCCAAAAATTCCTGCTTGGCGCAGGCCAGAATACGCTCCGATACGCCCTCGATTTGTTTTGCCATCTAGTTCTCCCCATCGGCACATTCATAACGCCGTTTCATAACATCGTTATTGATTATAGCAGACTAACTGTATTTGTCAAGTACCTTTGTATGCGGGGGGAAATGATTGCTCTTTGTTTGTTGGTGGTTTGGCTGATTTTTTGCCCCCTGCAAAGAAAAAGGCCAGCGGGGGTACCGCTGGCTTTTGTAATGGGCTGTCAACTGATTTGTAGGGGGCGGCGTCCCCGACGCCCCGGATGGGCGCAGAAATAATTCCGCATTGGCGCGTAATATTACGGTGGGGCAAGGTACACCATAAATTTTGCAGTTTACCATGTGGCAAGGTTCCGCGGGACGATGCGAGCATCGTCCCCTACAGATAGTTTTTTGGTGGGCAATGTCCTATTTACGTTTCTCTACGGCGCGATGGGGGCATCGCGCCCTACAGAGTATTTTATAGGGGTACCGCCAACCCACAGATAAACCGGTGGGGCGGGGTCACTGACCCCGCCGAAACTTTGTTGGAGCGGACACGAAACATGCGTTATG
>CAVFVI010000010.1:0-80950 GCA_963626055.1 Acutalibacteraceae bacterium
TTTTCACTCCCGGTGAATTTTTATGCCTCTATTTTACCAAAAAACTGTTACCTATCTTTCTTCCCTAGGTGTTACCTATCTTACTACTCTATACACCAACGCATTCCCGAAATTTCTGGAGAGCCACGGCCTGCGCCGGATGCGCTTTCACGATCTTCGCCACCCGTATGTCAAGCACACGACAAAAAATAAATCTCTGCAAAAGCAGAAATCCCAAGCTATCAAGGAATTCTGATAGCCCGGAATTTCTGCTTTTGTGTACTACATCCTATTCAAATTTGATTGATGCTCGCCGAAAAATACCCGTCATGATCTGGTATTTCCCAGTAGCTATGCTACCAACATTCTTTTTGACCAGTCTTCATTTGTACGAAGTGTGCAATAACATTGTTGAACATCGTGTCGTCAAAGTTTTTCCCAGAGAATACACCATTACATATTTCTGTTAACCAATTAATGTCTTTGGACGGAAGTTTATCCTGCAATAAACGAAGCATTTCTGAAATATTGGTCTGAAGGCCTTGCGTTTCGGCTGCGAGATAACCGGCATCTTCCGGTTCCGTCAGCAACTCAACTGATTTGGAGTAGATCCATAGCTCTTCGGCAATATCCCCAATAGAAGGTTCTTCGGCCTCTATGGCGTCCCTTTCCGTCAAAACATATTTTTTCGCAAAGCAGTTGAGCATCTGCGCCGTCACGTCCACCGGATATGGGACCATCTGCTTTTCAAGCAATGAATAGTCTTCTGACTCAATCGTTTTTTTGACATCAGCGAGCATCTGTCGAGAGAGCTGCAACGCCGTAGGAGTTATTTCTTCAAGATCGTTTGCAGACAATATCACCAGATAGTCAAAGGGAGCTTCAGAAAACGCAATACTGCCCAGGAGCCATTCAGTTAAATTGCTTTCCAATGTCATATCAAAATCATCAACTACGATGGGATAATATCTCAATATGCCAATGGTGTAAATCTGATCAGGAAAATGAATCGAGTACTTGGATGCCAATTCCGATAATGCCTCTTCTGCAATCCTTCTCTCTTTCCAACAGTGCCTGTCATACCAATCCTTGATCTGATATTTATCAAAATATCTGCTCGGTGCGTGTTCAAGGTAATAACTGCAGCACATGGCAAGCCGTTTGATGTTTCGTTCTTCTATTGCGCAAAGAACCCGCTGCCTTTCCTGAATATCAAATTCTGCCGCAACCTCTGAAAAGTAGTTTTGCATCAGTACAAGAGCACTCTGCGCCGCTGTGAGATTTACCATAGGCAACCGCCGCTTCTGCTCATCTCTAGTGAGAATCCCCGCAAACTGATTAAAGAAGTTTTGTACGCTTTGGAAGTATTCTCCTTTTTTCTTTTCCAGTCCCTCCGGCAGCGCAGCTTTTTTCTCAAACGGACGGTCCTCTTTGGGATATCGCTTTTCTCCTGTGGTCATCTGAGTAAGCTCTTCATGGAGCTGATCGATTTCTCTGCCCAAACTTCCTAATGGCTTTCCGCTCAGGAGCTTATCCATGCAGGCGCAGCACTTATCGGCAAGCAGACATATCTTCTCTCTCACACTAAACCAATAATCCAACCATTCGCTTACGGTATCAAATTCGTAATTGCTCATAATGGTCTTATTCCATAACGATGTTAGGTTTTGATGGAACATGATCACAATGTTTCGAATGGGCATCGCTTTATGTGCATCGTCGGGAACAGAATAAGTCGAAAGCAGATCAACTGTCGGCTTGAGCGCATCCGCACAATACAAATCGAAAATAGGCAAGGTCTTGCAAAGAAATTTTAGCCTTGAGACGCTCTGCTCATTCCCCGTTTTGATATTGCGTAATCGAAAGATATACTCAACATGAATCGCATTTTTTTCGGAATCAATAAATACCCTATGTGATCTTGTCCGCTGCTTGAGGTACGTAAGAATACTCTTAAGATTTCGTTCCACAAATTCCATATATTTCTCTCTGTTCCCGCAGTAGGAGAGATACATCAGCGTAGAAATGCACTCCAGCGTCAATTTTTCCGACTTGCTCCAAAGATCGTCCAGAGAAAATCCGGCCGACACATTCCACTCCGGATTGATGTTATAGATCCACTCAGAAATGGAGGCATAGGCCGTGATGTCCTTTATTCCGTCAAAACGAAGGGGGCGCAGTTTCCTATATAGACAACCGCAGAAAACATAGACATACGTATCCTGCAAATGGCAGGCGGGAATACGCTCCCGCAATCGGAAAAGATATTCTATATTCTTATTATCCGGAAATGTTTCCCGCATTTTGTCCAGCGTATCCATCGACACACCGAAATCCTCGAATACAGCAAATGGGCACATTTCGGTCGATAGAAGGAAAAGACCGCCGTGGGCATCTGCATCGTCAAACGCAGCCCGATTGGAAAGGAAATACTGCATCACATTCCCTGAAAAAAGCCCCTGTATTGCAGAAGTATAGTTTGAAAGTTCTTTTTCATCCCATAGGCTCTCGACCGCATCGCAGAAAAATGTCTCTTTGTTCAGGGTAAACTCCGGTAGATGGGAAAACAGTATCGGCAGGTCCGCTTTGTCCGCCATTTTCATAACGGAAATGGCGGTATCGTCAATCGGCAGGAATTCATGCAGTCTCTCTACAACATGCTTTGACCGAATGGGATGCAGGCCCTCAATATACCCGCTCTCTTCATTCACGTGCACAAGAAACTCGGATTCCATACTTTTTAAGAGCTCCCCAAAATCCGAGTCAGAGTCTTCTGATTGACTCGCATAAAGGTTGACAACAGAAAGACTGACTCCGCAAAGATCTGCAAAACATACTTTGCGTAGGATTTCACATTTTGCTTTGCCAGAAGATGATTGTCCTATTTCGGATATTTGTGAGGCTATTCTTTCTGATAACATCTCGCCATGAGTAAGCAAGTAGACATATTCTATAAGTAGTTGTCTTTCTGCAATCTTATTCCATGCTCTTTGCCAGCTTGTTATGCTTGGGTGAAGCTGCTTAGCCTCTCTGAATAGATTGAATATCTCTATTGCTTCCTTTTCTTCTAAAGCCGGCTTAATTACTTTCAAAGACTGAATATTGCTCAAGTCGCCACTATAATTATACCAATCAATCTCACGCGATGTGATGAGCAACTTATAATGACAATGCAATTCGGATTGTAAGAGCTGAACAAGATAATTCCATTTGCTGAGATGGTTATCCAGATTGTCAATTAAGATGAGAATCTTTTCACCAAGCTGAATTCTTGCCTTAAAATATTGGGTAATATTCCCAATCTCTTTGATTTCATCGCACCATAGTAATTGATATGGTATATATTCATTTTGGAGGATATATGCTGCCCGCAAAGCCAGCGTGGTTTTTCCTTGCCCGCTAGAAGCTTTAATTACAGTAACTATGTTTTCGCAAATGGAATTAATAACATCTTTTTCTAAGCTCGGTCGTTTGATCGGAAACCCACTTGCTATATCTGCTGGTGTTGCTTTTTTTCCCTCGTAAAAACTACGACCTTCATCAAGACCAGGCTTAGAGTAGTCCAGTTTACGAATCCAACTATGAGCTGGATTCTGAGGACCCTTACTGATATCTATTTTGACAGATTGGATTTGGGAATCTAATTCCGCTTTGGTCACATAGGCCCGCTGCTCCATTTTTTCAAAGCAAAGGATTTTTATGCTGTTTGCAAATAAAGAAACATTGTCCGTGTTAATCTCATAAGTTCCAATTAAGGCTTTTTCAGTTTCAGCAGCAAGTATAGATTTTTCAACTTTCTCAAATGACAAATGTGAAATAAATTCATCGAAATCATATACAGACCAATTCCAAGAAGGATTGTTTTGCTTGATATTTGAAATCACACCAGTCCAATAGATGCGTGATTTTTCGTCCAGATCAGATGCAAATATCTTACTTAGATTGCCTTTTGCAACCGGGAAATCATAAACCAGCTTAAAAAATCTATTTTGATCCAGCAAATATGCTTCAAGAAAGTTTTTAAGCACATCAGGCAAAAAGCTGGCATCCTGTTTGTTGACGGAATATTTCAGCTGTATATGCGTGACATCACTGCTGTCATTTTTCTGCTTAATACAATCAATATCTTCAATTCCCTCAAGCTGAAAAGAAATGCCCGGACTTGATGACGAAAGAATTAAATAGCACGAATACAAGAATTGATACGAGTAGCCTCTGAGGGCGATTTGTCCGCCATCTC
This sequence comes from Acutalibacteraceae bacterium, assembly GCA_963626055.1. Classification (GTDB taxonomy): domain Bacteria; phylum Bacillota; class Clostridia; order Oscillospirales; family Ruminococcaceae; genus Gemmiger. The sequence goes on from CAVFVI010000010.1 coordinate 4,220, forward strand.
TGGAAGCATTTAATTCTTGGATATTGGCTTTTGGAACTGCAACTTTTTTGCCTTTCTTGTTCGTTCCTTTTCCCACATTCATCACCTTTCAATTTCTTATTGTTAATGTACAAGTGCGGCTAATCAGCACATATCAAGTTTTCCAGTTCAGAATATCGAAAAACTCTATTTCTGTAGGAAGGTAGATGGCATTCAACAATTCCATAGCCTTGTAATGAATGAAACAATTTAGATACTGTATTAAAAGAGACTCCCAGGTTTCTTTCGGCAACTGTTATTGTTGTAATGGGAGTATCCTTGAGATAATTATAAATTTCTAATATACTTTTTGTAGATTTGCCAATCTCCGTAAGGCGATGCTCATCTAGTGCAATGATACGCTCGTATTGTGTCATTAGCTTGGCAGATTTTTTGGCTACTTCACCTACAGCATTTACAAAGAACTTGATCCACCGAATATAACCACCGCTGAATTGGGTAGACCAAAGCAAGTCAAAATATTCATTCTTGTTGTGATACAAATACTCAGACAAACATATCAGTAGCTTTGCTTCTCTAGCGGCATCACTCAGCATCATCGGCACAATGATCCTCCCAACAATACCGTTATATCGCTCAAATGGATGAATCATTTCAAACTGGTAATGCACCAAGGCAGCCTTAATCAACGGATCAGTGTTTTGATCGTTATAGAGATACGCAGAAATATCAGCCAGTGCCGGCAGTACTGCATCCGGTGCTGTGGGGTTGTATCCTTTGAGGTTCGTCTTTGCTCCTAACCAAAATGTTTGATGATCCCTAACGCTCATCGGATCATCCTCTGATTCTCCGTAAAGGGCGATGCCGCAAATTCGACTCAAATCAGGAGCGCAGATTTTCATATTTAGCGCTGCTCTGTATGCCGCCTCCAAGTCTATGATTGGAGATATGTTACCTTTGCCGGTTCCTCGACTGGTGAGTACCTCTTTGAAATCAGGACTGTCATAGTCAATCATACGAGAATAAGTACACTCTTTCAAAAGCATTAGCTCAGCAAATGCTTCTTTGTTTGGTGCATACTTAATGAGCCCTTCCAGAAAGCCAACGTTCCTATGGGCATCGATTAGCAACATAGCCAATTCGTCATCCATCTGATATATGTTCCCACGCATCAAGGGGCGAGGGGTGAAAGAATAGAATTTGAGACTGTTCTTTCCGGGTTCGATGTGCTCAATATAATCACCTGTGTAAGGCAGCATCACATATACCTCAACAACTAAAAGTCATTTTCAGTATATCATCGGTAAGGAGAATAGAAAAGCACTATTTCCTGATTTATTTCAAAATATCAGGAAATAGTGCAATAAAAATCAGAAATAGAGTTCCATGAATTAGACACAGCTGTGCCAGCTTGCTGCTGGCCAACGGTGTTCCCCTCAAGCACATTCAGGAGTGGCTGGGCCACAGCGACTTCACCACCACGGCGAACATCTACGCCCACTTGGATTACAAGTCCAAGATCACATCGGCACAGGCGATGGAGACAGGGCTTGCTCTGCCGGAGGGCGGAAGTTTTGAAAGCAAATGGAAAGTCACTGAAAGTGCAAATTGATGGAATTGGGGCATAAAAATGCCGGAGCAAAGCGAACTTTGCTCCGGCGATGTGGCGGAGAGTTAGGGATTCGAACCCTAGGTTCCTTTTGGGAACACGACATTTCGAGTGTCGCACCTTCGACCTCTCGGACAACTCTCCGTATCTATTTCAATCCATATTTTCTTCCAAAAATTTGCTCAAAAATTCGTTGGGGAGAAAACAGGAGAGAAAGCAAAAAATATTCGATTTTGGATTTTTCGGTGTTGAGATGCATCAACGGAAATCAGGGGGACGAAAATCACAGGTCCTGCCGAAATTTCGAGTCAGTCCCGTTATGACCGCTTCGATACGCCTGCATATAATATATCTGGCACCGCCCCGCACAACGTTTGGAAAAATGCGAGATTTCGATGCAAGATAACGATGAAATGCTGGGTACGCGACACCCGATAAAGCCCGCCGTTATGGGGTTTCCTGCGGACAAGATGACCTGCCGGATGCAAACTTTCGAGTGCGACCCCTTCGACCTCTTGGGTAATGCTCCATATTCCGGGTTCCTGCCGGATACTAAATCAGTATAGCAAAAATGCCGCTCCGCGTCAAGATGCGGGGCGGCATAATTCCTGTATGCTGGAGGATATCTCATGTACATCAGAACAAATGCTGTTTCTGCACCGGGCCGGGGGCAAAGGGGGTATCCTCGTGGTGGCGCACCACGGTCACCTCGCGGGTCTTTTCCTCCACATGGCCGTTGGCTTTGGGCACACTGTAAAAGCTGCGGGTAATGTTATAATAGCCGCGCATGTGCTGCACCAGGTATTCGGCCACAGCAGGCAGGCAGTCGGTATCCTCAATGTTTTCATAGTTATAGTCTGCGTACAAAAATGCCGTGTGCTCCCCATTGCAGACCAGTGTGATTCCCGCTTCGTCCAGGTGCAGTTCATCCACAGCACACTGCTTCAGGCCGCTCAGGCCGCTTTCGCTGGCAAGTTGGGCGGCGCGGCTGCGCATAGCCAGCGGAACGGACTGCGGGTCCAGCGCTTCGTTGCCGCGCTGGCCGATCTCCAGCAGGATATCCCGCATCATGCGGCTTTCCAGCAGCGGGCGGATCTTCTCCTTCGCGCGGGCTTCTTCGGTTTTTGCCTGAATTTTTTGCAGCAGTCCCATTCTTTTTCCTCACTAAACACAGTCGGAGCCCCGCGCACATCCGCACCGGCGCTTTGGCTCCCCATCTCATTTTTACCGTATCCTAATTTTATATTATAGCATACCTTTGCGTTCTGTGCCAGCGTGAAGCACAACTTTTACAACAAATTCATGCCGGCAAATCTTTTTAGCTGCGCGCTTTTTGTATTCAGCTTTCATTCTTTTTTCTTCGTCAAGCATACAAATTCAAGTCCGGATTTTTGTCCATTTTGCTTCATTTCTATGCTATCCGTTCTTATTTTCTCTTTCCCCTGCATTTTTCGTTGCGTCCGGGCAAGTCCTGCGCTATACTGATAGAAAAGCGCACCGGCAGGCTTCCCCTGCCGGTGGTTGGACAGGAGTGCGGCCTATGAACATTACCGAGTTTGCCCAATATGCAGGGGTATCCAAGGCAGCGGTCAGCCGCTATTTTAACGGCGGATACCTGAGCGCCGAAAAGCGCGCCCAGATTGCCGCGGCGGTGGAAGCCACCGGCTACCGTCCCAGCGTGCAGGCCCAGATGCTGCGCACCCGCCGCACGCGGCAGATCGGGGTGATTATGCCGCGATTGAGCAGCGAAAGCTGCGCCCGCATGGTGGAGGGCATCAGCCGGGTGCTGGACGACCAGAATTACCAGCTGCTGCTGATCAACACCGCCAATGATAACACCCGCGAGGTGCGCGCACTGGACACCCTACGGCACGATACAGTGGACGGCATCATTCTGATTGCCACCATGTTCACCCCGGAACACCACGCCGTGCTGCAAAGCCTGCATGTGCCGGTGGTGATTGTGGGGCAGCAATACCCTGGGTTCAGCTCGGTGTTCCACGACGATTTTGGCGCGGCGCAGGCCGCTACCGCCCACATGCTGCAAAAAGGGCGGCGGCACCCCGGCTACCTGGGAGTAACTTTGTTGGATCAGGCCGTCGGTCTAGCCCGGCGCGAGGGGTTTGACCGCGCATTACGGGATGCCGGGCTGGTGTCCCAGCCGCAGCGGATGAGCATTGCCAAGTTCAACATGGAATCCGGCTACCACCAGGCAGAGCAGCTGTTTGGCCGCGCACCGGGGCTGGACTGTCTGTTCTGTGCCACCGACTCCATCGCCCTGGGCGCGCTGCAATACTGCCGCAGCCACAACCTGCGGGTGCCGGAAGATGTAATGATTGCCGCCGTGGGCGACAACCGCATTGGCCGCGTTGCCTATGTTCCGCTGACCAGCGCCCACCTGCATTACCGCACTGCCGGGGACAAAGCCGCCCGCCTGCTGTTGGACATGCTGGCGGACCCCCACGCCGAACCGCAGATGGTCAAGCTGGGGTACGAGCTGAAATGCCGTGCTTCCACGGGGGACGATAACGCGGGTGAAAATGTCTGGTCGCTGTAACGCCACATATTATTCTTTTATGCTTTCCTGCATCACGATGTGGGGAAGTTTTTGTTTTGTGCACCCTTGCCAGGCAAAGCCCTGTTCTTTGTGCATTTTACCAAAGAATGGTGTGAAACTGTGTGAAATCGATAACAGAATCTTTGCAAGTTGGGGCGTTTGGTCAATAGAAAAAGCACTCACCTTCGTATATAATAAAGCTGTCAAATGAAACAGGCCCCGGAACCTCTACCGGGCCAACAGATAAAAGAAGGAGCGTGCAACATGGATTACAAGAAAGCAGCCCAGCAGGTGCTGGACAACATCGGCGGTGCTTCCAACATTGTATCGGCCGCACACTGCGCAACCCGCCTGCGCCTGGTGATTGCGGACAATTCCAAGGTAAACAAAAAGGAGCTGGAAAACGCCGAGGGTGCCAAGGGCGTGTTTGAAGCCCAGGGCCAGCTGCAGATCATCTTCGGCACCGGCATTGTGAACAAGGTGTATGACGAGTTCACTGCCCTGGCCGGGATCACCGGCGCCAGCAAGGAAGAAGTCAAGCAGGCTGCGGCTTCCAAAGCGCCGTGGTACCAGCAGGCCATCAAGACGCTGGGCGATATCTTTGTGCCCATCATCCCGGCCATTGTGGCTTCCGGCTTTTTGATGGGCATTATGGAAGCGCTGAACTTTATGGTCAACAACGGCTTCCTGAACATTGATACCAGCGGTTCCATCTATGTGTTTGCCCAGCTGTTCTCCAACACGGCCTACACCTTCCTGCCCATCCTGATTGCGTTCTCCGCCGCAAAGGTATTTGGCGGCAACCAGTTTCTGGGTGCTGTCATCGGCATGATCATGATTCACCCCAACCTGCAGAACGCCTGGACAGTTGCTTCCGAGGGCGTGCAGACCTACCAGTCGGTATTCGGCGGGCTGTATCAGATCCCGCTGGTCGGCTATCAGGGCCACGTTATCCCCGTTATCATCGCCGTATGGCTGATGTGCCAGATTGAAAAGCGGCTGCACAAAGTTGTGCCCGCCATGATTGACCTCTTCGTTACCCCGCTGGTTTCCGTTTTTGTCACCGGTTATCTGACCCTCGCTGTCATCGGCCCCATCTTCACCACGCTGGAGGACGGCATCATTAACGGCGTTCAGACCCTGATCCAGCTGCCTTTCGGCATCGGTTCCTTCATCATGGGCGGCTTGTACGCCATCACCGTTGTGGCCGGTATCCACCACATGTACACCCTGATTGACCTTGGCCAGCTGGCCAAGTTTGGCTACACCTACTGGCTGCCCCTGGCCAGTGCTGCCAACGTTGCCCAGGGCGGTGCCGCTTTCGCTGTTGCCCTCAAGAGCAAAAACGCCAAAGTCAAGTCCATGGCCCTGCCCTCCGCCCTTTCCGCCTGCATGGGCATTACCGAACCTGCTATCTTCGGCGTCAACCTGCGCTACTTCAAGCCCTTTATCGGCGGTCTGGCCGGCGGTGCCTGCGGTGCTTTGTATGCCAGCGTGACCGGCCTGGGTGCCACCGGCACCGGCGTAACCGGCATCTTCGGTATCCTGCTGCACCTGCACATGCCGCTGCAGTACCTCATCATGATGGCAATTTCCTTCGGCGTTTCCTTCGCTGTGACCTGGGTGATCTGGAACCCCGAAACCGAGGAAGCCAAAGTCTGATTTTTCCCCTGCTGAAACAAAGGAGACTCTGTTATGAATGCCTTGCAGCGTGATTTGAAGCGTCTTGTTCCCATGGTGGAAGCCGCCGGGGCCGACCGTGTGGCGGCGGACCCCCACCGACAGAAGCTACATGTTCAGCCCCCTGTGGGCTGGCTGAACGACCCCAACGGGCTGTGCCAGATCGGCGATGAATACCATGTATTTTATCAGTACGGCCCGTTTGACCCCACGGGCGGGGTCAAGCACTGGGGGCATGTGCGCAGCCGGGATCTGTTCCACTGGGAACGCCTGCCCGTGATGCTGTACCCGGACGAACCGTTTGACTGCCACGGCGTTTATTCCGGCTCCGCTCTGGTGGAGGACGGCACGCTGTACCTGTACTACACCGGCAATGTCAAGCACCCCGGCGAATATGACTACATCAAGCAGGGCCGCGGGCACAATGTCTGCCTTGCCACCAGCCGCGATGCCATCCACCTGGATGACAAGCGCTGCCTGATGTACAATAAGGATTATCCCGCCGGGCTGACCTGCCATGTGCGCGACCCCAAAGTGTTCGCGCTGGATGGCCACTATTACATGGTGCTGGGTGCCCGCACACTGGATGACCACGGCGAAGTGCTGGTGTTTGAAAGCACCGACAAGCTGCATTGGAACCACATCAACACCATCACCACCCCCAAAGCCTTTGGCTATATGTGGGAGTGCCCCGACCTGTTTGAGCTGGATGGGCAGTGGTTCCTGGCGGTATCGCCCCAGGGCATTGCCTGCCAGAATGTGTACGGCTGCGGCTACTTCGCCCTTTATGGAGACTGGCGCACCGGCTGCACGCTGGGCGAATTCCATGCGCTGGATGACGGCTTTGACTATTACGCTCCCCAGAGCTTTGCTGCCGCGGATGGCCGCCGCATCCAGTTCGGCTGGATGGGCATGCCGGATGCTGATTACGGCAACCCAACCGTGGAATACGGCTGGCAGCACTGCATGACGCTGCCCCGCGTGCTGACCCAGGATGGCCACGGCCGCCTGCTGCAAGCCCCCGCCGCCGAGCTGAACGCCCTGCGCGGCGAGGTCCTCCAGCTGGCAGATGGCGAAATAGTCAACGTTGATCCCTGCTTTGATTTAACCGCCGCCCCCGCCGGGGATTTTGCCCTGACGGCTGCGAACGGCCTGACCCTGACCTATACCGAAGCGGACCATACCTGCACGCTGCGCTTTACCGATGCTGCGATTGCCGCCGGGCGCACCGAGCGCAAGACTGTGCTGGATGCCCCCTGCCGCAGCCTGCGCGTTGTGGGGGATGCTTCCTCGCTGGAAGTATTCCTGAACGATGGTGCCGCTGTACTTTCCACCCGGTATTACCCGGCACCGGGCAAGGTTGCCGTGCAGCTTTGCGGCGCGGGCAGCACCCTGTATCCCCTTTCGATTTAACGGAGGACATTCCATGGCACACGATACTTTATATGCGATCGGCGAAGCGCTGATCGATATGATTCCTTCCAAAACCGGCTGTTCTTTCGCTGAGGTTCCCTCTTTCAGCCCCCGTGTGGGCGGCGCGCCCGCCAATGTGTGCGGTGCTTACGCCCGTCTGGGTGGGGATTCCGCCCTGCTGACCCAGCTGGGGGATGACCCGTTCGGCCACAAGATCATTGATGAGCTGGCCGCCTGCGGCATTGATACCAGCCACATCTGTCTGACGGACAAAGCCAACACCGCTCTGGCCTTTGTTTCGCTGGAAGCGGACGGCAACCGGACCTTCAGCTTTTACCGCAAGCCCTCGGCCGATTTGCTGTACGCTCCGGAGCAGGTGGATACCAGCCTGTTTGCCAACGCCTATGCCCTGCATTTTTGCAGCGTTGCCCTTGTGGAAAGCCCCATGCGGGAAGCCCACAAGACCGCCATTGCCGCCGCCCGCAGCGCCGGGGCCATCATTGACTTTGACCCCAACCTGCGCTTTCCGCTGTGGCCGGACCATGACGCTTTGCGCCGCACGGTGCTGGAGTTCCTGCCGCTGGCCGATGTGGTCAAAATCTCCGATGAAGAGCTGGAATTCCTGACTGGCACCAGCGATATTGAAGCCGCCCTGTCCAGCCTGTTTGTGGGCCATGTGCAGCTGGTGCTTTACACCTGTGGTGCTTCCGGTGCCCATGCTTACACCCGCACCGCCCATGGCTTTGCCGCCAGTAAGCCGGTAAAAGCGGTGGATACCACCGGTGCCGGGGACGGGTTTATCGGCTCGTTTTTGTGGCAGCTGCACAAAAACGGGGTGGACCGCGCCGCCCTGCCTGCCCTGCAGGCAGACCAGCTGAACCAGTGGCTGGATTTTTCCAACCGGTTCTGTGGTTACAGCGTGCAGCGCTACGGTGCCATTGACAGCTACCCCACCGCTGACCAGCTGTAACCTTCCGCCATTCTCTGCTATTTCATCATAAAGCAGCCGCCCGGTACAGGATTTGTACCGGGCGGTTGCTTTTGTGCTGCGCCGCTATTTTGTATTTATCCAAGTATTAACGCTTTTGTTTTTCCCTTTCATCGGAATACTTGATTCTAAAATAATCCAAATAAGCTTTGAATCGGTCTTGTGCAGTCAGGCAGGTATCCAGCAAATAGCCATGTTCCCTGTTCCATTCGTGCAAGCCGCGATAATAGTACATTTTTAAATCATCTTCAATAATGAACGGCACAATATTGTTTTTCAGGCATTCCTTAAAAAGGATCAGGCGTCCCACACGGCCATTTCCATCTTGGAACGGGTGGATACATTCAAAATCATGATGGAATGCCACAATTTGCTCAAGCGAATGCGTTTTGTGCGCATTATACGCGGTCAGCAGTGCTTTTATCCTTGGTTCTACTTCTTCCGGAGCTGCAGTATCACGGCCTCCAACTTCATTGGGAACCCGTTTGTATTCGCCAACGGCAAACCAGTCTTTTCTTGAATCACTTGTTCCGTTTTTTAGCGTAAAGTGCAGCCGTTTGATAAGCGCTTCCGATAACGGCTGCATTGCGTTGTCGATAATAATATCAATGCAGCGGAAGTGATTGGCGGTTTCTACAACATCGTCTACATTTACTGCCCCACCTTCAAATCCGATTGTATTCGTTTCAAAAATATAACGGGTTTGATCATGTGTTAAGCGGCTTCCCTCTATATGATTTGAATTATAGGTCAAATCAATTTGGATTTTGTGATAGATACCACCCTTCCGTTGTTTCTTTTTTTCCTCCTGCAGGATGGAAAGCAGGGTATTTTCTGCCTTTGCATTAATACGTTTGGGTTTATCTGCGTTTGCTGGAATTTTCCACGTCTTTCCTTCAAGGACGGCATCCGGAATTTTGCCGATAGCGCAGTAGTTTCTTACTGACCGTTCTGATAAGTTCCATTTTTTTGCCGCCTCTGCGACAGAAATGTATGTCATGTCATCACCTTCTTCCGGATAGTAGTATACTGCAAATGCGGCAAAAAATCAAATTGTGATTTTTTCTCTATCACAATTTTGCCGATAAAATTACTGCATTCCCATACTGCTCCTTATTTTCCCGGATAAATATACTGCTATTCATAATCAAGCACAAAACAAAAACACTTCTGCAGCAAAAACGCCTTTTAACCGCATAATGAAAAGTGAAAGCCGCCCCGGCTTATTCAGCGGAAGCGGCTTTCAACATATACCTATTAAAATATTCTTGTAGATTTTCACCGTTCAACGCATCACAGATGCAGCACGCGGTCCTTGATCTCGGCGGTGCGGCCCTGGTTCCAGAACTGGGTGCCGATGTAGCCGCAGGTACGGCGGGCAACGTTCAGCTTGCTCTGGTCACGGTTATGGCAGTGCGGGCACTCCCACACCAGCTTGCCGTCATCTTCCACAATCTTGATTTCCCCGTCATAGCCGCACACCTGGCAGTAATCGCTCTTGGTGTTCAGCTCGGCATACATGATGTTATCATAGATGAACTGCATCACCTTGATGACAGCTTCCAGGTTATCCTGCATGTTGGGAACTTCCACATAGCTGATGGCGCCGCCCGGAGACAGGCGCTGGAACTCGCTCTCGAACTTCAGCTTGGTGAACGCATCGATCTTTTCGGTTACATGCACATGGTAGCTGTTGGTGATATAGTTGCGGTCCGTAATGCCCGGCACAATGCCAAAACGCTTTTGCAGGCATTTGGCAAACTTGTAGGTGGTGGATTCCAGCGGGGTGCCGTACAGCGAGTAGTCGATATTTTCAGCGTTCTTCCACTCGTTGCACTTATCGTTCATATGCTGCATCACGCTCAGGGCAAAGGGCTTTGCGGCGGGGTCGGTATGGCTCTTGCCGGTCATATATTTGCAGCATTCATACAGGCCCGCATAGCCCAGGCTGATGGTGGAATAGCCGCCGTACAGCAGCTTATCAATGGGCTCGCCCTTTTTCAGGCGGGCCAGAGCGCCATACTGCCACAGGATGGGGGCAGCATCGGACAGGGTGCCCTTGAGGCGGTTATGGCGGTACTGCAAAGCGCGGTGGCACAGTTCCAGGCGCTCATCAAAAATTTTCCAGAATTTATCCGGGTCGCCGCCGGAGGACAGGGCCACATCCGGCAGGTTGATGGTAACAACGCCCTGATTGAAGCGGCCATAGTACTTCGGCTTGCCCGGCACATAGTTCTGGGCGTTGGCCACATTGTTCCAGCCGGTGCCGGAACGGTCGGGGGTCAAAAAGCTGCGGCAGCCCATGCAGGTAAATACATCGCCGTTACCCTCGGTCTCGCCCTTGGACAGCTTGTATTCCTTCATCTTCTTTTCGCTGATATAGTCCGGCACCATGCGCTTTGCGGTGCACTTGGCGGCCAGTTTGGTCAGGTAGAAGTAGGGGGTGCCTTCGCGGATATTATCGTCTTCCAGCACATAGATCAGCTTGGGGAATGCGGGGGTGATCCAGACGCCTTCCTCATTCTTAACACCCTGGTAGCGCTGGCGAAGCATTTCTTCCACGATAATGGCAAGGTCAGATTTCAGGCGCTGGTTTTCGCCTGCTTCGTTCAGGTACATGAATACCGTGATGAACGGTGCCTGGCCGTTGGTGGTCATCAGGGTAACGACCTGGTACTGGATGGTCTGCACGCCGCGCTTGATTTCTTCGCGCAGGCGGGCTTCCACGATCTGGGAGAGCTTTTCTTCGCCGGGATCAATGCCCAGTTCTTTCATCTCCGCCTCGGTATCGCGGCGGATCTTTTTGCGGCTGATATCCACAAACGGGGCCAGATGGGTCAGGCTGATGCTCTGGCCGCCGTACTGGTTGGACGCCACTTGTGCGATGATCTGGGTGGCAATGTTGCAGGCCGTCGAGAAAGAATGCGGCTTTTCGATGAGGGTGCCGGAAATGACCGTGCCGTTCTGCAGCATATCGTCCAGGTTGACCAGGTCGCAGTTGTGCATATGCTGGGCGTAATAGTCGGCATCATGGAAATGAATGATGCCATCCTCATGTGCCTTTACGATTTCGGCAGGCAGCAGCATACGCATGGTCAGGTCCTTGCTGACCTCACCGGCCATATAGTCGCGCTGAACGCTGTTGACGGTCGGGTTCTTATTGGCGTTTTCCTGCTTGACTTCCTCATTGTTGCACTCGATGAGGGACAGAATGCGGTCATCGGTGGTGTTATGGGTGCGGCGCAGGCTCTGCACATAGCGGTAGGTGATATATTTGCGGGCCACCTCATAGGCATTGGTCTGCATGATGGCGTCCTCTACCAGATCCTGGATTTCCTCCACGTTCATGGCGTGGTTGCGGCTCTGGCATTCCCGCGCCACATCGTCGGCAATGGCCGTGATTTGTTCCTTGGTCAAGCGCTGGTTGGATGCCACAACATTGTTGGCTTTGGTCACCGCTGCAATAATTTTGGATATATCGAAAACGGCTTCGCTGCCGTTGCGCTTGATGATCTTCATGAACTGTTATCTCCTTACCACAATAAAAAAGCTGTTGATATGGCACCCCTGCGCCAAAATCCGCTCCGGGATTTTGGCGAGCGTATTTATCTTACCGCATCGGCCTGGTAAAGTCAAGCCGATACACCACAATATATTGTATATAATCTGCTAATAGTGCCTATATATGTCATATAACGCGATGGGACGTTCAAAAAGATTCCAAAACAAAATGCCGAAAAAAGCGCTGGCTTTTTGGGTAAAATAGGCACTTTTTTCAAAGCTGCGATGGTATGTTGTTTTATCGTTTCCTGGCCGCTTGCTTTTGCTTTGCGCGGCTGGTATACTGGTGCAAGGCACCTGCCTATTGCGATGATTTACCACGGCGCTATACAAGATATAGTGTTGCATGTTATAAGGAGGACCCCCGCGTGAACTACGCAACCATAAAATATTGTGACATTGCCAACGGCACGGGCGTGCGCACTAGCCTGTTTGTCTCCGGCTGCCGCCGCCACTGCCCGGAATGTTTTAACGCCGTTGCCTGGGATTTTGGCTATGGCCTGCCCTTTGATAAAGCGGTCCGCAATGAAATTTTGGGCAGCCTTGCCCCGGATTATATCGATGGGCTTTCCCTTTTGGGCGGTGAACCTTTTGAGCCGGAAAATCAACGCGCGCTGGTGCCGTTCCTGCACGAAGTACGGGTGCTGTACCCCCACAAAACCATCTGGTGCTACACCGGCAATGTATACGAAACCGAACTTTTGCAGCCCAGCCACGCCCGCTGCGAAGTGACGGACGAAATGCTGAGCCTGATTGATGTGCTGGTGGACGGCGAGTTTATCCCCGCGCAGCACGATATTTCGCTGCGGTTCCGCGGTTCCGGCAACCAGCGCATCATTGACCTGAACGCCACCCGCGCCGCCGGGCACACTGTACTGTGGCAGGACGACCCGCTGTTTGCTGACCACAAAATGTAAGGCCGTGGGTTCGTGTTTTTGCATTTTGTGTAACTTTTAACAAATTTGACTTGTATTTCTGCCCTGCGGGGTGTTATACTGACACTAATTTAAGGTTGTGCCAATCGTTCCAGGCACAGCCGCCCCAAACAGCTGCCGGGCCAGCTGCCCGCGCACGAAAGGAGAAATTACTATGGCAAAATTCCATCTGATTCCCATTGTGCTGGGCGCAGCCATCGGTGTTGGCGCTTATGTTGTCAGCAAGTATCTGGCTCAGGATGAGGAGAGCGAGCATATCGTGGACGATTCCGCATTTGACGACAGCGAAGATACCGAAAGCACCGAAGATACGGACGAAACCGAAGAGGATACCGACGAGGACAACGCCGAAGCCGCGCCTGATGAGGATGCTCCCGCAGAAGAACCTGCCGCAGAGCCTGCACCGGAAGAGGAACAGCCCGCACCGGTTGAGGAACCTGCCCCCGCTGAGGAAGCTCCTGCAGAGGAGCTTGCTGCCCCGGTGGAAGAACCCGCGCAGGAAGACGACGGCGTGACCATTCCCATCCAGAGCGGCGACGATGTGCCGAACGTGAACCCGGTACAGGACAAAACCGAACCCGTAAAACTGACGGAGGACGGCAAAGTGGACCCTACCACCATCGCCAAAGCCGAAGATTTCGGCGACTGGGAAGAAGAAACCGGCTGCAGAGGCTGAAGGCGAGACGATATAAATGACAACGCCGCAGGGAGTGTGTAGATATCCCCTGCGGCGTTTGTTTTTTGTTTTGGGGGTAAATTTGTGTTTGGAGGGAGAGCCTTTGCGTGCACGGCAGGGTTCTTCCCACGTTTTGGGCCAGCAGCGTGGCAAGGCCCGGCGGGCGGGACGATGCGAGCATCGTCCCCTACAAATCATTTGCAATGTTTGCGGCGTATGGCAAGGTTTCCCCGCGGCGGGGTGAGGGCACCCCGCCCTACTGCGCAAACAAATGCACTGTTATTTATACGTCCGTCCGGGGCGTCGGGGACGCCGCCCCCTACAAACAATTTGTTGGTTCATCACAATTTTTCAACATGCAATGGGGCCAGGTTTCGGCGGGGTCGGGTGACCCCGCCTTTACCGGCTGTTTTATGTTCTATCGCCCACTGTAAAGCGCTCCGTAGGGAAGGGTCTTGACCGTTCCGGAACCATGCGGTAGATGCCACAATAGAATTTTATCGCAAGCCCTGGCTACAACATCCCACAAGGCACAACAAAGGGGACGATGCTTCCGCATCGTCCCCTACTTATTATTTTACGGGTTATGGCCGCCGGTAGTTCTTACACCACCCATTGCAGCAAAATGCCGCAGCAGGTGCCGCAGAACCAGAGCAGGCCGGTCATGAACAGGTTCTGTTTCCAGCTGGGGTTCACGCGCCACAGCACGGCCAGGCCAATGCCTGCGCCGGAGCACAGCCCCGCAAAAAAGCTGCCAAAGGTGATAGCCCCGCCCATATACAGCTGGGCCAGCAGCACACTGGCACCGCAGTTGGGCACAAGGCCGATCAGCGCGGCCATCATGGGCTGGAAAATGCCCAGGCTGCCCAGGAATGCCGCAGCGGAATCCGCACCGACAAAGCCAAAGATCAGCCCGATGATAAAGCTGAACACCAGGATGAACACAAAAATTTCCAGCGTATGGCGCAGTGCCGCCAGGAAAATGCTGCTGTGTTCCTCGTGCTCTTCGTGGCAGTCTACTTCGTCGGCATGGCCTTCATAGCCGCCATACAGCCCTTTGGGCAGGATGCGGCGCAGCGGAACGTCCAGCACAAAACCGGCCGCAATGCCAAACACCACTTTGAGCACCAGCAGCAGGCCTAGTTTATTCCACAGGGTGGGTTCCGCCGCCAGCAGGGGGATGGCTTCATCCGATGTTGCCAGGAACACGGCCAGCAGCGTGCCGGGGGTAATGACCCGGCTGGCATAAAAGTTGGCCGCTACCGCCGAAAACCCGCACTGGGGCACGCAGCCCAGCAGTGCGCCGGGCACAAAGCCCCAGTGGCCGCCGCCAGCCAGCGCGTTTTCAATGCGCTCGCCATGGTGGCGTTCCAGCCATTCGATCAGCAGATATGCCAGATACAAAAACGGCAGCATTTTTACGCCGTCGATCAGTGCATCCAAAAAAGCATCAACAATAATTTCCATAATTCTCCTATCTGTTGCAAAGGTTGGGGTTGCGGGGCATAACATGGCCGCACGGTTCGGGGCAGCTGCCCGGAGCCATGCGGCCCTTTGTTATTTTTTACTGCCTTTGTTGGTTTCAAAGCTGCGCAGCAGCGCTACGGCTTCCCGCACGCGGGCGGGGGAAATGCGGGTGCGGAACCGCTCCATGCTGCGGGAGGAAAACGGTACATCATAGGTAAAGGAATCAAAGCCCAAAAAGTATTGCAGGTAGGGGCTTTCGCGCACGATCTCCACCGTTTCGCTGTCCGTTGTGCGGCACGCTGCACGGATCACCAGCACACCGAACGCCATGCGGGCCGGGATCGCCACCTTGCCGCCAGCGGCAAAATGGCCGCTGTACTCCTGCTCAATAGCATCCCAGTCAATGGCCTGGGCCAGGCGCACCCAGCGGTTTTCCTGTACCAGCTCGCCCTCATAGGGCGGCAGGTAGTCATCAATGCTCATCTGATGTTGAATTGTGCGGTACATGGTTGCACCATTCCTTTTTATGTTATTCCCGTTTTTATTTTTCCCGCAAAAATGCTTAATCGCTTAATATCTTTGGATCAGGGGGAAGATCATAGCCAGAACCGCCCAGGCGATCTGGTACAGGGCCAGCGCCGGAAGCGGCAGCCCGGCCAGGCCGCCGGCCAGCGCCATGATCATGGCAAGGATGCAGCTGATGAGCACCGAGGCCGACAGCACCATCGAAGAACGGTGCTCACCCTCTGCCGCGCCTGCAGCGGCTTCCAGGCCGCCGACAAAGCTGGCAAAGCTGCCCAGGTGCAGCATGCTGCCTTCGCTTTCCGGCAGCCAGGCCACAGCGGGCTCCAGCGCCTTGTGTTCCTTGCCGCTCAGCACCTTGACGGTGCCGACCGGCAGGTTATAAGCGGTCTGCAGCAGCGCTTCATCACAGTTAAAGTCATCGCAGTCCACGATGAGCGAAAGCCCGGCGCGGCGCAGGGAATCCAGCACAGCGGCGGTATCGGGGTCGCTCTGGTAAGCCACCTGGAACATGCTGAACAGCTTGCCGGAAACCGCCAGGTAGATGACCCGGCGCTGGTTTACGGTATGGCGGCGTTCATATTCCATGCTGGGCAGCTGGATATCATAGGTATCCATCAACCGGCGGGAGCCGATCATGACCCGCTCGCCGTTGATCCAGCCCACATAGCCAAGGCCGTCCAGCGTTTCCAGGTTTTCCACCTTGCACAGCAGCTTGCGGTTATCGCCCGTCATGCCAAGGAAGATATCTTTCAGCGGGGTGTTCACATCGGCCAGCATGGAGGCGGAGTAGATGATGGCCAGCTCAATATCTTCTTTGCGCACCGGCTTGATGCCGCGCAGCGTAATGCACCCTTTGGGGAAAAGATCCTGCGCCGTGACCTGCAGCACATTCACGCGGCCCAGCAGGCGGATATCCTTCCAGCCGGGGATGACCGCGCCGATCTGCGCAGCGCTGCGCTGCATCAAGCGCATGGGCATGGCGGAGATCAGGGTACCGGCCAGCGGCGCGCCCAGGCAGAGCACACCGGCCAGCGCGGTGAACGCCGTTCCGGCATCCTTGCGGTAAAGCAGAGTGAACAGGAATGCAGCCACGCCGCAGCCCAGCAGGATGCGGGCAAACTGCTGCTGGTTTTTATCCGATGTGCGGCGGGATTCGCTGCCCGCCAAAAAGCCTTTCATCAGGCGGGTGGGGCGGCTGACCAGCACATTCGGGCGCGGTTCTGCCAGCCCGGCGGTCACGGTGCGCAGCACGCCGGCATCTTTCAGCCTGTATGCCACTGCGTGGTCCATCCCGGCGCTGACGAGGGTAAAGTTATCCCGGATGGTGTGGGCATCGATTGCCTTGCCTGCGGCGTTGCCGCACAGCAGCAGCGCTGCGGGGCCGGTCATCAGGCAGAGGGTGGCGGGGTTATACCATTCCGGCTTTGCCAAAAACATGATACATTGCAGGATGGATGCCACCGCGGCCATGGCGGGCATGGTATCCGCGGTATTGCCCCGGCGCATGCTGATCAGCCCGGCCAGGCCGCCCAGCATCGTCTGCCAGCACAGAGCTGCGCTGGCAGCAAGCAGGATCAACATGGTCACCAGCAGCGGTTTGGTGCTGGCTGTGGTATCCAGCGGGCCAAGGTTGGCGCCGGTGGCCGCCATGGTACCCAGAACGATCATGATCAGGGCTGCAACGCCCACGGCGATTGCTGTGCCGGTGGTGATCATCACCCGCAGTTCCAGGTCATGGCGCACCACGGGGGCATCATCGGTGCTTTCATACTCGTGGCGGTGCAGGACAGCGGCCTGTGCGGCAAACGGTGCTTCGCCATCGGGGGTGGTTTCGTCCTTCGGCTTGCCTGCAAACTGGAAGAGGTTAAAGCCTTTGCCGGACTTTTTCTGTTCCGGCGCTTCCGGCTCCGCCCCGGCGTTGGGGTCACTCAGGTACTGGGCAGCCGCCTGGTAATCGGTATCGGTCTTTTCTGTTTTTGCCTTTGAATCCGCTTTGATCTTTTCCAGATTGATGGACTGTTCAATGCCGCGCACAAATTCCGCGGTATTGGGCTTTTCATCCACCAGGGGGCCGATCAGCTCCTCAAAGCTTTCTTCCTCTTTTTTGGGGGCGGGCTTTTTCGGTTCTTCCGGAGGTTCTTCCACCCCTTCGGCGATCTCGCTCAGGCGAATCTGCCCGGTCAGGGTCTGGGCCAGCTCCTGCGGCAGTTCCTCAAAGGTATCGCCGCTGGCGGGTTCTTCCTGCACGGGGGCAGCTTTGGGCGCGGGCTTTTTGCAGCGCGGCGGCAGGGCTGCGTTCAGCTCATGCAGGAACGACTGGGTGCTTTCCGGTGCGGGCTCGTCCCCCAGCTGCATGGTAAAACCGGTGGTCGTCTGCGGGGCGGGCGCGGGCTGCGGCTGCACCGTATCGTTCGGGGTCATCACCGGCTCGCCCACGGGTTCCGCTTCGCGGCGGGGGGCAGGCCGTGTGAACGGCATGGTGCGTTCCCGCTCCTTGCGGGGGGTAAACTCTACGGTATCCCGCTTTTTATTTTTGCGGTAGACATTGGGCTCCGGCTGGGGTTCCGGCTGCGGGGCCGGTTCATCGTCCGGCAGCAGCGGTTTGCCTGCGGCGGCAAACTGGGAAGTCTGCCGCCCGGAGATGGAAAGCCCTGCGTTGGTAGCGGTCAGGCGGGGCATCTCGCCCGTTTCCCCGGTTTCCGGTTCGTTCTGGGGCATTTCCGGGGCATCCAGGCTTTCCTCTACCGGGGCGGTGTCCGGCTCGCCCTCATACGGGTCATAGGATTCCAACTCGTCATAGACATCATGCTTTTTGCCGCCGAACAGGCTGGCAAAAAAGCCTTTTTTCTTTGCAGCGTGGTGGCGGGGCGGCTCTTGCTCGCGCAGCTCCATCTCGTCCGGTTCATCCTGTTGCAGAACATCCTGCAGCCGGGGCAGTTGTTCTTCCAGCTGCTGGGTGCTCTGGTTTTCTACCCTGCCGCTGACCGAAACATTGATCGGCTCAAACTCCCCGGTATCGGTAGCATATCCAAAGCCAAATAAGCCCTTTTTCTTGGGGGTCTGCTGGCGCTCCTGCTCGGACTTCATATCATCCGGAACAACGGCCACGCTGGTGCCAAAAAAGTTGGTAAAATCTTTTTTGCCTGCATCCAGGAACTTGCTGTCCGCTTCCGGCACCATGCGGCCCAAAAAGGCTTTGATGATGCTGGTTCGGGTGGTATCCCCTGATGTTGCATCCGCCGGTCTTGGTTCCGGCTGCGGGGCCGGTTTTGTCTCCGGCTGTACCTGCGGGGCCGGCTGCTGGGGCGCAGTTTGTGCCGGGGCAGGGCGGGCAGGCTGCGGAACAGGTTCCGAGCGCACCGGCTGAGCCGGTTGTACAGTTTGTATATTATTTTGTTTTTCTACTTTAGGCTCAACTTCCGGCATGCGGCGCGGCTCCGGCACAGAAGCAGGCCGGCGGGCCGGGGCAGCGGGGCCGGGTTTATTCTTTTTGGCAGCCCGCATACTGGGCAGATCGCCCAGCAGGTCGTCCAGCACAGCGGTGGAAAACCGGTCCTCGGTGTTAAAATTATTGCCTTTGCCCAGCGTGATATCCGGCAGGTCCTCTTTCTGGATGGGCCCCAATGCCGAACCGCCGCCGGAGGATTCCTCCATGCTGCCGTGGCCCAGGCTTTGCAGGATGGCATCCACCTGGCGGTCTGTTACACTATCCCGGATGCCGCGTTCGGCCTGCTCATGGCTGAGCTCTTCCAGAATGCGGTCCACGGAATCATTTGTACGTTTGCTTGGCATGTTGTTCTCCCCTTTGGTATGGGATTCCTTTTTTGCGCAGCCGTTACTTGCGGCGCTGCATGATGTTGTACATCAAAATACCGGCGGCAACGCTGACATTGTAGCTGTCCACACCGGTTTCACCGCCGGCCATATCCAGCGTAACGGCGGCATCGCACAGCTTGCGCACCAGCGCGCCGGGGCCTGCGCCCTCGCTGCCCAGCACCAGCGCCACCGGGCCGGAAAGATCGGTCTTTTCCAGCGGGGCACCGCCCAAGTCGGCACAGTAGACAAAAATGTTCTGCTTTTTCAGGTCACGGATGGCCTGCGGCAGGTTTGCGACCCGCGCCACCGGGATGCGGGCAGCTGCACCGGCGCTGGATTTCATGACCGTGCCGGTCACGCCAACGCCGCCGCGCCGCGGGATGATAACGCCATGGGCACCGCACAGCAGTGCGCTGCGCAGGATGGCACCCAGGTTATGGGGGTCCTCGATGCCGTCACACAGCACCAGGAACGGCGGTTCGCCGCGGTCCTCTGCGATTTTCAAAAGATCTTCCACCCCAACATACTGGATGCGGGCGGCCCAGGCAGCCACACCCTGGTGGTCCTGGGTGCCGCACAGTTTTTGCAGCTTGCCTGCGGGCACCCGCTTGATGACCGCCCCGGCCGCTTTGCCCAGCGCGGTATAGTACCCGGCCATGCGCGGCTCCATGCTGTCTGCCAGCAGCAGGGTATCCACCCCGGCTTCGCTTTTCAGCAGTTCGGTCACGGGGTTTTTGCCCCATACCAGGGCGGTATCCTGCTCCGCAGGGGCTTTTTCTGCCTTGGCCTGGGGGGCCTGCTGGGGCATGCGCTTTTTATTTTCCATCTGCAATGTGGTTACTCCTTAAAACGATTGGGTAAAGCCCTGTGCGGCGGCTTTTGGCGGCCCTTTTGCCGCGTGTGCCAGCCCGCACAGTTTTCTGGCATGATTCGATAATTATACAGATATAGTATAGCACATTCCCTATGCTTTTGTCACCTTTTTCCTTGGCGTCAAAAGTACAGATTTTTCGCCCTTTTGCACGGTGCTTTTGTGCGTGTTTTCGCGGTTTATACAAACCGTACTGGAAGTTTTTCCCTTTGAAGATGTTGAAAACCCTGTTGAAAGCGTGGAAAACCCGCTTGTATGGCCAGTTTTCCACCGTTTCGGGGGGTGTTTTCAACATATTGTGGAAAACCTTTCAACATAACAGTACGGATAAACGCCCCCAGCCACTGGGCAAACTACTAGTTTTACCCCCGTTTTTGCGGTAAAAACTTACAATTATTACGGGGGTTTTGCCCGTTTTTTCACTTTCCACAGGTTTTCCCCACCCTGTTTGTGGACAAAAAGCGAAAAGTTCATCCCGCATGTTGAATACAAAAATTCCCCACAAAATTCCATCCCGTTCAGGCCATTCCGGCAGCGACAAACCAGTCCGCCGCAGCCCGCAGAACGGGCGCGGCATTGCTGCCCCCGCCGCCGTATTCGATCACCACCGCCGCCGCAAACCGCGGCTGCTGCACCGGCCCATACCCGATGAGCACCGAGTTTGTGTAGTGGGTGCCATCCGGCAGGGTGCCTGCCAGCTGGGGGCTGCCGGTCTTGCAGGCAAGGGGGATGGGCGATTCCCGCAAAATCCGCAGCGTTTGGGCCATCTGGGCCATACCCTCCCGGATGGGGGCAAACACCTGTGCCCCGCCGGGGGCCTGGGCCAGAATTTCCGGCTGCGCCTGCCAGGTCGTGTTCCCGGCGGCATCGGTTGTGCTTTGGGCAAAATGCAGCGCCGGGCGCTGGCCATCCCGCGCAAGGTCGCTGGCATAAGCCGCCAGCTGCAACGGGCTGACCGCCGTGTTGCCCTGCCCGATGGCCGCCATCAGCGCAAGGCCCGCCTGGTAATTCTCATCGGTGCTCCAGGTCAGGCGGCCCGTTGTTTCCGGCAGCTCGGTGCCGCAGGATGCCCCCAGCCCCAGCAGCTGCGCGGTGGCGGAAAACGCATCCACCCCAAGGCGGCGGCCGACATCATAAAAATAAATGTTGCAGCTGTGGCGCAGCGCGGTGGTTAAATCGATGGCCCCGCGGTGCCCCAGCTGCAAACAGCGCGGCTGGTAGCCCGCATAGTAGGTATACCGTCCGCCGCAGGTAACGGTGCTTTGTGGGTTGATAATTCCCGCCGCCAGGGCCGACGCCGCTACCGCCGGTTTGAAGGCCGAACCCGGCGCATATTGGCCGTTCAGCACCCGGTTGACCAGCGGTGCGCCTTCGGCTGCGGCCAGGGCAGCATAGTCCCGCCGCCAGCTGGCAAGGTCATAATCCGGCAGGCTGACGGCGGCCAGAACGCCGCCGGTCTGCACATCCACCACCACAGCCGCCCCGGCGCAGGCTTCTTTGCCTTTACCCTCCGGCTTTGTGGCCTGCAGGGTTTCGATCTGCTGCTGCAATGCGCTGCGCAGGGTGCGCTGCAGGTCGGCATCCAGATAGAGGTGCAGGGTATCCCCGGCCTGCGGGGTGGCCTGCACGGTTTCGGTCCGCGTATGGCGGCTCCGGTCCACCGTCACGTTCAGGCTCCCTGCGGTGCCGCGCAGAGCATCCTCCCAGGCGGCTTCCAGCCCCCATTGGCCGATGGATTCATCCATGGCGAGGCCCTGGGCCTTTTTCTGTGCCCACTGCTCGGCGCTCATGGCCCCCACGCCGCCCAGCAGCTGCGGGGCAAGGGTACCCTGCACCGCCGTGCGGGTGCCGCGGGCGGTCAGCCGCACCGCACCGCTTTGGGGCAGACCGGCGGCAAGCAGGCTCTGGCACTGGGCCTGGGTCAGATTTTTGGCAATCGGCAGCTCCCCCGCCGAAACGGCAGAACAAAAGGCGGCAAGCTGTGTTTCCACATCCTTGCCGCCTAAGTCCAGTTCTTTTAACGTTTGCAGGGTCTGCGCCATCTCGGTGCCCGGTGGAGCCGGAACGCAGAGCGCCAGGTCATACACGGTATCATCCTGCACCAGCGCCGTGCCGCTGCGGTCCACAATACTGCCCCGCGCCGCCGGGATGCGCACGGTATAGCTGGTCTGGGACGCCTGTTCCAGCTTTTCGGCATAGTGGTCCGCCATGGTGAACTGCATCCAGTACAGCCGCACCAAAAATGCCGCAAACACGGCAGTGCAGAAGATCAGCAGGAACCACACCCGCTTTTTGCCGTCTTTTTTCATGCGCACCTCCCGGCAGGCCGCCGCCCGCTCTGGTCTGATCGTTCTTTGGTCTGTCCTTTTGTTATATGGGTATTATACAAGGTTTTGCCGCGGCTGTCAGCCCCCGATGAAATACAGGCAGTCGTTTTCATCGGCGGTATCTTCCAGCGGGGCGCGCAGGGTCAGGCCGCCGGGGTCAGGCTGGAGCGCTGCTGCCAGCCGCCCGGCCCAATACTGCCCCTGCGCAGTGACGGCCAAGTCCCCCGCTGCCGCCTTACAGCTGCAGGGCAGCCCCGTTACCCACAGGGTTCCGTTCTGGCGGGTCAGTGTGCCAAGAGCCTGCCCCACCAGAACCGGGACTGCCCCTGCCCCACTGCCCACCGGGAACACCGTGCCATGCTCCCCCGCAATGCCCGCAAAACGGCCGCTGCGGTCCAGCACGGCGGCCCCCGCCTGCACAGGCTGTGCCAGCAGAAAGCCGCCGGGCCAGCGGGCGGCGGTCCACACGGGGTTCCAGCGCTCGCCTTCCGTCTGCCTGCTTTGCAGGAAATTGCGCAGGGCGGCGTTTTCTTCGGCATCCGGTTCGTGTTCCGCCAGCTGGCGGCGCAGGGCAAACAGCTCCTGCTGCATCCCGCTCATCCGGGCGGCATAGTGTTGGGCCAGGGCATCATCCAGCCGTCTGGGCAGCGCTGCGCCCCACACGGCCATTCCCAGCAGAGCGAGCCCCACCGCCCCCAGTAGCAGTGCGCAGAGCCGCCGGAGCGTTTTATGCCGTCTGCGCGGTGCCGGGCGCGCAAGGTCCAGCCTGTCCCGTTCTTCCCTTCTGGTATGCCGCATGGTTCGCCGCCCGCCTTTCGCTCATTGTTGTCTCCACAACTATATGTTTGCCCGTCCCCTGCTAGACTTTGGGGGCGGATTTGATATAATAGAAGAAACCAAACCAAATGTTAAGGAGTACCTGCCATGCCTTCCACTTTGCTTGTTTTAGATATCGACGGCACCCTGCGCCCCCATGGGGAGCCGCGCGTGCCCAAAGAAAACGCCGATGCCCTGCGTGCCGTGCAGAAAGCCGGGGTCAAGGTCGTGATCGCCACGGGGCGCTGCCGGGCAGAGATCCCCGCCAAAATGCTGCGCGGCATCCGGCCGGATTACTGGATCTGCGCTGCCGGTGCCCAGGTGGAAGATGCCGCCGGGACCGCCCTGTACACCAGCCGCATGACTGCCGAGGAAATGTACGCTCTGGTGGATTTTTGTGAGGATTACGAGCACCCGCTGGGGTTCAGCTTTTCGGACGGCGGGTATGTTTACCTGGATTATGAGGCCATCCATGTGCAGGAGAAAGCCGCTGCGCTGGAAGGCTGCCTGAAAGACGGCGAGGACCAGGACCGCCACCTGCTGGATATGCCGTTTTCTGCGTTCGGCATGCTGGCGGCGGAAGATATCGCCAAGTTTCAGGCCAAATACGGCTACCTGGGGCTGCAGTTCCTGCCCTACCACGTGACAGGGTGTGATATCCTGCGCGCCGGGCAGGACAAGGCGACCGGCCTGCAGGCACTGCTGGACCACCTGGGCATGACCGCCGCGGACTGCGTTGCCGTGGGCGACGGCACCAACGATGCCGGAATGCTGGCGCTGGCCGGGCGTTCCTACTGCATGGCGGACGGCATGGAGCCCGCCAAAGCCGCCGCCAAGGCACTGGCCCCCGCCGCTGCACCGGACGGCATTGCCCAGCTGTGCCGCAGCCTGTGGCCTGAGGCGTTCCGTTGAACACCAAACAGCCGTACACCCATGTGGGGCCGGGGCTGCCCCCGCTGTGCGGCACGCAGGCCAAAGCGCTGATTTTGGGCAGCTTCCCCAGCCCAAAAAGCCGAGCGCAGGGGTTTTATTACGGCCATCCGCAGAACCGGTTCTGGCCGCTGATGGCCGCCCTGACCCACAGCCCCGCCCCCGCGTGGGAGGATCTGGATGCCAAGCGCGCCATCATCATTGGCAGCGGGCTGGCGGTGTGGGATGTCATCCACGCCTGCTCCATCCGTGGAGCATCAGATGCTTCCATCAAAGATGTGGAGCCGAATGACCTGGCGGCCCTGGTAGAACGCCTGGGCGTGCAGGCCATTTTTTGCAACGGTGCCACCAGCGGCAGGCTGTACCGCAAATATGCCCAGCCCCTGACCGGGCTGGAAGCCGTGGTGCTGCCCTCCACCAGCCCGGCCAATGCGGCGTTTACCATGCCGCGGCTGCTGGATGCCTGGGGCACTGCGCTGGAAGGATATGTGAACAAACCGTAAAAAGCGCAAAAAAGCGCCGTTCTTCCGCCCGGAAGGGGCAAAATTGTTTGCATTGTCCCCGCCGTTGCACTATAATGAAAGGGTATTCCCTTTGCTCCGGCGTTTGTTTTTGCCGGGGCGCACCTTACTATAAGGAGCTTTGAACCCATGAGCAAGTGGATCAAAAAGCGCACCCGCCCGGTTCTGCCGCTGTACCTGGCGGCCCTGACCTGGCCGGTTGCTTCCCTGATTCTGCCGCCCTACCGGCTGGTGAACCTGGTTATTATTGTGGCGCTCAGCGCTGCGGTGTATCTGGTTTCTTCCCGGTTCTGCCCCACGCGGGTGCAGCGGGTGGAACAGCCTTACGCCACCGGCAGCGAGAACACCGATGCCATGCTGAACGGCATTGCCGCCAACCTGGACGCGCTGCACAAGCTGAATGACGCTATCCCGGATGCTGAACTTTCCCGCCAGCTGGACCGCATGGAAAAAGCCGGGCGCGGCATTGTGCAGGCGGTGGAGCAAAAGCCGGATAAAGCCCGCACCGTGGACCGCTTTGCACGGTATTACCTGCCGGAGGTGGTCAAGATCATGAGCGCATACGCCCAGATGGAAAAAGGCGGCATTACCGGCGAAAATGCCGCCCAGATCTTGAGCGAAGTACGCCGCAACGCGGGCACCATGGCCACCGCGTTTGAAAACCAGCTGGACGCCCTGTATTCCGCAGAGGCAATGGATATTTCGACCGACATTGAAGTGCTGGAAAACATTATGCGCGGCCAGAATTTGACCTGATGTTCCCACCCTAAACGATAAAAATATAAAAAGAAGAAGAGAAAGGACTTGCCACTATGTCTGATCTGGATTTTGACCTGAACGCCCCCGCAGCACCTTCCCTGACTTTGGATGCGGCCCCTGCCGCTCCCACCCTGACCTTGGACCCCGAAGCGGACGCCAAGGTTGTGGAGGAAGCCAAAAAGGCTACCCCCGTTACCGTGGAGGATACCCCGCTGAGCCCTGAAGAGCAGAAGATGGTGCAGGATTTTGCCGAAAAGATCGACCTGACCAACTCCCAGATGATTTTGCAGTACGGCGCCGCCAGCCAGAAAAAGCTGAGCGATTTTTCGGATAGTGCGCTGTCCCGCGTGCGCACCAAGGATATGGGCGAAACCGGCGAACTCATTACCCAGCTGATCGGCGAGCTGAAAGGCTTTGACGCCACCGAGGAAAGCCAGAAGGGCTTCCTGGGCTTCTTTAAGAAAAAGTCCAACGAGCTGGAAGCCCTGAAACTGAAGTACGATAAAGCTGATGTAAACGTGGAGCGCATTAAGAGCCAGCTGGAAGACCATCAGGTGACCCTGATGAAAGACATTGCCATGCTGGACAAAATGTACCAGCTGAACCTTGTCTACTTCAAAGAGCTGAGCATGTATATCCTGGCCGGCCGCAAAAAGCTGCAGCAGGTGCGGGAGAATGACCTGGCCGCCGCCGAAGCCAAGGCCAAGGCATCCGGCCTGCCGGAAGATGCCCAGGCCGCCCGTGACCTGGCCGACCAGTGTGACCGCTTTGAAAAGAAGCTGTATGACCTGGAGCTGACCCGCAACATCTCCATCCAGATGGGCCCCCAGATCCGCCTGATCCAGTCCAACGATACGATGATGGCCGAAAAGATCCAGACCACCATTGTGAACACCATCCCCCTGTGGAAGAACCAGATGGTTCTGGCTCTGGGCATGGCGCACAGCCAGCAGGCCATGCAGGCCGAGCGCGCCGTGACCGATGCCACCAACGAGCTGCTGCGCAAGAACGCCGCCACCCTCAAGCAGGGCACCATTGACATCGCCAAAGAGTCTGAGCGCGGCGTGGTGGATATTGAGACCCTGCAGCAGACCAACCGCGATTTGATCAACACGCTGGATGAACTGAACAAGATCCGCGCAGACGGCAAAGCCAAGCGCGCCGCTGCCGAGCAGGAGCTGGGCCGCATTGAGGGCGAGCTGAAGCAGAAGCTGTTGGAAATCAACAAGTAATTATTTTTAGGGTGCATTATTGCACCCCCGTTAAGTGAGGACGACCCATGCAGTTGGAGCAGCAGGAAACATTTGAGATCAAAGGCCCGCAGCTGGAAGTGTTTGGCCAGGTGGAAAGCAAACTGCCCACCCCCGCCAAAAAGCGGCCTTTTGCGGCCGGGTTCCTGGCCGTGATGGTGCTGGTTTCGGTGTTTGGCATTGGTGGTGTGCAGCTGAAAAGCCGTTACCGCAATGTGGCTGAAATTTACACCAGCGAGGTGGATAAGCACGGCAACAGCATCCAGGGGGACTTGACCACCCTGACGGACACCGCCGCCAACCTGATGCGTGCCTGCCAGAAAGTGCTGGGCGAAGCTGACAGCAGCTGCGCCGCCGTGGCAGACCTGCTGGCCCAGTGGCAGGATACCGCCATTGCCCCGGCTGCGCAGTACGCGGTCATCCACCAGCTGGATAACGCCGTGGACGCCATGTACACCGCCGCCAAGGCGAAAGCCAGCGGCGATGCGCTGGACCAGATCAACAGCCTGGATGCCAGCTATGTGAGCACCCAAAGCATTTTGCAGCGTGAAATTGCGCAGAATTATACCACCGCTGCCCAAAGCTACAACACCATGGCTTCCGGGTTCCCCGCCAATGTGATCGGCGCATTGTGGGGGGCCGGGCAAGTGGAGCTGTATGCTGCGCAGTGACCCCGGAAAGGAGGGGCCGATGAAAATTTTGACCCGCACCGCAGCCGCCGTTCTGGCGGCCGTGACCGCGGCGGCAGTCTGGGCGGTACCGGCAGCGGCAGCTGCTTCCGTTCAGGGCATCAGCAGCACCAGCTGCATTGCCGATAATGCCAATATTTTAAGCCGCGATACCGAAACGTATATCACCAATATTTCCGTTGCCCTGCAGGAAAACTGCAGCGGCGCACAGATCGGCGTTTACACCACCGATTACGTTGGCAACAACACCATGGAAGGCTATGCCTACGAGGTGTTCCAGGCATGGGGCCTTGGCAGCGCCGACCAGGACAACGGCATGGTGCTGTTGATGGCCACCGGGGACGACAACTATTGGGCCACCCCCGGCGAAGGGCTGGAAAGCGCGTTTTCCGGCAATGTGCTGAGCGACCTGCTGTATGATAACCTGGAAGCCTCCTGGGCAAAGCAGGATTACGATACCGGCGCACGCAAAACCGTGCTGGCCATGGCCGAGCGCATCTGCGATGTATACGGCGTCAGCCTGGATATGGACGCGATCGGCTCCGGCCTGGCGGATTCTTCCGGCAGGATCGTGGAAAACACCCAGAGCCGCAGCAATGGAGGGGCGGTGCTCACCTTGATTTTACTGACGATTATTATTGCAGTGATCGTGATTGCGATCCTGAAAACACCGCGCGGACCCCGCGGGCCGCAGGGTCCCGCTTACACGGGCGGCCGCCGCGGGCCGAACGTGTTCTTCTTCGGCGGGCCGGTTTACCGGCCGCGCCGTCCCCGGCGTCCTCCCCCGCCGCCACCGCCGGGCGGTGGTTTTGGCGGGCCTGGCCCCGGTGGGTATTACGGCGGCGCTAACCGCCGCCCCAGCAATGGTGGGTTCGGCGGTTCCGGCCCGCGCCCCGGCGGCGGCTTTGGCGGCATGTCCGGTGGGTTCCGTTCCGGCGGCGGCAGTGCCCGGCCGGGCGGTGGTGCCGGGCGCAGCGGCGGGTTCAGCGCTCCGCGCGGCGGGGGCGGCAGCTTCCGCGCAGGCGGCGGTTTCACCCGCGGCGGCGGTGCCGGGCGCAGATGATTCCGGCTATTCTTTATAGCGTTTTATAACACAATCATTTCAGGGTATGCGCTGCTGCAGGGTAATTTTGCAGCAGCGCATGCTTTTTTCTTGCGGCATTTTATGCTTGTATCCGTTGCCAGTTTACCCAGATAAACCTTTGCCGTTTTGGCGGTTTTCTCCGCTTGCACCGCTGCGCAAAATGTGATACAATTTTGCACACTGCAATCAAAACCCTTTTGGGGCGGTCTCTCTTAAAAAAATCAGCATAATGTTAAATTCACGTCCGCATGGAGCGTTCTATCATGAAAAAGAAGTTACACAAACACTCATCCTTTGAGTTATATGTATTCGGCATGCTGCTGGCGCTGGAGCTCATCATGTCGTTTACGTTTTTGGGCTATATCCACCTGGACCCTATCTCCGTTACCACCGCTTACCTCCCCATTGTGGTTGTCGGCTGCCTGTTTGATCCGCTGGCTTCCACCATCTGTGGACTGGTGTTCGGGCTTGGCAGCCTTTACAAAGCATCAGCGCTGTATGTGGTATCAGCGGACCGGGTGTTTTCCCCGGTGCAGAGCGGCAATCCTTTTGGCAGCATTATGCTCAGCGTGGGCAGCCGGGCATTGTTCGGCTTTATCATCGGCCTTCTGTTCGCCCTGGGCCGCAAAAGCAGCAAATACTACCCGCTGTGGAGCGCTTTTGTCTGCTTTATTGCCGGGCGGCTGCACGCCATGCTGGTATACACCGCTATGGGGCTGTTTTTCCCAGATCTGGGGTTTGGTTCCGGTTCGGCGGTCTTCTTCAGCTGGGATGATCTGCTCCTTTCCATGGTGACAATTTTGCTGGTGGAGCTTTTGTACATGCTTTACCACAGCCCTCTTATCCAAAAATATGCGGACGCGGTCAACCTTTCCACGAAGCACACGTTCGATTCTTCCAAGCCGCTTGTGGGGCTGGGGGTTGTGGTCGCTTTTATTGCCTGCATGGCAGTGCTTTCCACCTTTTATTTTTCCAACCGCGCCACCTACATGCTGGGCCAGCACCATGTCGATGTGACCCCCGCCATTTCCAGCGACCTTTTGCATTTGCAGATCCAGTTTTTGCTGGCTATGCTGGCACTGGATGTTATCCTGATCGAGCTGATTATCATTGTGTATCGTTACATGTCCTACCGGGAATATCAGGGTGAGATCGACGCCCTGACCGGCATCATGGGGCGGCGGCTGTTCTTATCCTACTGCACCAAGGTACAGCAGAACCGCAAACCGGCTGACAGCCCCAAGGGCTGGTTCCTGTTTTTGGACGTTGACTACTTTAAGCAGATCAACGATACCCTAGGCCACACTGTGGGCGATGAAACGCTGAAACAGGTTGCCCACATCCTGCAGAACGCCTTTGGCAGCTGCGGTGCCGTTGGGCGCGTGGGCGGCGATGAATTTGCCGTTATGGTCAACCAGGAGATGAGCTCCCAGGAGCTTTCCAAACGGCTGGACCAGTTTTTGGCGGATGTTGCCACCATCCTGCCGCAGCGCACCGTCAGCTGCAGCATTGGCGCTTACCACTTTGTGTTCCCGCAGGAGATCAACCACCTGTTGGCTGAAACCGACCAGGTTCTGTACCAGGCCAAAGCAAACGGCAGGGCCTGCTTTATCATTCAAGATTAAACTTTTACAACAGCAAAGCCCCGGCCCCCTGTGTTGAATGCGCACAGGGGGCCGGGGCTTTGGTTTTATTTATGGATCATACGAACGGGTTATAGAACCGCCCGTACCGGATGGTAACAAACAGGCTGACCAGCAGCAGCACTGCGCCAAGGGCCAGCGCGGCAAAATCCCGCTTGGCAAAGGGGCGCTGGGTGTACCAGGTGCGCTTGCCGTTTTTGCCAAAGCCGCGCAGCTCCATCGCGTTGCTGATGGTATCAATGCGGTTCAGGCTGGTCAGAATCAGCGGCAGCAGAATGCTGACCGAGTTCTTGAGCCGGGCAAAGAACGGCTCGCTTTTGCCCAGCTCCACGCCGCGGGCCTGCTGGGCCTGGCTGATGCTGTGGTAATCGCGCTGGATATCCGGGATATAGCGCAGCGCAATGGCGACGGAGTAGCCCACTTTGTAGGAGATGCCGATGCTGTTCAGGCTGGCGGCAAACTCGCTGGGGTTAGTGGCAGAGATGAACAGGATCGCCACCGGCAGCGCCACAAAGTACTTGAGCGAGATATTGACCATGTAGAACAGCTGCTCCGCCGTTACATCATACCGCCAGAACAGGTGGAACAGCACATGCCGCGTGCCGTACAGCGTGGTGCCCTGGTTGGGGTCAAACAAAAAGATGAACAGGTTGTTCAGCAGCAGGAACACCAGCATAAAGATCAGCATAAACCGCACTTCGCGCAGTTTGATGTGGCTGAGCTTGAACGCCCCAAAGCTGACGGCCATCAGCCCCAGCAGCACCCAGGTGTTATAGGTGATCATGCTGGCAAAGGTAAACAGCAAAAAGAACGCCAGTTTGGTGGTGCCGGTCATTTTGTGAACAACGCTTTGGCGCGGCAGGTAATTGAGCACGGTATTAGCAGCCATGTGTGCGCACCTCCCTATCTTCATGGATAAAGCGTTCTACAAAATCTTCCGCCGGGGCAATGCCGCAGCGGTTGGCAAGGGTAAACAAGCTGGTTTCTTTCAGCGCGGCCTGCTCGATGAGTTCGGGGTCACACAGCACGGCGGCAGCGCTGCGGTCAGCAATCAGCCGGCCGTCACAGAACACCAGCGCGCGCGGGGTGTATTCCAGCATCAGGTGCATATCGTGGGTGATCATCACCACGGTCACGCCCTGCTCGTTCAGCCCGCGCAGGAACTCCATAATATCGGTATAATGGCGGAAATCCTGCCCCGCAGTGGGTTCGTCCAGAATGATCAGCTCCGGCTGCTGCACCAGCACACTGGCAATGGTCACGCGCTTTTTCTGGCCAAAGCTCAGTGCAGAAATCGGCCAGTTGCGGAAGGGGTACAGCCCGCAAACCTTCAACGTATCTTCCACTCGCTGGCGGATTTGCTCCGGGGTCATATCGCTGCCCTGCAGGGCCAGTGCAACTTCCTCAAAGATCATGGTTTTGGAGATCATCTGGTTGGGGTTCTGCATCACATAGCCAATGTGCTGGGCGCGGCGGCGGATGTTATCCTGCGCCAGGTCACGGCCGTTCAGCAGCACCTGGCCCTGTTCCGGGGTCTCGAACCCGCAGATCAGCTTTGCCAGGGTGGATTTGCCTGCGCCGTTGCGCCCCACAATGCTGACCATCTCGCCTTTGCCGATGGAAAAGCTGATGTCATGCAGGGTGTTCTGCCCCTTGGTATAGCCAAAGCCAAGGCCGCGCACTTCCAGCAGGTGCTCCGGTGCAGGGCCGGGTTCCGGCAGCGGCAGGGCGTGAAACCACTTGTGCAGGCGGGCGGTATCGGCATCGTCCAGCACCACGGTATCCACGTGGGCGGGGTGTTTTTCCGGCGTGATGGCAATGCCCGCATAGCGCATGGCCGTCAGGTACAGCGGCTCCCGGATGCCGTTTTCGGCCAGCATACGGGTGGCCAGCAGCTCGTCCGGGCGCAGGTCGGCCAGGATGGTGCCCTCGTTGACCAGGATGATACGGTCCACATTGCGCCACAGCACATCTTCCAGCCGGTGCTCAATGATCAGCACGGTGGTATCGGTCTTGTGCTGAATTTCATCGATCAGCTCGATGGCCTGCTTGCCGGTGGCGGGGTCCAGGCTGGCAAGGGGTTCATCAAACAGCAAAATTTTAACCTGGTCCACCATCACGCCCGCCAGGCTGACGCGCTGCTTTTGCCCGCCGGAAAGCTCATGTGGGGCATGGTCCAGGCGGGTTTCAATGCCCACCAGCTCTGCGGCATGGCGGGTGATCTCATGCATTTCCTTTTGGGGAACGCAGCTGTTTTCCAGCGCAAAGGCGATATCCTCGCCCACCGTCAGGCCGATGAACTGGCCGTCCGGGTCCTGCAGCACGGTGCCCACATGGGCCGAAAGCTCAAAAATGCTGCTGTTGGGTGCATCCACACCGTCTACCGTCAGGCTGCCGGTGCATTCGCCGGGGTTGGAAAACGGGTTCAGCCCGTTGATGCAGGCCGCCAGCGTGCTTTTTCCGCTGCCGGAAGGCCCGGCGATCAGCACACGCTCGCCGGGGTAGATATCCAGATTGATATCATGCAGCGTCGGCTTTTTCTGCGCGCGGTACTGGAAGGAAAAGTTTTTGAATGAAATAATGGGGTTCGTCTGTTCAGACATGAGCATGGTACCTCAAAACCAGATGTTCAAATGTGCCCCCGCCCAACGGCAGAGCGGCAAACAAAAAAGCCTTTCCGCAAACCAAAGGCCACGGGAAGGCTTTGCGATGGCAATTATTCTTTATCCAAAGAGCCTTTCTTGGCAATGGTCTTGGTGTAAGCCAGCACCAGCAGGCCGCCCACGACCACAGCAGTAATGCTGTTGGAAATACCGGCAAACACGCCCTGTGCAAACACCTTGTTGGCGGGCTCGGCATAAACCAGGATGTCCAGCACGGGAGCAACCACGATCCAGCCAACCAGGTTGGCAATCACGTTGGCCAGTGCAAACACGCCGACCTTCTTTTTGCCAAAGTCGCCTTCCTCAACGTGCAGTTTCTGGGTGAGCAGGCCAACCACAACG
Source organism: Acutalibacteraceae bacterium (assembly GCA_963626055.1). GTDB lineage: Bacteria > Bacillota > Clostridia > Oscillospirales > Ruminococcaceae > Gemmiger. The sequence goes on from CAVFVI010000010.1 coordinate 37,321, forward strand.
CCGACAAAAGCGGAGGTGATGACCCAGCTCCACCACGGGCTGCCGCCCCAGGACAGGTCGATCAGAGCATGGCCGATGAAACCGATCAGACCGCCGGCAACCGGGCCGTACATGGCAGCCAGCAGGGCCAGCACTGCGTACTGCAGGCTGATGTTGGTGTTGGGCACCGGGCTGGGGATTGCCACAAAACGCCCCAGCACAAAGAACAGTGCTGCGCCGATGCCAACGGCTACAACGGTCTTGATGCTATTGTTGTTTTTCATAATTCCGCACTCCTTTACAATAATACAAACGATCCCCCTGGGCTTTGCATACGCATAACCCAAAGATATGGTAAAGTATACGCCCGGTTAAAACGGCTTGTCAATGGGCAAAAACCGCACTTTGCGCTATTTGGGCCCTGCCTGCGGCAGTTTGGGCACGCAACCGGAAGCAAAAAGCCCCGTTTTGCCGGGGCAAAGCGGGGTATCATTTCGCAAATTCTAATTTTCCAATTTGACAAACTGGAAGGTTGTTTGGCTACGGAGTTGTAAATGCGCAATAAGGCAAGGCTGCGGCGGGATGAGGGCATCCCGCCCTACAAATGCTTATAATGTTTATTGCGCATTATAAAATGTTCTGTAGGGAACGGTCTTGACCGTTCCGAGACCTTGCCGTAAATGCACTTGATCATTTCTGCAACAAACGCGAACTTGTCTAATTCATTTTTAAAGGATTATCTAATACATAGTACAAAGAAATTTGCTCATTTCCATTTCTTGTGATTTGAATATTTTCCTTTACGAAGTGGAAACCACTTTTTTCAATGACTCTTTTTGATTGACTATTTATAATAGAATGGCTACACATCAAGTAATCATAATTTTCTTTTTCAAAGCAGAATTTAATTACTCTATTAACAGCTTCTGGCATTAAGCCTTTTCCCCAATAATCTTTACTTAATACATATCCTATTTCTCTTCCTACTAAATTCTCATACTCATCACTCAACGAAAGACTAAGCGTTTCAAGGCCTAATGAACCTATTACTTTATGATTTTCTTTCAATTCTAAAGCAAAGGTCTTTTTCTCTTTAATAAACAACTCCAAAATTGTTTTTGATTCTTGAATTGATGTATGTGGCTTCCAACCAGCCATTTGACCTACTCCATCAACTTTTGCATACTCAAAAAAGTCTTCTAAATCCATTTCACTCCATTCTCTAATGATTAGTCTATCTGTTTCAAGCACAACACCTGTTAAATCAACATTTGCATTCATAAATCTATCCCGCCTCGATCAAATTCCGGTTTACAGGTGCAGGCGTTTTTCAAACTCTGCCAGCAGGCTGCGGCCCTTAAAGATGACCAGCCCCAAAAAGGTGATCATGCTGATGACCAGGCAGATGACCCAGGCCAGCGGCGGGCGCACGCTGTGGCGCAGCGTTAAGCCGATATACGGCACCACGCCCACCACAATGTTCAACAGCAGGTAAACCAGGCCGTTTTCGGTAAAGCGGCGGTTGACAAAGGCAAAAATAAAGTTCAGCACCAGCGTAACACTGCACAAGATCGGCACAATGGCATCAATGGCAATACCATTCCACCCGGCGTAATAATCCGCAAAGGTCACGATCAGCGAAGTGCCGATCAAAATCTGGAACAGCAGCTTGGGGGCGTTGCGGCCCTGGCGCAGCAGTGCGCGCAGCAGCATCAGCACCCCCACCGCGCCGATCAGCACCAGCAGGCTCCAGTGCATGTGTTTGCCTTCGGTCATGATGTAATCCACCACGCCGCAGATGACCGCCGCACCCAGCAGCACAAAGGCAGCGATGCGGTAAAACAGCGATGCCTGCCGCGCGGGCGGCACCACCTTGGGGTAGCGGTCCGGTTCCGGCGCGCCGACAAGGGGGTTCTGGCACAGCGGGCAGTACTGGGCGCTGCCGCCAACCTGGATATGGCAATGGGGGCAGGTTTTCATTCTCCATCCACCTCCGTTGCATACAGTGTGATATCCAGCCCTTCGGCAGAAAGGCGGCGGTAAAAGTTTTTCAGCATCTCGGTGCTGCGGAACGCCCAGGTGGTGCCCAGAACCAAATCATCCCCATAGGAACAGACCGTGGTGAACACAGTGGGCGAGCTGCAGAACGCCGTAAAGCCCTTGATGTAGGGCTGCAGCTCTTTTTGCAGCGGGATGCGCCCCATATTGGAGATGGTCAGGGTAACTTTTTTGGCTTCCAGCGTATTGAACAGATTGACCACTGCGTTTTTGATAAAGAGCGGCACCGGCTTGATGCCGGGCATCTGTTCCAGCTTTTCAAAGCCGTCCATGCGGGCCTTGACCCGGTCATCTTTCAGGGCTTCCCGCAGTTTGGCATCAAAGCCTTTGGCCAGGGTTTCCAGCGTTTCGTCCCCCTGGAACACCCAGCTGATGCGGATGGAGTTGAAAAAGTTGCGGGCGGTCTCGGTTCCGTAATAGCTGCGCAGGTTGACCGGCAGGCTGACCGAGATAGCCTTGCCGCGTTCCAGCGCTGGCATTTCCTGATAAGCCGCCAGCATCTGGGCAGCGGCCAGGTAGCTGGTCAGCGTTACCCCCATGGCACGGGCTTTGGCCAGCACCTGGGCCGCAGAAAGGTGGGCTTCAATATACTGGGACTGGTCATACGGCAGTTTGCGGCCATGCAGGTGGAAAGATTTCTTGCGGTTCAGCGGGTCTTCCTCCGCCGCCTTGGACGCCGTATAGTATTTGCGGAACGCATCCTGGGCCGATTCGCCCTTGCTGGCGCGTTCCTCGCCGGGAACATTGGCCAGTTCGGGATTTTTCAGCTGCAAATAATTGTGCACCAGCGTTTTCAGAAATACCATACCGCCGTTGCCATCGCTGATGGCGTGGAACATTTCCACATTGATGCGTGGGCCGTAATAGCTGACGCGGTACAGCAGTTCGTTCTTGATCTGCGGGCCGTACAGCATAGCACAGGGGGCCAGTGTTTCCGGCTCCGCCTGCGGTTTCAGGTTGGTGGATTCAAAATAATGCCAGAACAACCCGCGGTGCAGCGTGACCTGGAACTGCGGGTTTTCCCGTGCGGTCTGTTCCAGGGCCTGGTTCAGGCGTTCGGGGTCAACGTCCTCGTTCAGCGTGCAGCTGACGCGGAACACCCGCGGGTCCCTCCGGTTGACGGATGCCAGGAACACTTTGGCGACATTATCGACTTTATACCAGGTTTCGGGCAAATGGCAGCCCTCCTATCCGGCGGGGTTCCGCCGTTACAAAATTTTCTGCACAAAGCGGCCAACGCTTTCCATGGCCTGTGCGGCGTGGGGGATCGGCATCTGCTGGAACACATGCCAGCATTCGGGGTATACCTCCAGCACGGCGTATACTTCCTGTTCCGTCATGGCTTTGGCAAGGTTGGTGGAATCGGATTTCAATATTTCGTTCGTTCCCACCTGGATCAAGGTGGGCGGCAGCCCCCTCAAATCCGCAAACAGCGGCGAAAGACTGGGGTCCTCCCATTCCAGGGTGCTGTTTGCCCCGCGGTAAGCGGTGCGGCAGGAATCAATATAATCGTGGGTCAGCATGGGGTCCAGCGCGGCACATTCCTGATAGGATGCTCCCTGCATCGTCATATCAGTCCAGGGGCTCATCAGCACCAAGGCACGCGGCTGGCTGCGGCCCTGCGCCTTTACGGCAAGGGCCAGTTCCAGCGCCAGGTTGCCGCCTGCCGAATCCCCGGCCACGATCACATCCCGCGCGCCGATGCCCATATACATCAGGTAGTCCCAGACGCGCAGGGCATCGTCAATGGCGGAAGGATACGGCGCTTCGGGGGCAAGGCGGTATTCAAAGCTGAGCACATCGCACCCAGTGGAAAGCGCCAGCTTGCTGGCCAGCACGCGGGCATAGCCCAGCTGGCCGCAGGTGTAGCCGCCGCCGTGGCAGTACAGCACCACATGGCGGCGGTCATGGCCCTGATTCATCCGCACCCATTCTGCCGAAACATTGTTGACGGTGATGGGCGTAGTGTTGATCAGCAGGTTGGGGGTTACCAAACGGCCAAACAGCTCCTGGGCGGCGCGCTGGCGTTCCAGGTCTTCCGGCTGGGTGGAGCCGGTGCTGGTCACGCTGTGCACCGCCTTGATGGCTTTCATCATGGGGGTCAGGTCATCGGCTTCCGCGGCCTGTTTGCGGGCGGTGCGCAGGTGCTGCAAATGTTTCAGGGGAAGATGTTTTTTCTCCTGCATAGGGCGTTCCTTTCCTTGGGGTTCAGTGGGTGGGTTCAAATGCCGATTTTGGCCCGCAGGCGCACCCACAGGCTGCGCAGCAGCGGCGGGCGGGCGGCGGGCAGGCAGCAGAGCCGCCACACGGTCTGGTTTTCCGGCATGCGGCCGCTGCGGGTATATTTATGGTAGAGCACCGTCAGCTGGCGCATTTTCGCTTTGCCGGGCAGGTGCAGCACGCAGACGGGGTCGCAGCAGTAGTTGGTGGAAACATAATAAAAATGCCCGCCCAGCCAGTACCGGAACACATACGCGTTGGCGGCCCGCACGGGCTTGCCTGCCAGCTGGCTGCGGTAGGCCGCGGCATCCAGAATGGCTTCGTCGCCGTCCTGGCTGCGCACGCCGGTCTGCTGCATCCGGTCAAACACATTGCGGCATTCAGCCATAAAATCCTGCAGCCGGGCCGCACTGCCCGCCACGAACTCGCCGCCAAAGTGGGTCAGCACATGGGGCGCCCCCTCCGGCCAAAGTTCATCATAGGTGTGGGAGATGCGGGCCGTCATGGGCTGGCTGGCCGCATGGGGCACCTGATACAGCAGCACGGCCTCCGCAGCTTCGCGCCAGATATCCTGATAACCGCGCTGGGTGAAAGTATCGGAATCCAGCATCAGGTAGTTTTCGTAATTCTCGGTTTCGAGCAGGTACTGCATGGCGCACAGCTTGTAATACGCCAGGGACCAGTCCAGGTCTGCTTCAAAGCGGTAGTTGTCAAACGGGCAGGCGATCACACGGATACCCGCCTGGGCCAGCTGCGCGGCATAGGGTTCCGGCACAGCGGTATTGGTCACAAGGGCTGCATCGCAATTCTGGTTTTTCTGTTTTGCGCTGACCAGGCTGACCACGATGCAGCGGTAGAATACCTCGCTGCCCAGGTTGGCATTGCTGCCCTCACGGTAGCCATCCAGCGTGGCAAAGGCTGTAAAGATCAGGTTCATTCCATTCCCCACTTTTCCGGGAAATTCCGGCCGCCTTACCGCATTCCCTTATGTTATCTGTTCCTGTTACTTTATTATAGCCGTGTATGCAAGGCTTGTCTATTGTTGTTGTACATTTGTTGAACATCGGTCTACAAACGGAAAGTCGTCGGGGCGCAGCCCCTCCATCCTGCTATCGCAAAACCATTCTGTCGCTTAAAGCCCCATTGGGGTGTTTGTTGCTAGTGCAAACGTGAAGAATTTATTTGGCTGGCTACAGAGTTGTAAATGCGCAATATGGCAAGGCTGCGGCGGGATGAGGGCATCCCGCCCTACGAATGCTTATAATGTTTATTGCGCATTATAAAATGTTCTGTAGGGAACGGTCTTGACCGTTCCGAGACCTTGCCGTAAATGCACATGATCATTTCTGCAACAAACGGAAACTTAACAAACGGAAACTTGTCGGGGCTCGGCCCCGCCATCTTGCGCAAGCGCAAGACCATTCTGTCACTTGCACACCCCACTGGGGTGTGCATTATTGAACTTCGTTCAATAAACGTGAACTTGTCGGGGCCGATGTATCGTTCCGTACGTTTGGCTCTGCTATATATTCCATCACATCATTCTCCGCAAGGCGACGGGCGCACAATGTGCGCCCCTACGGGAAATGTGGAAAATGTCTGTGGTACACTTAAACACATTTGTAGGGAACGGTCTATCTCCGGCCTAAGAGCCGGACCTGCGGTCCGGTTGGCCTCCGAAACGCGCCTGCGGGCGCAGTGACCGTTCCGAAACCTTGCTTGAGCATGACATAATAAAGCTCGTGATATCTAAGGCAAACCAACAAACGGTCTGTAGGGCGGGATGCCCTCATCCCGCCGCGGAGAAGCCTTACTGATTGCGGCAAACGTGAACTTGTCGGGGCACCGCCCCGCAATTTTGCTATCGCAAAACCGTTCTGTCGCTCAAACATCCCAGTGGGATGTTTGTTGTTCCGCTTTGCTCACACAAACGCGAACTTATCATCCCCGCATAAAGCCGTAGCAACCCAGCTCTGCCAGCTCCAAAAATCCCAGCGAGCGATAAAAAGCTACTGTCTTGGGCGTGTTATCCGTTACCAGTTGAATCTGTCTGACATTCGCATACCGGTCCAGTACCGCTTTGAGCAGCGCTGTGCCAATGCCCTGCCGCTGCTTTTTGGGGGATACCAAAAGGTCCTGCACAAGAATAACGGTAGCGCCATCCCCCACTACCCGGACAATTCCGAGCAGCTCCTCGTTTTCATAGGCCGCCAAAGCAAGCAGAGAATTTTTATAGCCCTGCTCCAACGCCGGCATATTTTCCGTATATGCGGTCCAACCCACCTGGGTATAGAGCCGCAAAATTTCATCCGCTTTGAATTCTGTATATTCTTTTATTTCCATTTTCTCTTTCCGTACAGGTTCGTGCCGTCTATGCCCTCACACGCCCTGCACGCCAAGGTCGCGCAGGATGTCGGCGCGGGTTTCGAGTGCAAGGGCGGCGATGCGCCGGATGCGTTCCGGCGTCATGTAGGGGGCAAGGCCGCTGATGGAAAACGCGCTGTCTGCCTTGCCGCCGGGGCCGGGGATGGCCAGCGCCACGCAGCGGATGCCCAGCTCGTTTTCCTCATCGTCAATGGCATAGCCGCAGGCGCGCACCTCGTTCAGCTGAGCGCGCAAAGCGGGCAGGTCGGTCACAGTGCGGCCCGTCAGTTTTTGCGGGGTGCTGTGGCGCCACACATCTTCCACTTCCGCTTCGGTCAGGGTTGCCAGGATGGCTTTGCCAACGCCGGTGCAGTAGAGCGGGCTGCGCAGCCCCACCCGGCTGGACATCCGCATGGGGCCGCTTTCCGTTTTATATATGTACACGATATCCTGTGCATCGCGGATGACCAGGTGCACCGCTTCGCCGGTGCGCTGGGCCAGGCGTTCCAGATGCACCTTGGCAACGCTCATCACATCCATGCTGTTGACGATGCCGGAAGAGATTTCAAACATCTTTAAGGTCAGGCGGTACTTGCCGGTTTCGCCGTCCTGCGCGGCATACCCCAGGCTGACCAGGCTGCCCAGCAGGCGGTGGGTGGTGCTTTTGGCCAGGTGGGCGTCCTCCGCCAGGCGCTGCAAACTGGCCCCGGCCGGGTGGGCGGCCAGCACTTCGATCAGCTCAAAAATGCGCGCAACGCTCTGCACACCGCCCTTATCAGGATTTTTTACGGTTTGATCCTCCATAACGCATCCTCCGCAAAAATTAACAAAAATTTCATAATTTATAACTTTGCCCGGTTCTGCTCCCACCGGGCCGGAATTGTTCCGCATTGTGGAATTAAGTATACCAGCAAACGATGTTTTTCGCAAGTAGCATCCCACAAGGCGGAACCCCCTCAATATTGCCAAAAAAGGCCCCTCTCTGACTGGTAAAATTGACCGATTGACGGCGCGGCGCAAAATTTGTATAATAAATTTAGCAAATTGCGGAACGGTGTTCCACCATAAGGAACCGCTTCACAACTGATGTAAACTTTGTTAATGTAAGGAGAATGCGTTATGAATTCTGTCCTTGAGCGCGTTTACGAAATTGGTATCATCCCCGTTATCGCTTTCAACAGCGTGGACGAGGCTATTCCTCTGTGCAAGGCTTTGATGGACGGCGGCCTGCCGGCTGCTGAGGTCACCTTCCGCACCGCATGTGCTGAAGAGTGCATCAAGAAGATCCATGAAGAACTGCCCGATATGCTGCTGGGCGCCGGCACCGTTCTGACTGTTGACCAGGCTGACCGTGCTATGGCTGCCGGTGCTTCCTTCATCGTTGCTCCCGGCTTCGACCCCGAAGTCTGCAAGCATGTTATCGACAAGGGCGGCATCATGATGCCCGGCACCGCCACCTCCGGCGAGATGCAGCAGGCCATGAACATGGGCTGCGAAGTTGTCAAGTTCTTCCCCGCTGAAGCAAACGGCGGCGTGGACAAGCTGAAGAACATCGGCGCTGCCCTGAAGACCTGCAAGTGGATGTGCACCGGCGGTGTCAACGCCAAGAACGTGAACAACTACCTGGGCTACAACCAGATCATTGCTGTCGGCGGCACCTGGATGTGCAAGTCTGACAAGATCAAGGCCGGCGCATGGGACGAGATCACCGCCATGAGCAAAGAGGCTGTCAACGTGATGCTGGGCCTGGAGCTGGGCCACATCGGCATCAACTGCGCTGACGAAGCCGAAGCCGCCAAGACCGCCGAGACCATCGGCAGCCTGCTGAGCATGGCTGTTAAGCCGGGCAACTCCAGCATCTTTGTTGGTAAGAAGGAATTCGAGATCATGAAGAAGCCGGGCCGCGGCACCCATGGTCACATCGCTATCCTGACCAACAACGTTGACCGCGCTATCTATCACCTGAGCCAGCGCGGCGTCAAGTTCGATATGGACAGCAAGAACGTTAAGGACGGCAAGACCATCGCCATCTACTTTGCTGACGAAGTTGCCGGCTTTGCTATCCACCTGGTTCAGAAATAATCTGTTGCCACTGTGCAGCAGGTTTGCGCCTAACGGCGCGGTATATTTACAATAAATACAAGGAGTTTCAATATGAAAGTCGTTACTTTTGGCGAACTGATGATCCGTCTGCAGCCGTTCAACTACGAGCGCTTTGTTCAGGCCAACAACCTGGAGTTCACTTTCGGCGGCGGCGAAGCTAACGTTGCTGTTTCCCTGGCAAACTATGGCATGGACGCTGTCTATGTGACCAAGCTGCCCGCACACGCCATTGGCCAGGCCGCTATCAACAGCCTGCGCCGTTACGGAGTTGACACCAGCAAGATCGTCCGCGGCGGCGACCGTGTTGGCATCTACTTCAACGAGAAGGGCGCTTCTCAGCGTGGTTCTGTCTGCATCTATGACCGTGCACACTCTGCCATCCAGGAAGCTTCCACCGCTGATTTCGATTGGGATTCCATCTTTGAGGGCGTGGATTGGTTCCACTTCACCGGCATCACCCCGGCCCTGGGCCCCAATGTTGTTGACATCTGCCGCGAAGCCTGCAAGGCTGCCAAGGCTCATGGCGTCAAGATCAGCTGCGACCTGAACTACCGCGGCAAGCTGTGGACCCGTGAGGAAGCCCGCGCTGCCATGACCGACCTGTGCCAGTATGTTGACGTCTGCATCTCCAACGAAGAGGATGCTAAGGACGTGTTCGGCATCGAGGCTGAGGCCACCGATATCTACGCTGGCGAGATCAACCGCGAAGGCTACAAGAGCGTTGCCAAGCAGCTGGCTGACAAGTTCGGCTTTGAGAAGGTTGCCATCACCCTGCGTGAGAGCCATTCCGCTTCTGACAACGGCTGGAGCGCCATGCTGTACGATGTTGCTTCCAACGAGTACTGCTTCAGCAAGAAGTACGAGCTGCGCATCATCGACCGCGTTGGCGGCGGTGACTCCTTCGGCGGCGGCCTGATCTATGCCCTGCTGAACGGCAAGACCACCCAGGAAGCTGTTGAGTTCGCTGTTGCTGCTTCTGCTCTGAAGCACTCCATCGAGGGCGACTACAACATGGTTACTGTTGCTGAGGTCGAAAAGCTGGCTGGCGGCGACGGTTCCGGCCGTATCCAGCGCTAATTTTTCGCACAACAATTTCCCGTATCTTACGGTTTACCTTCCTACAAAAGAGGTTCGCTTTGGCGGACCTCTTTTTTGTTTTGGTAGTTTTTGTTTTTGGGGTCTTGTTTTGATGTTTTAGAGTTCGGCAGTTTTTCAGGTGGCGGGCGCACAATGTGCGCCCATACGGGTGGGAGATGCATTCAATGCCCACCACACATGATAAATCAATCTGTAGGGAACGGTCTTGACTGTTCCGGATGTTTGGTTCATATGCTTTTGGGAAGGAACATTGGGCCTAGGTCTTGGAACGGTCAAGACCGTTCCCTACAGAACATTTTATAACTGGCGGCAAACCTCCCCCCTGTAGGGCGTGGTCACCCGACCACGCCGACCCCACCTCGCCCTATTGCACATAAGAGAAATCCGCCGCGCACCGTACCACATCCGTAGGGCGGGATGCCCCCATCCCACCGCGGAGGAACCTTGCCATTTACAACAAACGCTGCAAAAACTTTGTAGGGGACGATGCTCGCCATCGTCCCGCCCGCCGGGCCCTGCCATATCTCCCACCGCCAAAACTTGTACCCCTCTTCCCTCGCTCTCATTTTTTCATCCTATTGTAAACCTCAGCCTGCCATCTTCGTTGACATTCCGTTTTTCTCCGCGGTATACTATACCTCAGTTTGCGCAAACTTTTTGGGGAAAGGCGGTTACGGCATGTCGGTCAAAGCACAGGTCCTCAGCGCGCTGGACGCGGCGCGCGGGCGGTATATTTCCGGGCAGGAGCTTGCCGACCAGCTCGGCGTCAGCCGGGCCGCCATCTGGAAAGCTGTCACCGCGCTGCGTGCAGACGGCACCCCCATTGAAGCCATCACCAACCGCGGCTATGCCCTGCCCCACGGGGCCGATCTGCTGAATGCAGACGCCATTACAGCCCTGCTGGCCCCTGCCACAGCGCAGGCGGTACAGATCACCGTGGTGGACCGCCTGCCCGGCACCAACGCGGCGCTGCGCACCCAGGCCGCCAACGGCGCGCCGGAGGGCCTTGTGCTGATTGCACAGGCCCAATCCGCCGGGCGCGGGCGGCGCGGGCACAGTTTTTTCTCCCCGCCGGGCGGGCTGTACCTAAGCATTTTGCTGCGGCCGGAATTCAGCACCCGCCAGGCCCCGCAGATCACCGCGCTGGCTGCCGTTGCCGCTGCCCGCGCAGCGGAACAGCTGTGCGGAACACCTATCCAGATCAAATGGGTGAACGACCTGTGGAAAAACGGCAAAAAGGTCTGCGGCATTCTGACCGAAGCTGCCGTGGACCTGGAATCCGGCATGTTGGATTATGCCGTGCTGGGGCTGGGGTTCAATCTGGTGCAGCCGTCCGGCGGCTGGCCCAAGGAGCTGGCCGCGGTGGCGGGTTCCCTGTTTGACTCTGCCCCGGCTCCCGGTGCCCGTGCGGCGCTGGCAGCGGCATTTTTGAACGAGTTCTGGGCGCTGTATCACACCGGCCTGCGCGGCAGCTGGCTGGATGATTACCGCCGCCGCCAGGCCCTGACCGGCCAGCATGTAACGCTGATCCCCAACGGGCGCGAGCCGCGCGGGGCTACGGTGCTTGGCATTGACGATGACTGCCGCCTGCTGGTGCGCTGTGACGGCGACCTTGCCCCCACAGCATTTGGCAGTGATGAGATCCGCGTAATTCCGGAGTTGGGCGCACCTGCCTGACATTCCGGTATTGCATATTAAGGTGTATCTTAATACAAAGAAAATGACGGGTATTTCGCAAACACAAGCAGGATTTAAGGCAAAGAGCCGCAGGAATCCTTTGTGGATTCCAAGGTTTTTAACGCGAAATCCGGCTGTGTTTGTAGAAATAAACTAAATTTTCGACTTTTTAGATACACCTAAGAGAGTGAGGAAAGTTATCATGAATACAACCGCTTCCAACGCCCGCCTGCACAAGATGGTAGGCTGCGCCCTGTTTGCCGCCCTGACCGCTGTTTGCAGCCAGCTGGCCATCCCCATGCCGTGGGGCGTGCCGGTCAACCTGGCACTTTTTGCCGTGTACATGGCGGGCACCATGCTGGGCCCCGTGTGGGGTGCAGCCAGCCAGCTGGTTTACCTGCTGCTGGCCGCTGTGGGCGTTCCCGTTATGGCCGGTATGCAGGGCGGCCCCGCTGTTCTGCTTGGCAAAACCGGCGGCTATGCCATCGGCTACCTGCTGGCCGCGCTGATTGCCGGTGCCTTTGCCGCCAAGCTGCCCCGCAAGTTCGGCTGGTTGGCCCTGGGCTGCGTGGTTGGCTGCGCTGCCTGCTATGTGCTGGGCACCATCTGGTTCATGGTCCTGACCGGCTTTGACCTACCCACCAGCCTGACCTACTGCGTGATCCCCTACCTGCCGGGCGATGTGATCAAGATCGTTCTGGCAAGCCTGCTGACCATCCAGCTGGACAAGCGCATGCCGAAGTTCTAATCGCTCATCCCTGTTTTTCTGCGCACCCCTTGCTGATAAGGGGTGCGCTTTTTTGCTGCCCGGCCGCCGCCCTTTATTGCACCTGATATCTGCTCATGGTATAATGGTTACATTATACAAAACACGAGGTATGCCAATGAAATGGATCGCTGTTGATTACGGGGAGCGCCGCACGGGGCTGGCGGTATGTGATTCTTCGGAGCTGATCGTTACGCCCGTTACCCCGCAGATTGAGGAAAAAAGCCTGAACAAAGTAGCGGACGCCGCCGCTGCCGCACGGCTGGCCCAGGGGGCCGAGGGCGTTGTGTGCGGTCTGCCCCGCAACATGGATGGTACCGAGGGTTCCCGCTGCGTGAAAAGCCGCCGCTTTGCCGCACGGCTGGCCACGGCCTGCGGGGTTCCCGTTGTGCTGTGGGATGAACGCCGCACCACGGTAACGGCGGCAGGCATTCTTTCGGCCAACAGCACCTTTGGCGCAGACCGCAAAGCCCGGCTGGACTCGGTTTCCGCCGCGGTGATTCTGGAAAGTTTTCTGGCCTGGCGCAAGGCCCACCCCGGCGAAGAACCGCCGGAGGTCGCCGCGCCCGCTGCCCCGGAGCAAGCATAACAAGGAGGTTTTTCCATGCCTGAAGCACTTACCCGCATCCCCACCCATACCGCCATTATCGTGGACGGCAACCGCCGCTGGGCCAAGAACCGCGGCCTGCCCGCCAGCTTTGGCCACAAGGCCGGTTTTGACCGCCTGAAAGAGATCACCCGCTATGCCGTAGGGGACTGCGGCATCAAGGTGCTGAGCCTGTATGTTTTTTCCACCGAGAACTTTTCCCGCGATGCCAAGGAAGTCGGCTATCTGATGGACCTGTTCGCCAACAACTTCCGCACCATTGCGGAGGAAATGAATGAGCGCGACTGCCAGGTGCTGTTCAGCGGCCGCCGCGAAGGCCTGCAGCAGCGCGTGCTGGACGCCATGGACTACATGATGGACCTGACCAAGGACAACAAGACCGGCATTGTGAACTTCTGCCTGAACTATGGTTCCCACGCCGAGCTGACCGACGCCATGCGCGCCATTGCCGGCGAGGTGCAGAACGGCACCCTGGCTCCGGCTGACATCAACGAGCAGACGATTGAAAGCCACCTGTACCGCCAGCTGCCGCCCGTGGACTATATGATCCGCACCAGCGGCGAGGAGCGCATTTCCAACTTCCTGCTGTGGCAGTGCGCCTATGCGGAGTTCTATTTTACCCCCGTGCTCTTCCCGGATTTCACCAAGCAGTGCTTTGATGAAGCCCTGGCCGAATACGCCCACCGTGACCGCCGGATGGGCGGCAACACCAAAAAGAAATAACTGCACAAAAACATCCCACAGGTTTTGGCTGATATGCCATAGAACCTGTGGGATATTTTTTATTGGGCTGCATATTCTATTACTGGGCGCTGGAATCCGAAGCCGCACTGTCGGCGGCATCATCGGTGCTGGGGCCGGGGTAATTATCGATGGTTACCTTGTAAATGGTAACGGTGCTGTCCTCCTGCGGGCGGTAGGTATCGGTTTCATCCTCATTCTTCACTGTGGGCACACAGGCGATCTGGTCCACCACATCCATGCCCGCGTACACCTGGCCAAACACGGTATCGGTGTTATCCAGGTAGGGCAGCCCGCCCGCCGCGGCATAGGCAGCAACCTGCTCATCGGAATAGCCGTTATCCCGCAGTTGCTGCTGCATGGTTTCGTCCACGCTGTTTGGCAGGGCTGTGACAAAATAGAACTGGCTGTTGCCGCCCGTCACCTCCCCGCCCTGGGCAAAGGCTGCGCAGAGCGCACCGGCATAGTGGCGCAGGCTGCTGTCCGCTTCCAGCGGATAGGGGTTATTGGACCAGATGGTCGCGCCGCCGCTGCCTGTTCCGCCTGCATCGCCGCCCTGCACGGCAAAGCCGTATTGGGCGCGCCAGATCACCGTATTATCATAGTAGCCGCTGCGGGCCAGGCCCACAAAATTCTGCACCGCCATGGGGGCGGCGTCCGGGTAAAGCACGGCGCGCACCTCGCCAAGGGAAGTGGAAAAGATGGCGATAAAATCCCCGTCAGACGGCTGGGCAAACTGGCGCTCCCCGCTTTCCACCGCAGCGCGCTGCGGGGCTTTGTGGCCGGTTTCCGCACCGGAACAGCCGCACAGCAGCAGGGCAAAAGCCAGCACCGCGGTATGGATGGGTCGTTTCATGGGCGTACCCCCTTTGGACAAAAAATACCGCAAAAAATCTTTTTACGGCGCAGCGAATTTATTCAATACATAGAATATTATACCACAGATTTGGTGAAATGAATAGCTTGACGTTTGAGTAAAAACACGGTAAACTAGATACAGACAAAACAAGGGGAAACAACAAAATATGCCCCTTTTTGATGACAGGAGAAACTGACCATGGCAGATGAACTGACCCCCGAAATGCTTCAGGAAGCACAGCCGGATCTTTTGACCCTTGAGGACGAAGACGGCAAGGAATGCACCTTTGAAGTGATCGATGCGACCGAAGTAAACGGCACCCGCTACCTGGCCGTGATCCCCTATCAGGAAGATCCCGAAAGCCTGGACGAAGAGTCCGAGCTGATCCTGATGCGGATCGGCACCGATGAAGCCGGTGAGTATATGGACATTGTGGATGACGACGAAGAACTTTTGACCGTTGGCAAAGTGTTTGAAGAGCGTCTGCGCGCCATGTATGACATCGACGATGACGATGTGGAAGGCCAGCCCTCTTAACCGCATCGCAGCACTTAGCTAAACCCTGCGTGGTTCGATTTGTTGCAGCTTTATATAATCCTACTAATCAATCTTTGGGAGCCCGGATTTGTCCCCCGCCGGATCGCAGACCTCCCGCCCCGTGTATACACGGCAAGCGGAAGAAGGGAGCGTGATTGCGGGTGCAGGGCACCCACCTGCCATATAACGGTAGGTTTTGATTGGCTGCAGACGGCCGCGCGGGATTTTTTTTGTACACTTCACAGGGGAAGGGAATGCCTTTCCCCTTTTTTTCGCGCTGCTACGCTGCGCGAAAATGAATAATTAACAATGAATAAAGAATAATGTTGGTGGACCGCCTCGCGTTGCTCGGCTCAAAAAATGCGGTGTGAGCCTGTTTTTATTATGCGTGCGCGGCACGCATACCAACATTATTCTTTATTCTCTATTCTTTCTTAATTTTATCGAAAGGTTGTTGTCGTTTTGGGTAAGCAGATCAAAGCGGGCGAAAAACTGCCGTTTTTCAAATACGATACCCCGTACAGCGCGGCCAACAGCTTCCGCCAGCTTTTGGCGGAGCATGCGCCGCTGGTGCTGGTGTTCATGAGCAACTTCGGCCACCCCATCACCCGCACCTTTGTGGGGCGGTATGCCGCCACCTATGACGAGCTGACCGGCGGCAGCCTGGCGCTGGTGGTGCGGTCCCGCGCGGACCGCCTGGCCCGCAGCGTGGGGCCGGATACCCTGCCTTATCCCCTGCTGTGCGATGCAGACGGCGTTCTGTACGACCTGCTGGATATTCCCACCCGCAGCGGCGCGCTGAGCACCTACAGCCTGGAAGCATGGCAGATCATGCGGGATGCCAAGCGCCGTGGCTATCACCCACCTGCCAACGGCCTGCAGCAGCTGCCGCTGACCCTGGTGTTGGACAAAGACGGCACGGTGCTGTTCAGCCATTACGGCGCCAGCCTGACCGATGTTCCGGCGGACTGCGGCGCGGCCCAGTCCCTGTTGGAAGATCTGGACGTTGCCAAGCCGGTGGATGTGGACGATGCCGATGTGACCATCTATGCGGACCCCGGCGCAGCGCCGGATATCCCCGGTCTGACCCCGCATGTACATGAATACGCCCAGCCGAACCTGGGCGAAACCGGCGTGTTCAGCGTGTTTGACGATGCCTACAAAGACGAAGAGTAAGCAAAATTAAAAGAACCCGCGCCCCCGCCGCTGTGTTGTTCCACAGCAGGCAGAGGCGCGGGTTTTGTTTTATTGGGTGTCGCTTAACGCATCACAGCGCCCAGGTTGGCGGAAGCCACCATGCGGGCGTAACGGGCCAGCCAGCCGGACTTAACGTTCGGTTCCGGCTGGACGTAAGCAGCCTTGCGGCGTGCCAGCTCTTCATCGCTGACAGCCAGATGGATGGATGCTTCGGGGATGTTGATCTCGATGGTATCGCCCTCCTCAATCAGGCCGATGGGGCCGCCGGAAGCAGCCTCCGGGCTGACATGACCGATGGCAGCGCCGCGGGAAGCGCCGGAGAAGCGGCCGTCCGTGATCAGGGCCACGGTGGTATCCAGCTTCATGCCAGCCAGTGCGCTGGTGGGGTTCAGCATTTCACGCATACCGGGGCCGCCCTTGGGGCCTTCGTAACGGATAACCACCACATCGCCGGGTACGATCTTGCCGTCATAGATAGCCTGGATGGCGGTTTCCTCGCTGTTGAACACGCGGGCCGGGCCGGAGTGGACCTGCATTTCCGGTGCAACGGCGCTGCGCTTGACCACGCAGCCGTCCGGGGCAATGTTGCCCCACAAAATCTGCAGGCCGCCGGTCTTGCTGTAGGGGTTCTCGATGGGGCGGATGGCCTTATCGTTCATGATGTGGGCACCGGAGATGTTCTCACCCAGCGTTTTGCCGGTAACGGTGGGAACATCCAGATCCAGCAGCCCGGCCTTAGCCAGCTCTGCCTGCACAGCAGGAATGCCGCCAGCGGCGTACAGATCCGGCATATGGGTGGGGCCTGCGGGGGCCAGATGGCAGAGGTTCGGGGTCTTGGCGCTGATCTCGTTGAAGAGCTTCAGGTCAATGGGCACACCGGCCTCGTAAGCGATGGCCAGCAGGTGCAGCACCGTGTTGGTGGAGCAGCCCAGAGCCATATCGCAGGTCAGGGCGTTGCGGATGGAGCGCTCGTTGATGATCTGGCGGGCGGTCACATTGTTCTTGACCAGGTCCATGATGGCCATACCGGCCTTTTTGCCCAGCTGCAAACGCTTGGAGTAGACCGCCGGGATGGTGCCGTTGCCGGGCAGGGCAATGCCGATGGCCTCACACAGGCAGTTCATGCTGTTGGCGGTGTACATGCCGGAGCAGGAACCGCAGGACGGGCAGCAGTTGCAGGTGCAGTCTTCCAGCTGGGCGTCATCGATCATGCCAGCCTTGTAAGCGCCGACGGCTTCAAACATTTTGGAAAGGCTGACTTCATCGCCACCATAGCTGCCGGCCAGCATGGGGCCGCCGGAGCAGACAATGGCGGGCACATCCATGCGCACAGCGGCCATGACCATGCCGGGAACGATCTTATCGCAGTTGGGCACCAGAACCAGGCCGTCCAGCTGGTGGGCCATGAACATGGTCTCCACACTGTCACAGATCAGCTCGCGGGAAGCGAGGGAGTACTTCATGCCGATATGGCCCATGGCAATGCCATCGCACACGCCGATGGCCGGAACCAGCACCGGGGTGCCGCCCGCCATGCGGATGCCCGCCTTAACGGCGTCAGCCAGCTTATCCAGGTTCATATGGCCGGGGACGATCTCACTGTAAGCCGAAACCACGCCGATCAGCGGGCGTTCCAGCTCTTCCGGGGTGTAGCCCAGGGCATAGAACAAGCTGCGGTTTGGGGCACGCTCCGGGCCCTTTTTAACGTTATCACTTCTCATATTTTTCTCTCCTTTGCAGTGGGGAAAGGGTATGTTTTTCTTGCTGCGTTGGGATTCCTGCTGTTTTCTAGTATCGCACAAATACCGGAAACAGGCAATAGGCGTAAGCCTGGGAACAGTCGAGACTGTTCTCTACAAATAAATTTCAGGTTTCTCGCAGGGAACCACCCCTCAGGCCGCTTCGCGTCCAGCTCCCCTCCAGGGGGAGCCAATATCCTGCCTTAGGTCGTGCTTGGCTCCCCTTTGAGGGGTGACTCCCCGCGGGGCGGGGAGATGTCGCGGAGCGACAGAGGGGACGGGGCGCTGTTTGCGCTGTCTGCAACGCAGACTGAGGGGTGGTTCCCCGCGCAGAACCTGAAACTAGCAATAGATTCATGTTCCGGAACGGTCAAGACCGTTCCCTACAAACCGGGCTTATGGTGTGCAGCTGCCCCGTAGGGGCGCACATTGTGCGCCCGCTGCCTTAACATGGCCGCCACACATACCAATCGGTCACCCAAACAAACATAGGGCGGCCATGCCCCGGAACATCCGGTTTCCCGGCTGCCAGAGGGCTGGCCGCCCCACGTTTATGCCCGCAGACGCAGGCCAATTATGCTTTCAGATGCCCGGCGTTCCATTACTTTTTCAGCCAGCTCATCATGCCACGCAGTTCCTTGCCGACCTTCTCGATCAGGTGCTCGGACTGCATACGGCGCTGTGCCAGGAAGTGGACCTTGCGGCCGCCCTTCGGGCTCATCTCGGTCAGGAACTCGGAAGCGAAGGTGCCATCCTGGATCTCGGTCAGGACCTTCTTCATCTCCTTGCGGGTCTCCTCGGTGATCAGGCGCTTGCCGGTGCGGTAGTCGCCGTATTCAGCGGTGTTGGAGATGGAGTAACGCATCTTGTCAAAGCCGCCCTCGTTGATCAGGTCAACGATCAGCTTCATCTCGTGGCAGGTCTCAAAATAAGCCATTTCCGGTGCATAGCCAGCTTCCACCAGGGTGTCAAAGCCAGCATGGATCAGCTCGCAAACGCCGCCGCAAAGCACAGCCTGCTCGCCGAACAGGTCGGTCTCGGTCTCCTCTTTGAAGGTGGTCTCCAGGATGCCTGCACGGCCGGCGCCGATGCCGGAAGCGTATGCCAGGGCGATCTCCTTAGCCTTGCCGGTGTAGTCCTGCTCCACGCAGATCAGGCTGGGCACGCCGTGGCCTTCCACATACTGGCTGCGGACGGTGTGGCCGGGGCCCTTGGGGGCGATCATGATAACGTCAACATTCTTCGGGGCAACAATGGTCTTGAAGTGGATGTTGAAACCATGTGCAAAAGCCAGAGCCTTGCCTTCGGTCATGTAGGGGGCAACCTGGCTGTTGTAGATGTCAGCGCACAGTTCATCGGGAACCAGCATCATGACAACATCGCCAGCCTTGGCAGCTTCTTCGATCTCCATGACCTTGAAGTTTTCATGGGTGGCAGCAAACGCAGCGGCCTTTTCCCAGTGGGCGGAACCCTTGCGCAGGCCAACGACAACGTTCACGCCGCTTTCGGCCAGGTTTTCGGAATGGGCATGGCCCTGAGAGCCAAAGCCGATAACAGCAACGGTCTTGCCGTCGAGCACGCCGAGGTTGCAGTCGGAATCATAATACTTTTTGATTGCCATGATAGTTTCTCCTTTGTTTTGTTTGTATGGTTTGTAAAAATAAAAACGTATCTATCTTCAACCCGCCGCCGGGGATTCCTGAAAGGGCTGCGGATCAAATGCAAGGTGGGTTAAAATCAGGGTTATTCTTCGTCCTGCGGGCAGTGGGTGCCGGGCAGCGGCAGCTGGGCGGCGCGTACTTCCTGCGGGGGCTTTTGCATGTGGGGGTGCTTGCCGCCGCGCTCCAGCGCGGTAATGCCGGTGCGGCACAGTTCCAGGATATCGTATCCGCTGAACATTTTCAAGAAGGCATCGATTTTTTCCGGGCGGCCGGTCAGTTCAAACACCATGGAGTCCGGCGAAAGATCAATGATCTTGGATTTATAGATCGCGGCGATCTCCCGCATTTCGGCACGTTCGGCGGTATTGCAGGCCACTTTCAGCAGCAGCAGTTCCCGCTGCAGGCTCTTGTCCGGCGTCAGTTCAAATACCTGGCGGGTCACTTCCAGCCGTTCGGTCTGCAAAATCAGCTGGCTGATGGCGGCATCGTCACCATGCAGGGTAACGGTAATGCGGCTGACCGCCGGGTCGTTGGTGGCGGAAACCGTCAGGCTGTCAATGTTGAAGCCGCGGCGGCAGAACAGGCTGGATACACGCGCCAAAACGCCGTTATGGTTGTCCACCAGCAGGCTGATGACCCGCCGGGGTGCCGCAGCTGCGGCAACTTTGTTCTGATTCTGATTTTGCTGCATTGCGTGTTTCCTCCTTACTCCATGATGATATCGTTGATATCGCCGCCGCCGGGGATCATCGGCAGGACCTTTTCATCCTTGCCGATGCGGCAGTCGATCCAGGAAGGACCTTTCTGCTGCATGGCATCGGCAAACGCGGCCTTGAACTCGGCAATATTGGTGGCACGGTAGCCCTTTGCGCCAAAAGCTTCGGCCAGTTTTACAAAGTCGGTGCGGCGCTGGGGATCGGTGTTGGAATAGCGCTTGCCGTAAAAGCTGGTCTGCCACTGGCGCACCATGCCAAGCACCTGGTTATCAAAGATGACAGTGATGATGGGCAGCTCATAGCTGACGGCGGTGCAGCCCTCGTTCAGGTTCATGTGGAAGGAGCCATCACCGGTCAGCATGACCACACGGTGGTCATTGCCCAGGGCAACCTGTGCGCCGATGGCCGCGCCGTAACCAAAGCCCATGGTACCCAAGCCGCCGCTGGTCAGGAACCCGCGGCTTTTGGTGTGGTGCAGGTACTGGGCGGCCCACATCTGGTGCTGGCCGACATCCGTCACATACACGGCTTCGGGGCCGGCCTGCTCGCAGATCTCGTTGATGATCTGGTGGGGTTTCAGCTCGGTGAAGCTGTCCTTCGGGTGGTAGTCATTGCGCTGCCATTCGCGGATCTGCTCCATCCAGATCTTGTGCTCGGTCTTTTCAACATACGGCAGGATGGCCTGCAAAATATAGGAAGCATCGCCCGTCAACGCCAGATCCACATCCACATTCTTGCCCAGCTCGCTGGGGTCAATATCGATCTGGATGATCTTTGCCTTGCCGGCAAACTTATCCGGGTTCAGCGCCACGCGGTCCGAGAAGCGGGTGCCGACGGCAATGACCAGGTCAGCTTCCGAAATAGCCTTGTTGGCGGCATAGCAGCCGTGCATGCCCAGCATGCCGAGGTTATGGGGCTCGCCATAGCCCAACACACCGGCGGCCATCAGGGTGTGGGTGGCGGGCATGCCGGTCTTTTCCAGCAGGTCACGCAGAGGCTGGCAGCCCGCTGCACTGCGCACGCCGCCGCCAAAGTAGACGATCGGGCGTTCCGATTCATTGATGAGCCGTGCGGCTTCCTTGACCTCTTCCTCATCGTAACGGGTCACGGTGCGGATGAGCTCCGGCTCTTTGTGGGTGAACTCGCAGGAGTTCGCGGTGACATCCTTGGGGATATCCACCAGCACGGGACCCTTGCGGCCGGACTGTGCAATACGGAACGCAGCCCGCATGGTATCGGCCAGGTCTTCGACCTTGCGCACGGTAAAGTTGTGCTTGGTGATGGGCATTGTGATGCCCTCGATGTAAGCTTCCTGGAAGCTGTCGCGCCCCAGCAGGCTGGTGGC
The DNA here is from genome assembly GCA_963626055.1 of Acutalibacteraceae bacterium. GTDB lineage: Bacteria > Bacillota > Clostridia > Oscillospirales > Ruminococcaceae > Gemmiger. Next base: position 58,988 of record CAVFVI010000010.1, read on the forward strand.
AACGTTGCCGGTAAAGGCAACCATCGGCACGCTGTCCATAAAGGCGGTGGCGATACCGGTGACCAGGTTGGTGGCACCCGGGCCGCTGGTGGCCAGCACCACGCCGGTGCGGCCCGTTGCGCGGGCGTAACCGTCTGCCGCGTGGGCAGCGCCCTGCTCGTGGGCGGTCAGGATATGGCGGATGCGGTCGGAGTTTTTATACAGTTCGTCGTACAGGTTCAGAACCGCGCCGCCGGGATAGCCAAAAATTGTATCGACCCCCTGCTCCGCGAGCACTTCGACAAAAATCTGCGAACCATTCAGAATCATTGAAAAAACTCCTTTCCGTTTCTTAAAACAACCTCTATGCGGCAGCCTCTATCCAACGCATTTGGGTAACAAAAAAGCCCCTGCCGCTTGCAGCACGGAATGCCAAACGGCTTCCGTTTTTACAAGAGACAAAGGCGTAAAGCTCTCTGCGGTACCACTCTTATTGGTATAGTACTATACCCACTCAACAGGCTTCCAACAAAGCCCTGTGCTGTAACGGGCACCCCCGGAACCGCCTATTCACCTTGTTTTCGGCGGAACTGCTCCGGAACCAGTTCGCGGCGTACCTGCCCGCTGCCTTGCACCAACCGGCAGCTCTCTGGGGGCGGCAAAAACCGTTACTAACTTTCCTTCGACACATTTGATTTAGTATGTGGTTGATTGTACCGCAATTTTTCGCCTTTGTCAACACAAAAACAACAAATTACACAAATAAAAACTTGTCGGAGTATAACTCCTCCATTTTGCTAATGCAAAACCGCTTTGTCACTTAAAAGCCCCACTGGGGCTTTTATTGCTTCGCAAACGTGAATCTAGTGCTCTAAAGTCCCACTATCTTGCACCATGGCAGCAAAAAAGCTATACTTAATAAACAAAGCAAACATTTTTGCACGCCTGGAGGAATTGGGAATGATGAAGTTGAACACCATGCGCACCCGGCTGGACGGCCTTGTGATTTTCCGCGGCATTTTGCAGGCCAACATTGTGCCTGCGTTCCGCGCCATGCTGGCCGCTGCGGGGAGCGAGGATTTTGTAAGCGCTGCCGCTGATTTTGAAAACCAGTTGTTTGAACGCGGCGGCAGCTGGACCCGCGTGCTGCTGGACGCCGTTTTGCAGGATGAAAACATCTGCATCCGCAAGGCTGCCAGCGGCGGTGCCGGGGAAGCCGCCGCCCGCTGCATGAACAGCGAGCTGGAATTTTTGCAGCAGCTCAGCCGCGTTACACTGGATGATTTGACCGGCGGCGAAGAGTCCCTCGCCTTTTTGCCCCGCTGGGAAACTGAGGAAGTTGACTTTGCCGCGGCTTATGCCGAGCGCCTGGCCGAAGTTGGCCAGAAAGGCTATGGCATCTTTGCCCGCCACCACATGTTTACCATTGAGGACGGCAGCCTGATCCCGGTACGCTTCCCCGACCCGCAGCGCTTAAGCGAACTGCCCGGTTACGAGCGCGAGCGCGAAAAAGTCATCGCCAATACCAAGGCTTTGCTGGCCGGCAAGCCCGCCGTGAACGTTTTGCTGTACGGCGATGCGGGCACCGGCAAATCCAGCAGCGTGAAAGCCATTGCCAACGAGTTTGCGGCGGACGGCCTGCGCCTTGTGGAAGTGAAAAAGAACCAGCTGTATCAGATCCCGGCCCTGCTGGACAGCCTGGCCCAGAACCCGCTCAAGTTCATTTTGTTCATTGACGACCTGAGCTTTTCTGCCAACGACGACAACTTTGCCGCGCTGAAAGCCATTTTGGAAGGCAGCGTGGGCGGCCGCAGCCAGAACGTTGTGGTGTATGCCACCTCCAACCGCCGCCATCTCATCAAGGAAACGCTGAGCGACCGTTCCGGCGATGACATCCACGAAGCGGATACCCGCCAGGAACTGATGAGCCTTTCGGCCCGGTTCGGCCTGACGGTCACCTTCCAGCGGCCGGATAAAGTCCGGTTTGAGGAGATTCTGCTGGACCTTGCCAAGCAGTACGGCGTGCAGATGCCGTCCGACCAGCTGTTCATCAAGGGCGAAGCTTTCGCCATCCGTGCCGGCGGCCGCAGCCCCCGCGTCGCCCGCCAGTTCATTGAACTGCTTTCGGCAGGAGTGAGACTGTAAGGACAGTTAGGAATTAGCAATTAGAAATTAGGAATTTAAGGAATACCTGCGGCATGATTTTATATCAGGCCGTGGGTATTTTTATTATGTACAATGTACGTTTTATTTTTTATTTCGCACCTTTTCCTATCTCTTAATTTCTAATTTCTCATTCCTAATTTCTAATTATTTTTCACGCTCTCTCGCTTACCAGCTTAAAGCCTTCTTCGGTCAGTTTGGCTTTGATCTGGTCGATCTGGGCGTGGTCGCGGGTTTCAAGGCCGAGCTTCAGGAAGCAGCTGGTCACGGTCATGTTGGGGTCGGCCAGGTCGTACTGCACGCTGACCACATTGGCCCCCATGCCGGAGATGATCTCGCTCACGCGGGTCAGTTGGCCGGGCTTATCCTCCAGGGCGATCATCAGGTTGGTCTTGCGGCCGCTCATGATCATGCCGCGGGTGATCACGCGGGAGAGGATGTTTACATCAATGTTGCCGCCGGAGATCAGGCAGACGGTCTTTTTGCCCTCGATGGGCAGCTTGCCGAACAGCGCGGCGGCAACCGGCGTGGCGCCGGCGCCTTCGGCCACCAGCTTCTGGTTTTCCATCAGGGCCAGGATGGCGGCGGCGATCTCGTCCTCGCTGACCGTCACAATGCCGTCCACATACTGTTCGATCATCTTAAAGGTGGTTTCGCCGGGGGTCTTTACCGCAATGCCGTCCGCAAAGGTGTCCACATGGTCCAGCGTTTCGTAAGTATGGTCGCGGTACGCATTGTACATGCTGGCGGCACCGGCAGCCTGAACACCGTAAATTTTGACATCGGGGCGCAGGCTCTTGATGGCAAACGCCACACCGGCCAGCAGGCCGCCGCCGCCCACGGGCACCACAACGGCTTCCACATCGGGCAGCTGGTCCAGAATTTCCAGGCCAATGGTGCCCTGACCGGCAATGACCAGTTCATCGTCATAGGGATGGATGAAGGTCATGCCGGTTTCTTTCTGCAGTTCCACGGCGCGGTCATGGGCGTCATCGTAAGTGCCCTTGACCAGCTCCACCTGGGCCCCCAGGCGCTTGGTGCTTTCCACCTTCATCAGCGGCGCACCGTCCGGCATGCAGACAACGCTCTTGATGCCCATGCTGGTGGCGGCCAGCGCCACGCCCTGCGCATGGTTGCCCGCCGAGCAGGCAATCACGCCTTTGGCGCGCTCCTCTGCGGTCAGCTGGCTGATTTTGTAATAAGCACCGCGCACCTTAAAGCTGCCGGTCACCTGCAGGTTCTCGGTTTTCAGGTACAGGTCACTCGCGCTGTTCAGCCGCGATGCCGCAATCAAGTCCGTGCGGCGTGCTACGTCACGCAGAACAAACGCGGCATGGTAGATCTTATCCAGTGTAAGCATTGGTGTTCCCTCTCTTTTTGCTGCCCTACATATAAACGACAATACAAGCGGCGGTCCCCGCATATCCCGCGGAGCCGCCGTATTCTCTGCTTCGCCTTTGAAGTCTGTGCACCATTATAGTTGAGTGCGTTTAATTTGTAAAGTGAATTATTTTCATGTGTATGGCTGTCGTGGACAGTTTTCATAAAGAATAAATAAAAAAAGAATAATGAATAATGTTGGTGGAAACCCGGTGCTCACGCACCGGGCAAAAAATATTAGGTCTTGGGTTATTTTAAGATAGGTATTATAAAATTAAAGCGTAACTCTACAAATTCAGTAAATATACACATTGTATATTTATATTGTATTATCCATTCACGAATTTCATAAACCTTTTGTCCCATTCTCCACCCATATTTTGAGCCGCGCCACGCGCGGCGGTCCACCTTCATTGTTCTTTATTATTTATTCTTTCTTCATTCCTTTAACTCCTAACTCCTAATTCCTAACTCTTTTTCGTTTTTCTGCTGTCAAACTTGCCAAAACCTTGGGTGTATTCTTGTGCTTGTATACACTTTTTTCGGGATGGGGAATCGGCTATAATGTATGTATACAAGGTCAGCAAAGCGGCTGGCATCCCGCCAGTCCGCTGCCGCCGCAAGCAAAACAGGAGGATTCCGCCCATGGATATTCGTTATTCCTGCAACCAGCGTGACTTCAAGCGCTATACCACCGAGGAAGTCCGCAATGAGTTCCTGATTACCGATCTGTACAAAGCAGATGAGATGGTTGCCGTTTACAGCCATGTTGACCGCATGGTCACATTGGGCTGCATGCCGGTCAATGAGGTCGTGCCCATTGATAAGGGCATTGACATCTGGGCAAACTTCGGCACCCACTATTTCCTGGAGCGCCGCGAGATCGGCATTTTCAACATTGGCGATGGCGCCGGTACCATTACCGCAGACGGCGTGGCCTATCACCTGGGCTACAAGGACTGCCTGTACATCACCCAGGGTACCAAGGAAGTTACTTTCGCCAGCGATGATGCCGCCAAGCCCGCCAAGTTCTATATGGTCAGCGCCCCGGCCCACTGCCGTTACGAAACCAAGCTGATCACCCTGGCCGATGCCGCCAAGCGCCCGCTGGGCAGCCTGGAAACCTGCAACAAGCGCACCATCAACCAGTTTATCCATCCCAGCGTACTGAAAACCTGCCAGCTTTCCATGGGCATGACCGCTCTGGAGCCGGGCAGCAACTGGAACACCATGCCCAGCCACACCCACGAGCGTCGCATGGAGATCTACACCTACTTCGAGATTCCCGAAGGCCAGGCCGTGTTCCATATGTGCGGCGAGCCGACCGAGACCCGCCATGTTGTGATGCACAACTATGACGCTGTCATCAGCCCGTCCTGGAGCATCCACAGCGGCGTTGGCACTTCCAACTACACCTTCATCTGGGCCATGGGCGGCGAAAACATGGAATTCGACGACATGGACAACATTGCTACTACTGATCTGCGGTAAAACGCGGAATTAAAATAATAAATAATAAAGAATAATTAAAAATGTTGGTGGACCGCCGCGCATAGCGCGGCTCAGAAAATCAGGTTCGTTTTTATGGAAAATAATGTGTTGCTGGAAAAGTCGCTGGCTTTTGCTGCGCGTATTGTAAAAGTTTATCGCTATTTAAGTGAGCAGCAACACGAAACCGTTCTTTCCCAGCAATTACTACGCAGCGGAACTTCAATCGGTGCGAATGCTAACGAAGCCGTCTATGCTGTAAGTAAAGCGGATTTTATTTCCAAACTCCATATTTCCTTAAAAGAGACCGCTGAAACGGAGTATTGGCTGCGTTTGTTGACACTTTCACGGTACTTAACAGCTGCCGAAAGTCAATCGTTGCTTACGGATTGCCTTGAACTCAAGCGTATTTTAATTGCCATCCTAAAGACTTCAAAATCCACTTCTGAACCGCCCACAACCTAATATTTAATCCGTGCCGCAGGCACACCTTCATTATTCTTTATTATTTATTCTTTCTTCATTTTCTTTCTTCATTTTCTTTCATCCGTTTCCCTGCCGCTCTATGCGCGGCTTTTGAATTACATAACATCACTTTCAGGAGGTAAGAAATATGTCTGTCTGCACCCCGAAATCTTTTGATCTGACCGGCAAGGTTGCTCTGATCACCGGCGCTTCTTACGGCATCGGCTTTGCTATCGCCACCGCTATGGCAAACTGCGGTGCTACCATCGTTTTCAACGATATCAAGCAGGAGCTGGTTGACAAAGGCCTGGCCGCTTACAAAGAAGCTGGCATCACTGCCCACGGCTATGTCTGCGATGTTACCAATGAGGACGCCGTCAACGCCATGGTCAAGCAGATCACCGAGGAAGTCGGCCACATCAACATTCTGGTCAACAACGCCGGTATCATCAAGCGCATCCCCATGTGCGAAATGACTGCTGCCCAGTTCCGTCAGGTCATCGATGTTGACCTGAACGCCCCCTTCATCGTTGCCAAGGCTATCATCCCCGACATGATCGAGCAGGGCGGCGGCAAGATCATCAACATCTGCTCCATGATGAGCGAACTGGGCCGCGAGACCGTTTCCGCTTATGCTGCTGCCAAGGGCGGCCTGAAGATGCTGACCAAGAACATTGCTTCCGAGTACGGCCAGTACAACATTCAGTGCAACGGCATTGGCCCCGGCTACATTGCCACCCCGCAGACCGCACCCCTGCGTGAGATCCAGCCGGACGGCAGCCGTCATCCGTTTGACCAGTTCATCGTTGCCAAGACCCCCGCTGCACGCTGGGGCAACGCCGAGGATCTGGGCGGCCCCGCTGTCTTCCTGGCATCCGAGGCTTCCGATTTCGTCAACGGCCTGATCCTGTACGTCGACGGCGGCATCCTGGCCTACATCGGCAAGCAGCCGGGCTGATTGGGTGCTTGTGCCCATAAGGGTCTAACCTTATTATAAAAATATCCCCCGTTCCGCGGCAGATTGATGCCGTTGCGGAACGGGGGATTTGTTTTTTGGGCGGGAAACGTTGAGGGGCAGAAAATTTCCGGTAGGCAGTTGGCACAAATATGTAGTTTGTGGCGTATTTGTAGGCTGCCCGGTGACGCACGATAAATGGTGATTGCATGTTATAAAATGCTCTGTAGGGAACGGTCTTGACCGTTCCGGGACTTTAGCATATCTACCATAATGGGATTTGCCGCAAGGCCCGTCCGGGGCGTCGGGGACGCCGCCCCCTACTGTGGGGCAGGGTACAGCCTTAAAATTTATAATGTGCCGCGGAGCAAAGTCCACGGGACGATGCAAGCATCGTCCCCTACAATAAAATTTAGGTTTGTGGCAGGACGCGATGGGGCATCGCGCCCTACAGACAATTTTAATTTTCATCACGCATTTTCAAATATGCGCTTACGGCGGCGGGGTCAGGTGCCCCCGCCCTACTGCTTGCTTAAATTTTTCCACCTTCAACCTATCCCCATTTCCAATTCCTAATTCCTAACTCCTAATTTCTAATTCCTAATTAACTCCTACCTCCTCCCTCCTAACTCCTAACTGCCTTCGCCCCGATTTTGCCCTCTTTTTTTGTCCTTTTGCACAAGGCAAGCGTCCTCATTCTATGCAAAAAGTCCTGCCGCCTTTCAGGCAGCAGGGCAATTTTTACAATGTTTTATTTCCTGATTTGTGCAGAATTACAGGTGGAAGTAACGCTGTGCGTTATAGTAGCTGATGCCTTCCACGATCTTCTTCAGGGTCTTTTCATCGTTGGGGTACTGGCCGTTCTCGACCCAGTTGCCGATGAGGTTGCACATCAGGCGGCGGAACAGCTCGTGGCGGGTGTAGCTCAGGAAGCTGCGGCTGTCGGTCAGCATGCCAATGAAGTTGCCCAGCAGGCCCAGGCGAGCCAGGGTCTTCATCTGCTGGTACATTCCGTCGTCGGTATCGCAGAACCACCAGGCGGAACCCAGCTGGATCTTGCCGGGAACTTCATCATCCTGGAATGCGCCCAGGATGGTGCCCAGCATGTCAAAGTCAGCGGGGTTCAGGCTGTACAGGATAACCTTCGGGCATTCGCCAGTCTCAGTCAGCTTGCTCAGCAGGCTGCTGATGGTGGCGCTGCCATCGGTCACAGCGATCATATCAAAGCCGGTATCGGGGCCCAGCTTCTTGTACATCTTCTGGTTGACATTGCGCAGGCAGCTGTAATGGATCTGCATGGCAACGTTATACTTCTTGTACAGGCGGCCCAGGCTGATCAGCAGGTAGGTGGTGTAAGCGTCGCCCTCTTCCTGGGTCAGCGACTCACCAGCCATCGCCTTCTTGAAAGCTGCGGTTGCCTTTTCGGCGTTGGTCTCCACATAGGGGACGTAATCCAGGCCGTGGTCAGAAGCGCGGCAGCCCATCTCAACAAAGAACTGCAGGCGCTCGTCCAGAGCGTTGACCACGCAGTCGGCGCAGGCGAACTTGCGGCCGACAACTTCTTCCAGTTTATGGATGTAATCCACAAAACCGTCCTTGCGGATGTTCAGGGCCTTATCCGGGCGGAATGAAGGTGCGACAACAACCTTGATGGTAGGGTCTTCCTTGATCTTCTTGTGCCATTCCAGGCTGTCAATGGGGTCGTCGGTGGTGCCGACCATGGCAACGTTGCTCTGCTCAATCAGGCCGCGCACGGTCATCTTGGGGTCATGCTGCAGCTTATCGTTGCACAGGTTCCAGACTTCCTCAGCGGTATCGCCGTTCAGAACGCCGTTGTAGCCAAAGTACTTTTTCAGTTCCAGGTGGCACCAGGTGTACATCGGGTTGCCGATGGCCATTTCCAGTGCTTCTGCAAACTTCTGGAAGCGCTCGCGGTCCGGCTTGTCACCGGTGATGTACTCTTCGGGCACACCGTTGGAACGCATCACGCGCCACTTATAATGGTCGCCGAAGTAGTAGTCAGAGCCATCGGCCAGAACCTGATGGCCGCCCAGCCATACCTGAGCGATATTTTCAAAGCGGCGGTCCTCGTAGATCTCCTGCGGGGGAATGTGGCAGTGATAGTCTACGATAGGCAGCGTTTCTGCATAGTCATGATACAGGTGCTGCGCGGTGGGGGTTTCCAGCAGGAAATCCTTGTCCATAAATGCTTTCATAATTGCAAGCTCCTTTGTTGTGTGCCGCGGGCCAACAGAACGAATCATGCTGCCCCAAAACGGCAGAATAAAACATAAGCTGATATTATTATACATACTTGCAGCGGTTTGAACAAGTTGCAAATCTTGCCCTTTTGATGTAAAAAGCACTAAAAATATTGCATCCCGCTTGTGCAAAACAGGGAAAGAAAAAAAAGCCAAAGAAGAAACGCAAAATATGTGCGTTTCTTCACGAAAGAATCTTGACGTTGCGGGCAAAAGAAAATACAATGAAGCTAAACAAGGCGCTTACGCAGCGCAGGGCGTTTTTTGTCTGGCCCTGCACACAGCCGCCGTAATTGCACACATTGCAAAGGAGAATTTCCAATGGAAACTTTGAATTATCAGGTCCTTGAAAAATCCGGTTATGATGGCTACATTCTGAAAAATGTCCCCGAAAAGGTTTTGCAGTTTGGTGAAGGCAACTTCCTGCGTGCCTTTGTTGACTATTGGTTTGACCTTGCCAACGAAAAAGCTGGCTGGAACGGCAAGTGCGTTCTGGTTCAGCCCATCGCCCCCGGCCTGGCCAAGATGATCAACGAGCAGGAGGGCCTGTACACCCTGTATCTGCGCGGCAGCGAAAACGGCCAGAAGGTCGATGACAAGCGCGTGATCTCCAGCGTATCCCGCTGCCTGAACCCGTACGAAAAAGCTGATTACGAAAAGATGATGGACGTTGCCGCCAGCGACGATTTGGAGATCATCGTTTCCAACACCACCGAGGCCGGCATTGTTTATGATCCCGCCTGCCAGCAGAACGACTGCCCGCCGTCCAGCTTCCCCGCAAAGCTGACCCAGGTGCTGTATCACCGCTACCAGGCCGGCAAGAAGGGCATCATCATGCTGGCCTGCGAGCTGATCGACAACAACGGCAAGGAACTGCTGAAGTGCGTCAACCAGTACATTGACCAGTGGGGCCTGGAAGACGGCTTCAAGAAATATGTCAACGAGGACTGCACCTTCTGCGGCTCTCTGGTTGACCGCATTGTTCCGGGCCGCATCCGTGACCCGAAGGAAGTTGCCGAGCTGGAAGAAAAGCACGGTTACGCTGACCCCCTGCTGGACGTTGGCGAAGTGTTCGGCGTGTGGGTCATCGAGGGTGATCCCAAGCTGAACGATGTTCTGCCGTTCCGCAAGGCTGGCCTGGAAGACCGCGTCTTTGTTACCCCCGATATGAGCCCGTACAAGAAGCGCAAGGTCCGCATCTTGAACGGCGCACACACCGGTTTTGTTCTGGGCGCTTACCTGGCAGGCTTCGACATTGTGCGTGACTGCATGCACGACGAAACCATCCTGGGCTACATGAACAAGATGCTGCTGCAGGAAGTTGTTCCCATTCTGCCGCTGGACCAGGACGACTGCAAGAAGTTCGCCGCCGCTGTGGAAGACCGCTTCAACAACCCGTTCGTCAACCATGAGCTGATGAGCATCTCCCTGAACTCCACCTCCAAGTGGCGTGCCCGCAACATGCCGTCCTTCCTGGAGTATGTTGAGAAGAACGGCAAGCTGCCCACCTGCCTGACCATGAGCTTTGCCGCTTACATCGCATTCTATTCCAACAACATCCAGGAACTGAACGATAAGGGCCTGGTCTGCAAGCGCGCCAAGGGCAACGAGTACACCGTTTCCGATGACCGCTATGTGCTGGAATTCTACAATGCCCACAAGGATGACGATATCCCGACTCTGGTCCATGCCGTTATGACCAACGAGCAGATGTGGGGCCAGGATCTGACCAAGGTTGCCGGTTTTGAGGAAGCCACCGTCAAGAACCTCACCCTGATCCGTGAGCAGGGCGCAATGGCTGCTTATAAGAGCTGCTTGTAATTTGCAGCAGTGCTGCAAATTACAAAGAATAAATAATAATGAATAAAGAAAAATGACGGTGTGCCTTCGGCACGATTTTCAAACCGCATATTCCATACGGTTTTTATTGCTCAATTATTATACTAGGCACTTCATTTTTTGAGCGGTGCTGCGCACCGCGGTCCACCAACATTATTCATTATTCTTTTTTCTTTATTCTTTCCAAAAGCCCATCCGGGGTCGGGGGATGCCCTCCGGCCCCATTTTTATCGTAATAAGGAGATTCTGTATGCCTCTTGCAATCAAGATCAACCCCAAGGATAATGTTGTGGTTGCCCTGCATCCCATTGCCAAAGGCACTGCTGTGCCGGTGGACGGTGCATCCGTGACCGCTGTTGAAGATATCCCCCAGGGGCACAAGATGGCCATTGCCCCCATCCAGGCAGGTGAAAACGTCATCAAGTACGGGTTCCCCATCGGCCATGCCACCGCCGACGCCGTGCCCGGCACCTGGATGCACACCCACAATGTAAAAACCAACCTGTCCGGCGAGATCGAGTACAGCTACCACCCCAATGTACACCCGCTGGCCCCCGTTGCCCCCGAAACCTTTATGGGCTACCGCCGCAAGGATGGCCGTGCAGCCACCCGCAACGAGATCTGGATCATCCCCACTGTTGGCTGCGTGAACGACTGCGCCAAGGCCCTTGTGCGGGACAATCAGGACCTTGTGACCGGCAGCATTGACGGACTGTACACCTTCACCCATCCGTTCGGCTGCTCCCAGACCGGCCATGACCACGCCCAGACCCGCAAACTGCTGGCTGCGCTGGCCCGCCACCCCAACGCCGGTGCCGTGCTGGTGCTCTCCCTTGGCTGCGAAAACCTGACCCACGAGCAGTTCCTGGCCGAATTGGGCGAATACGACCATGACCGCATCAAGTTCCTGACCTGCCAGGATGTGGACGATGAGCTGGTGGCAGGCCGTGAGATTCTGAAAGAGCTGGCCGCGTATGCTGCCCAGTTCCAGCGCGAGCCGATCCCCTCCAGCGAGCTGGTGGTCGGCATGAAGTGCGGCGGTTCGGACGGCCTGTCTGGCATTACCGCCAACCCCACCATCGGCCGCTTCAGCGATATGCTGTGCGCCCGCGGCGGCTCCACCGTGCTGACCGAAGTACCGGAAATGTTCGGTGCCGAGGGCTTTTTGATGGACCGCTGCCAGAACGAAGAAGTGTTTGAAAAGGCCGTGCATATGATCAACGGCTTCAAGGAATACTTCATCAGCCACAACGAAGTTGTGTACGACAACCCCAGCCCCGGCAACAAGCAGGGCGGCATCACCACGCTGGAAGATAAATCCTGCGGCTGTGTGCAGAAGGGCGGTAGCGCCCCCATCATGGACGTTATCGGCTATGGCGATGCTGTGACCACCAAGGGTCTGAACATGCTGTACGGCCCCGGCAACGACCTGGTCAGTGCCACGGCGCTGACCGCCGCCGGTGCCCATATGGTGCTGTTCAGCACCGGGCGCGGCACTCCCTTCGGTGCCCCCGCCCCCACCCTGAAAATTGCCACCAACAGCCAGCTGGCCGCCAAAAAATCCACCTGGATCGATTTTAACGCCGGTGTTGTGGCTGACGGCGAAAAGACGCTGGACGAAGCCGGTGCCGACCTGTACCAGCTGGTGCTGGATGTTGCTTCCGGCAAGCAGACCTGCGCCGAGAAGAAGGGCTTCCGCGAAATTTCCATCTTCAAAGATGGCGTTGTGCTGTAATTTTTGCATTGCTGCTCCGGTTCCCGTCGCATTTTTTGCCAAAAAGGGTAGAGCCGGGAACATTTTGAGAGTATAATAGAAATTAAGAAGTGCCCGCCGGGAGCAGCTGCTGCCGGCGGTGCACAAAGTGGAACGGCTCCGGGCGTTCCGGGTGCTCTGGGATCAAGGCGCTGTGCGCTGCTCCAAGAATCCCGGTGCGGCGGGGCCGTTTTTGTAACTGAAGAAAGGGGACTGTAACAATGTCCAAGCTGACTGCCGGTACTTACGAAAAGTACAACGCCAAATACGCCACCCTGACCCTGACCGATGGGGATTATGCCCTGACCGTTACGCCGGAAAAGGGCGGCATGGCAACCTCCTTTACCAAAAATGGCGAGGAATACCTTTGGCTGCGCGATAAGAACTATGAATCCACCGACCGCCCCCGCTGCGGCGTGCCCATCCTGTTCCCCAACTGCGGCAAACCGGACGGCGGCGTGCACCACTTTAACGGTGCCGATTACCCCATTGAGGTCCACGGCTTTGCCGACCTGCTGCCCTGGCAGGTCAAGACCGCTGCGGATGATGAGATCGTGCTGACCCTGACCCCCAACGGCCTGACCAAGTTTGTTTACCCCTTTGATTTCATGCTGGAAATGCGCTATACCCTGTCCGGCGCCAAGGCTGGCCTGGAGCTGACCGTGCACAACACCGGCGATAAGGCCCTGCCGTTCAGCATCGGCTTCCACCCGTATTTCGCAGCTTCCAAGCTGGAGAATGTCCACTTCGACATCAACGCCGCTACCTGCTCCGAGAACGCCAAGGGCGAGCAGCCCGCCGCACCGGAGACCATCACCCTGACCCGTAAGGAGGGCTCCGCAGATTCCATCCGCCTGATGACCGGCGTAAAGAGCCCGATGCGCCTGACCGATTCCGGCAGCGGTCACACGGTAGAAGTCGCCTTTGATGAAAGCGTGTTCACCAACGGCGTGCTGTGGCAGCAGGATGCCGAGACGTTCGTCTGCATGGAACCCTGGAACGGCTGGGCCAACAGCGTGAATGAGGATGGCCGCCACATTGAGCTGGCCCCCGGCGCAAGCAAGACCTTTGCCTGGAGCATTACCATCGGCTGAGCCTGACCGCCCATCCTGCATCATCTGAATATTTTCAACCAACTGCCCCCTGCTGTGTGGAAAACTGCAGGGGGCAGTTTGCTTTGCCCGGCTGCCAAAATTTCCTGCTCAAAATTACACAATCTGCCTGCTTTACCGGATTGTATTTTGTTTGACAAAATGTTACCATATTCTTATAAATATAAAAGTTTTAACGCCAACATTCCGCTGCCCGCCGGGCAGCTGCGATCATAGAGGAAACCGCCGATGGAACAGAACAAACAGCCGTCGGGGCAGCCCCGCAAGCCGGAACAACAGCCCCGCCAAACCTACCGCAAACAGGCCCAGCCCCAGCCCAGATCCCCGCAGGGGAACAAGCGCCCACAGCCCAAAAAGAAACAGCAGCCCAACCTGCGCCTTGCGCTGGCCGCGTGTGTGCTGGTTGCCGTTGTGGCGCTGGTGGTGATCGGGCTGGTGGCCTGCAACAGCGGGCAGAAAGCCCCCCTGACCATTGACCCCGGCACCAGCGCCGGTGCGTGGACCAAAAACGATGCCGGGTACTATTTTAACAGTGCCGGGGAGCCGATTCTGGCCGCCACCAAAAAAGGCATTGATGTGAGCAAATACCAGGGCGAAGTGGACTGGGAGAAAGCCCAGGCCGCCGGGATCGATTTTGCCATGATCCGCTGCGGCTTTGGCAGTGAGTGGAACGGCACCGGGGATTACGCCCAGGACGATGAACAGTGGCGCCGCAATGCGGACGAATGCACCCGCCTTGGCATCCCCTTTGGCACCTATCTGTACTCTTACGCCACCACCGAGGAACAGGCCAAATCCGAAGCCGAGCACGTTGCCCGCCTGCTGGGCCTTGTAGCGCCCCCGCATGAGGGGCTGGACGATTATACCGCCGCCCCCTATCAGCTCAGTTACCCGGTCTATTATGACCTGGAAGATAAATCCATCACCGGCCTGTACCCGGACGAGATGGCCCACCTGACCGAAGTATTTTTCGACCGCCTGAAAGAACTGGGTTACAAGGGTGAGGAAGGCATTTATGCTTCCATCAACTGGACCCGCGGCCGCCTGACGGATGCCGCCTTTGACCGCTGGCGCGATAACTTCTGGATCGCGCGTTTCAACTCTACCCTGGGCTACACCGGGCCGTATTCCATCTGGCAGGCCACCTACACCGAGCCGGGTGAAAAGTACGGCGTGCAGAGCGACACAGTGGACGTTGACTTTGTGATGGAAGAGCTGACCTTTACCGGCATCAAAGCAACCAGCAAGGACATCCTGCCCTCGCTGACCAACGACACCTACAAAAACGAACTGTGGCTACCCAAAGCGAAAGCCACCGCCACCCTGCTGACCGATGAACCCAGCGAAAGCGAGGGCGGGCAGAAGATCTTCTGGTCCAGCGATAACGAGGACGTTGCCACCGTGAACAAGCACGGCGAGGTAAAAGCCAAAGCAGACGGCACCTGCACCATCACCGCCACTTTAGCGGATGGCCGCATGAGCGCCGAAGTAACCGTGCGGGTTGGGGCATTCACCATCCCCGTTTATGTTACCGGCAATCTGCAGGGCCTGACCGAGGGCGAAGAAGTCAGCCTAGCGGACATTGCCGCCCTGAAAGCTGGCAGCGAGGACGCCATTCTGGTGGATGCAGGCGGCAGCCTGCAGGGCACCGCCCGCGCCAGCCTGACCGGTGGCATGGATATGACGAGCGCCTTTGCCGCTGCCGGGTATGATCTGCAGGCCTTTGATGCTTCCGATATGGCATATGGCACCGACCGCCTGTTGAGCGATGTGATGACCGCCACCGGGCCTTCGATTGCTTCCAACCTGTACACGGCTGAAAACGAGGCGCTGCTGGCCCGTTCCACCAGCTGGAGCCGCAACCGCATTTCCAACGGCATGAACGCCATTGTGGAGGAAGCAGGCAAAAAGATCGGCTTCTTCTCGCTGGCTTCGGTCGGCAATTCCGCCCAGACCAAAGAGCTGACCGCTGCAGATCTGGCGCTGGCGGCTTCCGAACAGGTTGCTGCTTTGCAGGCCCAGGGGGCGGATGCCATCCTTTGCATTGCCGGGCCGGATACCGACATCAGCGGCATTTATGCCGACCTGGCAGACCTCGGCGTTACCGCGGTGCTGGACGCCAGTGCCGCCGCCAACAGCACTGCAAAGGCAAACGGCATTGCCATTGTTGCCGCCGGTACCGGCTGGGGCAGCGTGGGCTGCCTGAACCTGACCTTTGCGGCGGACGGCAGCATGACAGCTGAACCCGCCAGCGTGAGCGCCGCCGACCTAAAATCCGCCCGCGGCAGCTACACCGTGGCTCAGCAGACCGCTTACGATTCCACCTTTACCGGCCTGCAAAGCCTGGCTGACGGTGATGAAGAGGTGCGCAGCCAGACGCTGTTCACCTTTGAAGCCAACGAAAGCGCGGATAAGACCATCAGCTTTGCCAACTATGCCGCCGCGCTTTACCTGGCCTATGCCGATGGCGACCGCGCCAGCTGGCCGCAGGATGCCGCCGACCTGACCGTGACCGCACTGGCAGGCGGCATTACCGAGCTGGAATTTGGCGATATCACCCGCGGAACGCTCTGCGATGCCGTTCCCGCCGGGCAGCGGCTGGTGCTGGCGCGGACCACTTTCGCCGCCATCGGTGCTTTGATCGACACCGGCACCGTGACCCGCACCTATGAAGAAAGCCTGACCGCCTTTGAGCCGGCAGAGGGCGATGCCCTTGTTGTGACCGATACCGCCACGCTGGAAGCCTTGCAGCAGGCAGGCGGCAGTTATACGATTCTGCGCGATTATGGGGATGTCTTTTGGGATATCCGCATGAATATCAATGATGTAACCAGTAACTTTGCAAATCCGTTTACGCTGCCCGAAGCACCGCAGCGCGGTGCCGGGAGAAAGTGAGGCTGTTATGAAGCTGACCTTTTTGGGCGCTGCCCGTGAAGTGACCGGCAGCTGCACCCTGATTGAAGCAGGCGGCCACCGCTTTTTGGTGGACTGCGGCATGGAACAGGGCAAAGATGTTTACCCCAATGCGGACCTGCCCTGTGCCCCCGGTGAGATCGAAGCCATCCTTTTGACCCACGCCCACATTGACCATTCGGGGCGTATCCCCTATCTGTACAAGAACGGGTTCCGCGGCCCCATTTACAGCACAGACGCTACCATGGATCTGTGCGAGATCATGCTGGAAGATTCCGCCCACATTCAGGAGCAGGAAGCCGAGTGGAAGAACCGCAAAGCCCAGCGCAGCGGCAATGAGCTGGTAGAGCCGGACTACACAGTAGAAGACGCCATGGCTGTGATGAAGCAGTTTGTACCGCAAAGCTATGGCAAGCCGCTGGAAGTGTTCCCCGGCATTACGGCCGCCTTTACCGATGTGGGCCATCTGCTGGGCAGCGCTTCCATCACCTTGCAGGTAACGGAGAACGGCGAAAGCCAGACCATTGTGTTCTCCGGCGATATCGGCAACCTGAACCAGCCGCTGATCCGCGACCCGCAGTACCTGACCAAAGCGGATTTTGTTGTGATGGAATCCACCTATGGTGACCGCACCCACGGCCCCAAGCCAGACTATGTGGCTGAGCTGACCCAGATTTTGCAGGAAACGTTCGACCGCGGCGGCAATGTGGTCATTCCCAGCTTTGCCGTGGGCCGCACGCAGGAAATGCTCTATTTTATCCGCCAGATCAAGGCGGAACACCGCATCCACGGGCATGATAACTTCCCCGTGTTTGTGGACAGCCCGCTGGCCAGCAAATCTACCACCATTTTCCGGGAAAACTTCAGCGAATGTTATGACGCCGAAGCCCTGGCGCTGGTGGCAAAAGGCGAAAACCCGCTGGCGTTCCCCGGTCTGCGGGTCAGCGAGACCAAAGAGGATTCCGTTGCCATCAACCTGGACCCCACCCCCAAGGTCATCATCTCCGCTTCCGGCATGTGTGATGCCGGGCGCATCCGCCACCACCTCAAGCATAACCTGTGGCGCGGGGAATGCACCATCCTGTTTGTGGGGTTCCAGTCCCCCGGCACGCTGGGGCGCGCGCTGATCGAAGGTGCCGATGAAGTGCGGCTGTTTGGCGAAACGGTGCAGGTCAATGCGCAGATCCGCCAGATGAGCGGCATGTCCGGCCATGCGGACCGGGACGGCCTGCTGACCTGGATTCATCACTTTGACCCCAAGCCCAAACATGTGTTTGTGAACCACGGCGAGGATCTGGTTGCCGACCACTTTGCCCGCGCCCTGACGGCGGAGGGCATCCCGGCAGAAGCACCGTACAACGGTGCGGTGTATGAGCTGACCGGCGGGGCCGTTACCCTGCTGCGGCAGGGCACCATGGTGCCGCTGGCCAAGGCCAGCCAGCCCGCCGACAAGCCGCGCACCAGCCCGGCGTTTGAACGCCTGCTGAACATGGGCAAGCGGCTGCTGGTTGTGATCGAGCACAACCGCGGCGGCGCCAACAAGGACCTTGCCCGCTTTGCCAGCCAGATTGCCAGCTTGTGCGATAAGTGGGACCGATAGGCAGGTAGGAGTTAGGAGGGAGGAGTTAGGAGTTGGGGGCGTTCGGTGCCTAAAACTTGCTGACTTACTCTTTCTGTTTCTTCTTTGGCAAACTCATTTAGACTATATTGATTCTATACGTTAGGAACTTATTATTTTGAAGCAAAAATTTCGATCCTTGCCTGCGGCGGTGCGGGTGGTTTTGACGGCGGTGGTGGTCGTGGTGCTGGCGGCGGTGCTGACTGTTTGGCGGCACAATGGCAGCACCTATCTGACCGGCTTTTGGGACAATGGCTCCCAGACCCTTGTGTTTGGCCGCATGCTGCAGATGCAGCAGAACCAGACCAGCCCCGGCGGCTTTATGGGGGTGTATACCCAGGACTGGAGCGATGAACAAAACCGCTACTGGTACCGGGACAACACCCCTGTTTCCCCGCAGGATTTTCAGGCTTACACCCACCAGACCGGCCTGCAGGGCTGGGCATTCGGCGTGCTGAACAAAGTACTTTCTGTTTTTGAGGACCGCGGCGAAGCGCGGGAAACCATGCTGTATAGCATCAACAGCATGTTGTTCTATACGGCTTCCCTGCTGGTCTGCCTGGCCGTATGGTGGGCGTGGGGGCCGCTTTCGGCGCTGGCATGGCTGTGTGCTGTGGTGTTTGCTCCCTGGCCGCAGCGCGGCATGAAAGACCTGTACTGGTGCCTGTGGACCTGGCTGCTGCCTGCTTTGGCAGGGCTGCTGCTCTGCGCCGTTACCAAACAGCGCGGCAAAACGCCCCGGTGGTGCTACCTGGTGGTGTTTGCCTCCTGCATGGTGCGCTGCATGTGCGGGTTTGAGTTTATTTCCACCTTCTTGATCCTGTGCGAAGCCCCGCTTGTCTACTGCTGGGCCGGTGGGGACCGCCGCGCCTGGCTGCGCCGCATGGTCTGCACCGGCTTTGCCGCTGTGGGCGGCGTGGCAGCGGCGCTGGGGGCCTGGTTCCTCCAGGGGGTCATTTACTTTGGCAGCGCCGCGGGCAGCTGGCAGAACCTGACCGGGGCTGTTACCAGCCGTGTCAGCCTGACGGACGGCATGGTGAGCGATGTAAGCGTTACACAAGTTCTTACCCGCTATTTTGTAGAAGTGGATGAACCCCTGCTGCAATTCGGCCCGCTGACCGTCACGCTGAAACCGCTGATTGCCATCACCCTGCTGGGCTTTGCCCTGTGCGCCGCGGTGCTGGCTCTGCGCAAAAAGCCGTTGGCCGTGCTGGCCGGGCCTGCGCTGGTGTGGTTGCTCAGCCTGGCAGCGCCGGTATCCTGGATGGTGCTTTCCAAGGCGCATGCCTATGTGCATGTCCATCTGGTGCCCATGCTGTGGCATTTTGCGCTGGTACCGGTCAGTTGTGCGCTGCTGGTATGGCTGGCCAAAACCGCGTTGACTGCGGTGAAAGAATAATCGGAACCCCGCCGCCGGGCTTGCGCACCGGCGGCGTTTGTATTACAATCAAAAGCGGCAACGCGTTTTTATTGAGTAACAAAGGGGGAAACCTGCCATGTGGCATCCCATCAAACATTATAAAACCATCCACCACCACAAAATGCTGGTCATGCAGGGGTGTTTCCGCTGTGGGCTGTACTGGCAGGGGCTGACCCATGATTTGAGCAAACTGGCCCCGGTAGAATTTTGGGCCGGCGCCAAATACTGGCAGGGCACCTGCAGCCCCAACAACGCCCAGCGCAAGGCGGAAGGGTATTCCGCCGCCTGGCTGCACCACAAAGGGCGCAACAAGCACCATCTGGAATATTGGATCGACTATGCCCCCAACGGCGACCACGCCATGGCCGGAATGCGCATGCCCAACCGCTATGTGGCGGAAATGGTGTGTGACCGCATTGCCGCCAGCAAGAATTACAAGGGTGCCAGCTATACGGACGCCGCCGCATGGGAGTATTACGAGCACAGCCGCGACCATTACATCCTGCACCCCGAAACCCGCAAACAGTTGGAAACCTGCCTGTTGATTTTGCGGGATGAAGGCGAGGATGCCTGTTTCCGATATATCCGCACAAAGTTGTTGGGGAAGAAGAAGTAAAGGCGCACCGCCGCCAAGCGGAGTCCCCATAGGGGCGCACATTGTGCGCCCGCCAACCTGAAAAAGGCAGAACTTTTTCACGAGAAATTCTGCCTGTGGCAAACGGCCACGGGCCGATGCGAGCATCGGCCCCTACAAATTTGGATTAAGATTATATTGCAAAATTTATAATGTGCAATAAAGCGGGGTTGCGGCGGGGTGAGGGCACCCCGCCCTACAGCTTGTTTTTAATGTTTGCCGCAAACCATAAAATGGTCTGTAGGGCGCAATGCCCTCATCGCGCCGGAGAGAGACCTCGCTTGCTGCCGCAAACGCTGCAATTATTTGCAGGGGATGATGGGCTTTGCCATGTATCGCACCACATCATTCTCCACAAGGCGGCGGGCGCACTCTGCGCCCCTACGGTCTCTATATACTAAAATGCTATTCGCATTATTTTATTGCTTTATTCGAGAGGGGAAAAATCAATGGGAACCGAAAAAGTAAAAGAATACCTGGCCAGCTTTGATTTGGCGGACCGCGTGATGGAATTTGACGCATCCAGCGCCACAGTGGCCGAAGCTGCTGCAGACCTTGGCTGCGAACCCGCACGCATTGGCAAAACGATGGCCTTTAATGTGGCCGGGCAGCCCACCCTGGTGGTGATTGCCGGGGATGGCAAGGTAGATAACGCCAAATACAAGGCCAAATTCCACTGCAAAGCCAGCATGATCAAACCGGATGAACTGGTTGCCAAAGTCGGCCATCCCATGGGCGGGGTGTGCCCCTTTGCCGTCTGCCCCGGCGTTCCGGTCTACCTGGACGAAAGCCTGCGCCGGTTTGATATCGTATACCCTGCCGCTGGCACTGCCGCTTCCGCGGTGCGCCTGGCGGTGCCGGAGCTGGAACACGCTGCCGAAAACTTTGCCGGTTGGGTGGATATTGCCAAAGGCTGGCAGGAATAAATCCGCCGCCAGCCAAAAACCGGATTTTTGCCCATTTTACGCTTATAAGATCCATACAAATATAAAAACAGCCACCCCCGCAGCATGGCATGACGCTGCGGGGGTGGCTGCTATTTATGGAAGGTAGTAACTGTCAGGTTCGCGTTTGCGCAAGCAACAAACACCCCAGTGGGGTGTTTGAGTGACTGAATGGTCTTGCGCGTAGCGCAAGATGGCGGGGCTTTGCCCCGGCAAATTCGTATCAGGCAGAAGCCTTTTCGCTGTTCTTCTCGCTCTTGGCATAGCTCTTGAAGGTGTTGACCACGATGGTCAGGCCCAGAACGATCAGCAGGATAGCGATAATCAGCTGCAGACCGTTTGCAATGAACACAGCACCCCAGGTGGTTTCACCAGCGGGAATGGTGGTAGAAGCAGCGGTCTGGATGGCCTTGACCATAGCGATCAGGCGCTGAACCAGAGCGGTGAAGGTGACGCACAGCATGATGATCAGCGGCGGGAACAGCATCTTGTTGTTGCGGCCGGTAACCTTCAGGAAGACGCACAGAGTAACCAGCACCAGAGCGCTGAGCAGCTGGTTGGCGGAACCGAACAGGGGCCAGATGTTGGCATAGCCGATCTTGGTCAGAACAAAGCCGACCAGCAGGCTGATGATGGTGGAGAAGTAGGTGTTGCAGAACAGCTTACGCCAGCCTTCTGCATGCTCCATGTCGTCCACGGTGAACAGTTCCTGGAATGCCATACGGGCAATACGAGCAACGGCGTCCAGGCTGGTCAGAGCCAGAGCAGAAACGCACATGGTCATAAAGACAGTAGCAAAGTGTGCGGGAATACCGAACATCTCAAAGAAACCGGCAACGCCGCGGCTGAAAATCTGGAACGGGGTACCGGCGGCGGGGGTGCCGTCAGCAGCAGCGGCTGCACCGGCAACGCACAGGGCCAGAACAGCCAGCAGGCTTTCCAGCACCATAGCGCCGTAACCAACCTTCAGCATGTCCTTTTCGTTCTCAACGGTCTTGGAAGAAGTACCGGAGGAAACCAGGCTGTGGAAGCCGGAAAC